>DATNFV010000045.1:0-17311 GCA_035606215.1 Hanamia sp.
TTCACCTGGAGCAATGAATATTATTCAAGTGATTATTTTGATGAATTATATTCATTCGCTGTAAAGCTAATCAACAAGGGGCTAGCTTACGTTGACGACAGTACTTCTGAAAAAATTGCTGCTGATAAAGGAACACCGACAGAGCCAGGAAAAGCGAATGAATTTCGAAACCGAAGTGTCGAAGAAAATCTTCGGCTTTTCGAAGAAATGAAAAATGGAAAATATAAAGATGGTGAAAAAGTATTGCGTGCAAAAATTGATATGGCGCATCAAAATATGTTGATGCGCGATCCTATAATTTACCGGATCAAACATGCGCATCATCATCGCACCGGCGATAAATGGTGCATTTATCCTATGTATGATTTTGCACACGGGCAAAGTGATAGCATCGAACATATTACTCACAGCATTTGCACTTTAGAGTTTATTCCCCACAGAGAATTGTATAATTGGTTTATTGAAAAATTAGAAATATTTCCATCACATCAATATGAATTTGCACGCCTGAACATGACCTATACAGTCATGAGTAAACGTAAATTATTACAACTGGTAAATGAAGGTTACGTTTCAGGTTGGGATGATCCGCGAATGCCCACTCTATCTGGTTTCAGAAGAAAAGGTTATACGCCTTCAAGTATCAGAATTTTTTGTGAAAAAATCGGAGTTGCCAAACGTGATAATTTAATTGATATCAGCCTTTTGGAATTTTGTATTCGTGAGGAATTGAATCAAACTGCCAATCGTGTGATGGCAGTTTTGAATTCTGTAAAACTGATCATTGATAACTATGATGAAAATAAAACGGAAGAATTAACGACAGAAAATCTTCCAAACGATCCTAATAATACAAGAAGAATTACTTTTTCAAAAGAGCTTTGGATTGAGAAAGAAGATTTCATGGAAGTGCCTGTAAAGAAGTGGTTCAGACTTGCGCCCGGCCAAATGGTTCGTCTGAAAAGTGCATATATTATCAAATGTGAAAGTTTTAAAAAAGACAATGCAGGAAATATAACTGAGATTCATGCAACATATCTTCCCGAAAGCAAAAGTGGCCACGACATGAGCCATTTAAAAGTGAAGGGAACAATTCATTGGGTGAATGCACGCGATGCAGCAACTGCTGAAGTAAGATTGTATGATCGTTTGTTTAAGGTAGAAAATCCGGCAGCAGAAGAAGATGATTTTAAAGAATATATTAATCCTGATTCTTTACAAATCATCCATAATGCATTTATCGAACGTAATATTCAACATGCTGAAGCCGGCACCCACTTTCAGTTTATCCGCAACGGATATTTTTGTATAGATAAAGATTCCAAACCCGAACATCTTGTTTTTAACAGAACGGTTACTTTAAAAGAAGGATTTAAAGCATGAACATGATCTCTATTTTTACTTTAGGCAAAATTTTATTAAGTTCTTATGGGAGAGTTTTGTGAACACAATTGTATTTAATCACTTTCGCATACGCATGAGAGTTATACCATGCAAAACAATGAAAATGCTTCTACAATAATGCCTGCCATGTAAAGATAGCTTTACGTTCCTGGATCTCTTTATTTTGAGTGGGATCATCGCTATACCAATCTTTAAGACGTTCAGCAATCAGTGCTTTTAATTCAGAAATAGAAATATCTTTCTTTGCCTGCACAGATTTGATCGATTTTACATCTACTCCATTCACCTCTACTTTTGTTGCAATCCATGAAGTATATAATCTTGGAACGGTTACGCCGAGAATCGTTCCGGGCAAGCCATTGAAAGAACACGGGCCTCCGGGAATTGTAATTTCTTCTGTATAAAAAGCAAAAACATAAACACTATCAAGAAGAACTGCAACGGCTTTACGACAATTAAATCCTGCAATGACTCTATTTTCATTTACTACTTTCCAATTCAATTTAGGTATTGAATCCTTTATATTAACATTGCTCCCTTCAATACTTTTCTGCATCTCATAAATTCCTCTATCGTAATTATAAAAATATTGATTTTCATCATCTCCATTTTTTATAAAATCAGGAAGTTTACCAGCGGTTAGATCCCAATGATCAAACTGGTAAAGACTTTTATTATCTGCAAATGTGAGGGTATAATATGCAGTTTTAAATCTTGGCAATTGATCCTTTAGCATTTGCGTCCAGCTATTATCACCGGCAAGCGTTGTTTTCCTTATATCTGATTTTACTTCGTATTCAATTTTAGCTTTACTAATAAATGTTTGCGCATTCAACCTTGTTACCGAAAAAGCTACAATAGCAAGGAAAAATATATTGATCTTCATACCTGTTTTTTTAGATTATTTACTCCCTTTATTTTTAAAGTTCCATGAAAAGCCAATCATAAAATATCTTTTGAGCCTGTCATTGGTTTCCTCATAATAAGTATTGCCATAAAAGCTTCTATCGATACCAACATTCTGGTTCAGAATATCTCTTACCTTAAAATAAAAAGTAAACTCATCATGCCTGAAAGTACGCTGCAGTTGTGCATTCCAGAGATGTGTGGTTAAATTATTGGCAGCCTGCAATGTTTTTTGTCTGAATGAATATTCATAATCAGTTGTTATCGACCAAACCTTTTTATAATATACAGTTCCATAAAAGCCAAGTGTGTTGGTATAGTAATGAATCCGGTTATCATTTTGAGAAGTAGTGCTGTTATTGTAATTGATTTCGTCATTTATTGAGAGATCATATTTCTTTTCTTTCGAAGTATTTATGTACGTTGCAAAACCGGGAGCAAAAGTTTTCGAATAACTTTTTTCACTGTTAATGACCTGCGCATACCTGTTGAATCGCAAAGAAGGACCAAAGTTAAATCGGGTATTAATCTTTTTGATCTTAAAACCCATGCCTCCATAAAAGTTGATTGAATAATTACCATTTACATTTACGGGTTGCGAAATTGTTTTTCCCGAATCAAGGTTGATAATGCTATTCGTTGTGATAGCATTTTGTTCCACATTCGCATTGAATGATTCATAAGTGAAGACGTCATTTAAAAAATTATAAGCATTATGAGAAAGATATAATGAATGCCTGAAAGAAGGTTTCAGATCAGGATTTCCTATTACCTGATTAAAATAATTGTTATTATTTCTTAATGGCTGTAACTGATCAACAGTAGGCTGGACAGTATTTCCATTATAATAAAGCCTGACATTGTGATTGGGTTTATAAGTATAAGTTGCAGTTGCGGAAGGATAAAAATTGGTATAACTTCTTACGTAATCTTTGTTGAAAGTAACGTCATGCAAATCGAAATGGGTAAATCCAAATCCGGAGCCAGCATTCAGTTTCCATTTTTTATTGGAGAAATTAATTTTTGCTGAAGGAATATTCTGAAGAATATTTTGTTTAAAATTATTCGATAACGAATCGACGAGATAATCATATTTGCCGGAAGCATTCGTGTAATTATAAGTCAGTTGATCATTAGTTCCGTAGTTGTAGGCAACCTGGTAGCCCAATAGCAGGGAAAGAGTTTTGCTGAGCGGCTCTGTATACACTACTGATGCGGATAAATTTTTTGTAGCTTGTTCATAATCTTTTCGTTGATCCAGATCCTGGCTTCCGGACGGATCACCATTAAAATAAGCGTGGTTGGAAGATTTTAAAAAGTCAGTTCCCTTATTATCCAAAGAATACCAATTACCTGTGAGAGATAAAGTTCGTCTGCTTTTATGAAATTTATGTTTGAAAATGAAATTCCCTGACAACGCATTTTTATCGCTATTCGTTTGCAATTGCCGGTTGCTGGTATTTTTTAAAACGCCCGTGTTTCCTGTTGTTTCTGAATTTAGAAAATCATTACTTTCTGTATGATAAATATTACTATTGACTGTTACTTTTAATGAATTAGCTGAATCAAATTTTACATCCACAATTCCTCTTGTTTTAAAGTTAAACCTGTTTACATTATTGGTCTCTGTTGAATTAGTATTCAATACAGAATCACCAACCTGCGATTGCTGAAACGTAATTTTATGATTCAAATATTGTTGACTGTTATATTTTGGAGACAGGTTCAGATTGTATTTATCATTCCATTTATTACTGTATTGCAAACCTGCATTTACATTAGTGATATAACCATTTCGTGTATCCACATAAGGCTCGTCATCCTGATTACCTGTCCACATAAAGTTTACATTTCCATCATCGCTTACATCAATCGATATATCATCATTGCCCGAATATTTTTGTTCATCCTGCCAGTTAAGCCCATCCTGCCCTGTGTTTCCATTTAGGAAAAAAGCCGACAGTTTTCTTTTCCCTTTAAAAGTGCTAAACATCAGATTATTATTATACCGGTTATCAATGTGCTTTTCAGGTCCGGCACTCACATCTACTTTTCCAAAATAGCCGGTCTTTTTATTGTCTTTTAATTTCAGGTTAATTGTTTTTTGCGTTTTCCCGTCATCAATTCCTGTAAATTCTGCCTGATCACTCTTTTTATCATAAACCTGAACTTCCTTCACTGCATCAGCTCTTAAATTTTTCACGGCCATTCCAGGATCATCTCCGAAAAATTCTTCGCCATCTACCAAAACTTTCTGAACCGTTTCCCCCATTGCTTTTATTTGTCCGTCTTTATCAACCTGGATTCCTGGCAGCTTTTTCAATAATTCTTCAACATTTGCATTTGGGCCAACTTTAAAACTATCAGCAGTATAAACCGTCGTATCACCTTTAATATGAAACGGTGTTCCTGATTTTACGATGACTTCCTGAAGAAGTTTACTTTTAGAAACAAGATTGGTTACAGGAAGTTTTGTGTCATTATTGATTTGAATATCTTCAAGAAGATCTGCATGATAAGGATGGGAAGTCATCAAAATATACTTTCCGTGTTTTACATTTTTTAGTAAATAATTTCCTGCGGTATCAGTGCGAGTGAATGAATAAAGAGTGGAATCTTTCGGTGTAAATAAAGCCACCACTGCATTTTGTATCGGTTTATCTTCATCGGCATCTTTTACTTTTCCTGAAACTGTAGCTATCTGTCCAAATGACATCAAGGTAAAAAGCAACCCCGGAATTAAAAGAGCCAATAATTTTTTCATCAAAAACTTTAGTTTTAAGTTGAATAAATAATTTTATAAAAGTGAACGAATTAAATAAGGGCAAAAAATTCTTTAACTTAAAACTTAGTTAAAACATTTTTTCTTTAATGAAGACTCAAAAAAGAATAAATTCCATAACAAAAAAAATTGCGGGAGAATATTATTGTTATTTAAAAATTCTGTAACCTTTTCTTCAATCATCCGTTTACATAAAAAGTTAACCCTTCAAAAAGAAATATTTACCATTCACGTATAGCAGTGTACTATGTAAAACATACTACTTAGTTTTGACGTGTAATATTTCAAACCAAGTAATTTAAAATTTATGAAAAAGATTGCCTTTTTGCTCGTGACAATGATACTTATTTCACTAGTTGGTTTTACTCAAACACCGGTTGGATCTATAACAGGAAAGATTACCGATGGCGGAGATCAAAAAATAATTGATGCAGCGACTGTTTCTCTTTATAAAGCTTCAGACTCATCTTTGATGAAAATAAGTGTTACTGATAAAGCCGGAAACTTTGAATTTCAAAATATTCAGGCAGGAAAATATTATTTGTTAGCAACTTCCATAGGGCATTTATCAACATATAGTTCATTGATCAATTTGAAAGAGGGAGCAGCATTTAACGCAGGCGTTTTGAAACTTGAAAACGATGTAAAAACATTAAAAGGAATTACCGTAACAGCCAAAAAACCGCTTATTGAAAGAAAAATTGACCGGACTATTGTGAATGTCGATGCCTCAATTTCAAATGCAGGAACTACCGCTCTTGAAGTATTGGAAAAATCTCCGGGTGTGTCTGTAGATAAAGATGGAAATGTAAGTCTGAAGGGAAAAGCAGGTGTAATGATCATGATGGATGGAAAACCTTCTTACCTGAGCGGACAAGACCTGGCCAATTATTTAAAAAATATGCCTTCATCAGCGATTGACCAGATAGAAATTATGACGAATCCTTCGGCAAAATATGATGCAGCAGGAAATTCCGGCATTATCAATATTAAAACAAAGAAAAACAAAATGCATGGTTTGAATGGAAATGTAAGTGCTACCCTTTCCCAGGCATATTATACCAGAACCAACAACAGTTTGAATCTAAATTACCGGACCGGCAAAGTTAATCTTTTTGGAAATTATAGTTATTCATTGTGGCACAGTCACCGCAACCAAACCATTATCAGAAGATTCAGGGATCAGAATACCAAACAAATACAAACAATTTTTGATCAGCACATTGTTTCAAATCATAAATATCCCAATAATAATATGAAAGTGGGGATGGATTTTATGGCTACTAAAAAAACAACTTTAGGTGTTGTGTTTTCCGGAAATATCAATCCGGGAGATGAAAAAGATCTTAACCGGACAAATTTAAACAACCCTGAAAATCAAATCGACTCTTTTGTTATTGCTGATAATTCTCAAAAGATAAAGTCAAAAAATTTCGCAACGAACCTGAATATGCGGCACGTATTTGATTCGTCAGGAAAAGAATTTACGGTTGATCTTGACTATTTAAAATACAATCAAAATAGTGCTACGATTCTTGCCAATCAATATTTTAATCCTGATAATACCGAAAGAAAAGATCCTTCTCAATTGAACGGAAGCCTTCCTTCCAACATTAGTATTTACTCCGCTAAAACTGATTTCATCTTCCCTTTAAAAAACACTGCGAAAATTGAAACAGGCTTAAAAAGCAGTTATGTTACCACTGATAACGACGCGTTGTATCAGAATAAAACCGACAGCGGATATATAACGGATGAAGGAAAAACCAATCATTTTATTTATAAAGAAAACATCAATGCGGCTTATGTAAACTTTAGTCAGCAAATAAAAAAGTGGGGAGTTCAGGCTGGTTTGCGGGCTGAAAACACGAATGCAAAAGGCCATCAGCTTGGCAATTCTTCCCATCCTGATTCTGCTTTTACAAAAAATTACACCAATCTTTTCCCGACCATTTATGTTAGTTATTCTCCGAATGGCAAAAACACTTTCTCTGCTAATTATGGACGAAGAATTGACCGGCCGGATTACGCGGATTTAAATCCGTTTTATTATTTCCTTGATGAATATACTTACCAGGTCGGGAACACACTTTTGCAACCGCAGTTTTCTGATAACATTGAATTGTCACATACTTACAATGGGTTTTTAACCACCACTCTTAACTACAGCAAAATTCATCATGTTTTTTCTGATGTGCTGAAACAAATTAACAGCGAGCATAAAACTTTCCAGACTAAAGAGAATCTCGCCTCAAAAACAAATATGGGAATAGCTGTAAGCGCTAATTTTCCGGTTACTTCATTTTGGTCAACTAATTTATTCTCTAATGTGAATTATGATTCCTATTCCGGGGTGATTGATGGTGGAAATCTTAACATAGATGCTACCACTTTTATGGGCAACATGAACAACCAATTCAAATTCAACAAAGGATGGAGTGCAGAACTGAGCGGCTTTTACAGGTCAAAAGGTATTGAAGGACAAATTGTTATCAATCCGATGTGGCGATTGGATGCAGGAGTTCAAAAAGCCATTTTGAAAAATAAAGGAAGCCTGAAATTTAGTGTACGTGATATTTTTAATTCTCAAAATTTTAGCGGCAGTGTAAACTACCAGGATATCGATGCCTATATTAAAAATATTCGCGACAGCAGAACTTTTTCTCTCACATTTTCTTACAGATTTGGAAAGCCAATTAAGAACCAGCAACAAAGAAGAACCGGCGGTGCTTCTGACGAGCAAAGCAGGGTAAAAAGCGGTTCCAACTAAATAATTTCTATGACGATAAAAATGTCCGGTAGCTTCTGCCGGCATTTTTGTTTTAAAAAAGTGAAATTACTAACTGAAGAAATACGTCCAATTTTTGTTCTGTTTTAATGAAAAGACTTGAATGACAACATCTTGCAATGGTATGATAATTGAGGCTTTACAATAAAAAATATACAATGAAAAATAACAAAAAACGCATGCCAACTGATCAGCAATTGAAAAGTTACAATCCTGCCGACAGAGATTTTCAACGTACCGAAGAGCAAACCGATCGTGTTTCACAATCAGAGATCGATGAACAAAAAAGAGAAGAAAGAAAACAAAACAGAAATAAGCAGTAAAGTGACAAAGAAAAGTGATTTTAATTGTGTTTCTTTTTCATGAAAATAAAGATTTGTTACTGACCGGTTATTTTCAATTATCCGGGAACAAATTTTTATGCCCTAAGATTTATTTTCTGAATTGTTTTTCCTAAACTATATTTGAGATAGTTCAGAAACTACTACTACTGTAACCTTCAGTTAAACGATTTATTGATTAAGTATTTTCAGATACCATACTATATTGTTATTGTTGGATTTTCTTTAGCAATTAAAATTTTAACTTTATTGAATGAACCCCGAAATGTCTGAAACTCACACCATTCCTGAAATTCATCATCCTACTCATCATGCAAGAATCAGCTTAAACCTGGAAGGAGTTATTACGAACTGGAATAATACTGCTGAAAGAATCTTTGGTTATTCTCCCAATGAAATTATTGGAAAAAATATTTCTATCCTGTTTGAAAAAGAATTTATTGGAAGAGAAAATGAGGTAATCAAAAATATAAATCATGGAAGTATTCAACATTATGAGACTGAATGTAAAACAAAAGCGGGAAAAAAAATCTGTATTTTATTTTCCTGCTATCCTGTAAAAGATGCTGAAGAGAATGTGACAGGAGTTTCAGTAGTCGGAGAAGATATCAGCGAACAAAAGGAAGCGGAAGAAAAGCAGGCAATCCTTTCAGCTATTGTAAGTTCTTCAGACGACGCCATTATTTGCAAAACCCTGAAGGGCATTATTACAAGCTGGAATGAAGGGGCCACAAAAATATTTGGATATACAGCAAAAGAAGTAATTGGAAAACATATTTCCATCATCATTCCCAAAAGCCGGCTTTCTGAAGAGGACCTTATTATTGCTACCATTAAAAAGGGAGAAAAAATTGATCATTTTGAAACAGTAAGAATCGCAAAAGATGGAACAGAAAGAAATATTTCCTTAACGATCACTCCATTAAAAAATAAAAAAGGAGAGATTATTGGCGCTTCAAAAGTTGCAAAAGATATTTCGTTTAAAAAGCAAACAGACGAAAGGCAAGCAACACTGGCGGCAATTGTAAGTTCTTCTGATGACGCAATTATCAGCAAAACATTGGATGGAATTATTACGAGCTGGAATGCGGCTGCCACAAAAATGTTTGGTTATTTAGCGGAAGAAGCGGTTGGAAAACATATTTCCATTATCATTCCTGCAGAAAGAATTGGCGAAGAAACAAGGATCATTGAAAGCATCCGGAATGGAGAAAAAATTGATCATTTTGAAACAGTAAGAATTGCAAAAGATGGCAGCAAAAGAAATCTTTCGATAACCGTTTCACCAATAAAAACAAGTGATGGAAAGATCATTGGTGCTTCTAAAATTGCCAGGGACATTTCTTTAAGAAAGGAAGCAGAAGAGCAACGAAGGATTTATACTGAAAGATTGCTGGAACTGAACAATTATAAAGATGAATTTATGGTAATGGCCAGTCATGAATTAAAAACGCCATTGACCGTAATTTTAGGAAATTTACAGATTTTAGAATCAATGATGGAGGAAGATCCCCGTTCAGAATTTATTGAGAAAACAATTAAACAAGTTAATAAATTATCAGCGCTGATTACCACTTTGCTCGATGTTTCAAAAATTCAGGCCGGAAAACTTCAATTAAATCCTACCAGGTTTGATATGAATGATCTGGTTTCAGAAATTGCCAATAATCTTCAGCAAACGAGCAAAGATCATCAAATTATTTTCAATATTCAAGATGAAAAATTAATGGTAAATGCAGACAGGGAACGAATTGAGCAGGTTTTAATTAATTTGCTCAGCAATGCTATAAAATATTCCCCGGATGATGAACAGATTACCATTCATGCCGGAAAAAAAGATGGCAATATCATCGTGAGCATTCATGATAATGGCATTGGTATCCCCCAAAAAGATATTGAAAATGTTTTCCTCCGGTTTTACAGGGTAAGCGGCTCAGCCAGTTCATTTTCTGGAAGCGGTGTTGGTTTATACATTTCATCCGAAATTATTAAAAGCCATCACGGGAATATTTGGGCAAAAAGTAAAATCGGAAAAGGTTCTGATTTTTATTTCTCCATTCCCGCCGGAGAAAATAAAATCACCGAATAAATAAATATGCGCCGGCCCAAATTCTACATTACATTTATAAAACTATCTTGCATTTTGTGGTGGATTGTTTGCGGGATTTGTACTGTCTTTGCCCATTGCTTTGTCTGACGTATCAGTGGTTGCCGGTTTTGTAATTGTTGAATCGTGACTCCTGGTTTGAATAGAATCGCGGTTTACATTTTTATCAGCATTCGGATTATCATGACAAGCAATAAAAAAAGAAGTTGCAATAACTAAAACCAATAACTTTTTCATAATCTTTAAATTTTTTAAGGTTTAGATCACCTGTTTTAGCTTTCTTTTTTTGAACATTTTGTTTATTCACAAAACAAAAATGCGACCAAAATGTTCATAAACCTTAATGCAAGCTTTTTCAAAAAAAGCTTTTTTATAGTTTACTAAAAATTATTGACAAACAATTGATTAAGCAAGTTCCAGCTTTGAAGTTTTTAGTTTCAACAATTCTTTTCCGCCTTCTGTTAATGAAATAAAAAGCATAAACTTTCCATTTTCAAATTGCTTTTTGATCTGAACAATTCCATCATTATACAATCGGCCGAGAAAAAATTCAAGATCATTGATCTTTGAAGAAGGAACGTTGTTTTGATACAATTTCATAAGCTCTTGCATCATTCTCCTGGAAAGAGGGTATACAAATTTTCTGTACATAATTTACAAAAATTAAAAAAGGTTAAAGACTACCAGTTGAAAGCGGTTAGCCTGTTTAGTTTTTTTGCATTATTTTAGTCTTGAATCATTGCAATGGTACCTCAAAGAGCATGCTAATTTTTTCCAAGTATAAACTCCGGAATTTTTGAAAAGAAGTATGGAAGTTATTCAACAGGCTTCAGTTTTTCGAGATATTCAATCCCATCTTTTGTCACATGAATACAATGCAAAAGTTTGTTATCAACCACTTGTTTTTTTATTTCGATGAGGCCTCTTTTAAATAAAGGCGCAACCGCATAACTCATATCCTCCATCGTGCATGGTTTTTCGGCAGTACCTACTTCTGTTTGCCGGCATTGCTTCAGTTTTTGAATCATAGATTCGGAAAGGGGACGAAAATACTTCATTGCATTTTTTTTAGGGGAATCGGGCTACTCAGCGATTTTCTTTTTGTTCTATCACAATTTTGTTGCCATATAAATCAGACTCTGAATCAGGGGCATTAAAATGATTTAACGCTAATAAGCATTTGTTTTGGAAATAGCCTCCCCTTTTTTTTCATAACTCTGAGGCTGTTTTTTATTGCTTTGCTTTAAAATCGAATTTGCTGAAAATGGAAGCCACAGCTTCTCTTACTTTCGTATTATCATTGATCATATCAGGTTTTAAAATCCCGGAAGCATAACCTTGCCATGCAACTACTCCGGTTTTCGCATCCACCAGATTAATGATCAAAGTACCGGCATCGATGTTGGTAACTTCGACATTATTGGGTGTTCTTACAGAATCAAGGCCGTTATCAATCATTTCGTAACCATTATAAGTTCTTAATTTGCCCGGGCGTTCAGTTACGGTAAAAAGAACCAAAATATCCGGATCATTTTGAACTTTCTGATATCCTTTTGCACTTAATTCATATTCAATCGCATCTTTTATCCTGCTTCTTACCGATTCATTGTTAAAAACATAAACTCCACCTGGGGCAATAAAAATCTGGTCAGAAGGAATCTGATCAATACTGGATGACCATGCATAAGTTTTATAGTCATTCAATGATTTTGTGAAATTTTTATCAGCACCTACTTTTACCTGGGCCCGGGAAGCAACATAAAGCATACAGCACGCTAAAAACAGAAAGGTCTTTTTCATAATCGTTCGATTTTTTTAATTGTAATAAATATTGTGCGAACAAATAATAAAAGATTATGCCATGAATAAAAACTATTTGCTAAAACCAAAAGATGATTGATTTTTAAATGAGATAAAAAAAGATTTGTCTGTAAATCATTTTCCTTAGAAGTGTTGACAATGCTGCATTATGTGGGAATAATTTCTACATTACTTCCATAAAAAAATCATCAAAAAATCAGGGGGAAATACAATGAAATTTATTTTGGCAACTCTTTATTCAAACTATGTTTTCAACTACTTCTTTTTCAGCAATTTCAAGGCATTAAAGAATTGTAATTTAAGACAGCTATGATAATTCATTGTCCTTTTAATTTTCCGGCATATAATTCTCTGTATTATCCGGAAAATAAAAATGATGAATAAAATGACACCATTAAAAACCAAAAGAACCGTAAAGAAACCATTGAATTTTTTAGATGGAATTTTACCATTTACAGAAAAACCATCTAACGAGCATTTGAGTCAAAAAGATGAGATTAAAAATGATATAGAGGCATCTGATCTCTTTTCTTTGTTTACTGCAAATATCATTAAAGAAGAAGTTACATTTATCAGATAGGGTTGGCAAAAATCAATATAATTTCAACTGCAACAGGTTGCAGCCGGGAAGTTTTTTTATTGAATCAAAAAATGAAGTTGTTGCCGGTTAGTACGCATTCCTTTCCAGGAAATCAGCTACTTCCACAACTGCTTTATTCACTTTTTGACGACTATCGATTCTTTGCGGAAAAATAGAAACTCCATTGAAAATACTGTAATGCAGTGTAAGAAAAATGTTCTTATACTTGAAATCCCATTCAAGGGTATCTGCATCATCGATCTGGTTTAAAAATTTCACTTTCAGATCATCTGCAAGCGTTCCGGCTATGGAATAAAACTTAGAGATGCCGCAATTATCGTCAATTACAGCTTCTGTTGCGCCATAATTGGTTTTTAAATGATAACACATAGAGTGACGGTTTTATAGTTTGGTAAAAAGTTGTTTTTATTGATTGAATTTTCCAGCTTTCTTTGCAGCTTTTATCGCATCTTTATCGCCTGACAAAATTCTTTCTGCTCCAATATTTTTTCCATTTGTCGGGCAGCCATATTTCTGCTGTTTTCTAAAAATAGAACAACCGGAAAACATCCAGCAACATGCAGCAAATATGATTAGTTTTTTCATTTTCAATCTTAAACCTTAAAGTTTAACTCTAACTTCAACTCTTATACCATCCGGCATACATCACATAATTATTGGCAATTCTTTCTATTTCACCTTTGATCAGTTCCGGTGAAATATCTTTTATCTTTTTTGCAGGAACGCCGGCATAAATACTTCCGGATTCTACAATGGTATTTTCAGGAACGACTGCACCGGCAGCTATGATCGTATTTCTGCCAATTTTCGCGTGATCCATAATTATTGCTCCCATTCCAACCAGCACATTATCTTCTATAACGCATCCATGTACGATTGCATTGTGTCCGATACTAACATTATTTCCAATAATCGTTTTTGATTTTAAGAATGTGCAATGAATAACAGCTCCGTCCTGAACATTTACTTTGTTGCCCATGCGGATAGAATTGACATCGCCGCGAATAACTGCATTAAACCAAACGCTGCAATCATTACCCATCACAACATCGCCACAAAGGGTAGCATTTGGCGCAAGAAAACAATTCTTGCCCCATAAAGGTTCGATCCCTTTTACCTGGAATAAAAATGACATGTAATAAGTTTTAGGTTCATCTCCAAAAAATTGAAAATGAAATATGAAGAAATAGGGTTTTTAGATTTAATGGCGGAGCCAGGATTCCGGATTGACGTTATCACTTTCCTTCATCAGGATAAAATCTACCTGGCCTTGTCCTTCATCATTAGGACCTGCTGTTCCAATTACCTGCCCGGTTTTTACCTGGTCGCCGCGTTGCACTTTTGCAGAAGCAAGGTTGCTATAAACTGTAAAATATTTTCCGTGTTTTATAAAAACAGCCTGCTTATCATCAATATAACTTACCAGCGTTACTTCTCCATCAAACACCGCCTTCACAGATTGTCCAACTTTCGCGCCGATTGAAACTCCCGGATTATTATAATCAATTCCACCCGGCAGTTGATTAGCGCCAAAATGATAAATAATAAATCCATCCACCGGCCATGGCAACAAGCCTTTATTTTTTTCAAAACTTGCGTTCAATTCTTTATCCGCTTCGCTGCTTACCAACACACTTCCAATAGGTTTTGACGCAGCCGGCTTCGCTGTTTTTGCAGTTGTAGTTTCATCAGCCGCCTTTGCAGGATTGTTGGCTTTCTCTTTTTTCAATGCATCCAGCCGTTCTTTTTCTTTTCGTGCCGCTTCCGCTTTTGCAATTTCTATTTCACGGCGTATCATGGCCGTTATCGCACTCTTAATTTTAGCATCCTGTTTCCGCTTTGCTTTTACCTGCGCTAAAAGTTCTTTTTGCCGCCCTTTTAATTTACTGACTATTTCCGCTTTTTCCTCTCTCTGTTTTTGAAGTTTCTGCAATTCACGATCCTGTTCTTCCAGGGCAACATTTTTTTTCTTTTTGGTTCCTGATAAGATTGCGATCTTATCTTCCAACATCGATTGTGTTTTCAAAATATTTTCTGCCTGCATTTCACGGTAGCTGCGATAAGATTTTAAATAAGCAATTCTTTTGATCGCGTCGTTAAAATTATTAGCTGAAAAAATAAAATTCAGAAAATCATAATTACTGCGGTTTTTATAAGCATATACCATGCTTTTCGCATATTCTACTTTTAAAGTATCAAGAATTCTTTTGATCTTATTAATCTCCAATTGAGATAAATAAATATTATCGTTCAGTTTTTGAATTTCGTTGCTGATATTGTTGATTACATTCCCCTGGAGATCCATTTTTTTGTTGATCAGTGAAAGCTGACCAACATTCACTTTGGTTGTTTTTTGAGTTTCTATGAGCGCTTTTTCTGTTTCTGCAATTTCCTTGCGCAGCTCCTCACGTTGCTTCTGAAGTGCATCTTTATTAAGCTGTTGGGCAGATAATGAAAATGCAAATAAAAAAAAGATAAAAACTGTTACAATTTTCTTAGGCATGCACGCTAATTTTTTATAAGAATGATTGGTAAGTTTTGCTACGAAAACTGCAATAGTTAAAGTAACAATTATTTTGTTTTAAAATTTCGTGGAATGCTGAAAGGAAATGATAATTCCTTGTTAAACTCATATTGTTTGAACGCTATTCTTATATCCACTTTTGCTTTTTCCGAAACACTTATTTCTCTTGATGTCGCAAAATCAAAATTGCCATTATGTTCATAATCGCCGTACAACAGAGCAGCTGTGCGGTTTTCAGTTAAATCAATGTCATCAAGCTTTATCCTTTCCAAATGATCACCGGCTACAGAAAGAGTCAATAAATTTTTAAAAAATGTACCAACAGTTCCAATCAGAATATGATTTTCTGTTTGCCTGTATGATACAATACTGTCGCCAACATAAACGGGATTTCCAATGATCATATTTTGAAGTACGGAGAAATTTAACGGAATATGAACAATCGTTTCTACATAGCTGAACGGATGATATTCAACCGTTTTATCCAACTTGTTCAAAAGGATCAAAGTGTCGGGTGTAATATAAATTCTGAAGGCCTCAATTCCTAAAAAAGTAGAACTGATAGAAACCCATAAAACACTGTCTTTTTGCAAACGGATAAATGCATTAAAATCCGGTTGTTTTCCATTTCTGTCTTCATACTGAACTTTTGCCTTTGAAGAAAATGTTTTAAAATCAATTTTGTTTTTATTCAGCACATTTAAAACTTCAAGCGCAGGGATTTTATTAAAAGAAGAGTCATCTGATTTTACCGGCATTTTTACAATCGCTGTATCTTTTTTGCTCACTGCAGTTTGTAATTTTTTAGTAGAATGACAACCACAAGCTGCATACAAAAAAATGATTCCAATAAAAATTTTGCTCCAAAATTTCATTTAAAAAATTTAAAAATTAACTATGTCCTGTATGGCCAAATCCACCTTCGCCTCTTGAAGTACTTTCTAATTTCAGCACCGGATGCAACAAAGCTTTTTCCACTTTACACACCACCATTTGAGCGATTCTGTCGCCGTTGCTGATAAGGTGATCTTCATTTGATAAATTAATCAGAATAATTTTTATTTCGCCACGATAATCACTGTCAACGGTTCCGGGAGAATTTAAGCATGTAATGCCGTATTTCAATGCAAGCCCGCTTCTTGGTCTTACCTGCACTTCATATCCATGCGGGATTTCAAGAAATAATCCTGTTGGAATCATTTGTCTTTGCAGGGGTTTCAGAATTACAGGTACTGTCAAACTAGCTCTCAAATCCAGTCCGGAAGAACCAGATGTTGCATACTCAGGAATTTGATTTTCTGAAGTATTTACAATTTTTATTTCTACATCATGCATGGCTACAAAGATAGGAATGCAATATAGTAGATGAAAAAAATAAATGCATGGAATGTTTTTTATTGGATAGCTGTTAACAAAAGCAAATTGTATTTATAATAATCAGTAAAACAACAAAAAAGCTATTCTTTATTTTAGCAAAATGTCTTTTCTGTTATCATAGATCTTTACTGGCTTATATTTTGTCCGGGTTTTAGCAGTGTTTCTTACGTGTTCTTTTATTGTGTAGGTAATTACACAATTTCCGCCATATTTTTTCTGTTACGTTACTTAAATCACTCAAATTCAGGAAGCTTTCTTTCATCGTTCATAAGGCATGGCTTTTGAAAAAAATGTGTAGATGGAAAAAGAAAAAAAATTACTGAAAGATGAGCTGAAAGGAGAAGAACAGCCTTTCAGTGAAGAGGAAACTGTTGTTATTCCGGTAATAAAGGAATTTCTGAACGTTGAAAAAAAAGTAGTTGAAACAGGAAAAATCCACATTAAAAAAAGCATTATAAATGAAGAGCAAGACATTAATATTCCGCTTCACAGCGATAATTACCAGGTAGAAAGAATTGCTGTAAAAGATAAAATTTTTGACGAGCCGCCGCCGATAAGGAATGAAGGCAACAAAACGATTATACCAGTTGTAAAGGAAATTGTGGAAGTAAAAAAGAGATATGAAGTGACAGAAGAAATTCACATAATAAAATCCGAAAC
>DATNFV010000046.1:0-11326 GCA_035606215.1 Hanamia sp.
CACTTACTCCAATGATCCTTCCGGGAATGTTTCTTTTAAATTCATCTTTTGTTGAAAAAAACGCTGCATGAGGGCCGCCAAATCCCATTGGTACACCAAAGCGCTGTGAAGAACCAATGGCTACATCAGCGCCCAATTCTCCGGGAGGAGTTAATAAAGTAAGCGCCAGCAAATCTGTTGCCATCACCACTTGTGCATTTACCTCATGAACTTTTTCAATAAAGTCTTTGTAATCTTCAACACTCCCTTCGCGGTTTGGATATTGAACAATTGCACCGAAATATTTTTCATCCGGTTGGGCGGTTTTATAATCTCCAAAAACCAGTTCAATTCCGACAGGTTGTGCTCTTGTAATCAGAATCTCTTTGGTTTGTTCAAATATTTTTTCATCTACAAAAAACTTTCCTGCCGAAATGTGATCGTGATCTTTATTTTTATGATTGAAAAGCATTGCCATCGCTTCAGCGGCGGCGGTTCCTTCGTCGAGTAAACTTGCATTGGCAATTGGCAAAGCTGTTAAATCACTCACCATTGTCTGAAAATTCAGCAAACTTTCCAACCGTCCTTGTGCAATTTCAGCCTGGTAAGGAGTGTATTGCGTGTACCAGCCGGGATTTTCAAAAAGGTTTCTTAAAATAACGGAAGGTGTAATTGTATCATAATATCCCTGCCCGATATATGATTTAAAAACCTTGTTTTTGTTAGCAATTTTTTTCAATTGAGTCAGGTATTCAAATTCGCTGATTGGCTCAGCGATATCTAATTTTTTCTGTAACCTGATTCCTGCAGGAATTGTTTTATCAATTAATTCATCAAGGGAGCCAACGCCAATAGTGGCAAGCATTTGATTAGTTTCGGTTTCATCAGGGCCGATATGCCTTGTAGCAAATTCTGAGGATTGTTTTTCAAAAAGATTCATATAAAAATGTGCTTTTTATTTTCACAGTAAACAAAGAAAAACTGCGGATTTTTATTTTGTGCGTGAAAATGACGGCGCGAAGTTACAATTAGAAATGTTATTAAAAGTTTAGGAAAATGAAGAAGTTTTGGAAAAATTGTGGGAATTAAAATAGATATTTAAGGAAAATATTTATAAATGTCTTTGCGATGCATAAAACGTAAAAGGATTAGATTTTGGAATTCAACTTTAAAACCAATTCGATAATTACCAATACGCATTCTGTAATAATTGTCTACTACCTTCATTTTTTTAAAATGACTCATTGCCAGATTCTTCCGCTTCTTTCATTGCAATCATAAAAGCGAAATCTTCCATTTCTTCATTCGAAATTGTAATTACTTTCTTTTGCATTTTCTTCAACAGATCAAGAAAAAAGCTTTTTCAGATTTGGAATTGGCAGGTATAACGATATATTCCATTTTATAATAGTAAAGTTAATTAGGATTTTCACAAAATCCAGCAAATCCTCCATCTCTTGCAAATCATAATTTACCTTTACAAGATGAACGAAGAGATTTTAAAAAACTGGGAGAAAAAATCTGCGGAACATCAGAAAAAATATAAGGATTTTTTAAAAAGAGCCGATAAAAATAAAGTTCTCAAACAGTTACCAAACCTGCATGAAGAAGCTTTCGAAAAAATTGATTGCCTCTCATGTGCCAACTGTTGCCGAAATTATTCGCCCCGGTTTAAAACTCCTGATATTAAAAGAATTTCAAGGCATTTAAAAATGAAGGAAGGCGTTTTTATTGAAAGTTATTTGCGAGTTGATGAAGAGGGAGATTATGTTACCAAAAGTTCCCCATGTCCATTTTTGGGCGAAGATAATTTTTGCACAATTTATGAAAATCGTCCTTCAGATTGTCATCGTTTTCCTTATACAGATGAAGATGTTGTTTTTAAAAGACCTGCAATCACCTTGAAAAATTCTACTTTTTGCCCTGCTGTTTATTTTGTGTTGGAAAAGCTTTCAAATTCTAATGTCTGATATTCGATATTTTAAATAAGAAAGTTTATATCATTCTTGCTTACTTTGTGAAAAATTCCGATAAAAGATTTCTTCATGATTTCAATTAATAAAGAATCCATTGCCAATCGCTTCATGCGATATGTGCAGATCGATACACAAAGCAATCCGAAAAGCGGCACTCATCCATCAACGGAGAAACAAAAGAATTTAAGTAAAATTCTTGTAGAAGAATTAAAGGAAATTGGAATCAAAGATGCAGAGATGGATGTGTACGGGTATGTGTATGCAACCATTCCGTCTAATACAGAAAAAAAAGTTCCGGTGATTTGTTTTTGCAGCCATGTAGATACAGCACCGGATTGCAGTGGGGCGAATGTAAAACCGGTTCTACATAAAAATTATAATGGAGAAGATATTGTGTTGCCTGATGATCCTTCACAGGTTTTGTCTCCCGTTATTTCTCCTTATTTGAACACACAGATAGGCGGAGATATTATCACAGCAAGCGGCAATACGCTTTTAGGCGCTGATGATAAAAGTGGAGTAGCGGCAATTATGCAGGCTGTTGATTTTCTGATGAAAAACCCTTCTGTAAAACATGGAAAAATAAGAATTCTTTTTACGCCTGATGAGGAAATTGGTGAAGGAACTGCAAAGCTTGATATGAAAAAACTTGCCGCAGATTTTGGATATACCTTAGACGGAGGAAAGGCTGGCAGTCTTGAAGATGAAACTTTCAGTGCTGACGGAGCAACAATAAATATTAACGGAGTTATTTCTCATCCTGGTTATGCAAAAAATACATTAGTAAATGCGTTGAAAGTTGGTGCAGAAATTTTGCATACACTTCCAACAACAGAATGGTCACCGGAGACAACAGAAAAAAAAGAAGGATTTGTTCATCCTGTTCGCTTTGAAGGAATTGCAGAAAGAGCCACTTTGGAGTTTATAGTTCGTGATTTTGATGATGAAAAATTAAAGCAGCATGGATTCAAATTGAAACAGATTGCTGAAGATGTTGTTAATCATTATAAAGGTGCTTCCATTGAATTTACTATTCATGAGCAGTATAGAAATATGAAAAAAGTTCTTGACCAGTACCCTTTTGTTGTTGATTTTGCAGCAAAGGCTATAAAGCGCAGCGGGCTTGAAGTTAAGACCGAAAGTATTCGTGGAGGAACGGATGGAAGCCGTCTTAGTTATATGGGTTTGCCTTGTCCTAATTTGTTTACAGGAATGCAGGGAATTCATTCAAAACTGGAATGGATAGGCGTAAATGATATGGCAAAAGCGGCGGAAACAATTGTTCATTTATGCATGATTTGGGAAGAGCAAACATAAGATTGATGTTTATTGTTTTTCAATCATAAATGGTTATCGCATAAAATTGTCTTTAACATTTACGTTAAAGTTTTTTTTTGCTTTTTATTCATCCTCATTTTTTGAAATTACTTTTTACATTTGTTACTAAACCAATTTAAATGGATTTATTTTTTCTGCAGATTGACTCCAGCGCAATTACCCATACTGCTCCGAAAACCCAAAGCTTATGGGATACTCTTGTAAGTGGCGGTGTTATTATGATTCCTTTAGGGATCCTCTTTGTACTTGCTCTTTATTTCTTTTTTGAAAGATTAATTGCAATCAAAAAGGCATCAAAAATTGATGATAATTTTATGCGTATTATCCGCGATCATATCGTAAGCGGCAACGTAACAGCAGCCAGAAGCTTCTCAAAAAATAATGATAATCCAATTGCCAGAATTATTGATAAAGGAATTCAAAGAATTGGAAAACCAATTGACGCCATTGAAAAAAGTATGGATAATGTTGGCGCTTTGGAATTGTATAAACTTGAAAAAAATCTTTCCATTATTTCTATTGTAGCTCGTATTGCGCCTTTGTTTGGCTTCCTTGGAACTATTATTGGTATGCTTGCTTTATTCAAAGGAATTGCTGCAAGTACAGAATATACTCCTAATACAATAGCCGATGGTATTTATATAAAAATGATCACTTCTGCAACTGGTTTGATCATTGGTATCCTGGCATACATTGGCCACTCATATCTTACCGCTTTGATCAACAGGATCGAAAATAAAATGGAAATTGCAAGTGCCGAATTTGTTGATATTTTGCAGGAACCTACCAGATAGCATTAAGAATTAAAAATTGAGAAATGAGCATCAGAAAAAGATTTAAAAGCGATGATACTGAACTGGATACGGGCCCATTGAACGATATCCTGTTCATACTTATGTTTTTCTTTTTGATCATTTCTACTATGGCCAATCCTAATGTGATTAAAATGAATAATCCAAGGGCCACCAGCGAAGCAAAAGCCAAGCAGAGCGTCATTGTGAGCATTGACAAGAATAAAGATCTTTATATCGGACAGCAAAGAATTTCTTTTGATTCACTGGAACCGGTTTTGAGATCGAGACTGCCCATTGCGGATAGTCTTACAAAACCTGCTGTTGTTATCAATGCAGATTCTTTAGTAGACTGGGGTGATATTGTAAAGATCATGCAGGTTGCCAAAAAATTAGGCGCAACTACTTCAGCATCTGTAAAAGATTAGTTTGTTAATTGGTTTATTGCTTTATTTTCAGACTGAATTTTCCATCCTTTCACCATTCTTTCTTTTCCATAAATGTCGTTTTTTATTTGAGAAATAAATCCGGTATTCTTAAAAATATCATTTACATCTTTTGCATATTCCTCATGTACTTCTACATAAATTTTCCCATTTTCATTTAAATGCGATTTTGCAAATTCAGCAATTCTTTTATAAAAGATATATGGATCATTATTTTCTACAAAAAGAGCGATTCCAGGCTCAAAATCAGTTACGTTTTTTGAGAGAATTTCTTTTTCTGAAAATGGTATATAGGGTGGATTGCTAACGATTATATCATAGGCAGGAAGCGACTTTCCCCTATTTTCATTTAGGAAATCATTTTGCAAAAAATGGATTTCCGTTTGTAAATTCTTTGCGTTTTTTTTTGCAACATGTAATGCTTTCTCACTAATGTCTATTGCTGTAATACTTGTATTTGGAAATACTTTTTTTAAGGCAATGGGGATACATCCGCTGCCTGTTCCAATATCGATGATATTTGTTGGTTTACTGTATTTTTCTTTCTTTAAATCAGTAATGATCCATTCAACTAACTCCTCTGTTTCGGGCCTTGGAATTAAAACATTTTCATTTACATAAAATTTCATTTTATAAAACCATGCTTCATTCAAAACATATTGAACAGGCCTGTGCTGCAGAAGTTCTTTTAAATCCGTTTCTATTTTTTTAAAAGCATCTTCATTTAATTCCTCGTTTTTATTTTCTCTTCTTTGCCATCTTTTTAAACCAGTTGTATTTTCAAAAACCCAATCAGAAATATTTTCAGCTTCGCGATCTTCATAGATCGTTTTTATTTTTTCTAAAAAATCAAAATATGCCTTTGCAATTGTCATTATCGCAAACTTAATTATTTTGTGAATCAATAAATTAATTTACAGGTAATGCCTACAGATGAAGAATATATGCATCGGTGCGTCCAATTAGCAAAACTTGGTGCCGGCGATGTTGCACCAAATCCAATGGTCGGTGCTGTTTTGGTTTATGAAGATAAAATTATCGGCGAGGGTTATCATAGAAAATTTGGTGAAGCACATGCTGAAGTAAATTGTATTAATAGCGTTGATGAAAAAAATAAATCACTGATTGAAAAGAGTACCATTTATGTTTCCCTTGAACCTTGTGCACATCATGGAAAAACTCCTCCATGTGCAGATTTGATTATTGCGAAAAAAATTAAAAAGGTTGTTATCGGATGCCAGGATATTTATAAAGAAGTTGCTGGCAAAGGAGTTGAAAAACTTCAAAAGGCAGGTGTAGAAGTACTTTCAGGAGTTTTGGAAAATGAATGTCATAATTTGAATAAACGATTTTTTATTTTTCATCAAAAGAAGCGACCCTATATTATATTAAAATGGGCACAAAGTGTGAATGGAAAAATTGGTTCTGGCAATGATGAAAGAATTTTGATCAGCAATCGTTATTCCAATCGTATTGTGCACAAATGGCGAAGTGAAGAATCTGCTATTTTGGTAGGAACTAATACAGCTTTAAACGATAATCCGTCTTTAACCACAAGATTTTGGAAAGGAAAAAACCCTGTAAGAATAGTGATTGATAAACAATTAAAATTGTCTTCAGATTTACAGGTTTTTGATAATCAATCGACAACGATCATTTTTAATTGCGAAAAAAACTTCTCAAAAAGAAATCTTCGGCTTATTCAGCTTGGTGATCAAAATTTTTTAGAGCAAATGATTCATTCTCTTTATGAAAACGATATTCAGAGTGTGCTGGTAGAAGGTGGGAGAAAAACGCTGCAATCCTTTATTGATAATGGTTCATGGGATGAGGCAAGAGTGATCACTAATGAAGAAATGATTATTGAAGATGGAATTTCTGCACCGGAAATGAAAAACTTTTTATTTGAAAAAGAGAAAAGATATTTTGCTGATTCAATAAAAATTTATAAAAATAGCGCCGGTAAATTTTAAAGTTCTTCTGCTGCACTTTTTTCTTTTGCCTTTCGCGAAAGTGCATTTTTTTCACGAATAAAAATAGTAGCTAAGAGACAAATTAGTCCCATAACAACAACAGCCCAAGGGCCACCGGTAGCTCCTGCAATTGCTCCGGCAAGCAGGCTTCCAAACGGCATTGTTCCCTGGAGACAGACCGTATAAAAACTCATGACACGACCACGTTTATCATCATCAACGTGAAGTTGTAATAAAGTGTTGGTGCACGCTGTATGCATCATTTGTGCAAGCCCTGCAATAGCGATGAAGAAAAGAGAAAGTGGTAATGAACGTGAAATGGCAAAGCAAATCATTCCGACTCCTAATAAAATTCCGGTGAAAGAAACAATCCGTTTCAGCAAAGCGGTTGATTTACTTTTTGTAAGAAATAATGCACCTGAAATGGCGCCAACTCCTGCAGCACTCATTAAAAAACCCAATGTGTGCGCGCCTCCATGCAAAACGTCTTTTGCAAAAATTGGTGCCAGTGTTCTTAAAGATGCATTTGAAAAACTAACGATCGCTAACAACGCAAGGAGCGTGCGCATCATGTTGTTTGCCCTGATATATTGAATTCCCTCTTTTAATCTTTTAACCACATTTGTTTCCGCAATTTGTTTTACTGTGGTTTTAGGAATGTTCATCATTAATAAACTTGCGAGAACAATAGTATAGCTAAATGCATTAGCCATAAAACACCAGCCTTCACCAACAACACTGATCAAAATACCTGCGACAGAAGGTCCGATCAAACGGGATAGATTAAAGACTGTAGAATTTAATGCGATTGCATTGGGAAGAGATTCCTTATCCCGGCCAACCATTTCCACAACAAAAGATTGGCGCATTGGAACTTCGAAAGCATTGATAACACCAAGACAAAGACTGAGAATAATAATATGCCAAATCTCAACGACATTAAAAAGAGTAAGTATGCCCAACAAAAATGCCTGTAGCGCTGCAAATCCTTCAATACGACAAAGTGATTTATGTTTGTTCCATTTGTCCGCATAAACACCGGCAAAGGGTGCGATCAAAAAGATTGGAACCTGTTCACAAAAGCCAACAACTCCTAATAAAAATGCAGAATGAGTAAGTTGATAAACCAACCACATCATTGCCATTCGCTGAATCCATGTTCCAACAAGAGATAAACTCTGCCCGACCATGAATAGCCTGTAATTCTTATAGTATAATGCTTTTTGTTCCTGAAAATATCTTATTGCCCTGTTGTTTCTTTGCTTCGCCATCTTTGATTGCAAAGTTCGGAAAAGAGGATCGGAAGTTTTTCAAATTATACAAAAAGATTTGCAATATTTGAATCGCTTGTTGCCCAAAGCTTTTGCTCATAAGCATGACTCAAACTTCTTTTGCCTTCTGAATTGAAGAAGGCATACTGTCGCGCATCAACTGATTTGGAATCTGCGATATTTGTGCTTTTACTGTAGCATTTCAGAGATGGTTGAGAATTATTTTTCAATAATTACTCGAAAGCAGGAAAAGAAAAAGAATATTGTTCAATTAGTTGAAGAATTGAAACCTCCGGTGATTGACTCAGATGCTAACCTGAAGGATTTATTTTATAAAGAACAAGCTCGAAATATGGCTTTTAAAGTTTTTTTAGACGCTAATGTTTTACTGGATTTTACCTTAAAAAGGAAAGCTTATCTGGAAGGGAAAAAAACTGTTTGAATTCATTGTGGCAAAACAAGTAAAGGGATTTATTACTCCTGCAATTATACATATAGTTGCTTATTGGTTAACAAAAGGATATGGTGCCAAAGAATCTAAAAAATTATTATTATCGATATTGGCTGACGTTCAATCGGTGGATATTCCTCGTCAGGTAGTTATAAATGCTTTGCTTTCAAACATTAACGATATTGAAGATGCTTTACAATATTATGCAGGTATACATCACAACTTAGACTTCTTTATTTCTGAAGATAAGTTACTTAAAAAACAAAGCAATCCAATATTACCTATTTATACCACTAAAGAATTTCTTAAGGAATTTGACTTTCTTTAAACTTTTTTGATTTTTAGGAATGATCGTAACTGTCTTTAAAAAGAATAAGCAAAAAACTATTTTCTCTCATCCTATTTTGATTCAGTCACTCCAACAACTCATCAATCCTCACAAACTCATAACCCCGCGATTTTAAGGTATCAATTAATTCCGGCAATCGTTTATAAAATTTATCCGTACGCCGTGGATCTGTGCCAATGTGAACCAATAAAATAAATCCATTCAATCCGTTTGAAGATTTTATTTCATAATGAACGATTGAATTAAAAACAGAATCGCTGCTTACATATTT
Source organism: Hanamia sp. (assembly GCA_035606215.1). Lineage (GTDB taxonomy): Bacteria > Bacteroidota > Bacteroidia > Chitinophagales > Chitinophagaceae > Ginsengibacter. The sequence goes on from DATNFV010000046.1 coordinate 8,846, forward strand.
ATTGCCCATTTCAGGATATGTGTAATCCGCATTGCTTCTGGTTCCCGGCGTAAAATCTACTAATTGTAATCCCATTTCTTTTGCCCATTTTGCGATGGAATCATTGTACCATTCGTAAGGCGGAAGAAAATAATGCGCGTCTTTTTTATCAATGCCCCAATGCTTTAATTCTCTATAGGCGTTTTGCAGGTCTTCTGTAAATTCTTCTTTGGTAACCAGCAAACTGTCTCTTTTTACCCAATCGCAATACAATAAATGTTTATCAGAATGAGAGCCTAAATAATTGCCATTCTTTTTTAAATCGCTGATAATTTTTTTAAATTTTTTGTTGCGGTAAAAATTTCCGGTCAGAAAAAATGAGCCATGAATATTTTCTTTTTTTAAAGTTTTCGCAATAAGATCTCCTCCGTCTGCAAATTCATCTCCGGTAAAAACCAAAGCAATTTTTTTTACAGTTGTATCACCACGAATAATTCCGCCGTGAGAGATTACTTCATTTTGGTTGTAGCTTTTTTTTTAAATTCACTTTCCTTTGCTGCCAGCAAATACACTAATGACGCTGTTCCATCCATTGTGGGTTCGTTGCTGCTGTAATCGCCATAATCGTCGTGATATACAACAAGGTCGCTTTGGAATTCTGCATATTCATCAGGATCATGCAGGGAAATACCAAGAAGATTCTTATAAATTGCGGTATAAACAGGTCCATCAACGAGACCGCCGTAGATTGGATAATGACCAATATGTGTGAATGCAGAATGAGGATCTGTTGGTGTATCGCCCCACGAAGGCAAGCCATACACCATGCTGGTTCCCCAGGGATTGCAACCAAAAAGCCAATCAACATTTGCCTGCGCCAATTCATCAAAAGTATGATCGCCGGAAAGCTGTGCATACCACAAACATTGAATGGCAAAAGAAGTGGTCAGGTTATTACTGCACCATATAAAAGGTACGCCACGATAAAATGCATTTTCTTTGGCACGTTTCCACACATCTTCAATGCCCTGTTTGTAATAACTGATAATCGAATCTTTTTTACTTCCTTTTACTTGTTTTGCCAGTTCATAATGCCCGAGATTTATAAAAGGGTAATATTGATAATGATTCGCTGTATCACGATAAAACCATGGAGTAACTTTTTCTTCCTGTGAATATTTATAGGATGAATCCAATAGATTTTTCAGTTTTTTATTTTTGAAATTTTTCTGTGAATTTGCCAAAGACGCAAACCCAAGTTCCATATCATCCGTCCAGTTATCTTCTGCATAAATATAGGGCGAAACCACAGAAACCGTTTGTGTAACCCCCGGTTTTATTAATGCATAATCAATAGCCGAATAAGCGTGATTGATTAATCGTTTTGCATAATCCGGGTTGGATTTATCAAATAAAACAGCGCCCAGAGAAAATGCACTTGCAAATTTTGCAGCCGTAGAACTGGTGCCTGTAGTGTGATTCATAAATTTACCACGTTGTTGGGGAAGTCCGTTTATAAAATAAACCGGCCGTTCAAAATCTTTTCCATAAAAATCATCTTCTTTTGGAATGCGCATTCCACGATGATCACGGTCGTCACCAAGTTGGTTAAACATCCAGTCGGAACGAGGATGCATTTTAAGCAACCAGTCCAATCCCCATTTTGCTTCATCAAGTACATCTGCAATTCCATTTTTTCCATCCAGACCATTTGCTTGTTTTTCATCAGTAAACACGTTTGGAAAATCGCGGTAAGCGGCGAGTAAATGATATGTTGCATTTGCAGATGTGGTAGAATATTGCAGGTAATCAGAGGCATCGTGCCAGCCGCCCACTACATTGATATAAGTGCTGTCAGGCATCGGGCCATACATGGTATAACCATCATGAGTATGACAGGAGTCTTTCAAAAAAGGATTGAAGCCGCTACGCTGCTGGCGCAAATAAAAAAGACAAAAATCTGCTGTTCCTTTATATATATCGTCATTGATTTTAAAAGAAGGAGATACTGCATTTCCCGCTTTTAAAAAATAAACTCCTGGCTTTTTAAAAGAAGAAAAATTAAGGCGATAAGAATTGGTAAAAGGGCCATAAGAGCCAAATGATTTTCCTGATTTATTGGTAAAAACATTTTTACCGGTAGCAGAATCAATTAATTCAAAACTTTGAATAGACGCATCATCTTTACTGCACCAAACAGCCACTTTGATTCCTTGAGGCGTATATCCTAATTGATTAATTCTGATCCATTCGCTTTCATTTTCTTTTTTTGCAAAAGAAAAAATGAATCCGGCAGTCAATAAAATCAAAATCGACTTAAACGTGTATTTCTTCGAAAACAACATAGCTTGCTTTTTTTGAATGATTCTTTTATTTAAGGATAATATACTATTAACCCGTTATTTCATAGTAAATTGGAAAAGAAAAATGAATATTTTTTGCTTAATGCTCACCCAATTGCCGGCAGAACTAACTCCTCGCTCCTTATCTTCCGTTGTTTCA
>DATNFV010000047.1:0-21949 GCA_035606215.1 Hanamia sp.
GGGTTTTGAATTTCATGTGCAATACCTGCGGTCAGTTCTCCAAGCGACGCCATTTTTTCAGATTGTACCAATTGTGCCTGCGCCTGTTTTAAATCAACTAGTGTCTTTTCTATCTGCTCTTTGGCCGATTCTAATTTATTAAAATCTTCATAGCGCGCATAAGCGGTAGAGAAAGCATCAGCAAGGTTTTGAACCAGATTTATTTCTTCGTCATTCAAAGGCGATTCACTGCCTACATACAACATTCCCTGTAAGAAGGGAAGAAAATGCAAATGAAGATTTACAGGGCGATGGGCTGTTGAATAAGTTTCTTCTGACGCAATCGCTCCCTGCTCAACCAGGCTTTTTGTCCATTCTGCAAACATGGCTTCATTCCAATGGTCTTTAAACATTTCATTTTTATGCCAATGAATTAAAACCTTTGAAAGTTCTCCAGCAGACCGATAAGGCAACTGAAATGCTGCAATGGCTTTTCCTTCCGGAGTAGAAAGAAAAGAATGAATGACTTCCTGCTCTTCATCCATTATAAAAACGCCGCATCGGATGAAAGGGACATTCAGGGTTGTAAGTTCATTCCATATTAAAGGAGTAATTTTTTCCAGATCTCCTGTTGTTCGCATAGAGGCTGTTTCTGCACGAACGCGGTCGAGGGATGAAGTTCTGATGGCTTCTCTTGCATTGGCTTCGGAAATTTGTAATTCTAAATAACGTCTGAACGTAAGATCAATGATCGCTGCAAATCTTTTTAAAATTTTAATTTCTGCATCATTATAAGGTACTTCTGACCAGGCATATAAACAACCAATTGAAAAAGAAAGAAAATGACCATATTGTTTTTGATCCTCTTTTGAATCAGGAACCTGAACCGGTAATCCTTTTAAAAGCAATTGATAATAGGAGCTAAGCTCGTCCCCGCTTAATTCAGGAAAATAATCTTCATTCATCAACCATGTATCATAAATTTTTTCGAGAACAGGATGTCCTGATAACTCCACCCAACCCACTAACGAAAGACTATCTCCGTCAGCGGATGAAGTGGCAGAATATAATTGTGCTTTTCTTGATTCTTTATTCAGCAATCCTACACCACAGCGGATTGGACTAACTCCCAGCTTTTTTAATTCTGTAAATACCATACTTGCAGTTGCAGAAAGATCATTACTGTTTCGCATAGCCATTGCACTTGCACGCACTTTTTCCAATGCAGCCTCAATAGTCGCTTCCTTTGTTTGCGCTTCTGCTTTTTGAAGATCCAGGAAACGGGTATAGCTTTGATTGAATACAGTAGCAAATCGCTTCATTACCATTTTGGCCTCTTCAGGAAAATCATTCCCATTGAATGCAAACAACCCACCCGCTTCGAATACTGCTATGTGATAATATTGTGTGGTTATTTCATCTGCAGAAAATATGAGTTGTGAATCTGGCAATCTTACTTTACCTGTACCTGATGTTTTATAATATTGAACCAAATCTTCACCTTCCAATGCGTAACTAAAATCTGAATTGGTTAGCCAGGCATTGTATACACCCTGCAATAAAGGATGCAGATCCATAGATTCAGTGCCGGAAACCTGTACGGTTTTTCCTTCATCTGTAACAGATGTTATCCAGGCATCTGCACTTCGTTTCTCTTTATTAATGATTCCAATACCACATCGAAGTATGCCCAATTCGAGTTTTCCCAGTTCAGTAAATACTACTTCGGCTACTGTATTCAGATTTTCACTTTTGTACATAGCCATTGTTCTTGCACGTACCCGCTCAAGAGCAGCTTCTATTTTTGCTTCTCTTGCCTGCGCCTCTGCTTTTTGCAGATCATTGAAACGGGTATAAGTAAGATCAAACACTTTTGCAAAACGCAGTAATATATCAAAATGTTCATTTGATAATGGTTCAAGAGTAGCTAATGTCAGGTTGCCGAAACTATTAAACGAGGCATTCAAATAAACTTTGTCAGGCGCTTTCATGCCTGCAATTACAAAATCGGGCAGATAGCAAAGTTCTGTTTCCACAAATAAAAAGTCATCCCATTCTTTTTTTATTTTTCCTTTCAGCACATATTGCCATTTTAAGTCTCTTTCTCTCCATGCTTTGATATAAGCCAGGTGAGGAGGAAGCTGATGATATTTTACAAATAATCCGGCCGGGTTTGATGGATCTTCAGAATTGGCCATCCACCATGTTATTCCTAATGTTTTAGTATCATAGATCATAATGACGCAACGGGTGAGCACTAAATCGAGTTTGGTTAATTCAGTGAAAACAGTACCTATCAGTTCTTTTAACTCGTCACTTTTTTGCATCGCCATTGCTCTTGCACGAACTCTTTCCAGACCTAATTCAATCTGCGCTTCTCTTGCCTGCGCTTCTGCTTTTTGTAGATCGAGGAAGCGGGTAAAAGTGATCTCGAAAACTTTTGCAAAACGAATAATGGTTTGTTCCTCCTCCTGGGAAAAAAGTTCAGTGGAAAGTATTAACAGATAACCCTCCGAAAAGTTTGCGTTATAAAAAATGATCCTGTCAGGAATATGGGAAAATATATCTTCTTTTATGCTTGCCGGAACATGACTCGATAAAAACCGGTGATGTTTTTTATTTTCTTCGCCTTGTATATCACAAACATGAATGTCCTCTTTTTGTTTCCAGCTTTTGTACCTCTCATCCAGGATATGCTCACCGGTTAAAGGAAAGACGATAAAGTTTGGAAGTAATGTGCCATCGGGAAGAACGACCCAAGCCGTTTGTGTATCATTTGGTTCGTCAATAAAGATATAACCACACGTGAAAGTTTTGATACCTAACTTTCCAAATTCATGGTAAAGAAGTTGTGCTGCTTCGGCCAGTTCATCACTTTTTTGCATAGCCATTGCTCTTGCACGAACACGTTCCAATCCCGCTTCGATCAGTGCTTCCCGCGCCTGTGCTTCCGCTTTTTCTATGTCTAAGTATCTGCGATAAGCCAATTCAAACACATTGCGAAAGCGCTTGAATAATTCGACCTCATTTTCATTTAAAGGTGCATAGGTAGAAATGCCCAATGCAACAGGACCTAATGAATGCCAATACCAGTTCAACGATCCGGAAGTGAACAAAAAGGGATCAACAAACTCCGGCCCTTTTTTTTGTTGCTCAATAAAGTCTTTTAACTTGTCACCTTCAAGTCTCGTTGAAAAGAAATGTCCTTTTCCCTTCAACATTTGATCGGCAAACGCTGATTGAACCGCAGTTTGTAGGAAATCAACTTCTGTAATGAAGGTTTTGTCATGTTTTGCATAATATTCATAATTCATGTAACTGTGACTGGCTTCATAGATGATTGCTGTTTGCACATTTCTGATTTCCTTTACATCAAGAGACGTCAATTGCTCAGAAATAATCTTACATACTTCAAGCATATCCGAAGGCTGCTTCATTCCCATTGCTATAGCACGAACTCTTTCCAAAGACAATTCTATCTCTGCTTCCCTCGCTTGCGCTTCTGCTTTTTCCAAATCAAGAAAACGCGTATAGGCTTGTCCAAATGTGTTCCCCAGCCTTTTTAAAATTGAATTCTGTTCATCAGGGAACGGTTTCCCTTTATAACTACCAACGGAAAGCCATGTGTCTTTCAGGAAAACACTGGATGTTATATAGCCATTATCATTGTAATGAAGTTTTTTAAATTCATCAGGAAGGTCTTTGTAAACTGTCTTTGTAAACAGATGTTCAGCAAACTTGTCTTTCGTTTCTTTATCCAGCTGAAGTGCGTAAAAATCATTTCCTGTTGCCTGGTATTCCTTGAACTTTTCATAAGCAACTGTAAAAACAGGATGATCAAAATACGGAATAAACACCCTGTCGGCACCTTTATATTTACCTGGAATTACAACAAAATTCCAAATGTCAATGCCATTTGAAACATCAATTCCATTGGCACTGAAATTCACCCAGTCAAAATCAAAACCAAGATTGATGAATTGCTCTCCGATTACATTAATGACATCAACAAACTCTGAAGGCTTTTGCATTGTCATTGTTCTTGCCCGCACTTTTTCCAGCGATGCTTCGATTTCCTGTTCACGATTTTTTGCAGCCAGTTCCTTTTCTAAAAAGGCATTTTTTTTTAAAAGCAGTTGTTCTTCTTTACTCATATATTAAATAGGAAATTTAAAAACTATCGGGTCGGGTTGTACGTTTAGTTTTCGTGAAGGATATGGATGGAAATGCGAAAAAGAAGTGATCGCTTTTCAAAAGTCAGAACAGCAATTAGAAAACAAAATCTTTTGAAAAGACTGATACAAAGATGGAGTATCTTTTCAATATTCAATTAAAATTTCTTCTTCTTAAAAAACTTACATTTTCAAGACATTTGGATAGAGTAAACGAACCAAAAAGTTGATTTTATTTTCTATAAAAAGGCTTAAAAAATAAAAAGTTGCCTGGCATTTGAATACCAAGAAGTCAAACAGAAATATTTTTTGAATTTCAAAGTCGATTCCCGTTTTTCAATTCTCAAAAAATTACTTTTGAAAATATTATTTTTGCAGGATTATGGATACAAAAACAGAACACGTACAGTGCCTCATCATTGGCTCAGGGCCGGCAGGATATACAGCCGCAATCTATGCTGCGCGCGCAAACCTGAAACCAGTAATGTACCAGGGAATTCAGCCTGGCGGCCAGCTCACTATAACTACAGAAGTAGAAAATTATCCCGGATATCCTAATGGAGTACAAGGCCCGGATATGATGATTGATTTTGAAAAACAAGCCAAAAGAATGGGCGCTGATATTCGATATGGATTGGCAACGAAAGTTGATTTTTCCGCCTGCCCGATGAAGATATTGATTGATGAAGAAAAATGGATCAGTGCCGACGCAATTATTCTCGCAACAGGTGCCAGTGCAAAATGGCTTGGATTGGAAAGTGAAAAAAGGTTGAATGGATACGGCGTCAGCGCGTGTGCGGTTTGCGATGGATTTTTCTTTAAAGGAAAAGAAGTTTGCATCGTAGGTGCCGGCGATACTGCTGCTGAGGAAGCTTTGTATCTCAGCAAGATCTGTAGCTTTGTTCACATGTTCGTCAGGAAAGATGCGATGCGTGCAAGCAAGATCATGCAGCAAAGAGTGCTTCAAACAAAAAATATAAAAGTGTATTGGAATACGGAAGTTGATGAGATTTTAGGTTCTGAAAAAACAGAAGCGGTAAGAATTGTGAATAATGTTAGCGGAGAAAAAACTGAAATTCCTGTACATGCTTACTTTGTTGCAATTGGCCATCAGCCCAATTCTGAAATTTTTAAAGGCTGGCTGGATATGGACGAAGCAGGATACATAAAAACTTTGCCGGGAAGCACCAAAACAAATATTGAAGGCGTGTTTGCCGCCGGTGATGTTCAGGATAAAATTTATCGCCAGGCCGTTACTGCTGCCGGTTCTGGTTGCATGGCAGCTCTTGATGCAGAAAGATTTTTAAGTATGCTGGAGCATCCTGTTCCTTCAGATCATTTCAATGCAGTTCCTCAAAATGAGCAGAATTAAATATTAAGTTTTCATGGTAAAGGTTCAATTAAAAGATCTTCTTTTCAATGCTTTTCACGGCATTTATGAAGAAGAAAAGATCCTCGGAAATGAATATGTGGTAAACGCATCAGTAGAATTTCATGAAAAAGATGAAGTGATAGAACATATTAATGACACCGTTAACTACACAATTATTTACAACATCATTAAAAAGAGAATGAGCATTTCCACACCGCTTCTCGAAACTGTTGTAATGCAGGCAGGAAATGAAATTCATAAAGTTTTTCCTCACTTAAAATCCATTTCTCTTTCAATAAGAAAAATGCATCCGCCAATAGAAGGAATGCGCGGCTCGGCTGAAGTTTGCTGGCACAAGGAGTTTTGAGGGAATGGAGGTACGGGAGTTGTTTGCATTAATATTTAACACAATTAACTCTACAAAAGCACTTTTCTAAAAATCCGTTAACATATAATTAACGGAAAATGACAATTCCCAACTGGGAAAAGTGTTTTGCCAATTGGCAAATGACAATTCCCAATTGGCAAAAGTGTTTTGCCGCATGGAAAAAGTGATTTCCCATATGGAAAAAGTGTTTCGCCATATGGAAAAAGTGTTTTGCCGCATGGAAAAAGTGATTTCCCATATGGAAAAAGTGTTTTGTCACATGGAAAAAGTATTTTGCCGTATGGGAAAAGTGTTTTGCCGCATGGAAAAAGTGATTTCCCACATGGAAAAAGTGTTTCGACAATAGGAAAAAAGAATCTATTCAACACCAGTGTGACGCTTCCTAAAATCACCTGACACTTTTCGCAGTTAATACTAATTTAGATTGTCAGGACTTTTTGTTATTCCTGGTGCGAGTTTACAGATTCATTTTTACTCCTAAAATTTCATTCTCTGTTTTTTGTTATTACTGATTTTGCTTGTGAGGGCAAGCTCTTATTCCTGAGAGTTGTCTTGACTGTGCAGGAGGAAGTGGAATTGACGAAGGAAAAGATAAAAAATATTTAAGATTGGACTTTCCTAGCCGAATTGAAAAAGTATAATAGTAATGATTAATTGTAAACGAAATTTTTTTTAATACATTGCATCTTATATAATCAATTATAAATGTTGTGCGATATATTAACCAAGCCACTGCTCAAATGAATGAAAGAATTGAAATTTATTCGAATAAGAAAAAAGCATTTTTACTACTAATTATTTCACTAGCTTTTGTTATTGGAGGATTTTACACTTTTATAAACGCTGAAAACTTTACTTGATTTAGAGCAAGTAATCCCTTATTTACGAAAATTATAGGAATTATTTCAATGCTATTTTTCGGAATTGGAATTTTTGTTTCTGTCAACCAACTTATAAGAAACAGACTTATGTTAATAATTGACAAGAGAGGACTATATTTAAACCCAAATAAAAACGAAATATTGGAATGGAAAAACATCGAGGGATTTAAAGAAATTAGTATGTATGGAACTAAAATAATAATAATTAAAGTTAATAATGGAAATGAAATGATAGAGAAAGAAACCAGTGAGTTAAGAAAAAAGCTTATGCAGTTTAACTTAAATAATTATGGTTCCCCTTATAATATTTCTACATCGACAATGAATATAAAATCCAACAAACTATTCGATTTGCTAAATCAAAAATTAAACGAAAACAAATAAATCGCATAATAATCAGTGGCAAGGATAAAATGTAAACGATAAAATCAATCAACTGGTTACTGAGTTCTATCAACGAAAGTAACTTTGATTTTTGTTCATGTACATATTGAATGAATTGAAAATCATAAGACCTATAAGGTTTTCAAAACCTTACAGGTCTGTAAAACCGCTGAGTCAATCAGTGACAGGCAATATTAACAATGATCTTTTAAAGAATCTGATTTTTTAAACGCGCACACTTCTACTTAAGCTTTATGTATAGTAAACCCACAAATAATCCCCTTTTTTATTTTCCTTCATTACCGTTTAAATAATTGTTCCTTCAAAAATCACTCTTCAGATATCTTTATTGAACGAGATATATACCTTTGAAACCCTGAAAGCTATTTTACTAAAAATTTAAAATTTTATTTCCATGACCAAAATCAGATTTCTTTTTCTCTTTTCATTTATTTTGACCGGATCTTTTGGATTTGCTCAAACTGATAGTTCAGTATATAATGAGCATGATCTTTTTACGCCCAATTTTTATCCTTCTTCAGTTAATGAATACCGGGCTGCGGATGGAGAACCAGGTCCGAAATACTGGACGAACAAAGCGAGCTATAAAATTGAGGCAACGCTAGATACTGCTACAGACGGAATTAAAGGAAGTGTTACCATTTATTATACCAATAATAGCCCACACGAATTGCCTTTTCTGTGGCTTTATTTAGATCAAAATCTTTTCAATCCGGATTCACGCGGACAGGCAAAAGCGCCGGCAACAAGAAAAAGCCGTTATACCAATGTGGGTACCGTTTTTCAGGGAGGTTATCATATTAAATCAGTGAAACTGGTATCAACAGAAAAAGGAAAAAGTTCTTCCTCTGATGTATTTAATCTCGTGTCAGATACAAGAATGCAGATTCGACTTCCGAAGGCGCTGGCTCATGGCGAAACTGCCGAAATTAAAATTGATTATTCTTACCTGATTCCACAGGATGGAAGTGATCGTACGGGAGTTTTGCCTACAAAAAATGGGAAAATTTATGCCATAGCTCAATGGTATCCACGCATGTGTGTGTATGATGATATTGAAGGATGGAACACATTGCCTTACCTCGGCGCCGGTGAATTTTATTTGGATTACGGCGATTATGATTACACAGTTACGGCTCCTGCAAATCTGATCGTTGTTGGTTCAGGAAATTTACAAAATCCAAAAGAGGTTTTAACTGCTACTGAATTAAAAAGATATGATGAAGCAAAAAAGAGCGATAAAACTGTGATTATCCGCAGCGCTGATGAAGTTACAGATCCTGCTTCACGTCCACAAAAAGGTGATATTACCTGGCATTTTAAAATGACGAATTCGAGGGACGTTTCCTGGGCGGCTTCGAAGGCCTTTATCTGGGATGCGGCAAAAATAAATTTTCCTTCAGGAAGAAAAGGTCTTGCGCAAAGTGTTTATCCTGTGGAATCCAATGGAAATAATGCATGGGAACGTTCTACAGAATACGTAAAAGCGGCGCTGGAAGGATATTCTAAAAGATGGTTTGAATTTCCTTACGATAATGCAACTAATGTAGCTTGTAATATCAATGGAATGGAATATCCCGGAATTGTATTTTGTAACTCAAAGTCAAAAGGAGCAGGACTTTGGGGTGTTACCGATCATGAGTTCGGACATACCTGGTTCCCGATGATTGTTGGCAGCAATGAAAGAAAATATGGCTGGATGGACGAAGGATTTAATACTTTCATCAATGGTCTTTCAACACAGGATTTCAACAATGGCGAATATGTTCGTAAAAGAAGAAACAACGGTAACAATAATATGTATGAGCGGATTTTCGGACCTCAGAGCGAAACAGTGATGAGCGAACCGGATGCGCTTCATGAAGCAAATATTGGCGTGGCTTTGTATTTCAAGCCCGGATACGCTTTGGATCTTTTAAGAAATAATATCCTGGGACCCGAAAGATTTGATTATGCTTTCAGAACTTACATCAAAAGATGGGCTTATAAACATCCGACTCCCTGGGATTTTTTCAGAACGATAGAAAACGTTGGGGGAGAAGACCTTGGCTGGTTCTGGACAGGAATGTTCATTAAAAATTACAAACTTGACCAGGCGATTACAGATGTAAAATATGTGGACAATGATCCGTCAAAAGGCGCTTTGGTAACCGTTGTTAATCTTGATAAAATGGCAATGCCTTTGTATCTTCAATATGAGACAGAAAGCGGAAAATCTGATACGTTGAAAGTGCCTGTTGAGATCTGGCAAAACGGGAATACGTGGGTGCAAAAAATAGATTCAAAAGAAAAACTGAAATCTGTAACGATAGATCCGGAGCACGTTTTTCCTGATGTCAACACCAACAACAATACATGGAATTCTACGAATCCGTAAATTAAAATTTACGCAATAATAAATGGCCGGTAAGAAATTTTACCGGTCATTTTATTTTTACGTATTCGCAAAAAGAAGCAAAAATGAAACTATAAAACATTTCCTTGTTTTGTCAATTAATCAATACTTTTGCCACCTTTTATGAAACCAGTCACTGAAATATTTCCATTATTATCAGAGCCAAGAAACATCGTCATCACTTTTCATCAAAAGCCGGATGCTGATGCGATGGGATCAGGATTGGGATTGTACAATTTCCTGATTCAGTTCAATGATAAAGTGACCGTAATTTCGCCTACTAACTGGGCTGGTTTTTTAAGCTGGATGCCGGGAGCAAAAAATGTACTCGATTTTGAAATCCAGAATGAAAAAGCGTTGAAAGCTTTAAACGAAGCAGAATGGCTTTTTTGCCTTGACTTTAATGTGCTTAGCCGCACCAGGAATATGGAAGGGATCATTGAAAAATTAAACTGCACAAAAATATTAATAGATCATCACCAGCAGCCCCAAACAGAAGCGTTTGATTATGGAATTAGCGATACCTCCAAAAGCTCTACCGCCGAAATGGTTTTTGATTTTATCATCAACAGCGGTAATGCCGAAAAAATTAATACTGATGTTTCGGAATGTTTGTACGCAGGAGTGATGACTGATACCGGCTCTTTTCGGTTTAATTCTACTTCAGCAGATGTGCACCGGATGGTAGCAAAATTAAAAGAAAGCGGACTTGATCACAGCAAAGTGCATGAAAATTTGTTTGATAATTTTATGGAAGGAAGGTTCCGTTTTTTTGGCAATACTTTGTTGAACAGGATGGAAATATTTTATGAATATAACACAGCTCTGATTGCCATTCCGCAAAAAGACCTGATTAAATACAATGTGAAAACCGGTGATACTGAAGGCCTGGTAAATTTTCCGTTGAGCATAAAAGGCATTAAACTTGCGGCAGTGATTATCGACAGGGGAGACGAAAGAAAAAGCTCATTCAGAAGCAAAGGAGGTTTTGATGTAAATACTTTTGCCCGAAAATATTTTAATGGAGGCGGCCATTTCAATGCTGCCGGAGGCAGAAATACAGAATCGCTGGATGAAGTAGTAGGAAAATTTAAAAAAGCAATTAAAGAAAATAAAGAGGAATTAAACAATTAACCATTTATAAAAAATAAAACATGAACAAATCACTTTGCCTTGTCGCGGTAGCAATTTTAATGATTGCGTCAGGGTGTAACGAACAAAAATTTAAAAAAGATAAAGACGGTACGGAATATAAGCTTATCCACAATTCAAATGGCCAGAAAGCGGTTGCTGGAAATTTTATGGAAGTGGATTATGTCGCAATATATAAAGGCGCTCATAAAGACAGTGTCCTTTTCAGCAGTGTAGAAGCCAGTCAGCCGAGGTTCATTCCTTATGATACAGTGCAGCTTCCGGCTTATTTTAAAGAAGTGCACGAAGGTGATAGCCTGGTACTCAGGCAATCCACAGATTCCATTACCAAATACGGACAGGCAGCGCCTTTCATGAAAAAAGGAGACTACATTTACCAGACTTTTAAGATCAGAAAAATACTTCCGAATAAGCAAGCGGTAGACAGCGCACAGAAAGCTTTTCTGCCTGCTGCAAAAAAATATCATGTCAAAAAAGCTATTGAAAATGTAGAAAATACAATTGCTACAAATGATTCTTTAGTGAAGGCAGATGATAAGATCATACAGGATTACATGGCGAAAAATAACCTGAAAGGAACCAAAACAAAATGGGGAACTTATGTGGTGATTGAAAGACCGGGAACTGGCCCGATGATCGGAGATACAGATGTTGCTGTGGTTAATTATACCGGACGTACTTTTAACGACAGCACTTTTGATTCCAACACCGATCCTAAATTTGGTCATCCTCAGCCTCTGTTTGTTGATTTGAGTGAATATCGTGTTATTCCGGGATGGATTGATGGTTTGAAACTCATGCAAAAAGGAAGTAAAGGAAAAATCCTCGTTCCTTCTTACCTCGGTTATGGAAAAAATGGCGCCCCTCCAAGGATTGCTCCCAATTCAAATCTTGTATTTGATGTTGAAGTTACCGATGTTGTAGATGAGGCAGCGTATCAGAAAGAACAGGAGAAAGAGCAAAATCAAATGGAGCAACAAAGACAAATGATGGAACAAATGCAAAGAATGCAACAACAACAGCAACAAAGACCTTCTGCTCCTCCAACAGGGAAATAAAATATAAAATCAAATACTAATTTTAAAAACGCCGGAATAATTTTCCGGCGTTTTTGTTTGCACGAATTACACGAATTATACGAATTATACGAATTACACGAATGGAATGAATTAAATTCATAGTAAACAAGCAAATAATTCCATTTTTATTTTTACAAACGAGCCTTTATTCATTCCTATATGCTTCCAATAATGTAACTGTTTCTTTCGCTTGTTTTACATCATGAACACGAAGAATAGATGCGCCATTTAATAAAGCAATAGTATTTAAAACAGTAGTTCCGTTTAAAGATTCTTCAGCAGAGATTTTTAAAGTTTTATAGACCGTCGATTTTCTTGAAACACCTTCCATTATTGGCTTTTCCAGCATTTTAAAAATTTCGAGATGTTTGAGTAAATGTAAATTCTGCGAAATGTTTTTTCCAAAACCAAATCCCGGATCAATGATCAGGTCACGAATTCCTGCACGTTTACATTCATCAATCTTTTGAATAAAAAAATCAAGCACTTCTTTCGTTACGTCTTCATAATTTGTTTGTTGTTGCATTGTTTCGGGCACACCTTTCATATGCATACAGATGTAAGGAACTTTTAATTGTGCAACCGTCGCGATCATATTTTTATCCATTTCTCCGCCACTGATATCATTGATAATGGCAGCGCCGGATTCAATACATTTTTTTGCAACTTCTGAATGATAAGTATCAATTGAAATAATAATTTCAGGAAAATTTTTGATAAGCATTTCTATTGCAGGCAACAATTTTTCCAATTCTTCTTCTGCAGAAATTCTTATGCTTGCAGGCCTTGTACTTTGTGCGCCGAGATCTAAAATATCTGCCCCTTCCGACAACATTTGCTGACCTTTATTTTTTATCGCTTCGATGTTTTTCATTCTGCTTCCTTCATAAAAAGAATCTGCAGTAAGATTTAAAATGCCCATGATCAAAGGCCTTTCGATAAAAACTAATTTCCCTTTGCAATTCAATGAAAACATTATGATTTTAAGTTTAAATTTGGCGATAATTATGTCGCAAGATAATACCGATCTGCAATTTGATGATGCAGTAAAAAAATGCAGGGAAATTTTTCTGAAAAAAACCAAAGATTACGGCACCTCATGGCGTGTTTATCGCCCGATTTCTGTTGCCGATCAAATTTATATCAAAGCAAAACGCATTCGCAATATCCAGGAAAAAGGAACTCAGAAAATTGATGATGATATTACCGGCGAGTTTCGTGGAATTTTAAATTATGCAGTGATCGGTTTGATACAATTAGAAATTCATGATGACGAAATAGAAGAATTATCTGTTGAAGAAACGCTAAAATTTTATGATAAAAAAATTCTAAGCGCTAAAACTTTAATGCAAAATAAGAATCACGATTATGGGGAAGCATGGCGAGACATGAGCATGGAAAGCTTTGTAGACCTGATTCTTGCCAAGATCCTGAGAATAAAACAGATCATCAGAAACGAAGGAAAAACATTAATGAGCGAAGGCATCGACGCCAACTTTTATGACATTTTAAATTATGCGGTGTTTGCTTTAATATTATCAGATTAACTTAATTTCATTCTTCTTTTTAAAAAAACCAAAATGAAACTATTAGTAAATATTTGCCGCGTAATTGTAGGGGTGCTCTTTATTTTTTCAGGATTGGTGAAAGCAATGGACCCGCAGGGACTTGCTTATAAGATGCAGGAATTCTTTGAAGTGTGGGCAACGAATCAATCTCTTGCAAACCTGATGCATTGGCTTACTGATTATGCATTTCCATTCGCCATTATAATGATCACTTTGGAAATAATGGTCGGCGTTGGAATTTTATTAGGAATATGGAGAAACTTTTTTACCTGGCTTATTTTATTGCTGATCATTTTCTTTGGATTTCTTACCGGTTATGCAGCATTATCCGGTAAGATATCGACCTGTGGCTGTTTTGGCGATTGTATTCCTTTAACTTCCATGCAATCTTTCATCAAAGATTTGATTTTGTTTGTGTTGGTGCTGATACTTTTTTTTGGAAGAAAATACATTATTCCTGTGTTTATACCGGCGATCAATGTTTTGCTTTTGATCGTTTCGTGCGCCCTCGTTTTATTTTATCAATGGTATGTGATGCGACATTTGCCAACAGTTGATTGTCTTCCATTTAAAAAGGGTGGAAACATTTTGAATCTTCGCAAAATGCCTGCTGATGCGGTTCCTGACAAAAAAGAGTACCGTTTTGTTTATGAAAAAAACGGGAAGAAAGAAAACTTTACTATCAATAATCTTCCTGATTCAACCTGGAGTTTTGTAAGCCGTGAAGATTTTATTATCCAAAAAGGAAAAAATAATGAACCCCCGATCAAAGATTTTAATCTGACCACAATTTCCGGAAACGACACTACACAAGCGGTTTTGACGCTTGATGCTTCTTATTATTTATTTTTTGTAAAAGGCTTTTCTACTACAGATTACTGGCTGGATTCATTTACAAAGCTGTATGATTATGCCAAACAAAATAACAGGCTCATTTATATTGTCACTCCTGAAATGACACAGGCAGACAGCTTTTTCAACAAAAGAAATAATTATAATCTTTCCATTTTCAGTCTTGATGCCACAGCGTTTAAAACAGCAGCACGAACCAACCCTGAATTATATTTAATGAAAGGTCCGGTTATTGAAAACAAATGGGGGTGGGCAGATATAAAAGACGCAATAAAATAGTATCAGCAGGTTTGAACAAACCGATAAATTCAATTTCCATTTTGCAAATGGCTTGAAGGGATTCTTTTAGAAAGCCAGCTGTCCTTCACCGGAATGATCCAATTGTTCAATAATTCTTTTTTTGTAAGAATGGTGTTATTGAAATATAAAGTATCCGGGGTGATAAAATCATGTTCAATAGAATAATTGACCTGGGGCAGAGGAACCAACTGCACTTTTTCTTTGATAATAAAAGCAAGTAATTGCCGGTCAAGAAGATGAACGTGGTAATCCTGCTCAATATTTTTAATAAATCTAAAAATAGAATCGGTACTGCAACCGCCAACTTCAACGTTTGTTTCGTCCGCCATGATAATTATAAACTGGCCAAAAAATAAATTGGCATAGCCCTTTACAGCACTTCCGTGGCTGTTCCATTCTTTGCTGAAATTTTCCAACAATTCTTCGATTTCCAAAGCTTCGCTTATCGAAAAAATCCGGTTAGACTGATAAACCCAAACTCGTGAGTTCATGTTAAAGTCTTCAGGAATGAGATCTTGAAAATGAATGTTCATACAAGTAAAATTAAAAAGGAATTTTTAAAGAGAGAAGTAACAAAAGCAATTTGTTGTTTCCCGCAAATAAAATGATTAATTGCTGATTTTTTGCAATTTTCCTGCCAGTTTTTAATTATTTCCATAAAAAAATCCTCACTTTTTTGTAGTGAGGATTTTTTTCAATAAAAAACTATTTTAAGCTATTTGCCCAAGTCTTTTTAAATAATGTATGTGTGAAACAATTGCCTGCCCCATTTTTGGGAATTCTATGTAATTAATTCCATACTCTTTGCAGGTGTTCTTAATTATTTTGCTGATAGCAGGATAATGAACATGAGAAATACGCGGAAATAAATGATGCTCAATCTGAAAATTCAATCCGCCCAGGAGCCATGAAATGGTTTTGCTTTTTGTAGCAAAATTGGCGGTTGTATGAATCTGGTGAATCGCCCATTCGTTCTCGATTTTTCCGGTTTCTCCCGGCATTGGAAAATCTGTATGCTCCACAGTATGTGCCAATTGAAACACAATACTGATAGCAAGACCTGTAACCATTGTGATCAAAAGAAAACCGACAAGCCAGGTTGCAAAACCCAACAGCATGATTGGTAAAACGATAAACATAAACGCATAGATTACTTTGGCTGTCCAGAAGGAGAAATGCTCATATACTGTCATTTTTCTTAAAGGAATCGGGCCGATTTTACGTTTGAAATATTTCTGATAATCTGTCATAAATATCCAGATCAAATGCAAAAATGCATACAAAAACCAGAAATAATATTGCTGAAATTTATGCAGTTTCATTTTCTTTTGGGTAGAAGCAAACCTGAGCCATGGGCGTGCTTCGATATCATCATCTATTCCGTCAATGTTGGTGTAGGTATGATGAATGATGTTGTGTTTCATATTCCACATGATAGCACTTCCGCCTAAAAAATTAAGAGAGGCGCCGGCGGCTTTATTTAAAAATTTGTATTTACTAAAACTTCCGTGTGCGCCATCGTGCATTACATTAAATCCGATGGCTGCTGTTAATAATCCGAAGAAAATACATTCAGGAATGGCAATCCAGACAGAAGGTGTGAAAAAAACCAAATGAGTATATACTAAAAGATAACAAATGCAGAATAAACATGCTTTAAATAGTAAGGAAAAATTGCCCGTCATGGGGCGTTGGTGCTCGGTGAAATATTGATTGACACGGTTCTTTAAAACCATGTGAAAATCTCCTTTTCCCTGCATGAACTTGGGTGTTGACATTAATGTGGGTTGATTTTGAATTTTAAAATTTATATTTTCTTATAAGCGTTACGTAATTTTTTGAATGATTGCATCGAACGAATTCAATCCAATCAATTTCCTTGAAATAAATCCTTCTGCATGTTTTACTCCAATCATTTTGCCAAACATTTTAGACCGGTTGATCACACTTTCTAAAAATTCAGGTGTTGAAATATAGGTTTGAGGTTCATTGTCATTTTGAGAACCGGAAAAAAACTGGGTCTTAAAAGCTTTTATCGCTTTCACTTTTATTTCAATAACATCTGAAATATCTATTACAAAGGAAGGAGTAAAATATTGGTCCTGAATATAATTAAAAACATAAGCAGGCTTCCAGGCTTCCTGTTTATTTTGTCCGTCAAAGGTTTCAATTTTTCTTAAACCGGATAAAAAACAGGCGTCGGCAACTAATTTTGCAGAACGGCCATGATCAGGATGTCGATCATCAGGCGCATTACACAAAACAATTTCCGGCTGATATTTTCTAAGAACTGTTATTATTTTCCGTTGATTTTCTTCATCATTTTTAAAAAAAGCATCTGCCATATCCAGGTTTTCTCTTACATCCACTCCTAAAATTTTTGCTGAGTTTTCTGCTTCTTCTTCACGCGTTTCTGCTGTGCCACGGGTTCCTAATTCACCTCTCGTCAGATCAATAATTCCAACTTTTTTGCCTTTATTTTTTTCTACCAGTAAGGTACCTGCACAACTTAATTCTATATCATCAGGATGAACGCCAAAGGCTAAAAGATCTAACTTCATTTTAATGCTTAATTATAAAAAACAGGAAAGTTTTAGATAAATAATAAGTTGCGAAGGTACACCAAATGAAAAGGATTTTTACAGTTTTATGATTTTGTACAAGCGGAGATATTATAAGCAGTAAAAGAAGAAATAATTGTGTTTTTTTTCAGGACAAGACACCTTTAACCTTCAACTTTGAACTTTAAACCTTCAACCGGAATAGCCATACATTCTTTGCACTTCTTTTACGATGGATTCCATTTCTGCATCTTTGCCGTTGGCATCATAAGGTTGTCTGAGATCGCTTCCAAAAACGAAAGCAACTGTTTGCCAGAAACGGGCAGTAAATCCACCTTTGAATTCTTTTAAAATACTGTAACAGTCTGTACCGCCGGTTTCGCGGTTGATGAGTTTCATCAACACTTTCCCCTGGTAAACGGACAGGTTTTTAAGCGGTTCTGTAAATTCTTTTTTCAATTCCTTTTCACGGCTGTTGATATACCGGCTTACTTCCTGTTTATTAGGATTGTGAGCAATGTGATTTTCGATATCATTAAAAACCCAACCTGCACGCCGGGCATAAGGATACGTTACATAAATCGCATTTCTCAAGCGGGTCCATTCTTCCCTTGCGCGGGGATCTCTTTTTCCCCAAACATAAACTCCCGCAAGAATTTTCGCTTCAATAGTATCTCCGTTGTAAACAACTGCAGAACAAATAATAGTATCATTGATGCCGTGTTGTGCAAAAATGGGAGCGTAAGGCTGAGAAGCTTGTGCCTGGGAATTTTTATTGAACGAAAAGGATAAAAATACCAGCAGCAAAAAGGACGGCGATATTTTAAATTTGAGGAACATTGCTTTGGTAAATTTATAATTAAAATACCCAAAAACAAAGGTTAATTTGTAAATGTTTTTTCAAAATATGAAGGAAAAATATTAATTATTTGCCAGAAGGAACAAATAAAATAAAAATGCCAGTACTAGACCGATTGACAAATAAGCCCATACTTTCGGCGCTCTCACACGGCTTACCAAAGAAACCACAAAACCTGTTGACATGATCACAAGGCCAAGCCAAACCAGGTTGATGTAAGGGAAATAATAGGCTTTTAATGTGATGAAGTCTGTAAGCTTATCAGTTTCTTTCGAATTGATCTTAAATTTTTTATTTGAAGAAATTCCTGCAAAATCCAGGTAAAGATTTTGAGAAAAGACCGTATCATCGATAAAACTAATTTGCTCATTGCGAATGCTAAGTGCCGGGTAAGCTTTATGCCTGCTTCCATCTTGTCCATAGACTGTAATATCAGCTACCAGTGCGGTATCTGTAGGAGCAAAATGGAACCTTTCATTATCAGGGTTTTTAACAATATCATTCAAAACATAATATCCTTTCGAATAAAAAACTGAATCACCAATGCTTAATTCATGTGGCTTAAAAGTGGTCGTATCTTTTGAAGCATCCGGAACCGAGATCGTAGAAATATAGGTAAAAATATCATGAGTTAAATAATGCTTCGTTCCCGGATTGGAAGTAAGATTATTGTCTTTCATGCGGTAAGCATCAGGCGATAAAATAAAATCTTCATCTACTTTTCCCGTTGCATTGTCAATTTTTTGAAAATGAAGATTGTAAAAGGTTCTGTCCTTTTCATTGGATGCAGAATCATTTACATAAGTAACTGTATATTTTCCCATTTGCGTAGGAACTTCTTTCAAAAGAGTAAGATTTTCCATCGGGTTTTCTGTCCCTCTTCCTGTCGGGTCTTTGGCAAATGGAATAATTAAGCCTGTTTTGCTATTGTCGCTGATCACCTTTTTATTTCCGGAAGAAATCAGCATTCCACCAATCATCAACGCAAATCCAAGGTGTGCAATGGCAGCTCCTCCGGCTTTTAAATTGAATTTTAAAACGGATTGAAGATAAAAGGCATTTGCCAAAACTGAGAAAACAGATGCGAACAATGCAAGATCAATTGCAATCAAAAATCCGGGCCCTTTTTTCGAATAATCAATTGGATAAAAAATCGTAAGCAATACAGTTAAAATAACTGCAATTCCCAAAGGCGATCCAATTTTTTGAAACAAATATTTTTTATTGGTGTTTTTGTATTTTAAAAACTGCGAAACCCCTGTTAATAATCCTACAATCACTGCAACCAGCACCAGCACTTTATTATAAGCAAATTCACGATCGGCTGGATCGGCGATATTGGTTCCGAAAATTTTATTATAAACAGGCAATGAAGTAATAGAAATTACAAATAATGCCGAAAGGAAAAGAATTAATGACCCAATAAACATCCAGAATTCACGGGAAGACATATCTTCTTCTTTCTGGATAGAAGGAATGCTTTTATAATTTTTGAAAAACAAATAAAAAACAGGAATGGAAATGGCGAGCACATAAATACCGATCAGTACATTCATCGCTGTTCCCGCTTCTGTAAAAGCGTGAACGGATGTATCACCCAAAATTCCTGTCCTGGTTAAAAAAGTAGAATACAGAACGAACAAATAAGTGAGTATAATAAAAAAGTAAGAAGCGCGTAAAGCATTTTTAGTAGAATTAAAGATAGCCATACAATGCAATCCGGCAACGAGAATTAACCACGGAACAAAGGCAGCATTTTCAACAGGATCCCATGCCCAGTATCCACCGAATGAAAGGGATTCATAAGCCCATTTTCCTCCCATCATAATTCCGGTTCCTAACACACAGGCGCTCAATAAAGTCCATGGCAGCGCTGCTTTTACCCATCCGCTCCAATCTTTTGTAATGAGGGAAGAATATGCAAATGAGATTGGAACAATAGTACTGGCAAAACCTAAAAACAGGATTGGCGGATGAATCACCATCCAGTAATTTCTTAACAGGGGATTTAATCCGATGCCATCTTTGATGTAAGTAAGATAATCGGGTTGCGAAAAAATAGGTCCCATTAATTCGTTTCTTGTCAAAACAAAAGGACTGCTACCGATCCTTACATTAAAAATGTATAATCCCAAAATCATTATTATCAAAAAGAATTGAGCGACATTAATAATAGTCATTACCGGCGCTTCTCTTTTTTTTGCAGTAAAGATCAGAACAGTTCCTAAAGCGCAATGCCACAAAGCCCAGAGTAAAAAACTACCTTCCTGTCCTTCCCAAATGCAGGCCAGTAAATACTTTGGCTCTAATTCTTTGGAGGCGTGCTTGTAGGCATAGAGATATTCAAAATAATGATTCGAGCAAATATAAAATATGCAGGCAAAGACTGCCAGCAAAGAAAAAACTTCAATAAAAAAAGCACCACGACCAAAACGTAGCCATGATTGCTTTTCGTTTTCAGGCTGTGCTTTAGACGCAGTAAAATACGAGATAGCTGAAACGATAGATGCAACAAATGCAAGAAGTACAAAAAAATGACCTACCTGGCCTGGTAGTAAATGTTCATTCTCAAAAGTCATGATAAGTCTTAATATTTCGAAACAGATTTTTCTAATTGTTGTTTATCGTCCTTGTATTTTGACGGACATTTCAGCAGAATATCATTGCATTCAAAAACATTTCCTTCCATTTTACCTTTCAAAACCACGCGTTCGCTTTGTTCCAGCTCAGCAGGTTTTGGATTTCTGTAAATCACCTGGGTGCTGTTACCCAGACTATCTACTGCATAAAAAGAGAGGTAATTAGGATCTTTTAATGCATCATATTGAATAGGTTTCGATTTATCGAGTTTGGCGATCAGATGAACATACTGACCTTGTTTTTCTTTTGCAGAACCGATTGTATCATAAGTGGAAAAATCTACCGAATACATTAAAAGAGCGCCAATAGCGGCGGCAATCACCACTAAAATAATTATGCTTGAGGTTTTCATTATTATAATTTTGGAAGTGCAAATTTAGTGAAAAATGAGATGCAGTAAGGAAAGTAATTGATAGAAAAATCGGGATCAGTTTGTAATGCTAAACCAATGTCCGGATACCTTTTGATATAGTTGCCTTGTATTACGAAGGAAATTAAATCCTCGCTTTCCAGATGATTTCGGGGATATTGTTTTTCATTAATGTAAATCTTGCCAGCATAAATAAATAATCGCTGAGGCGATTGAGATATTTGATGATCAGCGAATCTACACCTCCTTCATTATCCACTAGTTTTACGCAACACCTTTCTGCGCGTCTGCAAACGCAACGGGCAATATGCATAAATGAAACCGCAGGGAGGCCACCCGGCAAAATAAAATTTTTCATTTGTGGAAGCTGTGCATCCATTTGGTCCATTTGTGTTTCTAATAACTGCACATCGCTTTCATGAAGATCGGGAATAGGCATGTTCACTTTTTTATTGGGGTCACAGGCAAGTTCTGATCCAATCGTGAAAAGGCGATCCTGAATTTCTTTTAAAATATTTTTTGCATGTTCATCTTCGCAAAAATCTGAGACCAGCCCGATATATGAATTTAGTTCATCCACTGTTCCATATGCATCGATCCGGGCGTCACTTTTCAAGACTTTTGTGCCACCGATCAGGCTTGTCTTTCCGGCATCTCCGGTTTTTGTGTATATTTTCATTGCCATAATAATATCAGTTTTGAGATGGTAAAAGTACCGATAAATAAAGAAGGTGAAATTGCTTTAATTGTTCTTTTACTGGTTGTATTTATAAATTTGACTTAGATTGCTGTTCATTAATTTTTGGAAGGTCATAAGCTATTAATAAATTTCAATATCCTCTCATTAAAACGTGTTACCATGAGAATTACACTTCTTTGTTTGTCATTACAATTATTATTTGCTTTTAGTGCTTCTTCACAGATTTATAAAGGACAGATCGATTCCTCCATTCTTCCAAAAATAGGGTCTGCTCAT
>DATNFV010000048.1:0-8410 GCA_035606215.1 Hanamia sp.
GTTTTGAATTTCCTTTACTTTATAGTTTTTATAAAGCAATCGGATTGTTGACGGTAAAACCATAAGCAGTAATGGAAGGGCGATAATAAATCCTCCGATTACAGCTATGGCAAGTGGCTGATGAAGTTTAGCGCCTGTTCCGATTCCTAAAGCCAATGGCATGAGAGCAATGATAGCGCCAAGTGCAGTCATTAATTTTGGACGCAATCTTGTAGAAATGGCATAAACAACAGATTCATTAACCGGTTCATGTTGCAGGTTTTCTTTGAATTGTAAAAAAGTGAAGATTGAATTTTCCCCAATAATTCCAACGATCATAATTAATCCTGTATAACTCCCAACATTTAACGGAGTACCTGTAATGTACAATGCAAGATAGCTTCCCGAAATTCCAAGTACAGCGATGATTAAAATGGCAAGAGCAATTTTAATATCTTTAAATAAAAACAGGATGACACCAAAAACCAGTAAACTGGAAGAAATAAGGATCATCAATAATTCATTGAATGATTGCTGTTGTTCTGCATAAGCGCCTCCGTATTCAACATGGTAGCCTTGGGTCAAATGAATTTGTTTTGGGATTTTACTTTTAATTTCCTTCATAGTACTGCCAAGGTCGCGGTTTTCGAGTCGTGCAGAAACCACTCCCATCGATTGCAGATTTTCTCTTTGAATTTCTGCATCGCCTTGACTAAGCTCAACATCTGCCAGTTCGCTGATTGGTTTCAATCTTCCATCCGGAGAAGCAATTTGAAGCTTCTTTACGTCCTCCACACTCCTCTTTGTACTGTTTGGATAAATTAATCTCACGGGATAAACGCGTTCATTTTCAAAAATATTTCCAACAAGATTTCCTTCTAAAGAAGTTTGTAATTGAAATTGGAAATTGGCAGGAGTAATTCCGAATTGAGCGAGTTTAATGTAATCAGGAACAACTGTAAGTGAAGGTCCGGTAATAGTAATTCCGTTGAAAACATCAGCGGTACCTTTTATATTTTCGATTAGTTTTCCCACTTCTGTTGAATATTGATGCAGTTTCTGCTGATCATCTCCAAAAATTTTAATTTCAATTGGCTGAACAGACGTCATCAGATCACCCAGCATATCTCCGATCACCTGGCCAAAATCCACTCTCAGTTCTGGTTGAGAAGATTGTATCCTTTGCCTGATATCATCTATTACCTGATCAGTTGTTTTATCTCTTTTGTTTTTTAATTGAATTAAATAATCTCCTGTATTTGGTTCGGTAATAAAGAATCCCATTTGCGTTCCGGTGCGTCTTGAGTAAGCTGAAACTTCCGGCGTGGAAGTAATTATTTTTTCAACTTCTTTTAATTCCTTATCCGTTTCCTCCAGCGAAGTTCCCGGCGGCGAAACATAATCCAATACGATACTTCCTTCGTCCATTTCAGGCAAAAATCCCGTTTCTAATTTCGGTAATATCAATATGATCGACAGAATTAATAATCCTGCAAAAATCAAACTGATCCATGGACGTAAAATGAAAAATGACACCCATGTTTGTTTTTTTACATGCTGTGGCTTTTCTTTTTTGGCCACTACTTTTTTCTCTCTTTTTCTTTTCGAAAATAAAAGATAAATAACCGGAAGCCCGATCCATGTTACAAAAAAGGAACAGACCAAAGTGATGATCATCGTATTGGTAAGCACATTAAAATAAGCGCCGGCAACTCCGCTCATCAGCATGAAGGGAATAAAAATTACAATTGTACTGATAGAAGAACCTATCATTGCCGGCAATAAAAAATGAATCGCTTTTTTCACTACCGTTTTATATTCGTCTTCCGGGTTCTCTTCATGCGAACGATGAATTTGTTCCACCACTACAATCGCATCATCAATGATCAGTCCTATGGCAGCAGCAATAGCGCCGAGTGTCATAATATTTAAAGTATATCCGATCCAATTGAGCACAAGAAGTGTGGCGGTAAGAGTAACAGGAATTGTAAGTAATATTGTTGCGCTTGCTTTAAACGACCTTAGAAAAATAATCGCTACAATGATTGCGAGTAAGAGCCCGATCCACAAACTATCTTCCACGCTTTTTACCGATTGATTTACAAAATCCGCCTGATTATAATAAGGTTTTATTATAACGTCCGGTGGAAGAACATTTTTAAGATCAGCGACTTTTTTTGCCATGTTGTTCGCAACATCAACAAGATTCGCATTTGGTTGTTTTACAACAGCAATCAGGATACTTTCCTTTCCGTTTGCATTTACTTTAATGTATTCAACTGCTTCTTTTGCCTGTATATCCGCAATGTCCTGCAATTGAATCACACGCTTTCCGTTATTGCTGATAACGATATTTTTTAATTGCTCAATGGTATGTGCAGAAGCATCTGTGACCGTGAGGTAAAGAAATCTGAAATCAGATAAATATCCATTTGCTTTGATAAAATTTGTTTGATTCAAAGCGGTATTGACCATGTCAGGCGTCAATGAAAGTGTGCTCATTTTTTGAAGATCCAATTGCACCCAATATTCCTTTGATTTTCCACCAATAACGCGAACTTCTGAAACACCGGCAACCTGGCTTAGAAATGGTTTGATGGTATAAACCGCGAGTTCTTTTAATTGAATCGGAGATAAAGAATGACTTTCAATCGAATATCCCATTACAGGCAGGATCGAAGGATTCATTTTTTCAACTGTGATATTTACATCCGGCGGCAATGTATTTCTTACCTCAGCAATTCTTGATTCAATTCTTTGCTGGCTTAAATCAACGTTGGATTTCCAATCAATGAAAGCAGAGATTTCACAGCTTCCGCGGCTCGTAGTACTCCTGATATCCGTAAGATCCGGAATCTTTTTGATTGCATTTTCCAAAGGACGCGTCACCGTGATCATCATTTTATCAACAGGTTGCAAACCTGCGTCAGCAATGATTTTAATCTTTGGAAAAGTAATTTCAGGAAATAAAGAAACCTGCATTTTACTGTAAACAAAAAGCCCTGCAATGATGATCAAAGCAAGGGTTACTGCAAGCGGATTTTTATATGTTGTGAAAAAATTTCTCACGATAGCTGATTACTTTTTAATAATAACTTTTTTTATTCTTTCTGCGGCGCTTGCACCTTCACCAATGCAGTATCACTCAATCCATAATTACCCGTTAATAAAATGGTGTCTTTTGAAGAAAATTCAGGAGAAAGAATTTCGACTTTATCACCGGATTCGATTCCTGTTTTCACCGGCACTTTTACTGCCGTTGAATCATTGATCAGTTTCATCACCCAAAAAGTATTTAAAGCTTCGTCCGACAAAACAGCTTTCTTGTCTAAAGTAGGAGCCGAAGGTTTTGAAACTTTAATAATTTTTACTTTGGCAACTAAATTAACAGGAATAGGATGAGGAGAATTTACATCTAATGCAACCTGCTGGGTTTGTGAAACAGAATCAACAACAGGAAGAGAAGGCTTTACAGTTCCCAGCAATCTTTCACTATCGGGTAACATAAGCTGCACCTGCTTTCCAACAGAAATATATTGTTTGTATTGATAAGGAACATTCATTACAAACACAAAACTTTTTGAATCATTGATAACTGCAAGTTGTTCACCATCCTGAACATAATCTCCTGCCTGGTGATTCATTTGAACAACATATCCTGCTGCATCAGCACGAATTAAGTTTACACCGGAAAAATTAAAATTAGAATCAAGTTGGTTCACTGCATTTCCAATTGCTTTCGCTTCTTTTGTTTTCAAAACAAACAAAACTTCTCCACGATAAACATGATCTCCGTATTTGATATTTGCTTTTTGAATGTAACCGTTCAGGTTTGACTTTACAAAGTTTTGTTGCAAAAAAGTTGAAGTTGCATTCAGGTCAATAGATTGCTGCAGCGGTTCATAAGAAATGGTTGTAACGGTCACGGGTGTACGAACTTCTGCCGGCGCTTCATCGGCACTATCTTTCGAAGAAGATTTGCAACCAGCAAGCAGTAAACAAACAAATAATGCATATTTTATTTCAGCAAAATATTTTTTCATTTTGATTGATTAATTTCCTTTTATTACAATTTCATATTCCAGTAATTCAACTGCTGAATGATCTGGTATCGCTCGATCTGATTCTGAACAACCAGGTTTTTTGCAGTGATATAATTATTCAAAGCAAGAACATAATCTGTAATTCTGATGTCGCCCGTTTCCAACAATTTTCCATTCACGTGAATCAGTGTTTCCAAATAAGCAATTTGCTTATTTACAGGCTCAGCAAGGCTTTCAAGATCATTTAACTGTTGTTGCAATTGCTGTATCTGTTGTTGATATTGATTGTAAAAAAAATCATGCTGCTTTTGACGTGTTCTTTCTTCAATATCCAATTTCGTCAACTGCAATCTTTTTTGATGGCCGTCATAAATTGGAACTGTCAGATTGATACCAATATTATAACCAAAATTTTTATAAGGATTTAAAATAAAAGTAGATTGATAACCTGCATCAGCAAATAAATTGACTTTAGGACGATATTGAACCCGGGCAAGTAAACGTTCATTCTGAAGACGAAGACTGTCAATTTTATAATTCAAAAAGAAGGGAGAACTAAGCTTGTTTAAATTTATTTTCACCTGTAAGTCAGGAGTACCAAGGGTTTCAGTAACTGTATCTACGATCCCGGAAAGATAATTTAAGGTTGCATAATTATTTTTATATTGAACCATCAACTGATTTCTTGTTAATTGTTGTTGCTGAAGCGTGACCAAAAAAGATAAATAATCCGCTTGTTTATACACGTTTTTTTCGGTGAGAGTTTTTAATATTTCTTCTTCTTTTGTCAATAAAGAAATGATTTCATCATTAAACTTTAACTGAAGCTGGTCGCCATAAGTAAGAATATATTGAGTGATGATCATCTTCTTCAAATCCTGTTGATAAATAGCTGATGAATTGGCAAGAGAATCATTTTGCAACTGCAAACTTTTAAATTGAAGGCTGAGATTTCGCTTGTTATAGATTTGTTTATTAAGCGCAACCAAGGCAGCAAGTTGTTGTCCGTTTGTAATCGCAACATCATATCCATAACCATTTATAACCGGTGCGTAGTAAGCATTTCCGCTTCCTGTAACCTGAATTTTATTTCCCGCAACAATCAGTTCACTGTCTATTTTATTCACTAGAATTAAATTACGCAACTCTGTAAATTTCGGATCACGTGAGAGGGATTGATTAATAAAATAATCAAGATCCTTATTTTGTGCAAACGAAAATAAAGGGGAAAGAAAAATAAGAGATATGATAAATCTTCCTCTAGCCATATTTATAAATAAAAGCTACTCTGCCTTTAAACAGAATAGCTAATATCGTGCAATTTAATTTTTATTATTTTTCTTCTTTTACAAAATTACCATTCTCATCGAAAATCATATCTTTTCCATGCACTTCAACTTCGTAAGAAGTTTTACCATTTGCATCTGTTGCTCTTCCTACATCACCAGGTTTAGTAGTTTTATAATGATCTTTTATGTAAGTTAAAACTCCCTTAGGTAAATCTTTTGTTGGAATCTCTTTTACGATTTCAATGAATTGGCCTGATGGCGTATATTGAACAGAATTTGCTTCGCCGTCTTTTCCACCCCAGTTGGCTTCATAATTTCCCTTTTCTTTTTCCCAGGTTACTTTATAATTTTTTGATTCAGGATACTTGTTGATGTTTGCTTTTTTGACCACAGCCGGCACATTTACTTTTTCATGTCCGCCTTCATTTTCCTGGGCAAAAGAAGCTGTGTTAAGCGCAAGCATTATCACCGCAAAACCTAATACTTTTTTCATGGCTTGAATTTTTAGTTATTAATAATTTATACAAACTTAAACACTGATTCTGGAGAGAATTTGAAGAACCGGAACTTGCATTTTTAATAAAAACTTAATGAGATATAATTACTCGGAGATATAACTACTCCATTTTCAAATGTAAAATCTGAATCTGAAGAAAAATTGAAGAAAAATTATTTCGTCAAACCAATCATTTTTGAATGAAGAATTGCCTCCGCGCTATGTTTAAAATAACAACATAACACACCATCGCTTTCCATTTCACTGATCATTATTTTCACTTTTTCCGAAAGAGAATCTGTAAGGCAACGGATATAAACAGCGAAGATTTTTTTGGGAAAATGTTTTACAACTGATAAATATATTTCCGGGTCTTTTTGTGAATCGTCGCCAAGCAGCACAAAAAGCAAATGGGGAAAATCTTCTATAACTCTTATAATGCGCATGAATTTTGTCATCAGTTCGGTTTGGCCTGATTTCCGGAATTGTGAAACCTGTTTTAATTGACTTAATAAAAAAATTCCTTTTGGTAAATTATTGATCCTGAAGAATTCAACAATAAAATCATACAAATTCCATTCGCTTCCCGAAACATAAAAAAAGGGATTACTGTTGTTATTGATCTGCCTGCTTTCTGCCAGCAACTGATAGTGATTCACTACTCCTTCAAATGCTTTCCGGGTATGGGCATTTTTAGACAGCAATTCATATAATCTTCTTCTCAAATGAACTGAATGCGAGATCAAAAGTGTATCGTCTATGTCAGAAATAAATCCGTATTGGGATGGAAAAGGAATATAAATTTCACCTGATTGCTGAATATTCTGCAAACGATATTTTCCTTCTTCAAGTTTTACTACAATGCTTTGCCATCCTTCATTTGGCGGCGTTTCAGGAAATATCTCATATCTGAAAAAGCCATCTTCTTCGGCTTCAGTTTGATAAATATTCCCTCGCCAGTTGATAGAAATTTTAGCATTCGAAAAAGGAATTACCATAAACAATCTGAGCACGGAAAATAAATTTACGATCCTGTTTTTACGATAAGTTTTTCGTGGCATGGGGCTTAATTTCAGAACATGCCCCATGACAATTATTTTTTTGGGATTTCCATAACCGTTATAAACTTTGATAACAGGATCATGATTGAGCCGAAACAAAAAAAATATTTTGCGTCTTATTTTTTGCCGGAGAGAAAGAGCACTTTCATTATGTGGTATTTTTTTTGACATTACAAATATTACAAAGACAAAATGGTGCCATCTCCTCAATTGGATATATTATTTATTCTAAATCCTAAATCAGGAGGCAGCAAAAAGACTAATTGGGAAAAAATTATCCGCGATTATTTTAAATCACTTTCTTATCAGATTGATATTTATATCCTGACAGGAAAAGATGATGCAATGCAAGTGCATGATCAGATAAAAAATAGAGATCCAAAGAAAATAGTAGCCGTTGGAGGTGATGGAACCGTTTCTCTTGTTGCGCAGCAATTATTGCAAAGTTCCATTCCCATGGGCATTCTTCGTGCCGGTTCAGCAAATGCGATGGCGACAGATTTGAAAATTCCCGAAAACAATTCTGCCGCTCTGGATACTATTTTAAAAGGAAGAATTCAAAAATGCGATGCGATCAAAATAAATGAGAATGAGTTGTCTATTCATCTGAGCGACCTTGGTCTGAATGCAAGAATTGTAAAATATTTTCATCAAAGTGCGATTCATGGAATGTGGGGATATGCAAGATTTTTTATTAAAATTCTTTTGCACGCCAAAAAGTTCCATTCACACATTTCAGCAGATGGCGGGAATATAAATATCAAAGCATTTATGATCGTTATTGCCAATGCGAAAAAATATGGAACAGGTGCAATTATTAATCCGAAAGGGTTAATTGATGATGGAAAATTTGAACTGGTTGTTGTAAGAAAAATTTCAATTTTTGAAATGCTTAAAATGTTTCTGAAGGGCAGGCAATTCAATCCTGAAAATGTAGAAATTTTTCAAACTTCCAAAGCGGTAATCTCTACAAACAGAGATATTGATTTTCAAATTGACGGTGAATACGATGGGGAAATAAATAAAGTAACTGCGGAAATTATTCCTTCCACTTTGAATATAATCGTTCCCATCGAATATGATGCTGAAGAAAGCCACGCTTAATTAAGAATTTCGGAAAAGCAATACCGATGCCTGTTCCAATAAGCATAGAAGCTAAAACATCACTTGGGTAATGAACGCCCAAAACAAGGCGGGTATAAGCAACCAGAAAGGCCCATATCCACACGATTAAAACACACCATTTCTGTTTCTGAAAAAGAAGGATGATTGCCGTTGCCAAAACAAAAACTTCGCCTGTATGTCCCGAAGGAAATGAAGGTGTTGAAACATTTACCAGGTTATGAATGGAAGGATAGGTAATGAAAGGACGCGTACGGCTTACGATATGCTTCAGACTGTCAATAATAGCAGATGTTGTGATAAGAGAAATTAAAACCAACCAGCTTTTTCGTTGCAATAAAAACCTTTTTTTGATGATGGAATAAAGTATTAAAATGACTGCTACAGAATAAGTGGTTACTGTCGCAATGTTGGTGATAA
>DATNFV010000049.1:0-29174 GCA_035606215.1 Hanamia sp.
AACAAGAGGAGATTGAGCCAGGCGCCTTTAAAGAATCTGGAACCACTATCCGAACCATTTTATTAAAAATTAAGAAACCTGAGAAAATAAGAACCTGCCGTATTTGTGGCTGCACTGATGACAAATGCATTCAATGCATTAAGAAAACCGGATCACCTTGTCATTGGGTAGAAGAGGATTTGTGTAGCGCCTGCCAGGAACCAGAGCCAGAAATTGAAGAAACGCCTGAAGAGAGAGATAAAGTTCTTACTGAGGACGATTCACCGGAAGAAATTCTAAAGTCTATCGTCAAAACTCACAAGCAAGCCGAAAAACATCTTTCCGAATTACAAAAAATGATTTCACCAGAAAATAATAATGATATGAATTTCTTTCAACAATTATTTGAAAAAATTGACGGTATTGATCTGTCGCTGAACATCAAAAGAAAAAACGGAAAGATCACATTAAGTGTGCTTCCGCAGACTGCCGGCACCATCAGCCCGGCGCTGATCACTGGAACGCCGGAAGAATTGGACGCGGGTTTCTTTGAAGCTGTGAAAGCTCCGATTGCAGAAGCGAAGGGATTGAGTGTTGACCTAAACAATCTGCAGGAATCCATCAAAGAGGCAAAGGCGAAAAAAGAAGCGGATTTGAAAGAAGCGGCTAAAAATGCAAAACCTGCGGCACCTCCTGCAAAGAAAAGCAATGAGGCTGCAAAAAAACCTGCAAAGAAAATTGAGAAGGCAAAAGAAAAGCCCGTTAAAGATGAAACACCAAAAGCTTCTATTCCTGATTTATTCGCAAACGTTTAAACCCATTTTCAATGACTGGCCACCAGAAATATTTATTAAAACTGCTTTTAGAGGAAGGTTATTATCTGTTGAAAACAAAGAACCTCAATGGCGTTGAGAAATATAAATTATACCATGGTAATGCCAATCCGGTACAATGGATTAATCAGCGAACAGCAAAATGCCTGAAGGAATATTTTAAAAAAGACAAGAAAGGAATTATCACATTGAATCTAAATCTTGTAAGGCAGGCACACGGCAAAAGCAATATCAAAACATTTTATAAAAACTCTAAAAAACAAAGTAATCATGGCATTAGAAGTAACAAGTCTGAAGAGAAAATTCTTTTTTAAAAAGGACGGCAAGTCCATAGAGCTTGCTGATACCAATCCTGATTTCAGTCCGGAAGAAGTGATCCAGTTTTATTCGGTCAGTCACCCGGAGTTGACGACATCAACCATTGATGGTCCGAAGATCGAAGGAGACGCAGCGGTCTATGAATTCAAAACAACTGTGGGAACCAAGGGATAGTTTATCAATATCATCTGAATAAGTATGAAACCAAACTTTAAAAAATCATGCCGGAGAAAATTGTCAAAAAAAGAACTGCACGAAAAATTGGGGAAGGCACTTATGAACGAAATAAGCGACAGGAAACAGGACGCAAGAGACTGCAATCGTCAAAGAATTCTGATGCCATCATCGCGGATTCCATTTCTTCCCTGAGGCTCAAACCAAAAGGTGGCGCGGAAGTTTTTTTGATGAGTGAAGAAAATACTTCTGTGCAAAAAATTTATAACGATCTCAAATCCGCTTACGTACAAGTAACAGAAATGCTTAAAGTGGAAGGAATCTGTTTTAAAGCCCTTGAACAATTGACAATGCGGGTTCAACTTGACTGGATCATTACCAGATTCAGAAAACTATTGCCTTTTGGTTTTGACTTTGAAATCAGGCAATCAGATACTAAAACATGGTGTTTTGTAATTTTTCAGGAGTTGGACCAAAAGAATGATTATGATGTCTTTTTTGTTGAAAACGTAATAAAGTACCTGCAAAAAAATAACCGTCGTTTACATGATCTTTTCGTGGAATTTTTAAAAATTCTGGTACAAAAAATTCACATTGATGGATGGTGGAACTCTTATGCAGACACTTTTATGGAGCAGGAAATTGAAGAGTTTGAACAAGATGGAGACCGTGATGAAAAATATTATCAAACCTTATCGAAATCGGTTGACACTTATAAAAAAGGGATGCCAGCCAAATATGAAAAGAAGATTAAGCTTCCTGGTTACATCAATCCTTTGCTACTATCAAATAAATTAAAATTGATCAAGCAGGATAAAAAATTAGTGAATGTTTTAATCAACGGTTGTAAACTTCTAAATGAACCATATGATATCAATGATTTCGGTTACGCTTTCGAAAACAGGATGAATGATGCGGGCCTACGTTGGGAAGATCAGGCAGCAATCATGTGGACTTCAACTGATGCCTTCTTTGATTATCACGAGGAATTTTTAAACACTGAAGCACAGGAAGGTTTGTTTCCTCCAACAATTTTCAAAGTGATTGATAAAAACATTCAGGAATCAGATTTTAAATGGCTAAAAAATGGAGCTGATTGGCCAGTTAAATTTTCAAATCTTATTTATTCAATAAACGAAACTTTAAGACAGTATGAACATAACAGCTAAAGAACTAACGGCGGTTTTTAAGCCAACATTGGCAGTGATTGTTTATTCAACTGCCAAAGAAAGTTATGATGAAAATTATTATCTGGAAAGCCACAACATCGGTCCTACCGGAGAAATATTAGAAGGTAAGCCGCTACTGCAGGAAACGTTCGATGATATTGTTGATGTGTTTTTTGATGAAAGGAAAAACAGGACCGCTGTTTCTGGTTTTATTCCTGAAAACCTGCTTTCGTTTGATGTTCTTCCAGGAGGATTTTATTCTATGATGTGGTTTCAGCCTTCACAGCCGAAGTTGATGCATTTCCAGGAAAGCCTTAAAATACCATCAGGAATGGCAGAAGTTCCGTCCCTTATTTATAAAGTAGAAAGAAAGGGACTTTCTGTTTATGCCATCAAAACAAACGATCGACCTGGATTAATAACAAAATTGTTTCGAGCTCCATTTCATAACGTTTACAGTTCAGGAGAGGTTTGCCTTGGAACTGCCAAAATTAAAAAACCGGTTGAGAAAACTTATTTGTCAGAAATGCAATATTGGGAAGATCTGTTTTGGAAAAGTGAATTCAGCCATCTAAATGGCGACGATTCTCCAACAAAAACTAACCTGAATATCCTTTGGAAAAAAGCTATTGGTAGCAAGAATAAAAAGTGGGATAACAACGAACTGAAACCATTTGATAAAAATAAAACATTGAAAAATTTATTTTAATGAAAGTGCATTTTACGGAACCTTACTTACTCAATCCACCCCATCAGGTAACAATTGATTTGATTGGAATGGGCGGCACAGGATCACAGGTACTTACTAATCTTGGTCGCCTGCATTCTACACTTATAAATCTCGGACACCCGGGGTTGCATGTGAGGTGCTGGGATGATGATGTAGTAAGCGCTTCAAATATTGGTCGGCAGTTGTTTTCTTTCGCCGATTTGCACACAAATAAAGCGATCATACTTGTTAGCCGGCTGAATTCTTTTTATGGCACAGATTGGCAGGCAATTCCTGAAAAATTTGAACCTGTATTGCCGAAAGAGTTAAGTAATATCACAATTACTTGTGTTGATACTGCGGCAGCCAGGATAGAGATTGATCACCTTTTAAAACCGATGAACTCTGCTAATAATAATGATAGCCATTTTACCAACAAACCTTTTTACTGGCTTGACCTTGGAAATCTTCAGAAGACAGGACAGTTAATTCTGGGAACGGTCGGTAAAATAAAACAACCTCACTCAGAAAATTATGAACCGGTAGGTTCCCTGGCCAACGTCATTAAAAAGTTCCCTGAAATAAAAAAGATAAAAGAAAAGGACCAAGGCCCCAGCTGCTCCCTTGCCGAAGCAATCAAAAAGCAGGATCTGTTTATAAATAGTACGCTGGCCACTTTTGGTGCAGATCTTCTCTGGAAATTATTCCGTGAAGGAATGCTCACTTACCATGGTGCGTACATCAATCTTAATTCATTCACTGTAAATCCAATAAAAATATAATTATGGAACATCAACTATCTGACACTAAAATTTACCAAACCGTAGATTATAACCGATTCCGGATGATCAACGGAAACAGGGGGCTAAACCTTAAAAAAATCGATCGAATTATTAAGGACATAAAGGACGGCAATAATATGCTTCGTTATAAACCGATCGAAGTACGAGAGTCAGGTGATTTTCTGGATATAATAGATGGCCAACACAGGATGCATGTGTCCAAAAAAATAAAAAGCCCTGTTTTCTACATCATTGTATCAGAGGATAAAACAATGAACCAGATCGCATCGGTAAATTCTAATGTAGAAAAATGGAAATACACTGATTTCATTAATTGCTATGTAAACCAGGGAATTGAAGATTATAAACGCCTTGGCCAATTCATTGCTGACTATAAAATTGCGATCGGTGCCTGCATCCGGTTATTACAATCAGGAAATCCAACCTATGGAGGACAATCGGAATCTGATTTGATCCAGGGTTTTTGCAAAGGCACCTTTAAAATTTGTAATTGGGACGCGGCTGTTAGAACAGTTGAAAATGCAAAATTGTTTTCTGATGTTTTTCCTGCATGGAACGACAGGGGATTTGTAACGGCTGTTTTCCGGATTGATAAAGCTGGCAAGGTTCCTCTTTCTGATCTTGTTGCGGCTGTCAAAAAGAATCCAGATAAACTTTCCCAGGAAACCTCGCCCATGAAATATATTCTAAAGCTGGAAGAGATATTAAATCTTGGCAAACAAAAGAGAACAATAATCATATGATGCCAGAAACCGACATAAGTATCATCAGGAACATGATGCGGGTAAAGCCTGTGAAATATATCTCTCTGGTTATTGATCAGCCACAGCAGAATGTGATTGAGATGATCATGAAGCTTTGCGCTGAAGAAGGCCTTACTCCATATCCTGAGAAGAAAAGGAAATCAGTAAAAATAAAAAGGGAACCAAGGCCTATTTCAGGCAAACAAATAAAGAGAGAAAAAGAACTGAAGTCAAAACAACTTGATCAGAAGCAAAGAAATATTGCTGAGCGAATGAGAATTGATCGTCAACGTGCTTTGGAACGTCGCAGGCCTGAAGAAACATTTAGTACCAGGAAGATAGATTATAAAGAAAAAGTGATGCTGAGGATAGATCGAAACACTTACATCTATGCTGAAGTTGGAAAAGAAAAGCAGGCAAAAGAAGATTTCTTGAAAATATATAAGGGCACTAATTTAAAATGAATGCACCAAATAAAATACTAATCCCTTCCGACAGCAACGAAATGGAATTGATTCAAATTATAAAAACAAAAAAAGAATTATCGTATGAGTACACTTACACCAAGAGCGCCACCAAATCTGGTAAGATCACTTTTCCTGAAGAGTGGTTAAAAAGTATCTGAATAATAAAACTTTTATTGAAATAAAATAGGAAATCATGGAAAATGTTGATTTACTGCAAAACAAATATGATTCTCTGGTGGCTAAAGTAAAACTGATGCTGGATACGCAACAGGCTTATTTCAGAAGTGGAAAAGATAAAAACCTGCTGATGAAATCAAAAGCGATCGAAAGCCAGGTAAGGAAGATGATCAATCCGGAAGAGTCAAAGAAAAAGCAGCAACAGGAATTGTTTGATAACTGGCTCGCACAATGATAAATAGACTTTTTTACCCCTGGAAAGAACCCAACAATGAAGAAAAAAACTAACTATTTCAGCCACGATAGTAATTCGAGGAACGATTCAAAAATATTGGCCGTGAGAATAAAATATGGAGTTGAGGGGTATGGTATTTATTTCATGCTACTGGAAAGAATGCGGGAGGAATCTGATTATATGTGTATCAAAGATTATAATTCTATTGCCTTTGATCTGCGTGTAGATACTTCTAAAGTAAAGTCTGTGGTTGAAGATTTTGGGTTATTCGTTTTTACCGATGATGGTAAGTACTTCTACTCCGAAAGCTTCATGGAACGCATGGAATTTAAAGATGAAAAGAGTAAAAAAGCTGCTGAAAGTGCCGTTAAAAGATGGGAAAAAGAAAAAAGTATGCGAACGCATACCGAACCCGATGCGAACGCATTGCAAACGAATCCAAAAAAGGATGCAAGTAAAGTAAAGAAAAGTAAAGTAAAGAAAAGTAAAGTATTAGGCGCAGTCGCGCCAACGCCAGAACAACAAACATTTTTTGAAAATTTTGAAAAGTTTATTTTAAAGTCTGCCCCAAATGTTGGGAAGATGAAAGAACCTTTTACTATTAAGCAATATCTAAAGCTGAAAGAAAAGTTTTCGTCTGAACAGATTAAAAAATTGGTTTTAAAAATGCACAATTACAAGCCGCTTTTATCAAAAAATAATAGCGCCTACCTCACTTTTTTAAACTGGATTGAACGGGATTATCCTAAAACAGATACCACACATGACTCAGGAATTGCAAGAAAACTGGAAGAAGAAAAGGCGAACGCCATCCTCAATAGCTGAGAACGGATTTGGCAAAGTGCCTCCGCAGGCTAAGGAACTGGAAGCAGCTGTGCTTGGAGCCATTATGCTGGAAAGAGATGCGTATGATACCGTGGCTGAAATTTTAAAACCGGAGTGCTTCTACCTTGAAACACATCAAACTGTTTTTAAGTGTATGCGATCGCTGGCGGCTAAGAATCTTCCCATAGATGTATTGACCGTAGTTCAGGAATTGCAGACAAAAGGAGAAATTGATAGAATTGGCGGACCGTACTTTTTAACGCAACTGCAAGACGGAATTTTTTCTGCTGCCAACATCGAAACGCATGCAAAGATCATTTACCAAAAATATCATTTACGGGAATTGATCAGGATATCCGGAGAAATACTGAGTATGGCTTATGATGACGGCGCTGACAATTTTGAACTACAGGAACATGCAGAAAAAAGTATTAATGATCTTGGAATGAACCAGATCAACGGGGATATGGTGCACATTCAGAAAGTAATGATGGAAGCAATGTCGAAGATTGAAGAATGGCGAAAAATAGAAGGAAGCATTACCGGAGTTCCATGTGGATTTAGCGAACTGGACAGGGCAACAAGAGGCTGGCAGCCCGGAGATTTTATTGTGCTGGCCGCGCGTCCTTCTGTTGGTAAAACTGCCTTTGCGCTGAACCTGATAAAGAATGCTGCTTCCAATCCTTTAAAACCGGTAACTGTTGGTGTATGGAGTTTGGAAATGAAAGCTGTGTACCTGGCGCTTAGAATGCTGGCGGCAGAAAGCCAAACGTTGCTACATAAGCTGCAAACAGGAAGAATGAGTGACGAAGAAATGGAACACCTGACTCGCAATGCTGTACGAACACTTTCCGGGTTGAATATATTTTTTGAAGAAAATTCGGCCATTACGCTTCAATCATTAAGCAGGAAAGCAAGAAGATTAAAGAAAAAAGAAAATCTCGGATTGATCGTGATTGATTATTTGCAGCTTATGAGCGGAGAAAAAGGAGCTGGAAACCGTGAACAGGAAATTGCGAAGATTAGCCGTGGACTGAAAAACCTTGCCCAGGAACTTGATATCCCAATTATTGCACTCAGCCAGCTGAACAGAACTGATGGGAATAAAAATGTAACCTGGGAGCATGGACCTTCCATTGGTGCTATTCGTGAAAGTGGTGCTGTGGAACAGGATGCAGATGTGATCATGATGCTGTGGGGACCAAGTGATGAAGATAAGGATAAAGATCCTGCCATTAGCGGGAAAAGAAAAATCAGGATTGCCAAGCAAAGGAATGGCGTATTGAAAACTGAGGAATTGAATTTTAAAAATGAGATTCAGTTGTTTGAAAAGATAGAAGAATTGTTTCCTACCCAGGCGGGGAACTGGAAAGCTGTAAAAGATCTTCCGGCGCCAAAAAATTATTATGATGTTGAGAATGATGCGGATGAGGCACCTTTTTAAAATATTATTTAATTAAGATTTATCAAAAACAAAAAATCATGAACAGATTTAATCAAAAAATAGCTAATGAAATTGCCCAAAAGCAACTGGATCATACTATTGATTGTGTAATTGGTGCTACCGACCCTGATTATCATTTGTCAGATGATATAGGTGAATATGAGCAGAATTTTGAAGAAGATTTACAAGAGAAAGGAATTCATCCAACCCCTGTAAAAATAGAAGCTATTAATAAGCAATACCAACGATTGGTAGATAAAGCTATTAAGTCCTTGAAAAAATCGCAAACGGCAGACTGAATGCTGTGTTGTTTTAAAAAACTGCATTTATGAAAATAAAAATCATTTACGGGTGCGAAAGCCGCGGAGATTATGACAGCAAGTACCTGGTGAGATATACTTTGATAGATACCAAAAACTTCCAGGTGTGCCTTCATATTTTCCACAGGTCGGACGCAGATGAACACCATGATCATCCATGGCCGTTTGTTTCAATTATTCTATGGCGTGGATATTTTGAAGAAACGGTGAAAGGAAAAAAGAGAATGTGGCCAGGCATGATCTTATTCAGGAAAGCCACACACCGGCACCGTGTGGAGCTGGTAAATGGAAAGAAAGCCGTAACGCTGGTAATAATGGGAAAGCGGAAAAGACATTGGGGATTTTATACAGCTGATGGATGGCAGCTATGGACAAAATATTTTAAAGAAAGAGGTTGCTGAGATGAAAGATAGAGAACTGATCAACATTATTGCCGAACAACTGATAAATGAGTTTCCTGATGTGAAGATTGAAAACGTGTATGAAAAGGCAGGGCGACTTTATAAGATCATGCGATTGAAACAACGGCTGCCGGAAATAAAAAAAGCAAAGGAGGCTTTGGAAAAATTGCTGGATGTTTTGTAGTGGACGAACAAAAGATAGTAAACGAACAAAAAATAAATATTATGAAACCTGGTAAAATAACAGCACAAGAATTCGAACAGGAATTTAAAGAGTTAAATATCTATCTCGATGATATTTACGATTACTATACAAGGCGTAAAGGTAAAGATGTGGGTAATTTGTGGATTCAATTTTCTGATAAATTTTCAGCTTTTAAAGAACGACTTGTAAATGAAAGGAAAGATAAACTTCCTTTAGAATGGTCGCCTGTTGAATCTGAAAAAAAATGGCAAGAGGAGCAATTTAAAATTTTGTTCCCAAATATTGAAAACGACCAACCAGATTGGCAACGATTGAATTTCTTTATTGAAGCGGCTTTAAAATATTTAGAAAAGAACGAAAGGAAAGATAATGTAGGTGTTAATGATGCTATTGAATTTGCTATTTATACGAATGATAAAGCGTGGTTTGATGAGGACACCGGATTATGGAATCTTCATGATGAAGAAGCCGATCCGTTTAGATTAACAAGTGGAGAAATGTATCAACAATTTAAACTTTATTCACAACCCCAACAAAAAGAAGTTGATGAAGAAATAACAGCACCTTCTTTTGAAGAATGTCCAAAATGCCACCATAGTTTATGTATTTGTGAAATAAAAGGAACGATTTAACCACATAAATAAAAACAAAAATGACAAAAGAACAAGTATTTGAAACAGTAAAAAACATTATCGAAGAAAAAGGATTTGAGAGGGTAACCCCTGAAAGTCCCTTCGATGAATTAGGCATTGATAGCCTTGATCTTGCAGAAATAGAAATGGAAATTGAAGTACAATTAAAAATGTCAATTCCTGATGAAAAAAGTTGCGTATCAGAAACCGTAAATGAATTAGTAGGAATAGTTTATGAAATATTAGAAGAAGTTTCACAAAATAAATAAAAACAAGATGACACGCAAAGGGAAAATAAATGTTGAAAAGGCAATCCAGATGCTAATTCATGTAAAGGAAAAGAAAGGCAACGGTGAAGATGTTGAGGCGGGGTTAAATTTAGCCATGATGTATGTTTCTAATGCCAAAGAACTTAAAAGAAAAGTAAATCTTTCACAGCAAGCAAACAAATAATCTGAAACTTTCTTTCTATGAATAAATATCGCTACATCATTGGAGTTGATACCGGTGTGAACACTGGCATTGCTGTTTGGGACCGGAAATTAAAAAAATTTGAAATCATTCAAACCGTGGCCATTCATAAAGCAATGGAATTTGTTTCTGTTTTCTCCGCTAAAGAAGAAAAGTGTTTTATCCGCGTGGAAGATGCCAGGAAAAGAACCTGGTTTGGAAAATCGGGAAGGGAGCAGCTGCAAGGCGCCGGATCAGTGAAGCGTGATGCAAAAGTTTGGGAAGATTTTCTTACTGACCTGGGAGTTGCCTTTGAAATGGTGGCGCCAAAAGATAATAAAACGAAACTGGATGCAAAGAAATTTTGCATGATCACGGGATGGAGGGAAACAACTAATGAGCACGGCAGAGATGCAGCGATGTTGACGTTTGGATTTTGATTATAAAAAGAAAGGTTTTCCTGTTTTCTGTTCGAAAAGTTCTTTTGATATTGGCTGAACATTTTGAATAGTAATTACTGATGCAGGATGCAGATCAAAAACTGTTTTTGTTTGTTCTTTTATATCCGCAACATCGTAATCAGGAAGGGAGGTAAAATAATAACCCTCTCCCTGGTCCAAAATTTCCTTGCCACTTATTTGTGTCCAATGATAACTAAAAAAATTGCAGTCCATAATTTAAATTTTAATAAAAATATGAAAGTAATCTCACTACTCCAACCTTGGGCGACATTAGTTGTCATCGGTGCAAAAAAAATTGAAACACGTTCCTGGAACACAAAGTTTCGCGGACCAATTTTAATTCATGCAAGTGCCAGTAAAAAAACTTATTGCAGAGATTTGATGCTTGATTTTCAGCAGGAGTTTTCAGAGTTAAATCTACCGTCCTATAAAAATCTTCCATTCGGCGCTATTATCGGGAAGGTAGATTTGAAAAGTACCGTAGAAAGCCAATTTTGTTTTTTCGGAAATGAATTTTCCACGGATTCAACTGATAATATTACGCATGTAATTACTGAACAGGAATTGGCTTTCGGAGATTATTCTCCAGCTCGTTACGGCTGGCTGCTTTCTGATCCTGTTTCTTTCAAAGACCACCATTACCCGGTTAAGGGTTCCCTTGGCCTTTGGAATTTTGAACCG
This sequence comes from Hanamia sp., assembly GCA_035606215.1. Classification (GTDB taxonomy): domain Bacteria; phylum Bacteroidota; class Bacteroidia; order Chitinophagales; family Chitinophagaceae; genus Ginsengibacter. The sequence continues at coordinate 11,027 of DATNFV010000049.1, forward strand.
GAGATCTGTTTACAATGTGGCTGTACCGGTGAAGACGCTTGCGTTCATCCGGATTTTGGCCCTTGTTGGTGGGAGGAAGAAAATTTATGCAGTCATTGCGCAATGAAACTCAAACAAAAAATAAAATGATCACCGCAAACGGATATTCTAAAGACCCCAACATTATTCCTGAAGGAATAGTGATCACATTTGGAAAAGAGATGATGCAAGAGCAAGGTGGCGCAAAATTGTTTCTTACAACCTTTATTGAATCAATGAACACGCATGAAGAAGGAGCTTATTGGATGCACAAATGTTCCAATCTTCCGGCAATGGAAGTGGACATTGTTTATATCATTGTTCTAAACAGGTTGTGGGCAAAAGTTTATTCCGGCGGATATAAACGTAACCCGAAAGATGTATTTGGATATTCAGCCGATGGAGTAGAAAAAATAATTGATTGGAACCACATCGTTCTTTCCGGCCCTATTTTAAAATGTTCTTTTAAAAGGGCGTTGAAAGGATTCCAGGGATTCAGATATTGTACAAAACTTTTTTAAAAATAAAATAACGGAAAACAGTTTCGAGTATTTTTACTTTTTTTTTATTTTTTTTTAAATAATTGAAAAAAGATTTTATTATTTCAATTATTAATTGTACTTTTACTCTATCAAATTTTATTATAATGCAAATGGCTCCGGAGCAGGAGCATAAAGAAAAATAAAGTCGCAAAATAAAATGGCATTAGCAAATCAAATCGGTCTTTCAAACAATTACGTTAGCGAAAGACATTACTACGCATCTCAGGAAAAATTCACAGCCGGTGAAGCCGCAAAAATCCTCTCAAAAAAATTAGGCAAAAAGATTCTTGCCAAGGAATTAGTATATGGTTATAAATTATTAAATGGCTGTGAACCAGAATGGCATCATGCCGGATTTTATAAAGCAAGTGGAAAAAGCACAATGGGAAGAACATTCTTTTTTACTGAAGAAAATATCGAGGATTGTGCTGCAAAATGGGACCAGGTTTCTGAAATAGAATCAGAAATCAAAGCTGAAGAAGTAAGAAAAGAAACTTCAACAGTTCGCGGATTTTACTACGCCTGGGATCATGATTACAGCGGTAGTTACGGTAAAAAAAGAAATTACAAAGTACTTGACGTTTACGAAGGATCTGAAGCCAACTGCCCGCGTAATTTTACAGCTTGCGACCCGACAGAATTTGATTGTGCTAAATTATTTTCCGGCAGAAAATATTATGGATGGGATGAACCAAAAGCTTCCGAATTTTCTTCTGAAATTTATGACGAAGAAATTACCAGGGTAAAAGAAATTGAATTAAGAAAAACAGCAGAAGAAAAGAAAGAGAAAGCTATCGTGAAAGCTTCCGTTAAAATGATCAAAAATCTATCAGAAGAAGAAAATTCAATACTTATCCTTTTACTAAAAGATGGCGAATGGAATAAAAATGAGAAAGTAGCAAAATTGAAAAATAAAGAAATGGGAGAAGAAATTGCAAGGCTTCCGTATTCCACCAGACAACAAATTTTGATAATTTTATCAGAATGTCTAAGCCAGGAAGAATTGATTGAATCTGCTAAGGAGATGTTTAAAAAATACTCAGTAATTGATTTGAAAAATAAAATTAAAGATTTGAAAGCGAATGGTTGTGACACAACTTTATTTGCTTGGAAACAATTGGGTTGCATTCATCCTGCCCCTGCAGAAGTTGCGGAAGCAAAAAAAGTAAGCGGTTTATCTTGGAATCAATTCATTCATACGATTTAATGGAAAAAAACAAAATTTAAATGAACGATAAAATTAAATCCGCTCGCCAACAACTGGGGATGTTTTTTAAAGAACGTCGCGAAGAAATGGGCCACAAGGAAGAGTACCTGGCAAAACAGCTTGATATTACAGTCAATACAGTAAAAGGAATCGAAACCGGAAGGTTTGCATGGGATATTGACCTTCATTTAAGAATCTGCCAAGCTCTTGAAATAAAGCCTTATTTCTCGGCCACACAGCCTCCTGATCAGGAAGATTATAAATTAAGAAAAGAAGATGATCCGGAACGTTATCATGGCTTTTATTGTGCTGATAATTTGCTCCTCTATCCGGGCGAAGTAGCTATAATTAAATTAACCCATCCGCGTTTATTTGTTCGCTTTAATTATGCCGTAAGTTTTTTCAGCAGCTTTGAAGATTGGGTGGCCAATCAAACAGATCTTCAATGGCTTGATGAAGATGATAAACCCAATACTGATGAAGAAATTGAAGAAATATTAACCGATTGCTGGAATTTTTTAGCCTTGCAGGAAAGAGAGGAAGATCGACTGGCAGATGAGCGGGAAGACGAAAACCTTTAAACTAATAAGTTTTAAGAAATGAAAACAGATTTAAGAAAATATAACGGAGGCCAACGGAATAATTCTGGTCGCCAAAAATTGCCGAATGAAGAAAAGAAAACACCGGTTGCCTTTCAGATCAAAAAAAAGTACATCAAAGAAGCAAGGGAACTAATTCAACCATTGGTTGATAAGATTAATAACAAGCCATAAATGCAAGACGGAGTATGATGAATTAAAATAAAAAGATCTGTTGCTTTACTTCAACACTATTTCATCTCCCAGAAGAAAAGCTTCATTGAATTCAATCATCTCAAGAAGATTGACAACGCCTCTTCTTTTCGTGAATGTGTGTGCTTTCTGTACAAATTCACGCTTTGGAATGGGGTCTTTTGATAATAATGGCGACAAGGAAGTTAGCTGAGCTGTAATTATGTTCATAAAATGGGTTTTCTATTTTTCATAATAATTGTGCCAAAAGTTTTCATATAAACATATTTTTATTATTTGATGTTTTGGTAAAGAAATTCTTTACTTTTGATGTCACAACATGACGGATAATGGAGACAGCCACGCTAACTTCACGTGTAATCAAAACAGAACTGATCGAATGGCGGAAATTAAAGTTCATTCAGCAGGAAACCTTTAAGGAGTTTGGCTCGGAAGCAAAAAACAAATTAAAGACTTCCATTCTTTCCAACCAATTTACACAACCTTTTTATGTTTGGCAGGAACCGTCAACAGGTGACATTTTCTGTTTGGACGGAAAACACCGGACCAATATTCTTGAAATTTTGGTGCAGGAAGGCAACTATGTTCCTGATTTACTGCCGGCAACATTCATCGATTGTGCTAACAAAAAAGAAGCCGCGGAACTGGTATTGATTTATTCATCCATTTATGCAAAAATCACCCAACAAGGCTTGTTCGACTTCATTGAAATGTATGATATCAGCCGGGAAGAAATGAAAATGACGATAGATCTTCCGGAATTTGATATGCTTGACTTTGACAACATGTTTAAAGAAGGTTTGAACACTTTCAACCCGCAATCCCTCACTGATAAATTCGTCATTCCTCCGTTTAGCATCTTTGACAGTCGCCAGGGATATTGGCAAGACCGCAAAAAAATATGGCATCAGTTATTCAACAGCCAGGAATCGAGAGAAGATATTGAGCTGATCGCAAAAAGCGGACAATCATCTGCGGTATATGAGCTACGAAATAACATGCGCAATTCATTAGGAAGGGAGCCGGAATGGGACGAGATCATTGCGGAAGCAAAGCGAAGGAAGATGCACATTTATGAAGGCGCCAGTGTGTTTGATCCGGTATTGACTGAAATCTGTTACCGGTGGTTTTGTCCCGAAAAGGGAACGATTCTGGATCCGTTTGCCGGAGGATCTGTAAGAGGAATTGTGGCCGGAATACTTGGATGCCCCTATTATGGAATTGATTTAAGAGAAGACCAGGTTCGGGCAAACAGGGAACAGGCAAGTAAACTTTCCCTGAGTAGTACGCCAACGTGGCTTACAGGCGACAGTAGTAAACTACTTTATGAAATGGAAGTTTTTGCTGATTTCGTTTTCTCCTGCCCTCCGTATCATGATCTAGAACAATACAGCGATGATCCGGCTGACCTGAGCAACATGTCTTATGAAAAATTCATTGAGGTTTATGAGGAAATTATTATCAAGTCTTTAGGTAAATTAAAAGACAATCGTTTTGCATGTTTCGTTGTTGGCGACATCCGGGATGATAAAGGGTTTTACAGAAATTTCGTGAGCGATACGATCAAAGCTTTTCAAAGAGATTCTGATTGCCGGTTGTACAACGAGATCATACTGATCAACGTGGCCGGCTCGCTTCCTATTCGAGTAGGAAGGCAATTTGAAAACAGCAGAAAAGTTGGAAAAATGCATCAGAATGTATTGGTTTTTTACAAAGGTGATCCGAAGAAAATAAAAGAAGAATTTCCAGAAATAAAGGTGGAAAAATACTTGCAAGAGTTGAATAATCAACCCAATATTGCAATGTCCGTTATTGATTAACAGATGGGATTTAAGATGTATTTTTTTCTTTTATAAAAAAGATTTTTGAGAGGTTTTTACCCGAATAAAAACCACTGAAAAAACAAAGCGGTGGCGCCTGACGGTAGCCACCGTACCGGTTCATAATATTTTAATTAATTTGTTGCTCTAAATCAAAATTATGGAGCTGCAACAAAAAATGGTGATCATGACAGAAACCGCACAACTTCTTATCGACATGATTCAAAGAAGAATGAACGGCAGGTTTAGCGTTCTAAATTCATTGCATTCAACGCCGCTTGACAACATTTCCAATGAAGTAAAAATGATGCGCGAGATTGAGGCAAAAGCTGTTCGCGCCGTGATGCAGGAACAATCTGATATCATTGACATTATCAATGCTCTTTTTCCAAATGTAAAAGTTGCTCCGCCGATTCCTGTTCCTGTCGTGGAAATTCCGGATGATGATAATCAAGAGATCAGGGAGGTTAAGAAATCCTCTGTAAAAAAATCAAAGCCAAAACCAAAAAGCAAGAAAGCAAATGCCGCTGCTAAGTAAACTTGAATATGAGAAACGCATTCGCATTGTTCAGGAATGGATATTAGAGGACTATGCCGCCTCTGATATCATTGTTCAAATAAACAGTCAATGGGGAGTAGAGGAACGCCAGGCGCAGCGGTATATCAAAGAAGCACGCAAAAGGTGGACGCTTGACCGCGACATGCTGATCGAGCACAAAAGAAAACAAAAGGTTGAGTCGCTGAAAAAACTGAAACGATCACTGTTAGCACGCTATAAGGGAACGCCGGATGGCATTAGGGCAACGATGATGGTGGAAAATAAAATTATTTTATTGGAGCAATTGGAGCCGGCAAAGAAACTCGAAATATCCGGCAAAGAGGGACAGCCAATCCGAATAAAATTGGGGAAAGATTTAGAAGATGAAACTTATGAGTAATGATTAGGTTAAATAAAAAGTGGTACAATCCACTTTATTTTATTTTAAACCAGATTATTAAGGATACTTCGATCCGAACAGTGCTTATTTATGGTGGTAAATCTTCTGCAAAGACTGTTTCTATTTGCCAGCTACTTGTAAAAGAGTGTTATGTCAAACAAGCTAATTCAATTGCTTACAGAAAAGAATCCGTAATAATTCCCACAACCTTAAAGAAAAGTTTTAACCTGGCGATTGACAATCAATATCTTCATCCAGCATTTGAAAAACAAGACAGAAGATATTTGTGCACATCGGCAGGAAATGGAATATCTGAAATCGTATTAAAAGGCTTGGATGATCCTGAAAAAGCAAAAGGCCTTGAATCTTACAAATATGTTTATTTAGATGAGTTGAACCAATTTCAACAAACAGAATTCGAGCAGTTTAATTTATCATTGCGCGGTATCGAGGGTCAAAAAATATTCGCAAGCTGGAATCCCGTAGATTCGAATAGCTGGGTAAAAACCGACCTGGTAGATATGTATGAATTCACCGAAACCGATAAATTCGGAAAACTCCCATCAGAAAATTCTTTTGTAAAAATTTCTAGCTGCGGGAAAGTAATTTTAATAAAAACAACCTATCTGGATAATTATTGGGTATGTGGTTCTCCGGACGGTTCTTATGGTTATCGTGATGAGAATTTAATTGCTGAATATGAAGGTCTTGCCACAAAAAACGCTAACAGTTATAAAGTAAATGTACTGGGAGAATGGGGCAAAACAGTTTTTGGCGGTGAATTCCTAAAATGTTGGAGAAGTGAAACTCATGCCGGTAACTACCCTTATGATTCCCGACAGGCGATTTACTTATATTTTGACGAAAACGTGAATCCTTATTTTCCATGCGGTTTTTTTCAGGTTGGCAGAGATTTAAAAAGTCCAAGGCTAATTGATATCATTGCAGCCGAAAACCCTAACAATAAAATTAGCTGGATGTGTCGAGAAATTTCAAGAAAATTAATAGAATGGGGACATGCTGAACGGGTTTACATTGGCGGTGATGCAACCAGCCAGAAAGAAGATGTAAAACTTGAAAAAGGAGATGATATGTTCAGGCTCATTATGAATGGGCTCTCTCAATTTAAACCAGAAAGAAAAACAACGAAATCAAATCCTTCAGTTAGAATGTCGGCAGATTTTTTCAATTCAATTTTAGAGGGAGCCGTGCCGGGAATGTCCTTTGGCGTAAATATTAAATGCAGAAAAGCTATTTTAGATTTTGAAAATACCAAAGAAGACAAGAACGGTAAAATTGATAAAAAAGCAGTTACAAATCCAATCACCAAAATTTCCTATCAGCCTTATGGCCATTTCGTTGATTTAACCCGTTATTTTTTAGCGAATACTTTTGCCGAAGAATATGAAAGATATCAGCGTGGCAATAAAATCTTTGCGCCGGTTGTCGGTAAGAATTTTTCTAAAAACACATATTAGATTATATTGCTTAAAAAAAATGAAAACAATTATACTTTTTTCCTTATTGTTTAGCAATTCTTTATTTGCACAAACTAAAACATTCAATAGTTTAGGAAAAACTTATCACGTAATGGAATTCAATAAAACTTATACTATTGATTCTTGCTTAACTATTGAGAAGAATAATACAGGATGGGCAATCCCGGACACCGCTCAATTAAGATCCATCCATTCGCAATTACCCGAAATAAATGGACTTAAGTTTTTAAGTTCAACAAAATATGAAGGAGATAATTATATCCAGGTGGATATGTACAATCCAATAAAAAAATTTATTGCGCCCTCAGATAATATGAATCAGCCTGCTTATTATACCCTTGTGCTTATAAAAGAGAAAGAATAAATAAATAATTTTTTACATTGTTTTTTAATCTATAAAAAATATTTTCAAAGAAGTAAAGAAATTCTTTACTTTTACAGGCAAATAATATTAATGGATAGTTTTATCTTCTACGGAGATTATAACAAGCAAATCCAAACCGACAATCTGCAACAAATTATCGGTAGTAATCAATCCATCTTAGACTCTATTCAATTGGCTTCCGTTGAGGAGTGTGTTTCCTATCTAAAGCAAAAGTATGATGTGGCAGATACTTTTAAGCCAACAGTAACATGGGATCCTACCAAAAGCTATAATGCAGGACAAACCGTTTATCTGAATGCTGTCGCTTATGATGCAACCAAGACATATGCATTAGCAGCGCTAACTTTACAAGCCGGAAATGTTTATTCATGCAGTACGGCTATTACTATTGCGGAAGCATTTAACGCCGCGCACTGGACATTACTTGGTGCTCAATACACTATTTATTATGCGCAACTTCCGAAACCTAAATTTAATTATCAGCAGATCTATGCAGTGGGAAATCAGGTATTTTGGAAAAATAATACCTACACATGCAAAATAGCATCCCCTATTTTAGATCATGCCGCACAATTAGAGATCGGTGTTTCTGTTGATTCTGTTGTAGCAAACATTTTCCCTGATGATACAACTAATGGAGTAACTTATTGGGGAAACGGCGTACCGTACTCAGTAGCCATAAATACTCAATTATCAAACACAACTTTTTGGACATTAGGAGATAACAGGGATCAGAAACTTGTAATGATTTGTGTCGATATTATCTTATACCATCTTCATTGCAGAATTGCACCAAGAAATATTCCGGATCTAAGAATTATGAGATATATGGGTAATCATGAAGACAGAGAAACAAGAGGCCAACGTGTATTATATCCTACCTATTGCGCTCTGGGATGGCTGCAGGCTGCAACCATTGGTGATGATATAACACCTGAATTATCAATCATACAACCTTCCAGTGGAAGCAGAATAAGATTCGGCGGCAATGTAAAACTGATCAATCAATACTGATTTCTTATGAAACCAAAAACAACAAATGGCAAATAACATTCAGCAACTTGTAACTTCTTTAAATCCATTTTCCCGTAAACAAGTAACCTCTAATAATCTAAAGAAGAATCTTGCCAACTATATTGCTCCGGTTCAATTACAAAGAACCAGGCAGGATGTGATGACGTGGCGGGATGTGATGACGGAGTCTGAAAACGTCTGGTTTCCTCATCGCGTAAAAGCACAGAAACTTTACATTGACACCATAAATAACGGGCATGTTTATGCCTGTATGGAACGAAGGAAAGATTTAACGCTACTAAGAAAATGGGAGTTTGTAGATAGCAAAGGGAAAACAGATCAGTCTACCACAGATTTATTTATGCAGACGGTAAAAGGTCAATCGCAAAATAAAGACTGGTTCAATCAATTTCTAAATTACGCTCTCGATAGCATTTTTTTTGGGTACAGCCTTATCTCTCTTGGAGATATCGTAAACGATGAATTTCCAAATATTGATTTAATAAAAAGATGGAACGTATCTCCGGATCGCCTTAATGTCACCAACTTTACTTACTCCATATCAGGAGCGCTTTTTTTAGAAGAGCCTTATAAAAACTGGCACGTTTATATAAAAACCTACAATGATATTGCTACGTCAAAAAGCGGCTACGGTCTTCTTTACAAGGTCGGACTTTATGAAATTTTCCTTCGCAATTTGCTTGGATTTAATGGAGACTTTGTTGAACTCTATTCACAGCCATATCGCGTGGGCAAGACTACCAAAACAGATGAAGCAGAACGCGCTGAATTTGCAGCGGCAATAGCCCAGATGGGATCTGCAGGCTGGGCTATGATTGATCCTGAAGATGCGATAACATTTTTAGAAACAGCATTGGGAGGAACAGGTTTCCAGGGTTATGATAATCTGGAGCAAAGGCTTGAAAAGAAAATAAGCAAAATTATTTTAGGGCATGCAGATGCTATTGACAGCATCCCTGGAAAGCTCGGCAACAGTTCCGGGAAAGGAGCTGTAAAAAGCCCTGCAGAAAAAGCCATGGAGGATAAACAAACCAAAGACGGTTCTTTTATTTCCAATATTGTGAATAACGGATTGATGAAAAATATGAGAGCGCTGGGGTTTAATATCCCGGACGATACCTGTGCCGTGATGAAGAACGACGCAGAGATCATGGAAACAAATAATCTAATCATTGATCAGGCAGTAAAATTGAACCAGGCTGGCCTGACAATGGATGGAGATTATTTCACCTCTCAAACAGGTATACCTGTTTCTTCTGCCGTTCCTTCATTTTCACCTTCTATCAAAAACCGTTTGCAAAAAATATATAATCATGCTCCAAAAAATTAAAGCGTGGTTTAAAGCCAGGCGCCATAAAAAGGATTATAATAATCTTCGGGAATCACTATTGAATAATCCAAAATTATTTCTTGAAAATAAATACAGATTTGAAAGAGCTTTTGGAGTTAACAGTCGGGTAAGAACGGCTATTCAATGGCAAAGGCTTGTGAACTTATATGGAATTAAAAAAGTTTCGGAAACCGAAAAAATGAGTGAAGAAGAGGTAAGAAAAATGATGGTAGAAACTTATGACCAAAAACTGAAAAGAAGATTAAAAGGATGAGTTCAGAATTTAATTATAGCGATGAACAAATCCAGGAACTATTAACGGGGATCAGGGAAGGAGTGATTACAGAATATGATATTCCTGAAGATCTTTATTACGCCACAGCAAATTATATAAAAGACGGGCTGTATAAGGGATTCGGCAGTACACTTGAAGAGGCGGAAGGGAAAGATTTAGAATTATTAACGGAATTAAGGGACAATGTGTATATGTTCAGTGCCGCTAAATGTTTCCAGGAAATAAAGGAAATAAGTTCTTTGATGTTTGATGAAAATGGTGATATGGTAAGTGCATCAGATTTTAGCAAATTAGGAAAAGAAACTTTCAGTACATGGAATGAAGCTTATGGGCTGTCTGAATATCAGACAGCAAAAGGACAAGCCGCAATGGCTGTGAAATGGAATGAAATTGAAAGGAATGCTGATATACTTCCCATCCTGGTTTTCGATACCAACGGAAGTCCTTGTCCTGAATGTGCTCCGTACGAAGGATTTTCTGCACCGGCTGATGATCCTGTATGGGATTGGCTTAGTCCTCTTTTACATTTTAATTGTGAATGTGTATTAAGGCAGGAAGAAGATAGTTTCGGAGTTTCCAGTGATGAAGATTATGAAAAGATAGTAAGTTCAAAAGATGACGTTCCTAAGGAATTTCAGATGAATCCCGGAAAAGACGGCTATGTTTTTAAACCGGATCATCCATATTTTGAGGTAGAAAAGAAAGACAGGGATTTTGCAAAAACAAATTTTGGGTTACCTGTACCCGGAAAAGATTAAAATAAAATGCCAACGAAATTTAATTTTGAAGAAGTAAATAAAATGCTTTCCCGTTACAAGCGGGAAACCCTTGTATTACTCGCCAATCAGGCACAAAATTATTTTCTTGGTTCATTTAAAAAGCAAGGATGGAATGGAAGTCAGTGGCCGGAAGTTCAGAGAAGAACGCCCGGAACGAAGGCTTATAAATATCCAAAAACAAAAGGTCTTCAAAGAAGAACACAGCCCATATTAATTGGCTCCGGCTATAAAAAAAGAGGAGGAACGCTAAGAAGAGCCGTAAGCTCTATGGAGCGAACAGCGCAAATAAGTAGCGACAGGGTAAGAATGTTGGTTGATCTGCCCTATGCTGAAGTAATTAATGAAGGAGGAAAGCATATGCCGGAAAGACGTTTTATCGGACAAACGGAGCAATTAACTAAAATGCAAAAAGATAAGATCACTGAAATTGTAAATAAAATCTGGCAAACAAAATAACAATGGCCGGCATTAAGCAACCGATACAAGACATACTAACAAAACTAACTGCTATTTCAGTTACCAATGCTGATCTGCAATCAGTGGGCTTATTTGCCAGAATCTGGAATAACCAATTAAAGAATATCAGGGACGGCAAAGATTATACATGGCCCCGCCCTGCTGCATTTGTTGAAGTGGTAAGTCCGGCAATTTATGAGATTATTGGCTTAGGATTTCGCTCATCAGATCTTGGAATAAGAATTCATTTGATACATGATTTTTATAACCAGGATGGAACGCTTGAACAAGATTTGTCAATTTTTGATATAAGAGATACTGTACTTTTAAATTTATCCCAATATTGTCCGACAGCTTGTGGTCCATTAAATTGTGTAAACGAAGAACAGGATTATGATCATGATAACCTGTATCATTATATTCTCGAGTTTTCGACCAATTTTACTGATAGTAAAGGTTCTCCTTTTGATCCTGCTTTAAACAATTATGATGAAACTGCCAATCCGAATTTAGATGCAAGCATAGTGGATGGAGGAGTTCCAGTGCCGGTTCCTGATCCTAATCCTGAATTTATAATACCAACCCAAAACTATTAATATGGCCCGATCAGTCGCAGACATTCAGAACCAGATAACAACCGTTTTAACTGCTAATTTATTATCAGTGGGAATAACTGTTGATCCAACAAAATGGAGTAAAAGAAATATTTTAAGAGTGCTGTGTTTTGCTTTTGCAACCTGTTGTGCAACGCTTGAACAATTAATGGATACATTAAAATTGTCACTTGAAACAACGGCCAGTCAAAGTTCGGCTGCTTCACCAGCTTGGATTCAGGCAAAAATGTTTCAATTTCAGTACAGCGCCACGAATCCCCAGGTTATACAGCTGATTAATACCGTTCCTCAATATCCTGTAGTTGATACCACATTAAGAATTATTAGCGCCTGCTCTGTAACCAGCACCATTGCTAACCAGGTTAAAATAAAAGTAGCGACGGGGAACCCTTTTGTTGCTCTTAATAGTTCACAGATAGCATCCGCCCAAGGTTATATTAATGAAATCGGAGTAACCGGAATTATTTATTCTATTATCTCGTTAAATCCGGACAAAATCTATATCAACGCCGATATTTATTATCAGGGACAATATGCATCTGTGATTCAATCTACCATGATTGCTGCAATAGTGAATTGGTTTTCATTAATTGCGGTAAACAATTTTAATGGAGATGTTGAAATGAGCGATTTGGAGGGAATTATGAAAGCGGTCCCTGGCGTTAATGACGTAGTGCTTAAGAATGTAATTGCCAGACAAGATACTGATCCATTCTCTGCCGGTACTTATCTGATCCTAAACTCACAGGTTATTCAGAGAAAGTGGGTAACGATAGCTGGGTACATTGCGCAGGAAACAACCTCAGGGGAAACTTTTAGTGACAGTTTAAATTTCATAGTTGAATGATTTATGATGTAAATTTTAATCCAATTGCCGTTGAACAGTTACCTCCGGATAAGCGATACACCAACAATGTTGCTACGCTTCAATCATTACTGAATCCATTGCAATGGATAAGAGATTTGTTTTTCGGTTCATATTATGGCGGCGCTACCTGTCCCATTTATGCGCCTGGGACTTATAATTATCTGGACCAGGTTATTTATAATAAAAAAGTTTACAGCAGCCTGATAAACAATAATACAGGTGCGCCAACAACAGCTAATTGGGAATTGGTTCAGGATAATTTCATTGGATTGCAGGAAAGGCTTTTGTATAACGGTCAAAAGCTGGTATTGGAATATGCATTGAATAAAGAGTATAACAGAGTTTTCAGGCAGCCGCCGAATACTAGCGATATCTTCATTAACACCAATCCATATTCTGCGCCAATATTTATTATTGGTTTAACAGAAGATAAAAGCAGCACAGTATCAACGATTGGCTCTTCTGAATTTGTAGGTCTTTCCGACGGAGTGTCCAGCCGCATAGATTCTACGGTGAATATTCCATCGGCGGTATATTCAGCTCAGGGAGGAAAAGACAATATTTTCAGAAATTTTATTGATCAGTATATGCCTGCAGGAATCACTTATAAAATCCAAACTTATTAAAATGAAAAAATTAGATTTAAGTTCAGTAAGCTCCACCAATCAATTTCCAGTAAAAGAAGGAACGATTGATTTTTTGCAATTCGCCTACCAGGAAGCATTAACAGCCTTAGGTAATAATTTATTGGGAAATAAAGCGGTGGCAAATGTAGGTTATCTGCTTTATGGGTGTGTAAATTCAGGAAGCGGTTTAAATTACATTATTAGTGCCGGTGCCGTTTATTATAATGGTGAGATTTATTTAGTTCCAGCCGCTACATTTACAGCTGCTGCAGGACAAGTTGCAGTAGCAAATATTGTCGTGACACAATATACGACAAATGCTGACCCGGTTGTTTTCACCGACGCCACTTCTCGAAATGTGCATAATATCAGATCTATTAATTTCAGTTCAGGAGTGAGCGGATCCGGAATATTTGATTTTGCATCGTTAGTACTAACCGTGATCGGATTAAATAGTATGGTGGTTGCCAGTATGCCCGCTTCTTATACTGTTACATTTGAGCAGGATAAGGCAATTTTCTTTCAATCTGCAACGTCAAGCGTTACCATCAATTTTGATTTTACAAATGCAGTTCCCGGAGCGGTACAACGTTTGAAATGGACATTTGGTGCAGGGCTTACACTTACCATTAATACGCCATCAGGTGCAACCATTATCAGGGATTCAGGAAATTTAGCAGGGGTAGCATCAGCTAACAATCTTTTATACCTTGTTTATCTCGGAAAAAATGATATTGGTAATGATGAAGTTTCCTATACTTTAAAACAATTTTAAATGATCAAAAGATATTATGAAGCATTGGACCCGGGCGGAACTTCCGGAACTCCTGCAAAATATGGAACATCAACTTCTACAAGCGGGAATCCCTCTTACTATCAGGAAACACAAAATATCAGTGGAGCAGCAGGAGCAGTGGTGGTAGTGCAGACATACATTGTCAATTCTAATGATGCAGGACAAGTTCTGGTAAATAGTTCTCAGGTTTTTAATAATAATACTTTTTCATTCACTTTGGACGGATCAGGCAATGCGAGCTACGTTGTCAGATTACAGGGCGATGCGGGTAATACCGGTACTGGAATACTTGCCAAATTCACGATTGTAAGCGTAACTATCGGGCAAATTGGTAATCCTTCTTCAATTCAAATATCAAAAGCTTTTTAAATGAAATCAATTGATCTAAATAATTATCAAAGACAAGGCAACCTCGCAATAGATATGGTAGCGGCCTGCATCATTCACGAAAGGAAGTTTAATATGCCGATAAAGGCAGTGGTATTAAATTCGGCTTACTTCGATATGTTGAAAGCGTGGGTTAAAAAAACCTATGGCGAACAAACAGCAGAAAAGGAATTTTATTTAGATACGATTGAAATAAGAAAAGAAAAAATTTTTTCCGGAAAATCTTTAATGGTTGAATATTACAAAACTGACTAAAATGGACAAACAAAAAACTGTCGCCAATTCGATCAGGGCTTACCTGCCTCCACTTTACTCAAGACTTGCCAAAGCTCACGCCAATTACACGGGAGAGAGCGAAAGCGAGATCGTTGTAACTGCTGTAAAAAAATTCTATAATGAAATGCCCGCTGATGAAAAGCAAAAAATATTAAACATCGGTGGTAAAAAAGATGAAAAATAGTTTTTTGTCATAGCAATATTTTAGCCTGCATTTCTATGCGGGTTTTTTATTTCCATGTCATAACCGGCATATTGCTTAAAAAAGGTAATTATCAAAATTACTTTTATGCCATGAACTATTGTATTGATCCATCTGTTGACGAACCAATCATGCTTTTAAATAAGCATATCGGTTACGATGAACAAGAAGGCATGGGTATCGACGGTTCAATTTTTCAGACAGAACTTTTACAACTTGACACCTTAGGAAAGAAAAGAATCCAGGTTTGGATTAACTCTCCCGGCGGTGTAGTTACTGACGGTTACTCCATTTACAGCGCTATATTAAAATCTGATACTCCTGTTGATACTTATGCAATTGGAGCAGCTGCATCAATTGCAGGTGTGATCTTCCAGGCAGGCAGAAAAAGGATTATGGCTGACTATGCCTGGTTAATGTACCACAATCCTTTTGGCGGTGGAGATGATGCTCTTTTGAAAACAATGAAAGATTCAATCATTAAGATGATCGAGCAAAGAAGTGGCATGAATGAAAAAGATGTGACAAAAATGATGGCGCGTACCACTTTTATTGATGCAGATGAAGCCATGGAAATGAAACTATGTGATAGCATTGATTCCAGTGTGGATATGAATACAAAATATTTAAGAAAAATAACAGATTCTCTTCAATTCTACAGAGAATGTAATAAAGTTCTCAATTCATTTTTAAATAATAATACAAATACTATGTCACTGACAAAAGTAACGATGCGTTTAAAACTCAACGACGCAGCCAGGGAAGATGATATCATATCCGCTATCGATGCGATTGAAAACCGCGCAAAAAAAGCCGAAGCTGAAATTGACGACGCAGAAAATAAAGTGAAGAAAGCTGAAGCAAGGGCCGAAGAAGCTGAAAATAAAGCTAAGGATAAAGCAAAGGCTGATAGTGAGGAAATGGACAAGCTCAAAGCGAAGCTTGATAAAGCCAAAGCAGATCTTGAAAAAGCCCAAAAGGATTTTGATGACAGCAAGGCAAAGCTGGATGCCATGGAAGCTGATAAAAAAGCTGCCCAGGATAAAGCCGAAGAAGAAAAAGCGAAAAACATGATCGAAGGGTTTGCCAAAGCTGGTCGCATCAAAAATGAGGAAACCGTAAAACTCAAATGGATGACCACTGCAAAAACATTGGGATTCGATGAAGTAAAAAGCATGATCGAAGCGCTGCCTTTGAATAAGGATGCTGTATTGATTACAGACGCGGTTCCCAACAAGATCGGGAAAGATGAATTGCCAACAACAGCTATTGGCCTGGCTGTAAAAAACAAATTACGCAGAGAAGGAAAAATCTAATTTAAAAAAAAACTTTTTAAAAATACATAACATGAGTTTAGTTATTTCAGACACATCATATGCGGGCACATTTGCCTCTTATTTCTGGCTTCCTGCCACCTTTGGCATGGACACTATTCAAAAAGGCGGTGTTTACGTTCAGGACGGCATCAAGAAAGAGCACACCATTGGTCGTGTTGATTTCGCCAATCCTTTGCAGCCGCGCCAGGCTACTCCAACTTCCAGTGGCACATTCACTGTTGATGGCCGTGTGTTAAGCCCGAAAGACCTGATGGCGTACACCGAATTTAACCCGCGTGATTATGAGCAACACTGGCTGGCTGAAGAGCTAAGCCCGACATTGCTTGCACGTGAGCTCCCGATAACTGCCGAAAATTACATGATGCAGATTGGCCTTGACAGAGCTTTCGAGCAAATCGAATTAGGCCTCTGGATGGGTTCAACAAGTTATACTGCAGCTCCCGGTTCTACCGGCAACGGACAGATTTGCTTCTTTGATGGTTTTATCAAAAAGATGCTCAATGATGCCGCTGTTTCACAAGTTGCATCACCTTTTCCTTTGGTTGCAACCGCAAGCGACGGGTCTCATACTAACATCCTGGCCGCCATGGATTCATTGATCAATCTTTGCGCAACTAATAAAAAAGCATTATTAAGCCGCCCGAACAGGTTTAAGAGATTGAAATTCTTTATGAGCATCGCCTCAGAGCAAATATACCAGGCTGCATCTATTAATCTTACTTTCAAAGGCCAGTTGGTTCAGAATGGTGAAACTCAACCATACAAAGGGTTTCAAATTGTAGCCCTTGCAGGTATGCCTGACAATACCATTTTATTCGTCGAAGGCCTGGACGATGTAAGTTCAAATCTTTATGTAGGAATGAACTCTACAGAAGATAATAACCTTCAGTTGCAGAGATTACAGAATAATTCAGAATTATTCTTTCTGAAGGGATTAATGAAGTTTGATGTTCAGTATGGTTTTTCTGAACAGGTTTTCCTTTACACCACACTCACCACATCATCATTCAACGCTTAATTAACCAAGGCGGCTAAAACCGCCTTAAAAATACTTAAAAAATGAGCACATCAGCAAGATTTACATCAGGTACCGGTCCAATCGCACAGGGTACAGACAATACCAGTCGGATAAAAAATAATCAATATCTGAATCCGGCTTACGCTGCTATTATCAATGTAAACCCGTATGCATCGGAGACTTTGGTAAACGTAGCTGCATTAACCGGAGCTTTAACGATCAATACAGGAGTAGGAAGTGCTTCTACAGCACCCTATGTCGGTGATAAGATTACATTCTTGTTTACCTCGGCTGGTATTCAGGTGGTAACCTTTGGAACTGGAATGTTAAGCACCGGCACACTTTCAACAGCAGCCGGGAAAACTGCAAACATCACTTTCATTTTCAATGGAGCTTCATGGTGTGAAAGCCACAGAACCATAACTGCTTAATTATGGTAAACGCAAAAAACGTTTTTGAGGCGCTACCTCACATAAATGAGATTTGGATAACTAAGGACGGACATTTCCATTTACATCCAAACAACGGTGGTAAAAAATATGTTCGTGGTGAAGAGGAAGAAAAAAAAATAAAAACATTGCCGGTTGAGGCAGTAAAAAAATAAAATATGGCCAGAGGCGATATTACATTTATAAAAGGCCAGGGAGCAAGTAAAAGAGTGGCAGCAGGCCAGGATTTTATTTCAGGCCTTATTTATTATTCTGCGACCCTTCCCTCAGGATTTACGACTTCTCAAAATATTAAACAGTTATTTTCCGTAATCGACGCCGAAAATGCTGGGATTGGATCTAATTATTCTGATGAAACACCTGCAACTGCTTCTGTTACTGTCACAGTAATGGGAACAAACGGAGATACCGCTGCCTTAACGGTCAATGAACCCAATGGAGTTAAAGTTGCTTTGGGAACTTATATTAAAATTTCCAGCG
>DATNFV010000050.1:0-7965 GCA_035606215.1 Hanamia sp.
TGCAAAACAATAATAATTTTTTGAACCGTGCTATATATTAAATTGTGGGGCTGAATTATAGTTAATTGTTCGCGGATAAAAAACAGATTGGGTAAAAAAAGCAAAACCACAGGCACCAGGTAAAGACATAACTCAAAAAAAGATTTCCATCCTTTAAAGATTAACAGGGAAATAGCAAGAGCTGAAATCTGAAGTGCAAAAAAATACTGAGTGTATAATCCAATTAAAGAAATGGCAAGAAATAAATATAAATATTTTTTTCTTTGGCTTAAATAGTATTGAAAGAAAAAATAAATTGAAAGGATTGAAAATAAAATAAGTAGGGAATAAGTACGCATTTCAAGGGCAGCCCAAATAGTAAAAGGATTTAATAAAAATACCACAAGCATCCATCTGGAATTTTCATTACCGCTAACCAATTTGACTAATCTATAGAAAAACCAGGCTGATAATCCTATACACAATACGGAAAATAATTTTGCAAAAAAAATTCCTGGCAATATATTGCGCCATAAGGAAAACAGAATAAAGTAGACAGGGGGCTGGCCTTCGAACTTGTAAGATTGTCTTATCACATCAAGAAAGCCCCGGGATGTTGTGTCTAACGTAAAAGTCTCATCTACCCATAAGTTTAATTGACTGCACAAATAAAGCAGCAGCATGAAATACACCAGCAGGAACCCGTAAAAAATTAAATTACTTCCAGTTAGACTTCTATATTTACTACTAAAATGATTCATTTGAAATCACACTGTTTAGAAAAAATATTATCCATGAGTGGTTGAAAAATTAGTCCAAATTTATTTGATCAGATTGATTTCCATTTAGTTTTTTCAATGAGGTACTCAAATGGAAAATCTCCTCAAAATATCTCTTATTTTGAAGAGATAAGAACCCAAGCCCTAAAAATTGTATGGCGGCAAGAAATGTTATTCCACCAACAATAAAAGATTGTGGATTTTTCCTGAATTGAAAAGAAAGGCTTATAGAAAAAGATTTGTTTATCAAAGTGGATTTAGACAAATCAGATAAAGTATCATAAAAAAGCCACACCAGTTCATACATTGAAAGCAACATCAAAAGTGTGCCAATAGCGAGGAAGAAAATATAAGGACGGAAGATAAAACTTGACATGATACCAGAAAAAAAGCCCCTTATCATGCGAATACTGGATGATCGTTTTCCCTTAAATTTATTTTGTTCGGTCCAATCAAGATGAGCCGGTATTTCAACAATTCTCGCTCTCAAGATCATCGCCTTATAAAGTATTTCAGGATTTATTTCATAGTCCTTTGTTTTAAGATTTACTGTGCTGATGAAATCCTTTTTATAAGCCCTAACCATTCCAGTATAGGTGTGATACTTATCCTGCGCAGCGATGCGCATGAATCTGTTTACCCAACGACTCATTAGTTTTCTTGCAAACGGAACGGCCGTTACTTTTCCGCCTGGCATATAAGGAGATGCTATTGCGATATCAGAACTTGCTTCTACTAGTTTATCAACTAATTTTTCGATGTGATCAACTGAATAGCTCAAGTCAATATCCATTACTACAATTATATCTCCTTTTGCATTTTTAAAGCCTGTCTTTAAAGCATTACCCAGGTTTAAATTGGCAGGATGATGAATTACCCTGGTATTATTTCTCTGGAGAGCGAATTCATCGGCGATCGTTCCTGTTTTATCTTTACTGCCATCATCAATAATTACAATTTCCCATTGATACTTATAATTTTTAGTTTCGAGGTAAGCGATGATCGTGTTAAGGTTAGATTGAAGTATGGCTTCTTCGTTATAACAGGGAAGGATAATGCTTATATATGCCTTATTTTCTGGATTCATTATTTAGAGTTTTTGTTTGGGGGTGAAAAAACGGGGAAAATTGACAGAATTATTGTCATTAACTATAACTTAAATAAAATGTTGCCATTACATTCAAAAATAGGAGTAAATTTTTTTTTCAGTTCATTTTTCAGTTCTGGCTTACAAAACTTTGTTTCTGCTAAAAAAAAAGCACATCCCCTGGACTTAAATAATAAAATATTTTTTATAGATAGATCTTCGATCCCGATATTATATCCTTTGCAATTTAACCAGTAGAATAGGTAAGAATTGTTGTAAGCCAAAGGATATCCTGCTGCTCCTTTGATATAACTGCCGTTTGCCAATAAAAGAGATTGCGGTGGAATTAATTTTTTTAAACTATCCTTACATGCATATACCTCGTAAGTTTGAAAAATGGCTTCCTTTGTTTTAGTCTGATAATTAAAAGCGGAGACTAAATAATAAGAAAGAAATAATAATAAGAATAAAATTATAATGCTGCTCTTAACAATAGCTGCCCTGTGCATGACTATTTTTCTCCTGAAATATAGACCAGGAGAATACTTTTCATATAATTCAACTACAGAAGTTCCGAGCAAAATTGAAGCTGCGGGAATAGAGAATATATGATAATAGTAAGCCCAGCTTTGTGAAGTAGTTCTGATTGTAATTATATAAGAAAAGAACACAGCTGCAAGCCAGCAGATTACCAAAAAGGTGCTTTCCTTTTTAATCAATTTTGTAGAAGCCAGCGCAAGAATAACAATGAGCAGCCCAGGTGTTAACCATACATTAGAAAGTTCATTTGCAATAAGGTTAATAATAAAGTGACGGTTAGTAAAAAAGTCCCAGCCTATCCATGAATGTTCATTGGAGAGACCCAGGGAATTACCATAAAGGACATAAAATTGGCGGCCATAAGAATACCAAAGAATTGATGGTATTATACTCAGCGCGCCAAGTATCAGCACCTTAGGCTTCAAAAGAAATTTCCATCCCTTTTTAAAAAGTATCAGAATCAGAAACAATATTCCAATATTTCCCGCGGTAATTTTGCTAAGCAGGGCTAAGGCGGTAAAAAATATTGCAAGCCAATAATAACTTTTTGACTGACTATCAAGCCATCGAATAAATGTATAAGCGGAACATAGATAAAAAAAGAACATAACTGATTCCGGTCTGATGGCAACGGATATTACCGTCAATATTGGGCTAAGCGCGAAAAAAAATGAAGCAATCATTGCAGATTTTAAAGAAAGTAAATAACTGCTAAACCGGAAAAAAACAAGCATGGTAGCCAACGAAAACAAAAAAGAAATTACCCTTCCGGTTGGTTCCCAAAATCCGAAAATTTTATAGGATATTTTCATGAGGTAGGGATAAATTTGAAATTCTGATTCTGTATAACCCGGGCCGTTTCCATCCCACGCTATCTGCGGATGAAAAATATTTGTGCCATTCTTATAAAAGTTCAAGGCAATAGTTGAATCATCAGCTTCACGCCAGGATTCTGTGTCAACAGGGTGGAAAAGGTCAGTGCACCTGACGCTAAACCCGACGATAAAAATGATCACCCAAATTAATCTATCACGCTTCATCTTTCATAAGTTTAAAACAACAACAATGCTGTTTGTCAAAAACCGAATAAGCACATAAGCCAAAAAATAGAATTTCGACATTTCCGGGAAACTCAAAAATGTCTTGATTAAAAATTAAATTGAAAGGAACAGGGTTAATGCTATTATCAGGAATATTAAATAGCTGCCTGCATCTTTTATCGTAAAAACAATAGGGTCGTCGGTCATTTTGCCACGGTTTGTAATCATCCAAATACGGCAAATCCAAAACAAAAGTAGAAAACCAACCGTCCACAATATTTTTGGCCTAGAATATAATATTCGAACCTCAGGGCTATTTATGTATAATGAAAACACAACTACTGATAGAAAACCGCTCACAATACCCATTATTTGTAATAGATTAAGATCTTCTTTTGTGTATTCTCTGCCTCTTTCGTGCAGGCCGTTTTTACCATCTGTTTTCATAAGTTCAGAGCATCTCTTTACAAATGCCAGGCTTAGAAACATAAAGGTGGAAAAAGTGATTAACCAAAATGATATCGGAATTTGAGTAGCCTGGCCTCCTGCGATTATGCGTGTAGAATAAAAGAACGCTAATATGAAAACGTCGTATAGAGCAATTCTTTTTAAAAAGAGAGAATATGAAATTGAAACTAAAAAATACCCCAATAAGATAGTGAAGAACCATACATTTAATTGGGATGCGATAGTTAACCCTACAGTAAGAATAACAAGCGCTAAAATAATTCCTGATGAAATTGATAATTTACCAGAGGCGAAAGGCCTGAATCGTTTTCGCGGATGAGATCTGTCTGAATTTAAATCCAATAAATCATTTATTACGTAACCGGCGGATGCAGTAAAACTAAACGCAAAGAAAGCGGCAATAGCCTGGAAAATCAAGTCGGGCGAATAGAATGAATGACTTGTGAATAAAGGGACGAATATCAGCAGGTTTTTTAACCATTGATATCCCCTGATCGCTTTTACATAATCTTTTAGATGAATCTTTCCGACTTTCCATACATATTTAAGTTCAGAAATTTTTCTTGTTTTTCTTTCAAGGGATTTTGATGGATTTACTAAATAAGAATAGCGTGATGAGGCAATGATTTTAAGATCAGAATGAGAGTTGCCTATGTAATCAAAGTTTGATTCGCCAAATTCATCAATTAGAATTTTTAATTTATTTGCTCCTTTTAAATTAATTTTTTCAGTACCATATACTTCATCAAAAATTGGATAAACTTTAGATATTTCCTGCGCATTAGACATCAATGATGCAGTTGCGAGAATTATTTTTCTTCCACTAGATGATTCTGTCTGGAGGAAATTTAACAGCTCTTCATTATTGGGAAGCAGTTCATAATGTAAGTGAACTTTATTAAAAATTCTATTTTTAAAATATACTTTCCCTTTTAACATCCATAACAGGCAAGGGAAAATGTACAAAAGATTTTTTCTCAAAAGCATAATCACTCCTTCATGTAGCAGATCGGTTTTTATAAGAGTGCCATCCAGATCAACAACTAGTGGAATATTTTCATCAAAACCATGATTGTTCATTCTTTACCCTCCAATATTTCCGGTTTAATGCAGAATTCAAAGATTCTTATGTCTCAGATTTTAAACTCCATCCTTGTATTTGACAGGATTCCATCTGGATATTTTCACATGCTCACCTCTCATAGTGCTTTGAAAGCCACTGAACAACATACCTAATATTCGCAATTTTTTACAACACGTCAAATCCATTCATTGAAAAAGCCAGTTGCTTAATTTGATCACTTCTCATAATGGCCCAGAAGAAGTAAAAGAGAATTGATTGAAGTTGGGTTACCTTCTCAGGTTTTTTGAATTTGTAATGAGTGTAAACTGGAAAAAATTTGCCAATCAGTGGAATCAAATGTCCCTTTTTTACAATCGTAAAGTTTTCTTCAAGAATTTTGGAAACACTTTGTCTCGCATCACCGGATTCTTCTTTAGGAGATTTTCGTGTGTAAAGTGAAAGAAAAAAATCAAGTATTTTACTTTCCATCGGACAAATCGTAACGAATATTCCATCTTTCTTGAGTATCCTTTTAATTTCAGAAGCAGCTTTTGGAATGTCAGGTACAAATTCTAATACACTCACTGCAACGATAGCATCGAAACTTTCATCAGGAAAATTGGTGTTAACAATACTTTGAGTACTCAGATTATATTTTTTAAGCCCGTGCTGCTGACATAAAGCATCTATATGATCAAAATGATCATGAACATCAAACGCATATAAGTGTTCGCAGTGTTTTGATAGTTGAGGTAAAAAAATGCCACTTCCAGTACCTACTTCTAACAGGCAGTTGTATTTTTTATCTCCCAATAACCGTATAATCTTTTTAAAGCGATATTTTTGAATGTACTTTATCGGAAATTTATAGTTCCAATGATGGTAATCAACATCTCCGGTAGTCTTTAATAAATTTTTTTCGGGTAGGGTCAATTTAATTCGGCTCATCTAATTAATTTTGGTTGTATATAAGTCGTCAAATAAATTTTACTTTAAGTTGACGGGTCATTTCAATTTCCTCAAGATGCTTCGTCATATTAACCATGTCATAATTTTTGGATAGCGACATAATTACGTTTTTAAATACTTCTACTTTTTTACTGCTGCTCACATTCATTCCTGGGAAAAAAGCGAGCTGTGTTATCTGGTCGCCCCCAATAAGATCGAGAGGATGCAGAAGAAAACTGATGGGTGTGTTGGTCACTTTACACATCCTTACCGCCGTATTCAAATAAAACTTCATTAACGGCATTGAGATATTTCCAAGGTAAATTAAATAACTTAAATGAAAAGGGAGTTTGAAAACCGGCATAGTAGTTACCGGTATTTCTGTAATACTTTTTCCTTCTCCCAAATTCCATTTATAAGGTTTCAGCTTTCTGAAACCTTCACTGAATTTGCCAAAAAGTTCTTTACGCGCTTTTTTTTCTTCTTTTGACAGATCGGATTTTTTGAAATAATACATCCTGGCGAGTGGGCCCAGGTAAGTAGGCAAGGTAGAAGCATCAAATTTATAGCCTCTGCTTTCAAGTACCTTTAGCAAGTCTTTGCTCCAGCTAAAGCCCGGCCCTCTAAATCCTGTTGTGCGCTGGCCAGTGACTTTTTCAATCACTTCTTCTGCTTCCCTGATTTCCTTTTCTATTTTTTCATAACTATAAGTTTGTAGCCACGATTCATGATGATAAGAATGATTGCCCACTTCGTGGCCTCTTTCTGTTATCATTTTGAGGTACTTATTATTGTCTTCAGATTCAGTATCTTTACCAACAATGAAAAAGGTTATTTTTAGATTCAGTTCATCCAATACATCTAAAACGTGAGGAACGAAGATGTTAAAGTACGATGGATATCGATCCCAGCCTTCATCACCATGAATTTTCATGTAGGTCCATTGATTATCCAGATCCAGAGAAATACTCGCTATAGGTTTTTTCTTAGCCATTATTTAAAATTTCCTTCAGTTTACTTTCCGCGACCTGTATGGTTTCATTTACATTGAGGGTGCCGTTAATGATTTGGGCGGAATTGATAATGTAATAGTTTTTTAATGATGTCGTCACTCCAGGTACTTTTTTCGAATAATCTATCGTGGGCAACGCAAACACAAGCCGGGCTTTCGAAACACCCCAAAAATGAAGATCATCTTGAGTGAGAGTTGGATACATTTTAAAAAGTGCTCCTAAAAATATTTCCCGCAATTCATCATCACTCTTGTTAAAAAGCTCATCATTCGGGTTTACATATTTTGGCAGATAAACAAGATGATTTCCATTCACTTCATTTTTATCAATTAACGCCGTCATCTCAATGATGCCCGTAAATGGTGGCCAGCTATCCGTAATGTTGGTTACATAATAGGGCGAAATTGATTTTTTCAATAAGATTGAAGGACAAATGACACCCAAATATTTGATGTTATTATGCTTTTCTACCTCAGCGTTTGTAAGACCATGCGCAATTGCCACAGAATCTTTTGATGCTAATGTGGAAATCACCTCGTCAAAAATTTGCGTAGAATTGTTAACCTCTACTTCCACTTTTTCATTTGAAAGTTGTCTGATAGATTTTACTTTCGAATTGTATTGGATATCTATCCCTAGTTCTTTTAAATGGTCAGCAAACCGACTATTTATTTTTTCATAGCCTCCAGTTACGTAGCCAAACATTTCTTTTTTCAATCCACTTTTTCGGGCGGCATACATTCGCTGGATCGTCGACCAGATGAAAGCTGCAGAAGTGTTTTTGTAGTTTTCTCCTAATTTAGCTTTTAGCAACGGGAGCCATATTTTTTCAAAAACTCTTTTACCTGACCACTTTGTTAACCAATCCGCCACTGGTATTTCTTCAAGGCGCTCCCAATCTTCAATTTTTGAAGCGGCAAAAATAGTGAGGCCCAATCTAAATTTATCGATGAGATTAATGGGAGGAAATTTGAAAAACTCAATCACATTTGACATCGAATATAATTTCCCTTCCGAATAAAAACCGGTTTTGGTTTCTACCCAGCGA
>DATNFV010000051.1:0-62143 GCA_035606215.1 Hanamia sp.
GGATATTTCAAACGTGCATTTTTCATCCGTCGGTTCAAAGGAATCCGATACAAGTATTGTAAAATTTTCTACAGCTTTTTCTTTACTCATTTTGATTTTCTTTTGTTCAAAATGTGTCAAGTTTTTTTAGGAGAGGTCACATAGGAAAGGTATTGAGGTCACATAGGAAGGTACAGTCATTGCGAATCGCCTTCCCCAACCATTTTCGTTTACAAAAACGTCCACAGGCGATGTGGCAATCTCATCATGAGTACTGAACAGGAGAGGTCATATTGTGAATCGCCTTCCCCAATCATTTGACGAACAAAATATCCCCTACAAAAAAATAAAAAACAAGATTGATTTATAGTGATTGCCAAACCCTACATTGCGAAAATCGAACTTGTACTCAATTATCAAATCATCAGTGTGTTCAATTAAATCAAACAAAAAGCCTTCAAAATCGATGACTTCGAAGGCTTTTAAAATGTGTGACCCCGCAGGGACTCGAACCCTGGACCCATTGATTAAGAGTCAATTGCTCTACCAACTGAGCTACGGAGTCTTAAAAACAGATGTGACAAGAGGGCGCAAATTAATAAAAAAAGATGATGTGACAGTGAATGAAGAAATAAAGCGAATTTGCATTTTGATAAGAGAAAATCAGCCGGATAAATGCCGGTTTCGTTTGTTACCCGACCTGGATTCGAACCAAGACAAACAGAATCAGAATCTGTCGTACTACCGTTATACTATCGGGCATTAAAAAACGCAAATGTAAGGTTTAAAGTTTTTATTTTTTTATAAAAATATGCGGTCGAAAAAATTATTTTCTTTACTTTTTTTCGCTTTCATTCTTTTAAAAAAAGCGTTGGTAAAATTTTTATTGGCCACACCTTAAAATCACATCTACAAAATAATTCCTTTGATCAAAAAAGTGGGCCATAACCTGGAAACCACATTCCCCGGCTATTCTGTCAATTTGTTCGGTAGAATATTTCTGGGATATCTCCATAAAAACAGGCTCGTCTTTTTCAAAACAGATCACTTCATTTTGAATGGTTACAGATTGCTTTTTAACAGAGACCAGGTAGCTTTTGCAGGCGCCGGTTTCAGGATCATAAGTGGCAAAATGTTCAAAAGATTTTACGTCAAAATTAGCATGAAGTTCTTTATTGATCCTGTGCAGTAAATTCAAATTAAACGCTCTTGTAAATCCCTGTTCATCGTCATAAGCAGCCACAATTTTTTTCGGATCTTTCTTTAGATCAAAGCCAATCAAAACGAGATCACCTTCTGAAAGTAAACTTCTCAGCTTTTTACAAAAAGCCGGCATTTGATTAAATTTAAAATTGCCAATATTGGCACCAAGAAACAAAACAAGTTTCCGGTTAATAGAAAATTTCTGAACAACAGCAAGCATTTTAAGATATTCTCCTGCAAAGCCTTTAATGCAAACGCCCGGAATCTTTTTGGGAAGTTGCTCGCTTAAAAGCTCAATGATGTTTTCCGAAATATCAATGGGGAAATAATTGGCAAGAGCTTTTCTTTTCGATAATTCTTTTAATAAATGAACCGATTTTACGGCATCGCCCGGTCCAAATTCTATCACGTCCAGATGTTTCGTTTCATTCAAAACCTTCTCCGCAATCTGCATCGGTTGCTTCCTGAAAATTTCCATTTCTGCCTTGGTCAGGTAATACTCATCGCAAGCCATTATTTTCTGAAATAATTCATCTCCCTTTTTATCATAAAAATATTTTGAGTCTAAATATTTCGGGGAAGATTGCAGGCCTTTTAGTACATCCTTTAAAAAATGATTCATGAGTTGGTTTTATTGAGCCAGCCTGATGCCTGTATATTGCCAGCGCAGATTCGGTTGAAAAAAATTGCGATAAGTAATCCGGCTGTGTCCCGGAGAGGTAACATCAGAAGCGCCGCGAAGCACCATTTGATTCACCATAAATTTTCCATTGTATTCGCCAATAGCGCCAGGCGCTTTTAAAAAACCCGGATAAGGTAAATAAGCACTTTCGGTCCATTCCCAACGCCTTCCCCAATTAAAATGATTTGCTGCGATTTCCCATTCAAACTCAGTAGGCAAACGCATTTGCTTCCATTCGGCAAATGCATTGGCTTCATAATAACTTACATGGCAAACAGGCTCATTCAAATCCAATAATTGCAATCCTCCAAGAGTGTAATAATGCCATTCGCCATTGATCAAATGCCAGTACATTGGCCCTTCTACCCTGTTTGCTTTCACCCATTCCCACCCATCCGCAAGCCAGTAATTAAAATTTTTATAACCGCCTGAATTCATAAATTCGAGGTATTCTCCATTGCTGACTAATTTTTTGGCTATTTTAAAATCGGTTAAAAAAACAGGATGTTTTTGTAATTCATTATCGAAACAAAATTCATTGCCTTCATATCCTATTTCATAAATTCCTTCTGCCACTTGTATAAATGGATTCTTGGAATCAAAATCTTCATGATTGGCTTGTTCGCTGGAAGATTGATAAGCAGGAAATAATGGATTGTTTCCTAAAATATATTTTATATCAGTCAATAAAAGTTCCTGGTGCTGTTGCTCATGATTCAAACCAAGCACTACAATTTCCCTGATTTCCTTACTAAGATTCTGTTGCAGAAATTCATTCATTGCCGCATCAACATATTTTCTGTATTTATAAATTTCTTCGACGGTCGGACGGCTTAAATTTCCACGATCAGTACGGATCACTCTTGCACCAACCGTTTCATAATAACTGTTGAAAACATAATTAAACGACGGATCAAATTCTTTATAATCTTTCAAATATGGTTTTAGAATAAATGTTTCAAAAAACCAGGTCGTATGCCCGATATGCCATTTTGGAGGACTGACATCTGCGACAGGCTGAACAACATAATCTTCGGTTTGTAAAGGTTGGCAGATGGCCTTAGTATATTCTCTGACAGATTGATATTTTTCTGATAAATTCATTCTTGAGGGTTTAGTATGCAGAAATTAAGATCGCTCAAACTTTATTCCATTAAATTCCCGGAGATTTACAATAAACGAGGTTTTAGGAACTATTTCAAATCTACCATTTTTCTTTCCGGTTTCGTTATATAAATATTTTATCTTTGTTAGCCCATTACATTTTTCGGTTGGCATTATTACTCAAACTTTAAATAATTTCCCAATGAAAAAGAACTTTCTTCTTCCTGTGTTGATTTTTTTAGTCGCAGGAATTGCTATTTTTTCTTTTACCACTCAACCCAATTTACCTGAAACCGATACAAGTAATGCAGGATTAACTTTGCCTGCCGGATTCTCTGCCTCAATAGTGGCGGACAATACAGGCGAAGCAAGGCATATCGCGGTCACAAAAGAAGGCAATCTCTACATCAAACTGGGAAGCGCCAAAAAAGGAAATGGAATTCTATATCTGACCGATCCCGGACAGGACGGCCGTTATCAAAAACAAACCGGTTTTGGAGATTATGGTGGAACTGAAGTTGGTTTGAAAGATGGTTATTTGTATGCTTCTTCAAATACCGATGTTTATCGTTATAAATTGAATGACAAAGATGAAGTCGCTGATCCAAACAATCCTGAAAAAATTGTGGTAGGATTATTAGATCGCGGAGAACACAATTCTAAATCTTTCACATTTGATAACGATGGAAATTTGTATGTCAATGTTGGGGCTTATTCCAATTCATGCCAGGAACAAGACCGGGTTCCCGGTTCGATGGGAATGAAAGGATGCCCTATTTTGGATTCTGCTGGTGGAATCTGGCAATTCAAAATTGATAAGCCAGATCAACGTTATGGTGATGGTGTTCATTATGCAACAGGTTTGCGGAATGTAGTTGGATTGGATTGGAATCAAAAGGATAATGCGCTTTTTGTAATGCAGCATGGCCGCGATCAGCTTCACGATTTGTTTCCAAAATATTATGACGATAAAACTTCCGCTATTCTTCCGGCAGAATGTATGTATGAAATTCACAAAGGCGATAACGCTGGCTGGCCTTATATTTATTACGACCAGGTTCAACACAAGCAAATCCTGATGCCGGAATATGGTGGCAATGGAAAGAAAACTGCCGATAAAAAATACTTAGACCCGGTGATGGCTTTTCCAGGTCATCTTGCTCCTGATGGATTATTATTTTATACAGGAAATCAATTTCCTGAAAAATATAAGAATGGCGCCTTCATTGCTTTCCACGGTTCATGGAACAGAAGTCCCGAAAAACAAGCCGGGTATTTTGTAGCATTTGTTCCTTTTAAAGATGGAAAACCAGTCGGGAAATGGGAAGTTTTTGCAGATGGATTTGCTGGCAAAAAAGATATCATATCTCCCCGCAGCGCAGAACACAGACCCTGCGGATTGGCCCAGGGACCGGATGGTTCTCTTTATGTTTCTGACGATTCAAAAGGAACTATTTATAAGATCATGTATAAAAAATAAGTATGTTGAAAAAAATCATCTTTCTTGTTTTACTGTTGATCCCTTTTGCATTGCTGATCAGCAGCACACAAAAAAATACTTCAAAGAAAATAGCAGGTAACAAGCTTCAGCAATCAAAGATGGCCGGCGAAAAAGTGTTTAAGAAATATTGTGTTACCTGCCACATGGCAGATGGCGGTGGTGTTCCAAGATTGAATCCGCCGCTGATTCAAACAAGTTATGTTTTAGGTGACAAAGAAGAGTTGATCAAAATAATTCTGAACGGATTTGACAAGAACGTGGAAATTGAAGGAGAAACTTTTACCAATAAAATGCCGCAGCTAAAAACAATTTTAAAAGATCAGCAAATAGCGGATGTATTAACTTATATAAGAAGTAGTTTCGGCAATAAAGCTTCTGCAGTTACAGCCGCAGAAGTAAAAGCTGTAAGAAGTAAAAACAAATAAACCGGTCTCTCTTTTTTAGAAGCCCGTGATTTTTATTTTTGAAAAGGTGCTTAATCAGAAAGCGTCTCAGCAGTTTTCTGTCTTACCCATCTTTGTAAAGCAGAAGCAAGTTTGCGATCATTGCTCAATCGCGGAACTTTATTTTGACCTCCAAGTTTGCCAACACTTTTCATGTAATTAATAAAAGCATTCTTCTGCATTACCTGTATTTTTAAAGGTTGCAGAATGCCTCCTTTGATAAGATCATCATAATAAATATTTTTCTTTCTTAAATTCTTGTCAACTTTCTCAGCAAAACGCTCCATATTTTTTGGCAGATTTTCAAACTCAATATACCATTCATGGAAGCTTTTTTGGCCCGTTGTGGATATATTCGGAGCCACAGTAAACTCAATAATTTTTATATGTTCAGCTTCTGCTGCTTTCATCAAAGCATCTTCCACTTCTTCCGCGATTACATGTTCGCCAAAGGCCGAAATAAAATGTTTTACTCTTCCTGTTACCAACAGGCGGTATGGATTTAGTGAAACAAATTTTACAGTATCACCAATGTTATAAGCCCACAAACCTGCGTTGCTGCTTATGATAAGCACATAATTTTTATTTAGCTCAACATCTTTTAAAGTAAGCCGTGTTGGATTTTCATTTGAAATTTCTTCAACAGGCACAAATTCATAAAATATTCCACTGTCGGTATTCAGCAATAATCCTTCTTCAGTCTGGCTATCCTGGAAAGCAAAAAAACCTTCACTCGCCGGATACAATTCTAAAGTATCAATCTTCTTTCCGATACTTTCAAAGAGCTTTGCTTTGTAAGGTTCAAAATTGACACCGCCCTGCACCAACACACTGAAATCAGGAAAAATATCTTTAATTTTTTTCCCTGTTCTTTTTTCAAGTTCGTCAAAGTACATTTGAATCCATGGTGGAATGCCACTGATCAATGTCATTCGTTCTTTCACCGTTTCATCAACAATTTTTGACAATTTTTCTTCCCAGTCCTCAATGCAGTTGGTTTCAAAAGAAGGCAATTGATTCCAGCGCAAATAGCGGGGAATATGATGATTTACAATGCCACTGAGTCGTCCTGTTGGAATTCCTCCAACTCTTTCCAGTTCAGGAGAGCCACTGAGAAAAATCATTTTCCCATCTGCAAACTGGGATTTTCCGGTTTGAGCCATATAACACAATAATGCATTTCTTGCTGTATTGATGTGATTGGGAATAGAATCTTTTGTGATGGGAATATATTTGATGCCGCTGGTTGTTCCGCTTGTTTTTGCAAAATAAATCGGAAATCCTTTCCACAAAATATTTTGTTTTCCCTGCTTGATTTTTTCGATATAATCTTTGAAATCCTCGTACTCGCGGATAGGAACATTTTTTACAAAATCTTCATGACTTTTAATCTTATCAAACTGATGTTCCTTACCAAATTCTGTTTTCGATGCTGTTTTGACCAGGTTATTAAAAATACTGTTCTGGTCAGCAATTGCAGAAAGCATGGATTTTTTTATCTGCTTATATATATAAACGGCAAAGGGCTTTGCCAGGTAAGATTTAAACTTCATTGTCATTTCTAAATGCTAAGCGTTATCTACAAATTTACAGAGAAAACTATTAAAACATTTCATGCTATTTGTTAATAGCAATTGCAGGGCCATTCTTTATTGAGATCAATGCAGGTGATCACAACAAGTCCATCATTTTCCGGGGCTACCACCACTCTTATATGCTGATTTTCGTGGCTATATCCTTCCAATGCAAATGTGCTGTCTCCCTTCGATCCGATGCCGCTTTTTTGATAGTTTACCTTTCCCGTTTTTAGAATTTCTTTGATTTCTTCCTCTGTAATATGACGGCAATCCATTCTGCATTCCACATGTTTGGTAAGTATTAAATGTGTGGTATCTCTGAAAGATTCGCTTCCCTGATCTTCATTTCTTACACAGGAAAATCTTTTGATAACGAGAAGCAATACAATCACGAGAAGCAGTAATAAATAAAGAGTCTTTTTTCTCAATGTTTTTATAATTTTCTCTAAGGTAAATCAAAAAGGAAAAAATTACCCGATGTCACTGAGGGAAAGACAAAGCAAATTTTTGTTTTAATTCTGTTTTCTGTAACATGGCAGCCGGATCATACTGGTATTGTCCTCCTCCCTCGCCTCCCATCCTGTTTCCTTCATGCTGCATTGCGCCGTAACCTCCTCCCATTCTGCCTCCGCCGCGTCCACCTCTTCCCGCATATCCGCCCCCGCCACCTTCTGAATGATCTGACATTGCATTAATAATGACATTCAATGAAATATCTTTTGATACATCTTTCAGATTATAATCGTTGCCAAATAGTTCTTTAAAAGGAATCGCAATTTCATAGGTTAATGTATTCGACGAATCAACATTTATTGCCGCGCGGATATCTGAATTATTGATAGAAATAATTCCATTATTATTCGTAAAACCTTTTACTTCCATCAATGTATCTGCAGCAAGAAGTGAGGCATGCCAGGATTGGCGCGAAGCAAGAGGATCCGGTTTTATTTCATCTGATTGATTTGCTTTTGCAACATGCTTAAATGGCAATGGAAAATTAATAACTGATTTATGTTTGCCATTGATCTTATCGCTCAAAATCACTTTCATTCCTGATCTCAGAATCTTTGCTTCATTCATTTCATCCTTTGTCTGAAAACATAAATAAAGATTGTTGCTGTCATTTTTAATATCAAAAAACAATGCAGTTTGATTGTCATAATGTTTCAAGGGCGGATTCCAGTCATAAGCGCTTCCGTCAACAATAATTTTGTTGTTCGTCCATTGGGAACCGGATTGTGCAAAAGAAACAGCAGTTATAAAAATCATGCTGATGGTCAGGGAAAATTTCATTTTAATTTTTTCCCAAATCTATTATTTATCCTTTGGCATTTATTGTTAATAATAAGATAAAGGATCCTACTTAATTTTCAAAAAAAACTCTCATGTCGAAGCTATCGGCATGAAAAAAACTGATGTCAAAGTATCAGGCCTTTTTTCGACATGATTCAAGAACTTCTTCTCTTCAAACAAGAACTCAAATAAAATCTTTACTTCCAGATTAATTATTTTTGCCGGATGGAAAAAGGAAGAACTGTAGCGCTTCACACTTTGGGCTGTAAATTAAATTATTCTGAAACTTCTGCCATTCAAAGAATGTTGGAAGACGATGGTTTTGTGAAAAAAGAATTTACGGAAGAGGCAGATGTTTATGTGATCAATACATGTTCTGTTACGGATAACGCAGACAAAGAATGCCGTCAGCTGGTTCGCCGGGTGCAGCGGCAGGCGCCGGAAGCAATGGTAGTGATCATTGGTTGCTATGCGCAATTAAAGCCAAAAGAAATTGCAGAAATTCCGGGAGTTGATCTTGTGCTTGGTGCTTCAGAAAAATTCAATATTACGTCTCATCTGAAAGAACTTACCCACGGCGACAGCGCTAAAATATCCAGTTGTGAAATAGAAGATGTGGAAGGATTTCATTCATCTTTTTCGCTGGCAGACAGAACCCGTACTTTTTTAAAGGTTCAGGACGGTTGTGATTATAATTGTTCTTTTTGTACCATTCCAATGGCCCGTGGAAAAAGCCGTAGCAATTCAATGGAAAATGTTTTATCAGAAATAAAAAAAATTGCTGATGCAGGAGTAAAAGAAATCGTTCTTACAGGAATTAATCTCGGTGATTTTGGGAAGAATGGAAATGGAATTAAAACCGGTGATAATTTTTATTCTCTGTTAAAAAAGATTGAAGAAACTGATGGAGTAAAACGTTACCGGATTTCTTCAATTGAACCTAATTTATTGTCTGAGGAAATTATTGAATTGGTTGCCGGAAGCAAAAAAATAATGCCTCATTTTCATGTTCCTTTACAAAGCGGAAACAATAAAATTTTGGGAATGATGCGTCGACGTTACAAAAAAGAATTGTATGCGGAGAAAGTAAGCCTGATCAGGAAATTAATTCCTGATTGTTGCATTGGAGTGGACGTTATCACTGGGTTTCCGGGCGAAACCGAAGAAGATTTTAAAGAGACAATTGATTTTTTAGTTTCCCTGGATATTTCTTATTTACATGTTTTTACCTATTCAGAAAGAGCGAACACTTTTGCACTAAATATAGAGCCGGTTGTGCCAATGAACGTTCGTCATGAGCGCACCAAAATTTTACGTTCATTGTCTTATAAAAAAATGCAGCAATTTACAGGAAATCATTCGGGAGAAACCAGGAAAGTTCTGTTTGAAGGCAAAAATAAAAATGGAATGATGGATGGCTACACAGATAATTATATAAAGATCACTGCACCATATAAAGAGGAATGGACCAATGAAATCATAGACTGGAAAATTTAGAAAAAGAAAATGTTTCTTTACGGTAAAAATTAAAATCGTTTTCTACTGGTACTCAAACTGGATTGTTCCCATCAGTTGCTTTTCCTTTGAAAAGCATTTTTGAATTTCAGGCAATTTTTTATCGTCGTAAGCATACCTCCAGATGAAATAATTTCTCCCTGTCTCATCTACGGAAATCATTTGATTTGGTTGATTTCCGTTGCTGTATTCAAACATATAATCGGGCAATAATCTTTTAGCGATCACATTATAATGAACGACATCAGTAAGGCGGTTGCTATCGTCGTAATAGTAAAAATATTTTTTGTCAATGTTCCTTCCTGAAGGATCCTCTTCAATAATATTACCTTTTGCATCAGCAACAAAAGTGATCGTAGAGACAAGGGAATTATTTTTTTTCCGAAGCATTTTTACCGGTCTTCCATTGTCATAAAAATATTCATGAGTTTCTGTAATACCACTGCTGTCGCCGTCGGCGGTCGTCTTTGTGCGGATCAAGGAAATATTTCCGTTTGCATCATATTCAAACTCAACAGTGTTGGTAGTTGTTGGCGTTGAAGTAGTTGTTTTTATAACATCTCCTTTGTTGTTGTAATCCGTTGTCAGAAG
Organism: Hanamia sp.; assembly: GCA_035606215.1. Lineage (GTDB taxonomy): Bacteria > Bacteroidota > Bacteroidia > Chitinophagales > Chitinophagaceae > Ginsengibacter. Next base: position 9,889 of record DATNFV010000051.1, read on the forward strand.
CGATTCACCTGTAATATTCGACTTAGACATCATCTGTGATTGCGAGAAATTTTTATTAATCTTTTTTTCACAAAAAAAGCCATCACTTGGCTGATCATTTTCATCAAAGCTCTCTATTTTTATTGTTCTGATATTCCCGTTTTTTAAGATTGAAAATTGCTGATTCTGCTGAATAGTACTGACCAGGTCTTTATAATAATACTGTGCATCTGCTGAAGAATAGCCAAGACAAATCAGAAACGTTACGAAGCAAAAAGAGTGAAGAAATTTTTTCATCATTTTTATAAAAAAATAAATGTTTGGCCAATAGAAATTTTAAGACGATGTAAAATAATTCATTAATCTTTATTGCAGTTTTTGTTTGTTATTTTTAACCGGAAATTATAAAAATAAATCTTTAATTCATGTCGCATCTTCCTCACCGGAAAGAAACCAATTGTCTTAATTGCGGAACTACTGTTATTGGAAAATATTGCCACAGCTGCGGACAGGAAAACATAGAACCAAAAGAATCAGTATGGCATTTAATACTGCATTTCTTCAATGATGTTACACATTTTGACGGAAAGTTTTTTTCAACTTTGAAAGATCTTCTTTTCAAACCTGGTTTTTTATCAAAAGAATATACGAGAGGAAGAAGAGCCAGTTATCTGAACCCGATCAGGATGTATTTGTTTACGTCATTTATTTTTTTCCTTGTATTTTTTTCTGTCTTTAATATACAAGAAAAAGAATTTAAAAATGTTGATTTCACATTAAACGGTAAAACTACTTCGCAAATTGATTCTTTGCCGGCTAATGATTTTAATGATTTTACCAAAGAATTGAATCACGGGGTGCCGATGAGCCGCAAAGAATTTAGTGATTATGAAGACAGTGTAAAGAGTAATAGCTTTATTATTTTGGGTGAAAAAGCTCCTTATAAAAGTAAAGAGCAGTTTGATTCTCTCATAAAGAAAGGAATTGTAAAACCCAGCTGGCTTAAAAGAGAGATCACTTATAAACAAATTGAGCTTAATGAAAAATATCACGATCATGAGGGAAAATTTTTAAGTGATTTTCTTGAAAGCGTTCAACATCATTTTCCCCAGATGCTTTTCATTTCATTGCCATTTGTGGCCTTACTTCTACAGTTGCTTTACGTCAGGCGCAAAAACTTTTATTATGTAGCTCATGCAATTTTCACAATTCATTTATACATTTTTGTTTTTATTGTGATGCTAATTGAAATCGGAATAGCGCAATTAACAAACGTTCATGATTTTGGATGGCTGCGCTATGTGAATGTTTTGCTGACAATTGCTGTTTTCTTTTATCTGTATAAAGCGATGCGGAATTTTTATGAACAACGAAGATTTAAAACGATCCTGAAGTACTTTCTTTTTCTGTTTTCATTTTTCTTTTTGATCATTTTTATCTTCATCACTTTTGCGATGATTTCTGTTTTTCAAATTTAAATTTCAAAGTAATGAGTCAGGACATTAATATAAATAAGCTGATTGAAATAATGGATGAGCTACGGGAAAAATGTCCGTGGGATAAGAAACAAAATGTTCACACTTTGCGCCAGCAAACTATTGAAGAAACATACGAACTTGCAGATGCGATCACAGCAAAAGACTGGAAAGGAATCAAGGAAGAATTAGGAGATCTGTTACTGCATATTGTTTTTTATTCAAAAATTGGTCTCGAAGAAAATAAGTTTTCATTGCAGGAAGTGATTGATGGTATTTGTGAAAAATTAATAAAAAGACATCCGCATATTTATGGAGATGTGAAAGTGGAAAATGAAGATGATGTTAAGAAAAACTGGGAACAGATCAAGCTTTCTGAAGGAAAAAAATCAGTACTGAGCGGTGTTCCAAAGTCATTGCCTGCAATGGTGAAAGCCATGCGGATACAGGAAAAAGCGAAACAGGTTGGTTTTGAATGGGCAACGAAAGAACAGGTTTGGGAAAAAGTCGAAGAAGAAAAAAAAGAGTTACTGGAAGCAGTTGCTTCAGGAAATAAAGAACATATTGAACAAGAATCCGGCGACCTGTTTTTTTCGGTAATTAATTATGTGAGATTTTTAAAAGTAGATGCCGAAAACGCACTTGAACTTACCAATCAAAAATTCATAAAACGCTTTACAAAAATGGAACAGGAAGCTGAAAAAAAAGGTAAGCATTTGAATGAAATGACATTGGAAGAAATGGATGCTGTGTGGAACGAAATAAAAAAACAAAATATTGAGATTTGAATCTTATAAAGGACGATAGCTTTCTTAAAAGAAATTCTTTTTTGCTGCTCACAGCAGCATGGCTGCTTACTTTGGCATTTATTATTAATAATTACTGGAGCGGAAGTTCTACTTCTAATGCCGCCCAAAAAACAGTTCAAAAAAGTATCCACCGGAGCGAAAAAAAGATTGATGCATTTTGTAAAGATTCTGTTTTAATAAACACAATTGCATCCGGAAAATATAATGATGAGCAACTGGAAGCGCAGGTAGATAATGATTACTTTGTCTTCTTTTACAAGCTTAATCCTGACAAAACACTTACCCCGGTTTTTTGGAATACTCAGGTAATAGAACCAGATCCTGCGTTACAAAATTCACCGGACGGAACCAGCTTTAAAAAGCTGATCAACGGATGGTACGTTATCAATATCAAGTCAGTTCAAACTTCTGAAGGCGCTGCTTATAAATTAATTTTTCTGACTCCTGTAAAATGGAATTACTACATAGAAAATAAATATTTGCATAATTCCTTTGTTGCTGAAAAAAATATCGAAAAGACATACGATATCAGCATTTCACCAACCAGATATGTAATCAGAGACCAGAATGGACTGCCGCTTTTTTATCTTCATCAGCTTGCCAATCCTGAAAGCCATGACAATGTGCTGGCAATGATTTTTAGAATTTTGGCATCGCTGCTGATCCTTTTTTTCATTCAAAAACTCGCAAACTTTTATGTAAAGAAAAAAGGATTCTGGTTTGGTCTTTTGGTATTGATCGTCCCGGTTATTTTTTTGCGGATATTAAGTTATGCATTTTCAATCCCGCTTAATTTTAAAAATTTAGAATTATTTGATCCTTCTATTTATGGCGCCAATTTTATTTTAAGATCACTCGGAGATCTTCTAATCAATTCGTTGCTGTTTATCTGGATCGTTTTATTCATCAGGTATCATTTCAATTTTGATTTTTCTAAAATCAAATTCAAAACGAATTTTTACAGGTATGCAGCAATTGTTTTTATTTGTGTTTTGATGATATTATTCACGCTGATAGGCGGTTACACTGTACAAAGTCTTGTTGCAGATTCGCAGATTTCTTTTGACGTTATTAACTTTTTTACTCTGAATATTTACAGTGTTGTCGGCTTTATTGTTTTGAGCTGTGTGGCCACCGGATATTTTTTTCTGATCCAGATATTGCTTCAGCCGCTTAATATTTTTATCGGCCGCAATAAAAGATATTTATTGTACCTGATCATCACTATCTGTGGTTTGATCATACTTACTTTCAGATTACATTCTGTTCATTTAAGTTTCAATCTCGCAGTTTTAGCCTGGCTTTTGCTTTTCATCTTCCTGTTGAATTTTAAAATTCTTTTGTTTCATGCATACAATCTTGTTTCATCAAAATTTATTTTCTGGGTTTTCTTTTTTTCTGTTTCTATCACTGCAATAATTGTTTTTCAAAACAGAATAAAAGAGTTGGAAGAAAGAAAGCATTTTGCTGAAAACCTTGCCAATAAAGCAGATCCGTCCGGCCCGGTAATTGTAAACATTATTTTAAAGGATTTTAGAAATGATTACCTCTCGGATATTTTTGATCGTTTTAAAAATAAAACCGAAAACCAGTTTTTAAAAGATAGTTTGATCAATGAAAATTTTTCAGGTTATCTGAATAAATACGATACAAAAATTTACACATACAATGCGGCCGAAATGCCTTTGTATAATGATGATTCAACCACATACAACTCGCTGAACGCGATTATTCAAACGCAGGGAAAGCCAACTGATATTCCTGATCTTTATTATTACGATATTTCTTATGACCGGTTTAATTATATCAGCAAAAAAGAAATTACAGATTCCGATGGGCAGAGGCAGGGTTATATTTTTATTATCTCAAAACCCAAGAGATATAAAAGTGACGCTTTATATCCCGAGCTTTTTTCTAAAGGAAATAATAATTCAATTGAAAGCTCACCCGTTTATGCATTCGCAGTTTATAACAACAACCAGTTGAGCAGCAGTTATAATGATTATCCTTTTACAACCGACATTGATAATAACAATTTTACTTACAACGAATTCAGAACGGTGGAGAAAAATGGGTATGAGGAATTGTGGTATAAAGCTAATGCAGATAAAGCAATTGTCATCGCCAGGCAGGACCGGTTTTTTATTGAATCTATCACTCTATTTGCCTATTTATTTTGCTCATTTTTATTGATCGCTATCTTCTTTAATCTCTCTCATCATTTTCTGACTGAAAGAAAGATCAAATCAAGCCTGCGCTCTTTGTTACAATTAAACATTCGCAACCAGGTTCATGGAACGATCATTCTGATCAGTGTCTTTTCATTTATCGTGATTGGAGTTACCACGATTTTATTTTTTATAAGCCGATACCACAGCAATAATCGTGAAAAACTAAGCCGTACCATTCATGTAATGGAAAATGAATTGAGGAGCGCTATTGACACACTTCCTGTTAATGATTACCGACTCATCAATTTCGAAAATTTATCACATGACAAATTGGAAGAGATTATCAATAAAGTTTCAAACATTCATGCCGCTGATATCAATCTTTATGATCTCCATGGAAATCTAAGAGTCTCTTCAATTCCATTACCATACAACAAAGGAATTGTTAGTGAAAAGATGGATCCTGTTGCTTTTTATCATCTAAGCAAAGTAAAAGACGTTCAATTTTTCCAGGAACAAAAAATCGGAAGTCTTACTTATCTAAGCAACTATTTGCCGGTGCGCGATGAATCAGGAAGAGAATATGCTTATCTGAACATTCCATATTTTGAATCTCAAAATAAATTGCAGGATGAGATCTCAAACTTTTTAGTAACCATCATTAACCTGAATGCATTTATTTTTTTAGTCGCAGGAATTATCGCATTGTTTATCACCAACAGCATTACCAAATCATTTTCATTGATCAGTGACAAGATGAAAAAAATAAACCTTGAAACAGGAAATGAAGAAATTGTTTGGAACAGGAAAGATGAGATTGGCGAACTGGTTCAGGAATATAACAAGATGGTAAAGAAGCTGGATGTGAGTGCTGAAATGCTAGCCAAAAGTGAGCGTGAAGGTGCGTGGCGTGAAATGGCCCGGCAGGTTGCTCATGAAATAAAAAATCCGCTTACGCCAATGAAATTGAATCTTCAATATTTACAAATGGCGATTGATAAAAATTCTCCTGATGTAAAAAATATTTCATTGTACGTTGCACAAATCTTATTGGAACAGATTGAACATCTCTCACAAATCGCAAGCGATTTTTCACAGTTTGCAAAAATTGGTAACACTCAAAAACAAATTTTTGATGTGAATCAAATGCTGGAAAATTCCATCACGCTTTATTCTACGAACAATGAAGTGAATATAGATTCTGAACTTTATCAATCCTCACTTTTGATCAATGCTGATAAAACACAAATTAATCGTTTGTTTACGAACCTTCTTCAAAATGCAGTTCAATCAGTTCCTGATTATCGTACGATTAAAATTAAAATTAAAAGCGAATGGAAAGATCATAAAGTTGTAATCTCAATTAAGGATAATGGGAATGGAATTCAGGCATCGATGATTAATAAGATTTTTACACCGAACTTTACCACTAAAACTTCCGGAACCGGTCTGGGACTTGCAATGTGTAAAGGAATTGTAGAAACATTGAATGGAAGAATCTGGTTCGAAACAAAAGAAGGAGAATGGACTTGTTTCTTTGTAGAAATTCCAATTGCAGAACCGGCAACTGAAGAATGACCCGTTTTTAAACCTACTCGCTGAAATTAAATTATCATTCTAAAAAAATAAAAAAGATGGATGATCAAAAAGAAATTTTAATTTCTGAAAAGAATTTAAGAACAAAAACAATTATAGCCTTTATAGTTTTTATTGTTGCTATTATTGCTGCAATATTTTTTTGGAAATGGCTTCATCATCAACCACAAATTGCTGATGTTCCAAAACCTTTACGCGAAGTTTTAAGCCTTAATGAAAAAGTATTTTCAAAGACTTTAAGCAATAATCATCTTGTAAAAACCTATCCTGCATCAGCAGCTGCAAAAAACGTGAGATTCAATGGTGATGTAGGTTTGACAAGCAATTTGGATAGCGCATGGAAATTAAAAGTGGTAAGAAAACCAGGTGATACTTTATTCGTAAGCCTTGATGAAATTAAAGCGCTTCCAAAAACAGAAATTGTTTTTGATTTCAAATGTATAGAAGGCTGGAGTCAGATCTCACACTGGGGCGGCGTAAAATTTAGCGACTTTGCAAGAAAATATAACCTTGATTTACAAACGCAAATGAATTATGCGGGTTTGATGACTCCGGATAACAAATATTACGTAGGAGTTGATATGGCAAGCATGATGCATCCTCAGACATTATTGTGCTATGAAATGAACGGAAAACCACTTCCTTTAAAAAACGGTTACCCGCTTCGTTTGATGATTCCGGTGAAATATGGCATTAAAAGTTTAAAAAGAATCGGGACTTTATTTTTCAGTAATACTCCTCCGCCTGATTATTGGTACGAACGTGGTTATGATTATTATTCAGGATTATAAAAGAAAAATAAAGGATCGAAAATTTGTTAGTTTACTGAATATCTTTTTATTTTTTCTTCTTCTTTGATGGCTTCGCTCTTTCATTAAAGTCCAGGCACAAGTTAATCCAGTACTCAAATTCTTTTTTCGACTTAAACCCATTTGGATTAATATAGCAGTAACCTTTGTATTCTCTTTTATTCATGACCATAGGTTGAAAGCCATTTTTTTCTGCAACCTCTTCCTCCAGGCAAGGGTCAAAGCGACACATCAGGTTATCTCCACTTACGCTAACACACATTTTGCCGTTTATCATAAAAGTAAGCCCGCGAAACATTTTCTTTTCTTCTACTTTTAGTTTAGGAAATTTCGTAAGATACTCCCTGATTCTGTCTGCAAGTTTTGTGTCGTAAGCCATAGAATGTCTGATAAGCTATATCAACTTAATAATAAATCCAATCAATCAATAAGCCAGGAAGGAAACCCAGTAAAATGATCAGAGCTGCGGTTACTGCCAGCAAGAATTTGAATGAAGAAGAAACGTGAATTTCATCATTCACACCAGGTACCGGTTCTTTAAAATAAATCGCTTGTATCACTCTGAAATAATAAACAGCACCAATGGCAGCGCAAATAACTGCAAGGACAACAAGCCATAACTGATGCCCGTCTTTTACCGCAGCCATCAACACATAAAATTTCGCTGTAAAGCCGGCTGTCAAAGGAATTCCGGTTAATGACAAAAGGAAAATAACAGAAGTTAAGGCAAGCAATGGTTGTCTTTTTCCCAGGCCATTAAATCCTTCAATGGAATAATCTGCCATCTTAATAACTACTGCAAAAATTCCGATAGTAGCAAGACAATAAGCGGCAGCATACAAAAGCAATCCCTCTTTGGCTGTATCATTCAAAGCAAAAAGAGTGAACATGAAAAAACCGGCATGTGCAATACTTGAATAGGCAAGCATTCTTTTTACACTTCTTTGAAAAACTGCCGTAATATTTCCTATCAATAAGGTTGCTGCTGTTATCACAACAATCAATGTTTGCCATTGATATTGCATGGCCCCAAATGAAGACTGGAAGAGCCTGAAGAAAGCAACAAAAGCAGCCACTTTCACAATTGTCATCATAAAAGATGTAACTACAGCCGGCGCTCCGTCATATACATCAGGAGCCCAGAAATGAAAAGGTGCTGCAGAAACTTTAAATGACATTCCAACTAAGATCAAAACCAGCCCGGCAGCAATTAAAACCGGCAAATTTCCAGTTCCTAAATTAATAGCATCAATGTAAAAAGAACCCAGACTGTTTCCCCCGTAAATCAGCGCAATCCCCATCAGCAAAATACCGGTTGAAAATGATCCCATTAAAAAATATTTCAACGAAGCTTCATTGCCTTTTAAATTTCTTTTTTCACTTCCTGAAAGAATGTATAATGGAATAGATAAAATTTCGATTCCTAAAAACAGCAACAATAAAGTATTGAAAGAAGACAAAATGGAGAGCCCGCATAAAACAAAAAACATCAAACTGAAATATTCAGAAACATGATGGCCGATCTTTTCAAAATCTCTTCCATTCAACAGAAAAAATAATAAAGTGCAGATAAAAGCAATGGTATTAAAATGAAGTCCGAAAGAATCGAACTTCAGCATCCCTTTGGTATCCACATTAAAAAAAGGATGGCCGAAAAACTCCAGAATATTTGCAACCAATACAAGAACAATACCTGCGATGACCCAATATTTTGGGGTGGTGCGTTTTTTGAAAAACACTCCTCCAAACATCATTACTACTCCCCAAAGTGCAGTTAAAATAATCGCGTTCATTATTACTTTTTTCTTATTACTTATTTCTTAATTCTCATTAACTTTCTACTTCAACGGAATCCTTCCCAAAATATCTGTAACAGTTGATTGTGTCAAATGAATAACTGGTTCCGGATAAATACCTAAAAACAAAATGGCAATTACCAATACGAATAAAACTATTCCTTGTCCGGCACTCATTTTTTGCGCCTTTTCAACCAATCCATTTGTTTTTCCATAAAAGGTTTTTTGAACCATCGACAACATATAAACGGCTGAAACAACAATTCCAAGAGTTCCAAAAACTGCAAACCAAATATTAAATTGGAATAATCCATTCAACATCAAAAATTCGCTGATAAATGAATTGGAAAGCGGAAGTGCAATGTTGGCAAATGCAATAATGACAAGGAAGATTGCCAATGCCGGTGATTTCGCAGCAAGCCCGCTCAATTCTGAAATTTTTCTTACACCGGTTTTCTTTTCAATAATATCAACAATGATCCAGAGTGCAAGTATATTAATACCGTGATTCAGCATTTCCAGCATTACTCCCTGCAAGCTTAAATTATTTGCTGCAAAGATTGCGGCGCTCATCAGTCCCAGATGCGCAATGGATGACCATGCTACAAATCTTTTCAAATCATTTTGATATAAAGCAATACAACTTGCATAAAGAAGTCCAATGATACAAAATACCATCACGAGGTTATCAAACTTTGCAACGGCTAAAGGGAAAATCGGAAGTATCCACCGGATAACGCCAAAAGCGCCCATCTTTACCATCAGTCCGCTCAAAACCATTACCGACGGATAATTCGATTGTTCGTAAACGTCCGGCTGCCAGGTATGAAAAGGGAAAATCGGAATTTTCACTGCAAAAGCAATAAAGAAAAGCCAGAACAACCAATCCTGCTGATGCGGAGATAAAATCGCATTATAAAATGCATTTAGAGAAAAAGAATGTGCTGAATCTGCTGAAACGGAAGGTGTATGAACATATACATAAATAATTCCTACCAGCATTAACAAAGAACCTAAAAAAGTATAAACGAAAAATTTGAAAGTAGCGAAGATTCGTTTTTCTCCTCCCCATTTGCTGCATAAAAAATAAATGGGAATCAAAGCAAGTTCCCAGAAAAAATAAAATAGTAATGCATCTGTTGCCACAAAAACTCCCATAATTCCGGCCTGCGTTAAAAGCATTAAAGCAAAAAAGGCATTGGGATTTTTATGATCCGTTTTATAGGTGGCCGCAAAAATCAATGGATAAGAAAATGCGGTTAAAAACGTAAGCAGAAAGCCCATTCCGTCAAGCCCTACAGAAAAACTGGAACCGATGTAGGGCATCCACACGTAGGAAACATTGTTGTAATAAAAAAATTCGTGATGATGAGCAACATCAGAATAACATAAGCTGATAACTGAAACAGCCAAAGTAGCAATAGAAGATAAAAGTGCAAACATTTTTACACTCTTATTATTTTTAATAAAAATAGCAATCAGCCCTGTAATAAACGGTATCCAAATCAATAATTCCGGAAAAGTAAAGTATGTGCCCAGCATTAATATTATTTTGTAAACAATTGAATAATAAATAAAATCAACAACCCGATAACCATCAATAACAGGTAAGAACCAACCTGGCCACTCTGTAATAATCTCAACTGTCGGCTTCCATAATTTACACTCTTGCCAACTCCATTTACAATTGCGTCAATTCCTTTTTTATCGAAAACATTATTTAAAAAAGCGCTTACAGAACGATATGGTTTTACAAAAAGCACGTCATACGCTTCATCAACATAAAATTTGTTTTTGATCGCTTTTACAAAACCGTTGTCAGAAGCAGCAACAGGTGAATAATTTTTAAATTTCATAAATGCCCGGATAGAAACAATAATGATCAAAACGCTTGAAATAATTATCAACATCATATCGGTTTGATGTGGCACTTCGCGGGCAGTAAGTATCTGCTGAGAATGAGCAAAAACCGGTGATAAAAAGTCAGCGAGTTTATTTCCGTTTTTTACAAATACATCCGGCAATCCTATAAATCCTGCAACAGCGGCAAGAATAGCCAGAATGATCAATGGAATCGTCATTGTTGGAGGACTTTCATGAAGATGATGTTCCTGTTCTTCAGTTCCACGAAATTTTCCCTTAAAAGTCATAGCTAGTAACCGGAACATATAAAAAGCTGTAAGCAAAGCACCGCCTACACCAAGAACATACATCAGCGGGCTTTCAGCATAAGTAGCAGAAAGAATTTCATCTTTTGAAAAGAAACCTGAGAATGGCGGAATACCTGCAATAGCAAGGGTTGCGATAAAAAATGTAACATAAGTTATCTTCATTTTTTTTCCTAAACCACCCATTTTTGTCATATCCTGCTCGCCGCCCATTGCATGAATTACTGAACCGGCGCCGAGGAATAAAAGGGCTTTAAAAAATGCATGCGTCATTACATGAAAAACAGCTGCTGAATAAGCACCAACGCCAAGTCCCAAAAACATATAACCAAGCTGGCTTACGGTAGAATAAGCCAGTACTTTTTTAATATCATTTTGTTTCAAAGCAATGATCGCTGCTACAATCGCAGTTATCAAACCAATTGTTGCAACTCCTGCTAAAGTAACCGGTGCCAAAGAATATAAAATATTGCTTCTTGCGATCATATAAATTCCGGCAGTAACCATCGTTGCTGCATGAATCAGTGCGGAAACCGGTGTTGGACCAGCCATCGCATCCGGAAGCCACGTGTATAAAGGAATCTGCGCGCTTTTGCCAATAGCACCAACAAATAATAATAAAGTGATGCCAACAATTCCAGGAGAATTAATGGCAGTAAACGAAGTAATAATGCCATTTTGTGGATTATAAAGTTCATTGTAGGAAGTAGTTCCAAATGCGGAAATCAGCCAGAAAACTGCAAGCAAAAAACCAACATCACCAATACGATTCATGATAAAAGCTTTTTTTCCGGCATCGTTATTTGCATGATCTTTAAACCAAAACCCAATTAATAAATAAGAACAAAGTCCTACTCCTTCCCAACCAATATACATCATCACATAATTACCTCCCATCACCAAAATGAGCATGGAAAACACAAACAGATTCAGGTAAGAAAAATACCTTCCAAAACCAGATTGCGTCTCATCTTTCATGTAACCAACTGAATAAACATGAATGATAAATCCAACGCCTGTTATGATCAGCAGAAATAAAGAAGTAAGCTGATCTATCTGAAACTCAAATGGAATTTGGAGCTTGCCAACGTGTATAAAATCGAAGTATTGAATATTTTGTGTAGTAAAACCTTCTTTTGTTGCAGCTATAAAAACCAAAAAACTAATGCAGAAAGAAATGAGAACTACGCCGCTGCCAATAATGCCAACCAGGGATTTTGAAAGTGCATTTCTTCCGAGGCCATTAATTAAACATCCAATAAGAGGAAGAAGAGGAACCAGGTAAATAAGTTGAATTGCATCCATAAACCAAACTTCGTCAGCGTTTAAATTTTTAAAATATTTTGTCCACTTTCAAATTGAAAATGATTAGTTTTTTAACCGGTTTAAAAAATTAATATCAATAGACCTCGTATTTCTATACAACATTACGATGATGGCAAGGCCAACGCTTACTTCCGCAGCTGCAACGATCATAATAAAGAATACAAAAATCTGGGCACTTGATGCAATTGAATAATTGAAAGCGTTTGGAGTAGCCATGTGCATTTTTGAAAATGCGACCAACAACAAATTCACTGAATTCAACATTAATTCGATACACATAAATACAATAATTGAATTTCGTCGGGTAAGTGCACCGATAATACCGATACAGAACAAGGTCAAAGACAAAAATATATACCACTTGATCTCCATGATTACAGTTTTACATATAAACCAATTCCTGCAGTACTGGATGCAGGAGCTATTGAAAAAATATCTTTAATTTTTTTAACCGCGATTCCGTTGAAAATATCCACAGCTTTATAAGAAGCACTTTTCGTTAGAAATTTTACAATTAATCCCGAACCTATTGCACCAATTCCGGAATATAATGCTCCATTATAATTCTGTGATTGTACAGATTTTTCGGTTTTTCTTACCAGGCTGTAAACTGCGATGGCACCGCCGGCATAAGCAGCGGCCTTGTAAATGATTCTTCCCGTTCTGAAAGTGTTGAAAAGTTTGTTTACCTCATCATTTTGCTTCATTCCAAGTATTTCAGCGACTTTTGAAATTTTTTGAATCGGTGTTTTTCCTAAAGAGAATTTTGGAGCAAATCCTTTCTCAACATGCATTACTTTTCCGATGAGATCTTTTAAATCCAAATTATTCAGATCAATTTGTGCCGAAGATTTTTTTGCAAACAATAAAGCCAAAAATAGCAATAAGAGTGTGAAAGATTTTCGCATATTTTATTGTTTTACAGGATCTTTTTTACCGATTAAAATTGCTCCGATCATTGCGCTTAAAAATAAGACACTGCTTATTTCAAAAGGAACTACGTATTTACTGAATAATTCTTTGCCCAGGCTTTCAGTTAGTCCGACACTCGTTCCGGCTCTTATAATAGTGTTGCCCGTGTCTGAATGTGAAATTGCTGCTACAAAAACGATCATTAGCATAAGACCTGCGATAACACCGGCAAGTTTCATGTAAATATTTTTTACAGGTTCTGTTTCAGAATTCAAATTCATCAACATGATAACAAAAAGGAATAAAACCATGATAGCGCCTGCATAAACGATGATGTTTACAATCCCTAAAAACTGAGCATTCATTAAAATATAATGACCGGAAATGGCAAAAAATACAATGATGAGGCAAAGGACGCTATAGATTGGGTTTTTGCTCGCAATTACACCAATGGCACCTAACAGAGCCAGTGCAGATAAGAACCAGAAGAGGATTTGTGCTATATCCATTTCGATATTTCGTTTCTATTTTATGTAACCTTTCTTTTTATTATTACTGTTCTTCACAAAACAGAAATATTATTTATTCCTTTGTTTCTATTCCAACCGCTTCTAAACTTTCCTCCTCTTGAAATTAATGTTCATTTCCATGTCCCTGCGGATGCTTGATTCTTGAACCTTTTGCTCTTGCAAAACCTTCAGGATCTGTTTTTGGATCAGGAATTAATAAATCTTCTTTTCCATAAATAAATCCTTTTCGCTGGTAATTTGCCGGGGCAAAAGTTTCTGATAAATACACTGCATCTTTGGGACAAGCTTCTTCACATAATCCGCAGAAAATACATCTCAACATATTGATCTCATATTTTGCTGCATATTTTTCTTCACGGTATAAATGTTCTTCTCCTACTTTCCTTTCAGCACATTCCATCGTGATTGCTTCAGCAGGGCAAGCCAGGGCACACAATCCGCAGGCAGTGCAATTTTCACGTCCTTCTTCATCACGATTCAGTATCTGTAATCCACGAAAAACCGGGCTAAAAGGTCTTGTTTCTTCCGGATAATTTATGGTAACTTTCTTTGTAAAGAAGTGTTTCAAAGTAATTACCATTCCTTTGAGAACAGCCGGCAAATACATTTTTTCCCAAATGGACATTTTCCTTCTGTCAACCGGTTTCACTCTATTTGTTAATGCTTCCATCCTGAATATTTTTAATCTGGCTTCTCAAACTCATTTTCTGCGCTGCAAAAATATCGCTAAGTTTTAAAAATGCCAGTGATTTTGTTTTAATAAAATTAATGCGCCGGTTAGTAACATATTAAAAAGTGATAACGGCAATAAAATCTTCCAGCCAAGATTCATTAATTGATCATAACGAAATCTTGGAACAGTCCATCTTACCCACATAAAAAGGAAAATGAATAAAGATATTTTTATAAAAAATACCAGTCCTTCCAAAATAACGGTCCAGTTTTGACCGATCGTATGCATGAGGTTTGCATCATTTACAAAAGGAATATCATATCCTCCAAAATATAAAGTTGTCATTACCGCGCCACTTAAAAACATGTTTACATATTCAGCGAATAAATAAAATCCCAATTTCATGGAAGAATATTCTGCGTGATAACCACCCATTAATTCGTTTTCTGCTTCTGGCAAATCAAATGGAGTACGGTTGGTTTCTGCAAAGGCGCACACCAGAAAAATCAGAAATCCTAATGGCTGTCGCAAAATGTTCCATATTCCATCTTTTTGCTGACCTACCATTTCATTCAAACTAAGCGTTCCGGTCAGCAGCAACAAAGAAATTAATGCTATTCCGAGGGCAAGCTCATAACTGATAATCTGAGAAGCGGCGCGCATTGCTCCCAGCAATGAGAATTTGTTATTACTGGCCCAACCGCCAATCATAATTCCATAAACGCCTAAACTTACGACACCAAAAACGTAAAGAATTCCAATGTTAATATCGGCAATTTGTAAAGAAACATTACGGCCAAAAATATTGAGTTTGTCGCCCCAGGGAATAACCGCACTTACCATAATAGCAGTAAGCATAGCGAGAATCGGCCCAAGAATAAATAAGAATTTAGATGAAAAATTAGGAACAATTTCCTCTTTAAAAAACAATTTCATTCCGTCAGCCAGTGGTTGTAAAATTCCAAAAGGCCCGGCCCGGTTGGGGCCTCTCCGATCCTGCATGAACGCGGCTACTTTTCTTTCAACATAAGTTGAATACATAGCCACAAATAATGAGATCATTACTACAACTACAATTAAAACCAGTTTTTCAATAAATAAAGTCCAGTCAATGGTCAAAAGAATTGGGTTTGAATACATGTTAAAACTAAATTTTAATTATGGTTTTTTGCAATCATTTACAGATAATCGTTCCGCTGCGGTTTCCCTGATTTCTTTTTCTTCATTGTGTTCAATAAAAGTAGTAGACGTAGCAGGTCCAGGTAATATGCTTAAATCAATTTCAGGCTCGTTTACCTGGCTAACATTATTAATATCCATCAGCAGCATCGGCTTTCGACCATTTAAAACTTTGTCCAAGGGATCCGGGGGAACAACTTTCTTTAGATAATGATTGGTAGAAATCACTGAATGTCGATTTACTTTTGTAGGTCCTTCAACAATCCAGTCGGAAGTATTTTTCTTTTCAAAACGGCAGGTGTTACAGATCCAGGCTGGTTTTCCATCTATTACCTGCACTTCACCCCACGGGTCTTTCCTGGAAGTCACTCTGAAAACTTCTTCACCACGATTCCATAAAGTCACTTTACCGCAACACTTATCACAATCTCTGTGAGCATCCATTGGTTTTAAAAACCAAACGCGATTTTTGAAACGATAAGTACGGTCTGTCAATGCTCCAACCGGACAAACGTCAATCATATTTCCACTGAAATCATTGTCAATTGCTTTGGAGATATAAGTAGAAATTTCTGAAGAATCGCCACGCAGCAAAATGCCTTGTGAACGTGAATTGGTCAGTTGATCAGCCACCATCAAACAGCGATAACATAGAATGCATCTTGTCATGTGGAGCTGAATATAAGGGCCAATATCTTCTCTTACAAAAGTTCTTCTTTTAAATTCATAACGAGTTCCTTCAGTTCCATGATCGTAGCTCAGATCCTGCAAATAACATTCTCCTGCCTGGTCGCAAATCGGGCAATCCAACGGATGATTGATCAATAAATATTCTACAATTCCTTTACGGGCATCCAACGCTTTTTCACTGGTTACATTTTTTACGACCATTCCATCCATTACTTCTGTTCTGCACGAAGCAACTAACTTTGGCATTGGTCTTGGATCTTTTGTAGAGCCAGCAGCCACTTCTACCAAACACGTTCTGCATTTGCCACCACTACCTTCCAAATGAGTGTAATAGCACATGGTCGGTGGCGCTACTTCCGGACCTATTTTCCTGGCAGCATTTAAAATAGTAGTTCCCTTTGGAACTTCTATTGTTATTCCGTCTATGGTTACTTTAAATAATTCTTGTTCTTCTGGCATTTCAATTAATTTTTTTCAAATACAATTATTCTTTTCATGTGGCAGCTACTTCCAACGGATCTGCATAATGCGCCAATCCATAATTTCTTACCAAACATTCTTCAGGATTTAAAATATGCCATTCAAATTCATCTCTGAAATGCCTGATAGAGGCTGCAACAGGCCACGCAGCTGCATCTCCAAAAGGACAAATCGTATTTCCTTCAATCCTTCTTTGTACATCCCAAAGTAGATCAATGTCTTTCATTTTACCTCTGCCATTTTCAATATTGTAAAATATCTTTTCCATCCAGCCGGTTCCTTCGCGGCAGGGCGAACATTGTCCGCAACTTTCATGATGATAAAAGCGGGAAATGGTATAAGTATGTTTTACAATGCACTGATCTTCATCCAAAACAATAAATCCGCCTGAGCCCATAGAACTTCCGGTGATAAAACCGCCCTCTGCAAGACTTTCATAATTCATTAACCTTGGTTCACCCTTTGCTGTTTTTAATAAAAGATTTGCCGGCAAAATGGGAACTGAAGAACCACCCGGAATACAAGCTTTTAATCGTTTTCCATTTTGAATACCACCGCAATATTCGTCACTGTAAATAAATTCTTCCACAGTGATCGTCATGTCTATTTCATAAACGCCGGGTTTATTAATATTTCCACAGGCTGAAATTAATTTTGTTCCTGTCGATCTTCCAACGCCGATTTTTGAGTACGCTTCTCCGCCATCATTAATTATCGGAACGACAGCGCAAAGTGTTTCCACATTATTTACAACAGTTGGGCAACCCCAAACTCCTTTTATAGCCGGAAATGGAGGCTTAATTCTTGGCAGTCCGCGTTTACCTTCCAGGCTTTCCAAAAGGGCCGTTTCTTCGCCACAGATATAAGCGCCTGCTCCCCGATAAATATATATCTCACAATCAAAGCCGCTGCTTAAAATATTTTTTCCTAAAAAACCATTTTGTTTTGCTTCATTAATAGCTATCTGAAGAATATCTGCAACCCAATCGTATTCTCCACGAATGTAGATGTAGGAAACAGTGCTACCCAATGCGTATGATGAAACGATCATTCCCTCTATCAAAAGATGCGGAATGTACTCCATGAGATAACGATCTTTAAAAGTTCCCGGTTCGCTTTCATCAGCATTACAAACGAGATAACGCGGAATTCCTTCCGGTTTTGCCAGAAAACTCCATTTCATTCCTGTAGGAAAACCGGCGCCTCCACGGCCTCTCAGCCCGCTTTTCTTTACTTCTTCGACAATATCTCCAGTTTGCATTTTCAATGCTTTTTCCACACTTTGATAACCGCCATCGCGACGATATACGTCAAAGTTTTTTATCCCCGGGATATTTATGTTTTTTAATAATAATTTTTCTGCCATTGCTATTCCTCTCCTTTAGTTTATTTAGGTCTTACTATTTCTTTTGCTTTTAAAATAAATTCCTTTACACTTTTTAAATATTCTGGAACTTCCTTTTCATCAATAAGTGCAAAACTTTCATAATCTGCTTCAAATCTTTTTGCTAAAAAGTGTCATACAAAAAACCGAATTCCTTGTCTATCACACCTTTTAAAATAAATTCTTTATGAAATAAACTTTTTGTACCATTATGGGTTTTAGGGTTTAATTCCATATTTATTAATAAAGCTGTTACTGCATAGAAAGCAGCATAATATATTTTAGACAGACAATCTAACCAAAATCCTTCCTTCATCAATAGTTCTGCAGCTTTTATCGCATCATCTGCTCTCTTTAATTTATATTCAATATAATCCGCCTTTAAAGTCATACCGCAATCCCTTCTTCTTTTATGCTTTCATAAATATTAGTAACCTGATAGTCATCTTCCCATACTTGTTTATTATGCCAGATCGTTTGTATTACTTCAAATGTTTTCCACTCTATTTCTTCTAAAATATCTCTTCTTACCTTACTCTTTAATTGTTCGCTTTCAGGTAATGAACTCAATATTAAAAAATCCCAATCACTTTCTTCATGATGATCACCTCTTGCCCTGCTGCCGAAAAAAATAATATCGGCATTTGAATCGTAGCGATAAACTATCTCTTTTACTTTTTTTATTATAGTTTCATTTTGATTCATTAGCATTCCTTACTTCTTATAATCATGATTGAACATCCAGTTAAATCCATATTTATCCTGCAGCATTCCAAATCTCGCTCCCCAAAATGTATCCTGCAATTCCATCGTGACTTTTCCTCCTTCTGCTAATGCAGCAAATGTTTTATTCATTTCATCAGCATCATTAAAATTTAATGAAAGCGATAAATTACTTCCTGAATTTACAGGCTGCCCCTGCATTGAATCAGAAACGAGGAAATTCAAATCGCCTGCTTTAAAACTTGCATGCATGATTTTATCTTTCTGCTCCTCTGAAGATTCCATCGGCGATTCTCCAAAGGTTTGTTTATAAACTACTTCTCCGTTCAATGCTTTGCTATAAAAATCCAATGCTTCACTGGCATTTCCATTGAAAGTTAAATAAGGAATAATTGCTTCCATAAATGCTGATTTTACAATTAATTATTTTAATTATTTCTCTCACTGTTTTTTCTGCATTCATCAATGATCTGATCCACTTTTTCCGGGGTTAAATGTTCTTTATAATATTTACCCATTTGCATCATCGGTGCATAACCGCAGGCACCAAGACATTCAACTGTTTTTAAAGTAAACAAACCATCTTCAGTTGTTTCTCCCACCTCAATGTTTAATTTCTGCTTAATATACTCAATTATATTGTCACAACCTCTCAGCATACATGGGCCGGTCTGACAAACTTCAAACACATATTTCCCCACCGGTTTCAAATGAAACATTGTATAAAATGTAGCGACTTCATACACTTCAATCGGCTGAAGATTTAATAAGGAAGCAACATAATCCATGGTATTGACGCTTAGCCATCCTTGTTCTTCCTGCGCCATATGCAACACTCCCAATAAAGCACTTTTACTTTTTCCTTCGGGATATTGCTTTATCAGTTTGTTTACTTTCTCTAATTTTTCGGGTGAAAAACTCATTTGTTATCTTCTGATTTTTGATTTTGAAATCCAAATGATACATTTAAAAGTATACGTATCTATACAGGGATTTTAATTATGCAAAAGTAAGGGAGCAATATCAATTATCCATAGAAGAAAATAACAGAGGAACTTAATTTAAAATATAAATTATTTTACAACACATCTAAAAATCGGCATTAATAACGTGTCAGGTTTGACAACAAAGAAATAATCGCTTTTTATTCTGGGGAAACTGAAAAAATTGTTGTAATATTCATTCATCCCAAATAACCTGGTGTGTTTGTTTTACAACTCCCATTACAAATATACTTTGCAAATGCCCGACATTTTCTATTTCGCTTAATTTATTCACATGAAAATCATAGTAGGAATTCATGTCTTCGCAAACCACTTTCAGCATAAAATCAAACTCACCGGAAATGCTGAAACATTCAATTACTTCATTAAGTTCCTGTATTCTTTTAATAAATTTTACTCCCGCATTTTTTCCATGTTGTTTTAATGAAACATAACAAATTACCATCAAACCTCTATTGACTTTTGCATGATTTACTAAAGTGGCGTATTGTTCTATAACGCCGGATTCTTCCATTCTCTTAATACGTTCATGAACAGGAGTTGTACTTAAGTGAACTTTTTCGGCAATCTCTTTTACAGTTATCCGTGCATTTTCCTGAAGCAATTTTAAAATAGCCCGATCTTTTTTATCAGGAGTAAATTCTGCTGTTGTTATTTCTTCTTTTGAAGTTGTTGTTTTCATTTAAAAATCCGCATTTATTCTTTTAAAACAAAGATATGTACAAATTTATTCTAAAGTTTGATAAAGTAATAGTATTTTATTCTAATGACAGTACATTTGTATTTCTAAAAAAATAAACCGATTTATTTATGTCAGCAGTTACAAAAAACACGATCGATTTCAGTCTCAAATACAAGGTAAAAGATATCAGCCTTGCAGAATGGGGACGTAAAGAAATAAAATTAGCCGAAGCAGAAATGCCCGGGTTAATGGCGCTACGCCAGGAATTCGGAAAAGAAAAACCTTTGAAAGGCGCAAGGATTGCAGGTTGTCTTCATATGACAATTCAAACTGCAGTTTTAATTGAAACTTTAATTGAATTGGGAGCAGAGGTAAAATGGAGCTCATGCAATATTTTTTCTACACAGGACCAGGCTGCTGCTGCAATTGCTGCAGAAGGAATTGGCGTTTTTGCATGGAAAGGTGAAACGCAGGAAGAAGCGGATTGGTGCATTGAACAAACTTTATTTTTTGGAAGCGAAGATCGCCCTTTGAATATGATCCTGGATGATGGTGGCGACCTGACTAATATGGTTTTTGATAAATATCCGGAACTGATTCAGCATATTAAAGGCTTGTCTGAAGAAACCACTACCGGCGTTCACAGGCTTTATGAAAGAATGGAGAAAGGTACTTTACCGATTCCAGCAATAAATGTAAATGATTCTGTTACCAAATCAAAATTTGATAATAAATATGGTTGCAAAGAAAGTTTGGTAGATGCAATCAGAAGAGCTACAGACGTGATGATGGCTGGAAAAGTAGCGGTAGTAGGCGGTTACGGCGATGTAGGAAAAGGTTCTGCAGCAAGTTTGCGCGGTGCAGGTGCAAGAGTGATCGTTACAGAAATTGACCCGATTTGTGCTTTGCAGGCAGCAATGGATGGTTACGAAGTGAAGAAAATGATCGATGCGATAAAAGAAGCTGATATCATTGTTACAGCTTCCGGCTGCAGAGATCTCATCACTGCCCAGCATTTCAAAGCGATGAAAGACAAAGCGATCGTTTGTAACATTGGACATTTTGATATCGAAATTGATATTGCCTGGCTGAATAAAAATTATGGAAATACAAAAGATACCATCAAACCACAGGTTGATAAATATACCATTGATGGAAAAGATATTATTATCCTTGCAGAAGGACGTTTGGTAAATCTTGGTTGCGCCACAGGGCATCCAAGTTTTGTAATGAGCAATTCATTTAGCAACCAGGTGCTTGCCCAAATTGAGTTATGGCAACACGCAGGTAAATATGAAAACAAGGTTTATGTGCTTCCAAAACATTTAGATGAAAAAGTAGCACGTTTACATTTGAAAAAGATCGGAGTTGAGTTGGACGAGTTGACAACAACTCAAAGCGAATATTTGAACATTCCAAAAGAAGGGCCATATAAGCCGGACATGTACAGATATTAATTTGATAACTTAATTGTAAAAGCCCACTTTGTGAAAGGTGGGTTTTTTATTTTTTTTATTCTGTTTCCGCAAAATGGATTTCCTTTCAAGTTCTTTGGGATTGGTAAATTCTACAATGATAAAACTTCTATCATATATAGTGGATTCATTACACATTTACTTTTTAATTCTTTAATTAAATTTGACGAAAAAGGAACATGCAAAACAAAGCAAAGCTTGACATCATCAATATGCTTCTTGAAGATTGCATCATGGCATTTCCTGTTTCAACTTTTGTGATCAGCATTTACCAGCAATATCAACGCCGTGGCTGGCTGAGCAAAAAACAATTGCAGGGTTTGTATGATAAGGCTTCAAAAATAAATGGCGTTCTGCCAGGGAGGCTCGCTGCCTTGGAATCTATTATTAAAAAAATGCCAACACGTGAAAAATCATCCCTTCCCGAAAACAAACCGATGTTTGAAAAAGATGAAGAAGCAGGAAAATTAATTGAAGAAATTCTTTCCAAATATCCTCAACATAAAAGAGTTTTATTTTTAAAATCCAGATATGACAACAACGAAACCCTTTCTGCTGCTGATGTTACTGAGTTGAAAAAATTTAAGCAACATCTGAAATAATTTTTCTCTCTTTTAACATAAAATTACTTCCTGCCATTAAGTTTCAGAAACAATTGATAGTCTTAACAGAAAGATTAAAAATTGTCAATCATGGAAAAAATTATACAACAACAAATCTTATTGTTCACCGGCACCCATTTTTCTTCACGACAATGTTTCCAGGGAAGGAAACCTGAACAAAAATTTTCTGAAGCAGATGAATTACAGGAAGCCTGCTGGAACGGCCTTTTAAAGGAAATGCTCCCCGAAATATGGGAAGAAGATGATAAAAATCTATACCTCTGGCAGATCAAAGAAAACAAAACAAGCATTGATATCGAAATCGGGGAACTACCTGATGAAGTAGATGATTTTTCTTCTATAGATCCCTATGCTTTTGTGGAAACACTTTTCCTGAATTAAAACTGATAATTTAGGCAATCGTGTTGTTTTTGCGGAGTGGGAAACTTATTATTGGCTTTATCGTAAAATAATATTCTTTAAAGTATAAAATGTTGTATTTGTTTTAAAATTGTCAGGGAACAAATCATTACAATACGATTGATTAATTTTGCGAAATGCAAATCGAAATTCTGAAATCAAAAGTACACCGGGCCGTAATTACTGAAGCGAATTTAAGCTATGTAGGAAGTCTCACTCTCGATGAAGATCTTATGGATGCTGCCAATTTGATTGAAAATGAAAAGATAACAGTGGTAAACGCCAATAACGGAGAGCGTCTCGAAACTTACGTCATCAAGGGGAAAAGAGGCTCCGGAGTTGTTTGTCTCAATGGTCCAGCTGCGAGGAAAGGAACTGCAGGTGATGTCGTAATTATTATTTCTTACGCTCAAATGGATTTTGAATCGGCCAAATCTTTTAAGCCAACGGTTGTTTTTCCAAAGGAAGGAAATAAACTTTAATTTATTTAGATACGATTGTTTTCATATCTTTCTTAGCCTGATCAATCTCATCAAGCAAACCATCTGTGAAACTATCATCATGCAATTGCCAGAACATGATACCATTTAAACCTTTCTCAATCGCGTATTTTGTTTTTAATTCGATTGATTTTTTATCATCAAAAGTGGCAAAAATTCTTTGCTGAGGATTGTAAAGAAATGGCGCCTGAGCTACAGAATCCCAATGATAAACAAAGCCGCTGTCGGCCGATAGTTGCTTGCTGAAATTTTTAAAAGAAACTCCCATTTTATATTTTCCGGGCTGATACATTCCATCAGAAGTGTCAGCAACCTCTTGCCAAACTTTTGCATAAAAAGCAGCACCAATCGCTATTTTGTGAGCCGGAACACCAAGTGCCAACATTTCTTCTACCGCATGATCCGTCGATTCCGTTTGTTTGGAATTGGAAAATAAAGGAGTATGATTGCCTGTTGTAGTAGCATATCCGTCTACCAGATCGTACGACATTAGATTGACACGATCTACTTTTTTCATCACTTTTTTCCATTCGATTGATTTTTGAATATAACCCGAAAAACCTCCAGCCGCAAAACTGATCTCTTTACTTTTTCCCAAAGTCCTTCTTAAAATTTTTACCAGTTTTGTGAAGTTTTCTTTGTCTTCAGATTTGTATTTGTGCGATGGAAATCCGGCAATGGCAGGATATTCCCAATCCAGATCAATTCCATCTGTATGAAAATGTTGCGTAATTTCTTTTACTGATTTCGCAAATGTTTTCCGGTCATCTTTTGAAGAAAAAACATCTGAACATGGAGCGCAGCCACCCCATCCACCGAGTGAAATGATTACTTTCAACTTTGGGTTTTTATCTTTTAGCCTTACCATTTCTTCTAATGTTGCCGAATCTCTGGCGTTCATAATTCCAAGTTGATTTCCTCTTAAATGAGCAAAACTAAAAATGATCTCGGTTAATTTATTAACCTCGAAACTGTCTAAAGTTGTTGAAGGACCAGCGTAATAACCAATAACAGAAAAAGGTTTTTGGGCGAAAGAACTTTTTTGGGAAAAGAAAATAAGGCCTCCTAAAAGCAGCAATTTAAATTTCATCACTAAGTAATATTAGATGCAGTAAAAAATCTGCTTCGAAGATAAACTTTAAAATTTTTAGGCGGCAAAATATAGAATCACAATATTTCTTAGCTTACTATAAAAGTGAACGTGTACAGAAAGTGTGAATTTGAAAAGTTATTATTTTTCTATGTTATATTTTTCTCTTCTCGATTGGATATACAGGATAATGTGGATAGCGATAAGAATTTCACATACAATTTCTTTAACAATCATAGGACAAGATTTTGAATAGGGTTAATAATTAAAAAATTAAACGTTCCTGAACCTGATTTTATTATGTAAAGCAAAATAAAAGCCAAAAAGGTATATTCATTTATTAAAAAAGCCTCTGGTTTTGCAAAGGCTTTTATTCTTTATGATTTATTATTATCTTAATTCAATTACGATTCCTGCATGAATGTTAGCAGAATTCAGGTCTTTATATCCATTTTTATGATAAGGAGCATAATCATAGGTAGCTCCGATATTAATGCCGGAAGTGCTTGTTTTGCTAAATCGCAATACTACGCCAACTCCGGCCTGACCGCGAAATCCGATGTTGGTCATACTGTTGGAAAATTCTCCAAAATACTGTTTAAAATCAACAATATTGGCGCCTGCACCGATGGAAACATACGGTTTTACATAAGAAGTTCTGTTGAGGAAATATCGCGCTTTTAATAAAACAGGTGTGGTTTGAATAGAATTAGTCAAAACAGCAGAAATATCTTGTGTATTACTTAAATGGTAAATAGTCCGGGAATATTTTTGATAATAATCCTGGAAACCAAAAGATAATCCGCCGGAAAGCTGATCTGTAAAAGAATACATAAGATTTGCCATAAAACCTCTCGGTGATCCATTGCTGATTAAATCATTTTTAAAATGGGAAAGAGGAAAACTATAATTATAATTAACATCAAGTTTCATGGAGCCCTGCTGGGCAAACGCCGGTATTGCAGCCAGCATGATTCCAATTGCCAACACTATCTTTATCTTTTTCATGGCTTTCGTTTTAATGTTTTAAATAAGAAGATTGATCGAATAATGCTTTCACCTGCGTATCGGCAACAGATGTATTAAAAATTCCGGAACCCCGAATCAAGCCGGTCCAAATGACATTGATCTTATCATGAGCCGCCGCATTTTTTAAATCCAGTAAATCCACTGATATCGCACCTTCTTTTACCTGGTAAACGCTGTATGCGTAAGGAATATAATATCCGTAATCCGGGTAGCCCCAATAATACGGATCCCAGTATCCTCCATAATCATTCCAATAATCGCCATAGCTGATTACACCGGTAGAAGTATTGATGATATGATTGACATCAACACCGATATCAGGGTTGTCATTTTTTGATACCATATGATATCCAGCCTCATCCATATATTTTTTTACTGCTGATATATATGCCTGGTCCACATCTGTCAATTCATGAGTAGAATGGCCATTATCAATAACGGCAACTGAATCAGAAATACTGTAAGTAGTATAATTGCTAAAGTTGACGGTAGAATCATGATCGGTAATATAAATTCTGGATTCATCAGGGGTTAGATTGGACACGGGATCTTTTGCGCATGAATTGAATACAGTTGAAAACCCTGCCAATCCAATGATTATCATTAATACTCTTTTCATAATTTACTTTTTTAAATATTTTTACAAACAAAGTGCCTGAGGGACGTGAGAAGGTAAAATATTTTATTAAAAATGCTGACAGCGTCAGTCTCCAGTTGCTAAATACGCATTCCCTTTTTCAGTTTGTTCTTAAATAATGCATGTTTGCGTATTCAAAATTTAGACGAGACGAATGATACAGATTAATGATAAATATTCCATTCCCGGTAGAGGAGGTATTGTTCTCATTTGCATTGGCATCTGCAAGCTGCAAATGTTTTTGAAGGATATAATACATTAATACCCGGTCCAAGAAAGGTCAATGCTGCTTATGAATTGTCAAAAGCGATCCATTACAAAAGGCCTTCCTTAATCGTAAATCTCGGATCGGCAGGAAGCAATTATTTTGAGAAAGGTACCGTTGTTTGCTGTACCAAATTTGTGCAAAGAGATATGAATGTTTGCGGCCTTGGATATGAGCAATATGAAACACCCCTGTTTGGTTTGCCTCCGGTTCTGGAATAAGGTTTAACGATCGATGGTTTGCCTGAAAGCATTTGCGGGATAGGCGATACTTTTGAAATGGCACATTCTGCTACAATTTATAATGTAATAGATATGGAAGCGTATGCACTGGCGATGATAGCGATGAAAGAGAATATTCCGTTCTTATTCCTGGAGTATATTTCAGATGGCGCTGATGGTAATGCAGCCGAAGAGGACTGTACAAGTTCACAAAGCAGCTGTGGGTTATGGAAACATTTTGAATTTGAATAAGAATTTGAATAAGAATAAAGTAGTGACTGAAAAGTCTGAAACGATGAGTTAAAGTAAGATAAAAAACATCATTATTCCTTCTTTTACCCGGAACAAAAAAAGCCTTGCAGAAAAACTCTGCAAGGCTTTTAACTTAAACATCTGCAATCAGGAAATTATCAAAACCAGCTTCCAATCCATCTCATACCTACTTTATTTCCAAGCTTTCTGCGTCTTCTTCTTACCTGTGCATTATGAATAAACATTGAGACAAACATTAGCGGTATAAACAAAAGCGTAAGTGGCGGAATTCCCATAATAGAAATCCATTTTCCTCCAAACTGCCTGCGCATTGGCCTGCGAAGCCTTTCTGCTATTAAATACATTCCAGGCACCATGATCAAAGTCATAAAGAACGCGAACGCCAAACCAAAAATGATGGTCCAGGCCAGCGGTTTCCAGAAAACGACGCTGTCTCCGCCAAAGAAAATATGAGGATTCAATTGTGAGAATAAAGTGACAAAATTGATATTAAATCCAATTCCAAGCGGAATCAGTGCGAAGATCGCTGCCAACGCAGTAAGCATCACCGGGATGATCCTGATTTTTCCTGCCTCAATAACCGCTTCTCTCGTTTTCATTCCACGTGCTCTTAATTCATCAGCAAAATCAATTACCAAAATGGCGTTTTTCACCACAATTCCCGCCAATCCTACTATACCAATTCCAGTCATCACGACAGAAATTTCCATTTTTGTTATCGCGAATCCAAGTATAACCCCAATAACGCTGAAAATGATTTCCGTAAGAATAATGATCGATTTACTTACCGAATTAAATTGCAACACAAGGATGAACAAAATGATCATCAGCGCAATGACCAAAGCATTACCAAGAAATGCACCTGTTTCTGCTTGTTGTTCACCTTCACCTGTTTGCTTGATGGTAACGCCGGGACCTTTTTTATTAAAGTTATTGATTGCTGTAGCAATATCTTTATTTACAGCTGTTGGTGTATATCCTGAAAGCACATTGGAAAATATTGAGATCACACGTTTCACATTTTTTCTCTTGATACTTCCATAAGTGCTTGTGTAATCTACATCTACCAACGAACTGATCGGAATTGATTTTACCTGTCCGCCGCTTGCCATATCACGGAAAACGATTTTCATATTCAACAGATCAGTCAGGTTTTTTCTTTGAACTTCATCATTTCTCAACTGAATTTTATATTCATCTTCCCCGATTTTGATCTTTGAAACTTCCAGGCCAAATAAAGCGGTTCTGATCTGCTGCCCGATTTGGGCGGTTGAAACTCCTTCAATTTGCGCCCTTTCACGGTTTACAGAAAGAGTGATTTCAGGATTAGTTAGGTCTACATCTAATTTTAATTCTTCAACCCCTGGAATTTGCATACTGTCTAAATAATTTTTTAAAGCCGTAGCAGTGGAGGTAAGTTGATCAAAATCTTCACTGGCAACTTCAATATTAATTGGAGGATCAGTTGGAGGGCCACTGCTTTCCTGCGCAACAGAAATTTGCGCTCCGGGAATTCCTTTTATCGCCTCCCTTATAGAATCCAGATAAGGAGCAGTAGAAACTCCATTTCTTTTTTCATATTCTACAAAAGAAACCTGCACTCTCCCTAAATTTGGCTGCGTACTTCTATCGCCGCTTGATGGGTCATTAGCTCCTATCGCCACATTTGAAATAACACTTTCAACGATCGGATTTGGTTTTCCAGATGGTCCATCAAGTACTTTTGTTACCTTCTTTTCAATATTTCTTGTAATTGAATCCGTGTAATCAACACTGCTTCCAACCGGCAATTTTAAATAAACATAAATAAAGTTGGGATCGCCTTTCGGGAAGAAAACCACCGGCACGTTTCTGACTTTAAAAAGTACAAATGAAAAAAGCAGTAATCCAAATGTACCAGCCAAAAGCCAGACCGGCCGCCATCCTCCAACTGCCCAGCGCAACAATTTTTCGTAATTGCGCATAATTGCAGGCAAGGCATTATTTTGGAATTTATGGATCAGATTATCGAAAACATAAGTATTAAGCACCACTACAATGGAGAAGAATATCAGCAGATTTCCGACAAAAGGCACATGAACCAGGTCGAAGAAAATGCCGGCAAGCAATGGGATTAAAAACGCTTTGCTTTTAAATACATCTGATTTTCTTTTCACTTTTCCTTCCGGATGATTCATAAAATCTACTGCGAAAACCGGGTTCATTAAAAATGCCACGATAAGCGACGCAGTTAAAGTAAAGATGAGCATCGTTGGCAGATAGATCATGAATTTACCAATAATTCCTGGCCAGAAAAGCAATGGAACGAAAGGCGCCAAAGTTGTCAGCGTTCCGGAAAGTACCGGCACAAATATTTCTCCCGCTGCCATTTTCGCACATTCGGCTGTTGAAAGTTTGCCTTTGTTTTCCATAAAAATACGATGGGTATTTTCTATCACTACGATCGCGTCATCCACAATAATTCCAAGACCAAATAGTAATGCAAAAAGCACAATGAAATTCAACGTTACATTCCCGCCTACAATAAGATCTGCGGCTGGCAAAAACATAAAGGCGACGAACATGCTCAGTGGTACAGAAAGCGCCACAAAAAATGCGTTGGTAACTCCCATAAAAAACATCAGGATCAATAAAACCAATACAAATCCGATAACAATGGAGTTAACCAAATCGTTGAAAGAAGCACGGGTAGCCTTACTCTGGTCTCCGGTGATAACCACATTCAGATTGGAAGGCAAAATATTTCCTTTCATTTCCTGTACTGTCTTTTTCACCTCATCAGAAGTCTCGATTAAATTTTCTCCGGCTCTTTTTACAATATTTAACGTAACTACATTTTTACCATCCAGCCTGGCATAGCTTTCACTCGTTTTTACTGTATCTTTTATGGTAGCAATATCTTTCAGATAAATGGGCGCTCCCGAGGTATTGCGAATAATTATCTTGTCAATGTCAAAAGCATTCTTAAACTGACCACGCAATTGTAAAGTACGTTTCATATTTCCTACATCCAATAACCCTCCTGAAATATCTACGTTTTCACTTTTTACTGCATTCGCAATATCAGTGAAAGTGATACCTGCACTTTGCATTTTATAATTATCCACATTGATCTGGAATTCTCTTTCCGGCGCACCAACAATATCTACACGGGTTATCTCGGGAATTTCTTCCAGCCTGTCTTTTGCATCATCAGCAAATTTCTTCAGGCTCATCATATCATAATCGCCGCTTAGGTTTACATACATGATCGGCAATTCACTGATATCAAAATCCTGAACATTCGGCTCCTCAGTAAGATCAGTTGGCAAATCTTTTTTTGCTTTATCAACTGCATCTTTTGTTTTCTGCAGGCCAACTTCAGTTTTTACGCTTGTTTCAAATTCGACAGTGATGATAGAATAATCCTGCTGTGAAGTACTGGTGATCTTATTGATCTTTGCACCTGTAATTCCTTTTAATTGCTTTTCAATCGGCTTCGTAACCAGGTTTTCGATATCCTTTGGAGAATTTCCTGCATAAATTGTTTGTACAACGACAGTTGGAATAACAATATCAGGAAATTGTTCTTTTGGCAAAGTCACAAACTGGTAAATACCCATCAACGATACAAAAAGTATCAATAAATAAATAGAAGTTTTATTTCTGATGGACCAACTGGTGGGTTTAAACTCTTTATATTTTTCTTTAAAATTTTCAGCTAAGCTCATACTAATTTAGTTATGCTTTTTTTCAAAAGCAGTTGTAATTTATTTTCATCTATTGATTGGTAACGATCGGTTGCCCGTCAAATAAGCCCTGGAAACCTTCGGTGATCAGTTGATCTCCTGGTTGCAATCCACTTTTAACCTCAATGCTATCACCGGATAATTGGCCTATAGTCACATCTCTCTTCTTTGCTACTAATTCGTTGCCTTCTTTCGCAGCAACCAATACGTATTTTCCATTTTCACCTGTTTGTAAAGTATTTACAGGAATAGAAATTGAATTAGGAGCCGAGTAATCCAATATTTTAACCATTGCAATTTGATTAGGTCGTAAATCTGTTCTTGCCGGAACTTTTATTTCCGCTGTAAAGCCTCTTGTAGTAGTTCCGATTGCCTGGCTGATAAAAGTGATTTCGCTGTTGAAAGTTTTATTGATATCAGGAATTTGTACAATCACTTTCGATCCTTTCGATACATTTCCTGCATAATTCTCAGGCACAGTTACGGTAATTTTCAGATCACTTTCATTTACAATTTTGATATAACCACCGGTTAATGGATTTCCATTGAACGTTTCTCCAACATGAGCCGTGATTTCATCGACAGTTCCATTTACGTTGCTATAAACGTTTGCCTGGTTGGCTTGTTCCTGTGCGGTGTTTACTTGTGCCTGTATAGCTTTCAGTTGATTTTGCAATGTTTCCACGTTTGTTTTTGCCTGGAGCAATTGTACTTCTGTTCCGATATGTTGTGCCCACAAATTGCTTTGCCTGTCATAAACTGATTTTGCAAGATCGAGTTGCGCTTTTACACTTCCCATTTGCTGTTTTACTGCTGCCACATTTTGCTCTGCAACTGAATTATCAAGTTTTAAGATCAATTGGCCCTTGTGAACTTTATCACCTTGTTTTACATAAATCGCTTTGATCTGTCCGCCCTGTCCGGTTGGAGTGATATAAGAAATATTCTTGGCATCCACACTTCCCTGCAGTTCTAGGTAATGCGTAAAATCCCCTTTTTGAACGGACGTTAATGCAACTAACTTTGGCTTCACTGCTACTGCACTGGTATCAACTTGCGCTATATCTTTTTGCAGATCTGCAATCTTTGTATCTAATTTTTCTTTATCAGCCTTCAATTTCTCAAGTTGTGCTTTCTTGTCTTTCAAAGAATTGCTACTTGTATCTCCACATGAAGAAATAAAAGCTACAAAAAGGATCACTAAGCCGATCGGAATTAATTTTTTCATTGTTTATTTGTTATTTGGTCTTGATTTATTGTTAATTATAGTTTTCCTGCTGCTGTCAGGTAATCAATCTTTGCTATAATAGCGTCGTACAAAGAGCTGTAATAATTGTTTTGAGCGGTTACAAGATCTGCCTGTGCAGTTGAAATTTCCTGATTGCTCCCTAAACCTTGTTCGTATTTTAATTTGGTTGAATTATAAACCTGTTCTGCCAACGCGATATTTTTCTTTTGTGTGTCCATTGTAAGAATGGCAGATTTCATATTGATTCTCGATTGCGCTACATCATTGTCGATGGAAGATTTCAATTGATGCAGGTTATTGTTCATTTTTAAGAGATTTAGTTTTGCTGTGCGGATATTGGCATTTCTTGCTCCTCCATCAAATATTGGAATCGATAAATTGAAACTGATAAAAGATGAGGAGTACCAAGGTTCTTCATTTTTGAAAAAATTGAAGGTTGTTCTTTGAGCATTTCTATTAAAATTTGCAGAAGCAGTAAGAGTAGGAATTTTACTTAACTGATATCTTTTTACATTGTATTTCCCAAGATCAATTGCTGTTTCAAGTTGCTGATATTCTTTCCGGTCCTCATAGTTATAATTTTCATCAAGAATATTCGATTTTATTTCTTCATCAGACAACGTATCTGTAAGAACAAGAGAATCGGCCTGAGGCACATTCATCAATAATTTCAAACCTTCTTTTCCTGCATCAATCTGGTTTTGTGCTTTTAATTTTTGTGTTTGAAGATTGCTTAATTGCACCTGGACTTTATCAACATCCAGCTTTTCTGCAAAGCCATTTTGATAAATCACTTTTGTATCATGAAGTAACTTTTCATAATTGGCGATATTGGCATCAAGAGTTCCAATTTGCCGCTGTCCAACGACAAGTTGATAATATACCTTATAAACATTGGCCTTAATTTGTTCTTTAGTAACTTGAGAAGCAAGTGTTGCATTCTTTATAGCGGCTCTTCTTGCCTGCAACCCAACAAAAACCTGCCCGTCGAATAATATTTGCTGAAGATTAGCGCCGTAAGTTCCACTGTATTTAGTTCCAAACTTTACCGGAAAATAAGTGCCGGCAGGACCACCAACAAATTCCGCCGGAATTAGTTGTGTAGGAATTGAAAGATAATCTGTAAAAGAAACACTTCCATTTACCTGTGGCAAAGCAGCAGCCGTAATTTGTTTGTTTTGTTGCTGCTGAAGCTGAATATCAATTAATGCATTTTTTACCTGTACAGCATTTTTCAAAGCATAATCAACCGCTTCTTTTGCAGTAAAATAATGAATGTTTGAAGATGAATCGCTTTGTGCATTTGCTGTAAAAAAAATATTACTCAATAGCGCACCTAAAATAATTTTCTTAATCCTTGTTTTCATTATACTTTATTTTTTCTGCTGATTGTTTTCCAATCTTTCTTTTTGGTATTTTGTAATTAATTTGTAGCCTTTTGGAGTAGCCATGGCATATAAAAAATATTGCATCATTTCCTGCTGAATATAAAGAAGCGAATATTGATTCTTGGGAAATATTTCCTCATTAAATGCAAGAACGGTTGTTTCAAGTCTTACTTTTGAGATCAGTTCAGCATTGATCTCAGGGCGATACAAACCTTCTTTAATTCCCCGTTCCACATTCTTTTTCATTAGTTCAAAAAGAAAATGATATTTGTATTCAATAAATCTTTTGAATGTTTGCGGATGGCCTCTTTCAATATCGTGCAAAATGCTTGGGTTCATATTGTCCAGCATTTCCTGCAACGCTTCCATTCCCAAATACATTTCATCAATAGCGTTGACCGCTTTCCTCCGGCTATCCTGGCAACAGGTTTTATTGTTTTCAAGCATTTCTGTAAACACGGCATCCACCAGTTCGTTTTTATCTGAGAAGCACTGATAGATTGTTTTTTTAGAAACGCCCATTTGAGATGCAATCTCATCCATCGTTACAGATTTTACTCCATAGCGCCGGTACAATTCATCTGCTTTTTGTTTGATTCTGTCTTTTAATTCCATTGCGGGCGCAAAACTAAGGAAACTTTTTATGTTGCCAAAGTTTCCGATAAAATATTTTTTAAAATGCCATTTTTAAAGATAAGCGGTTACGAAAGGGGTACCCTTTGATTATAGAAGTAGATTATTAGAAGTAAACCAACCAATTAATACGATTTTTCTTTTCAATTTATTGAGAATGGATAAATTAAAATTAAAAACTGTTTCTTCACTTACCTTTGAAACTTAATTATATAAAAGATGAAAAAAAGCGGCGGTTTTCAAACAATTATTCAATATTTTCTACAAGGTTTATTAATCCTTGGACCTGTTTCCATTACTATTTATTTTATTTATATCGTTTTCGATAAAATAGATAGTATTCTTCGGCCGGCCATCAATATTCCCGGGCTTGGTTTTGTAATTATCATCGCTTTTATTCTCTTCATTGGATATTTAAGTTCCTTTTTTGTAATGGGAAGGATACTTTCTGTAGTAGATAAAATTTTAGAAAGAACACCGGGAATCAAATTATTTTATTCTTTTGTAAGAGATTTTTTTGAGGCTTTTGCAGGAAATAAAAAGAAATTTACTCATAATGTGTTGGCAAACGTGGACGATACAGATATCTGGCGTGTCGGATTTATTACACAGGAAGATATGGCAATTTTTGGAATGGAAAATTATGTCGCGGTTTATTTGCCAATGGCTTATTCAGTTGCAGGAAATGTTTATATCGTCCCAAAAGAAAAAATCAGGCCGATCAGCAGTATTAGCGCTGCACAATCAATGAAATTCGCTGTAAGCGGTGGCGTTACAACTATTTCTGACCCAACAGATGAAGTGCTGGCAGCTACAATAATTCATTAAACCAACTGTTTTGAAAAAAATATTTTTTGTAATTATATTATTGGGAATCACTTCCAAATGTTTTTGTTGGGGATTTTTTGCGCATAAAAAAATCAATTATTATGCTGCTTTTCTATTGCCTCCGCAAATGCTTTTATTTTATAAGCCACATATTAATTTCATAACAGAACACGCTACCGATCCTGATAAAAGAAGATATGCAATTGCTGCCGAAGGCCCGCGTCATTTCATAGATATTGATCATTATGGCGAGTACCCGTTTGCAGAATTGCCCCATCGATGGAAAGATGCGATGGAAAAATTTGGAGAAGATACTTTGACAAGTTATGGAATTGTTCCATGGCATATCCAAATAATGTTAGGCCGTCTGACAAAAGCTTTTAAAGAAAAAAACTTTTCTTCTATTTTAAAAAACAGCGCAGAGATTGGACATTATATTGCGGATGCGCATGTTCCTTTGCATGCTTCCCAAAATCATAATGGGCAACTGACAGATCAGAAAGGCATTCATGCTTTTTGGGAAAGCCGGGTGCCTGAATTATTAGCGGACAAAAAATTTGATTTCTTTATTGGCAAAGCAGAATATATTAAAGATCCTTCTGCGTTTATCTGGGAAAGAGTTTTGGAAAGTGCAAAAGCAGCAGATTCTGTTTTAAAATTTGAAAAGCAACTATCCTTGCAATTTCAGGGTGATAAAAAATTTGCATTCGAAAAAAGAAATGATATTTTAATCAGGCAATATTCCTCCGATTATACGATAGCTTATGATAAAATGTTGAATGGAATGGTAGAAAGAAGAATGCGTCAATCTATTTTTGCGATCGCTTCTTTTTGGTATACTGCATGGATCAATGCCGGACAGCCGGATCTTTCATCACTTACTAATCAAACTTTTTCTGAAAATGATTTGAAAGAATTTGAAAAATTAAATGAAGACTGGAAAAATAGTAAACCGGTAAAAGGAAGAGAGCATGAGTAATATAAGTAAACCTACAAATAATCCACATTTATATTTTTCTATTAATTGAAAATTAAAAAGGCAGAACTTTGCGTCTTAAAAAGTTTATAGTAAACCAAAAATAATCCATCACTCAATTTTCTTTGATCAATGATCCACAACTTCAACGCCGGCCCCTCAATTCTTCCGCAAACTGTTTTAGAAGAAGCATCAAAAGCAATTCTGAATTTTAATAACAGCGGTCTATCCATTTTGGAAATTGGACATCGCACTCCCCTGTTTGAATCGGTAATGAATGAAGCCATTTCACTGGTAAAAGAATTAATGAATCTTAATGATGATCATGAAGTATTGTTTTTGCATGGCGGAGCAACGGTTCAGTTTATGGAGGTCCCAATGAATTTACTTGATGAGGATAAAACTGCCGCTTACGCCGATACAGGAGTTTGGAGTAACAAGGCGATCAAAGAAGCGAAACTTTTTGGAAAGGTAGATGTAGTATGCAGTTCAAAGGATCATAATTTCAATTATATTCCAAAAGATTTTGTCGTTCCTGAGAATGCTGAATATTTTCATATCACCACGAATAACACAATTTATGGAACGCAATGGCAGCAAATTCCAAAAGTAAAAATGCCGGTTGTTGCCGATATGTCAAGCGATATTTTGAGCAGGAAACTTGATTTCAATTCTTTTGGGTTGATCTTCGCAGGAGCTCAAAAAAATATGGGCGCCGCCGGAACTAATCTGGTTGTGATCAACAAAAATATTTTAGGGAAGGTGAGAAGGTCAATTCCGGCTATTATGGATTACAGGAACCATATTGAAGCGAAAAGCATGTTGAATACTCCACCGGTTTTTGCGGTTTATGTTTCGATGCTTACACTTCGCTGGCTCAAAAAAAATGGCGGAGTAGAAGCGATGGAAAAATTAAATAATGAAAAAGCTGAACTGCTTTACAACGCGATTGACAATAGCAAAATATTTAAACCGACAGCAGTAAAAGAAGACCGTAGCAAAATGAATGTTTGCTTTGTAATGGAAGACGCAGAAAGAGAAAAAGCGTTCCAGGATTTCGCAAAACAAAACAATATTTATGGCATCAAAGGACATCGTTCTGTTGGTGGTTTCAGGGCATCTTTGTATAATGCTTTGCCTTTAAAAAGTGTAGAATATTTAGTGAGAAAAATGGAAGAATTTGAGAAAGGCGTTTAAACTTTCACTGAATTTCTTTTCAAAATAAGAAGTTCAATTACATTATACTGAAATCAAAAATCCCTGTTTCCAAATATGAATAATATTCCCTGATTGATTTATATTTGCAACCCTTACAAAAATTTTATCAGCCTTTCCAGGCCGAAAATTAATTTTAAACATGATATCTATTTCTCCTTTTAAAGCATTGCGGCCTGAGCCACAATTTGCCCGGCAGGTGGCTTCGCGTCCCTATGATGTTTTGAGTACGAAAGAAGCTAAAATTGAAGCACAGGGAAATCCATATTCTTTTTTGCACATCACCAGAAGTGAAATAGATCTTTCCCCAAATACCGATATTCACAGCCAGGAAGTATATCAGAAAGCAAAGGAAAATTTAGATGCTTTCATCAGCCGGCCTGTACTTTTTAGCGAAAGTAAACCATGTTACTATATTTATCAGCTCACAATGAACGGACAAACACAAACCGGGTTGGTTTGTTGTAGCTCTGTTACTGACTATGAAGAAGGACTGATTAAAAAACATGAATTGACAAGGCCTGAAAAAGAGCAGGATCGTGTAGATCATATTAAAACTACCTGTGCTCAAACAGGAAATGTTTTTCTGGCTTTCAAAGATGTTGAAGAATTGAATAATATTATGGACAAATGGAAATTGGATAAAAGTCCGGTTTATAATTTTACAGCTGATGATCAGATACAACACAGTGTTTGGGTGATCAATGACGAAAAACTTATTGATCGCATCACAGAGCTTTTTAAAACTGAAGTTGATTGCACTTACATTGCAGACGGTCATCATCGTGTTGCCTCTGCGGCAAGAGTAAAATATATTTTAGCCGATGATGAGGAAGCGGGACATTTTCTTTCTACTTTATTTCCTGCATCTCAATTAAAGATAATGGATTATAACCGGGTGGTCAAAGACCTGAACGGTTTATCCGAAGAAGAATTTTTTGACAAGATCAACAAAAACTTTTCAGTAACTAAAGTTTCAAAAGCATTTTCTCCGCAGGAAGCACATGAATTTGGAATGTATATGAATGGTCAGTGGTACCAGTTGAATGCGCTGGACGGAACTTTTTCTACAGACCCGATTGGTATTTTAGATGTTACGATTTTACAAAACAATTTATTGGAACCTGTTTTGGGAATCAAGGATCAGCGTACAGATTCAAGAATTGATTTTGTTGGCGGAATCAGAGGTCTTGGCGAACTGGAAGAAAGAGTAAACAGCGGCGAATGGGAAATCGCGTTTAGCTTTTATCCTGTAACCATTCAACAGCTTTTCGACGTTGCCGACAGCAACAATATTATGCCTCCGAAAAGCACATGGTTCGAACCTAAATTAAGAGATGGTCTTCTCACTCATCTCATCTGTTCTTAAAAATCCTTGCATTTTTCAGAAAATAATTTTTTCTTTTTATAAAGATTTCAGGTGTTAAAGTATTTTATCTTTACCTCATGAAAAAAATCTTATTCGGTATTATTTTCTGTATGGTTTCCTTTTCTGTTTTCGCACAGGAAGATGTTGATCAGCTTCATGAAAACGCAAAAACTTTTATGCGTCAGGGAGATTATGCAAATGCGACACTGATCCTGACAAGAGCTCTGCAACAGGCGCCAAAAGATGCTTCTATTATGAAGGACCTGGCGCTGACTTATTATTTACAAAAAGAAAATCAAAAAGCGCTCGACGCAATCAAACCCCTGATAGATAATCAGCTAGCCGATGATCAGACTTATCAGATTACTGCCTCAATTTATCTCGCTTTAAACAATGATAAAGAAGCCGAAAAGATTTATAAACAAGCAATAAAACAATATCCCAAAAGCGGTGGTTTATATAACGATTACGGTGAATTACTTTTATTCAGACGCGATCCAAATGCAATAAAACTTTGGGAACAGGGAATTAAATCTGATCCTTCTTTCGGTGGAAATTATTACAATGCTGCAAAATTTTATTACTACAAAAATGACAATGTCTGGACGATTCTTTATGGGGAAATTTTTGTGAATATTGAATCATTCACTGCACGAACTGCAGAAATGAAAGACATTCTTCTTAATGCTTATAAAAAACTTTTTGCAGATCCTGACCTGCTGAAAAACGTAAAAGATAAAAATGCTTTTGAAGTGGCTTTTCTTACGTGTATGAACAAACAAAATAGCGTGGTAATTCGTGGAATTAACGCAGAAACTCTAACGATGATCCGTACCCGTTTCATTCTGGACTGGAATAAAAATTATGCAAAAAAATTCCCTTTCAGGTTATTTGAACTCCAGGAACAATTGCTGGAAGAAGGATTATTCCCGGTTTATAATCAATGGATATTTGGAGCTTCAGACAATCTGGTAGCCTACCAGGTATGGACAAGCAATCATCCTTCAGAAGCAGAGGCATTGAAAAAGTTTCAAAACGGAAGAACTTTTAGAATTCCTGAGGGCCAATATTATCACGATTGATTTTTTTAATGAACTTTTTTTAGTCTATTTTATTTAATTCCTTAATTTAGAATTTCTGGTGCTACCTATAAGCATTCACACGAACTTATTTTAAAAGGATTTTCATGTTGCAGCCAACACGTTTATTTGATTGTATTTCTCTTCATCTAAAAGATGCTCCCAACCGGGCAATGCTGGCCGGTAAAGAGAATGGACAATGGAAAGAATATTCAACTGTTGCTGTTTCTGAAATTGTTGACCAATTAAGCTCTGGTTTATTGTACAATGGAATTAGTCCCGGAGATTTTACCGTTGAGGGCCGTGATAAAGTAGCGATTATTTCCAAAAACCGTCCTGAATGGACAATGCTGGACCTGGCAGTCCAAAAAGTAGGCGCCATATTAATTCCGGTTTATCCTACCATCAGCGATATGGATCTTGAGTTTATTTTAAAAGATGCCGCGGTAAAAATGATTTTTGTCAATGATGAAGATCTTTTTAAAAAAGTAAATTGTCTTCAATCACGGTTGCCTTTGCTAAAGCAAGTTATTTCTTTTGAAAAGATAAAGGGCGTCAAACATTGGCAGGAAATGCTTCTTCCTTTAACAGAAAATATTCTGCGTGAAATACAAACTATCTCTGATGAGATAAAAGAAGATGATCTTGCCACGATCATTTATACTTCAGGAACGACCGGAACACCAAAAGGCGTTATGCTTTCTCACAAAAACATTTTAAGCAATGTGGTGGCCAGTCTTCCTTGTTTTCCGCCGGGAGAAAATTTAAAATCATTGAGCTTTTTGCCCCTCAATCATATTTTTGAACGGATGACCAGCTATATTTATCTGTTCAAAGGAACTTCTATCTTTTTTGCTGAAAGTATGGATACCATCGCAGACAATCTCAGAGAAGTAAAGCCGAATCTTTTCACAACTGTTCCAAGATTGCTTGAAAAGATCTATGAAAAAATTATGCAAAAAGCAAACGAGCTGACTGGCATTAAAAGGAAATTATTTTTTTGGGCTCATGAACTTGCTACAAAATATGAGATCAATAAAAAACAATCTTTTTTTTACAGACTTCAACTCGCAATTGCCAATAAACTGGTTTTTGAAAAATGGCGTGAAGCCCTTGGCAATAAAATTATTTGCATTATCAGCGGCGGTGCAGCCTGCCAGGTAAGACTTATAAGAATTTTTACCGCTGCAAAAATTCCAATCATGGAAGGTTATGGACTTACAGAAACTTCCCCGGTAATTAGTGTGAACCGGTTTGAAGAATCTAACAGGATGTTTGGAACTGTCGGCCCTTTGATTAATGGAGTTGAAGTAAAATTTGCAGAAGATGGAGAAATTTTATGCAAAGGACCAAATGTGATGATGGGCTATTACAAGCATCCGGAACTCACAGCTGAAGTGATGGAAGATGGCTGGTTTAAAACCGGAGATATAGGGACAATGATTGGAAACTTTCTAAAAATCACTGACCGGAAAAAAGAAATTTTTAAAACAAGTGGCGGAAAATATGTAGCTCCGTTGGCTATTGAAAATAAATTAAAAGAAAGCCGCCTGATTGAAAATATCATCGCCGTCGGAGCCGGAGAAAAATTTGTAAGCGCGGTGATTGTTCCGTCATTTTCGAATTTAAAAAAATGGTGTGACGAAAATAATATTGATTGTAGCACTAATGAAAAAATGATCAGCAATCCATCCGTAAAAGAACTTTACCAAAAAGAAATTGAACATTACAATCCCTTTTTTAGTCATGTGGAACAAATTAAAAAATTTGAATTGCTTTCATCAGAATGGACTGTTGATGGTGGCGAGATGACACCAAAATTGAGTTTGAGAAGAAAAATTGTGTTGGAAAAAAATAAAGATATCATCAGCAAAATTTACGCATAAATTCTGCCGCTTTACAGTAAAGAAATAAATCCTCCTGATTTTTGTTTTGCAAAAGATTTATGGTAAAGCAACTTAAAATACCAAATCTTCTTCTCTTTCTTCTACCGGAATTTTTCTAAGAAAATCATCATAATCTGCATCATGATCGGTATATGCGCCGTAAGCATCGATGCTGTATCCGATCAATCCATCGTTTGCTTCTATCAAATAAATAACTGCATTATCT
The DNA here is from genome assembly GCA_035606215.1 of Hanamia sp. Classification (GTDB taxonomy): domain Bacteria; phylum Bacteroidota; class Bacteroidia; order Chitinophagales; family Chitinophagaceae; genus Ginsengibacter. Next base: position 51,364 of record DATNFV010000051.1, read on the forward strand.
TCAGGATTTGATTCCCCTTCAAAACGATAAGTCCTTATGATTCTTAATTCTTCCGGTTTATAAAATTTACTGTTTCCTGCGGTAAAGCCTTGCGGTGTCATTCTAAATTCGTTGTCTATTTTTTTTACTCTTAATTTTTCAAGGACGGAAGAAAGAGTAGTCATTTCAATTTTTTGATCTGGTTTGAAATAAGCCATAAAATATTGTTTTAATAGAAAAGACAAATTATATACCGGAAAAAAAAGAAAACCCGCAATCATTATAACAATTGCGGGTTAAAAGATTTTTGAGAATGCCACTTTACAACGACTCGTAGATTTTGATTTTATTATATAAAGTTTTGCGGTCGATCTTTAAAATTTCCGCAGCTTTTGTTTTATTAAAATTCACTTCTTTTAACACATTCATAATTGTTTCATACTCTGCTTTTGCAGCTGCGTCTTTCAGATCTACTTCTTTTACCGGCACATTGTTAGTGATCGAAATACTTTCCGCGCCGTTGGTGCGTGTTTCATTTTCAAAAGGCGCCTGGGTAATTTCCCAGGGTAAAACTTTTGAATTTATTTTTCCGGAAGGAGTCAATAAAACTGCACGTCGAACAACGTTTCTGAATTCTCGCAAATTTCCGGGCCATGCATAATTCAAAAACATTTCTTCCACATCTTCTTCATACCCTTCTACGTTTTTTTGCAATTCTGCATTAGTTCTGTCAAGGAAAAACTGGGCAAACAAAGGAATATCGCCTTTTCTGTTTCTTAATGGCGGAAGGTTGATTGAAAATTCATTAAACCTGTGATAAAGATCTTCACGGAATTTTCCTTTCTGATAAGCTTCCTGAAGGTTTTCGTTAGAAGCAACAATAATTCTTACATCCACATCCATTTCTTTTGTGCCACCAACTCTTTTATATTTTCTTTCCTGGATAACGCGAAGCAATGAAGCCTGCACATCTTTTGGAAGATTGGAAACTTCATCCAAAAATAAAGTGCCACCGTTAGCCATTTCAAAATGTCCTTCTTTATCAGTAACGGCGCCTGTAAACGCTCCTTTTACGTGACCAAACAATTCACTTCCTGATAATTCTTTTGAAAGAGTTCCACAATCCATGGCAATAAAAGGTTTTCCTTTTCTGTTGCTCGCTTCATGAATTGTTTTTGCAATCACTTCTTTTCCTGTTCCGCTTTCTCCATACAAAATCACGCTATAGTTGGTGGGTGCTACAATTTCAATTTGTTTATAAATCTTTGCAGTTTCTCCATCCTGCCCGATCAGATATTCATTGTTAAGAGAGAGCTCATAACTTCTTTTCTTTTGTGCAGGAGCGGTAGAAGGTTTCGAAGCCTGAGTAGCTGCTTCTGTAACGGGACTTGCCAATGCTTTTTCGATTACATTAATCACTTCATCTGGAATAAGTGGCTTTGTGATATAATCAAAAGCTCCAAGTTTGATAACATCCACAGCAGTTTTGATATCAGAATATCCGGTAATAATGATGACAATAGTTTTTGGTTTCAATTCTTTGATCTTCATCAAAACGTCCTTTCCATCTTTATCTCCCAGTCGAAAATCACACAGCACAATGTCGAAATGAGACTCATTAAATTTTGCCAGGCCTTTCGATCCATTATGCGCTACTTCTGTACTATAGCCTTTTTTATTGAGGAAACGGCTCAATAGAACACACATGTCGAAATCATCGTCAATAATCAAAATTTTTTTATTCATATCGTAAAATAAGCATTAGGGCTTGCAAAGTTAATTTAAATCTTCGTTTTTCAATTCGGGAGACAGCACAGTTTTTTTTTCAATTTTTATCCATTCTGCATAGTCATTAGGCAAAATATTTTTACCATATAATTTTGCAAATACTTTTGTAAACTCTGCACCAAGATATAAAATTATCGAACTATAATAAACCCAAACCATCAAAATAATTATCGAACCGGCCGCGCCATATAATGAAGTTATATTGCTTTTTTTTAAATAAAAACTAATAGCCAGTTTTCCTAATGTAAAAAATATTGCCGTCATAAAACCACCAAACAAAACATCTTTCCACCTGATTCTTGCGTCGGGTAATATTTTAAAAATCAAGGCAAATAAAAATGTTACTACAAAAAATGAAAGAACTCCATCAGAAATTTCTATAAAATAAAGACTGTAACCTGCAACAAATTTACCAATAAATTTTCCAAATGCAGACACAACTGCATTTAATAAAAGTGAAACTGCCATAATAATTCCGATGCTGATAATCAGGGAAAAAGAAATTAATCTTGTAAAGATTAATTTCCACCAAACCTTGTGCGCTTTGATGCGTAAACCCCAGATTTTATTGATAGAATCCTGGATTTCTCCAAAAATGCTCGTAGCTCCTATCAACAAAATGATGGCACTTAGAACGGTTGCGAAAAAACTATTTTTACTAAGGTGAATATTTTTTATCACTTCCTGTATTTGCAAAGCTGCAGAACTTCCTACCAATTTATTCAATTGAATATAAACCTGCCCCTGCATCGCTTGTTTACCAAACAGAAATCCAAAAATAGTCGTTATTACAACCAACAACGGAGCAATCGAAAACACGGTGTAATAAGCAAGAGAAGCACTATATTTTACAATATTATCTGCCGAAAATTCTTTAAATACATCTTTAAAAACCACCAGTATGTTTCGAAAATTTATTTTGAAAAGCATCTGAAAATTCTTTTTCGGTTGTAAATAAAGTTACTGTAAAAGAAATTAAAGGTTCTTAAAAAATGCTTGAGTTGCAAAAATGAGTTCTTCTTTTTTTATTTATAATAATCAAAAAAAAAGGGTTCATAATATTAAAAAAATGCTCACTTCGTGGAGGTATTTCCCCAAGACTTTTTGGCTTTCTGGTATTTACAAAACCTTTCTGATTTAATATATAACGAAAGAATGGATTTTTAGGTAAAATGATAAATTGGCAAAGTTTTGTATGATAAATAATTGTAAATAAATTTTTCAAATTTAAAACCTTAAAAAAATGAGAAGTCTGTTATATATCATTGCGGTGATACTTATCATTATCTGGGTGATCTCTTTTTTAGTTTATCATGTAAGCGGAGGTCTGATCCACATTCTGCTTGTTATTGCCGTGATAGCAATCATTTTAGGAGTGATAAGAAGAGCGTAGAGTTGGAGCGTGTTTTGAACAAAACAACTTTGTTCAAATAATTTATAATCTTAAAAAATCACAACATGGGAAATCTATTGTATGTAATAGCCGTAATTCTCATTATTATTTGGGCTATTTCTTTTTTAGGCGGATTTTATACAGGAGGACTTATTCATATTTTATTGGTAATTGCTGTCATTGCAATTCTTTTAAGAATAATAAGGACTGCCTGAATTGTTAATCTATAAAAATAATCACAATGGAAGATTGGAAATTAAAATTAAATGGAAACTGGAATGAAATCAAAGGGAAAATGAAAGAGGCATATGGCGATCTTACAGATGATGATTTAAAGCATGAGGAGGGGAAAGATGATGAGCTTGTAGGCAGATTACAACAAAAGCTCGGAAAAACAAAAGATCAGGTGATACAATGGATTCAGAACCTCTGAATTTTTCCTGATAGATTCAACAACAAAACCTCATACATTTTTGCATGAGGTTTTTGTTTCTTTAACCGTACAAAAAAAAATGAAAGTATATGATCAATGGCCCGTTTATGTAAAATTGGGATTTCAGTTCCTGATCATTTTTTTCATATGCTTTTTTATCAATATTGCTCAAAATATCCTCATTCCATTTGCCTTTGCCGTATTGCTTACTGTTCTTCTCTTACCTATTGTCAGCTACCTCGAATCAAAACATATCAGCAAAGTACTTTCTATTTTTATCGCAATTTTTATTGCTGTTGGTTTCATCGCCGGAGTGATTTATTTTCTCAGCAGCCAGATTGTGAGTTTTATACAAGATGTTCCTTCGATAAAACAACATCTTCATGAACATTTTTTGCAAATACAGCAATGGATAAAAACCAAATTCAACATTTCTTTTCAGGAGCAAAATCAATATATCAATGAGCAGGCAACGAAATTAAAAGAGAGCGGAACAGGATACATTAAAACAACTTTCTTCTCAATAACTGAAGCTGTTTTGCTTTTATTTCTTATGCCGATCTATACATTTTTATTATTGTATTACCGGCTGCATATCCGCAATTTTTTGTTTGTTGTTTTCAAAAAAGAATACAATGAGGATGTACAAAGCGTGATCAACAAATCCAAATTAATGATTCGAAGCTATGTAGTTGGATTATTGATAGAAATGGCTATTGTTGCTTCCGCAAATTCCATAGGATTGATCATTCTTGGAATAAAATACGCGATTTTTTTTGGAGTTCTTTCTGCCATTCTAAATATTATTCCTTACATAGGAATGTTTACTGCAACGCTTTCCACCGTTTTGGTTACATTAACGACTTCTAATAGTACGAGTGACATTGTTTGGATCATTGTAATTTTTTATGGAATTCATATTATTGATACTAATTTTTTAGTTCCGCGAATCGTAGCTTCAAGATTAAGGATCAATGCATTGATCTCGATTCTCGGAATTGTAATTGGTGGAGCACTTACAGGAATTTCAGGTTTGTTCTTATCTGTGCCGGCGATAGCATTTATCAAAATTATTTGCGACCAGATGGAAAGCCTGAAACCATGGGGAATGCTAATGGGAGATGATACTACATATTCTGAAAAAAACCTTATCTATAAAAGAATTAGAGAGTTTGCAAGGCAAAGACGAAAACGGAGATTAGATCTTAAAAAGTGATCGTAAACGAAGTTCCTTTGCCAAATTCACTTTCTGCGTAGATATTTCCTTTATGTGCTAAAATAATATTTTGGGTATTGGCCAGACCAAGTCCGTTTCCTTTCTCTTTCGTAGTAAAATAGGGTTCAAAGAGGCGATCCATTTCTCCTTTTTTCATTCCGCGACCATTATCAGAAATTTTTACTGCACAACGATTGTTAGCATTATTAATGCTGATTTCCAATGTCCCATTTTCCTCCATTGCCTCCACTGCATTTACAATAATATTTAAAAATGCAATTTTCATTTTGTCAACATCTACAGGAATTTTGCAAATATTTTCATCATAATTTTTCACAACATATATTTGTTTCAATTCAATTCTATCTCTCGCAAGTTCTAACGTTGCATCCAATATTTCATTCAGGGAAGCTTCAGAAAAGCTAAGCTCTGCAACTCTTGTAGAATTCAGTAAATCACTAACCAGTTGATTGATTCTTTCTGAATTTCTGTTGATCATGGTAAACAACATTTTTGCGCTATCATTATCACTAATTTCTGATTGCAATTGCTCACAGGCAAGATTAATATTCGTCAATGGATTCCTCACTTCATGCGCTATTACCCGTGCGATTCGTCCTGTTACCAGATATTTTTCCATTCTTCGTAACTCTATTAATTCGGTGTTTAAGCTTGCCAGTTCTTTTACTTGTTTCTGAAGCTGGCTCTTATATTCATCCGCCTTTTTTGATGCAAGCAGTTTCTCTTTATTTTCTTTGTTATAAACCACAATTGAATAAATGGTAAGCAATACAGCAATCACTATCGACAGCACGTTCAGCACCTGGATGATGCCTGAATATTCTGAAACCTTTTGAGAACGCTCAAGCCATAAAGCCCTTTCCTCCTGTTTCATTTTCGCTATGTGCGTTTCTATATTTCTTGTTTTTGTAATTCCGCGGTCATCACCTTTCAAAAGAAAAGGAGTTATTTTATGTGTTGAAGAAAAATCAGCAATAATTGATTCTATCCACTGAAACTTTTGATTGATCAGGAGATGCAGGGTGTCCAGGTTTTTTTGCTGACGACGATTGTCAATGGTAAGAATTTTTAATCTTGAGAAAGTGCTGTCGGTGTTGCGGATACTCTCATCATATGTCGTCAGCAATTTTTGATCATCAGTAATAAGGTAACCTCTGAAAGCAGATTCGCCTTTCGTAATAAAGCCGATAATATTGTCAAGATTGTGAATTACTTCATTGGTATGATTCATCCAATAATCCTGGTTGGCTACTTTTTTTGTAGAAATATAAGTCAGGAGATAAGAAAGAAACAACAAAAAAAATGCAGCAAGGAAGCCAATCCTGGTTCTCGTTGTGATTTTGTTTAAAAAGCTTTTCCTCATTTCCCCAATCTTTTTCGCCTAAATATACAAACCCAGGATTATTTATTGGACACTTTTCTAATGATCCAGAAAATTATTATAATGATTATAACAATTATGATAATTCCTACCCACATTCCGGCTTTGAAAATTGTTCCTATTGCCCGGCAACTGTCTAGCGAGAGTGCGAGAAGAAATAAGGGAATTAGTTTGCTTACTGCAATTTTATTCATAAAAAACGTTTTACTTGATTTCTTTTATATCCTCCTCGATATCCTTTTCGATTGTTTCTTTTTCTTCTTCCAGAGAATGAGGTTTATTTTCTTTTTCTTTCTTTGTTATTGTCGATAAATGAGAATAAAATTTTTTAATTACTTCCAGTTCCTCATCTGTAAGTTCTTCTACATTAATCAGTTTATTACTGGCCGTACTGGCAGCTATCAGCTCATCTAATTTTACCTGCAAGGCAATAGTGTCTTTGTTTTGCGAATGCTGAATAATAAAAACCATCAAAAAGGTTACTATCGTGGTTCCGGTATTGATTACAAGTTGCCACGTATCTGAAAATTTAAAAATCGGACCAGAAACGCCCCAAATAATTACAATAACAATAGCAATTATGAAGGCGTAAGGACTGCCGGTTGCTTTTGTTATCACGGCAGAAAAATGATTGAAAAATTTCGAAAATTTTCTTCCATTTTTCTTTAGTGTTTTTTTTTCATCGTTTATTTTTTCCTGTTCCACAATAATTGCTTTAAAAAAGAAAAACAGTTATTTCTAATTTATTCTCAATCAAAATATTATGCCAAAAAATAACGTAACTTTGACGGTCGGGGCTTTAGAAAAACAAGGACAACTTGGTTTGTTGTTTTTATGAAACAAAAGGATTTAAAAAGTTTTAAAAAGCTTCCTCACAGTGGGCAAAATTTTACTCATAGCGTTCTTAAAAATTATTCAGACCGCTGATTTTTTTTTAATAAAACCCGCTTCTGTAAAGGATTTCGGCGAATCGTTTTTTCCTTTCTTTTTCTTGGCAATGTATTTTATCTTCTTATTCTGTAACAATATTTATTAAATTTAAACTTACAACTATGGGCGCAGGAAAAATTTTCACTAGCGTATTAGCAGGTGCCGCAGCAGGTGCCATATTAGGTATCTTATTCGCACCGGAAAAAGGCACCGAAACAAGGCGCAAAATCGCCGAAAAAAGCTCTGAAATTGCAGGAACTGTAAAAGACAAATACAATGATATTTCTGATACAGTTTCTGAAAAATACGACCAGGCAAAACAAAAATTGTCTAATTTAGTTTCTGAAGGTCAGAATATGGGCAAAGACATGGTTAGCCAGGCAAAAGAAAAAGCAAATGCAATGAGAAACGACGTTAGAAACCCTAACCCAGTCAACTCATAAATTCGTTTTTGAAAAGGCAAGCGACCGGTGATAAAATAATAAACATGGAAAATAAAACAACCATTGTAGAAGAACTATTTTATAAGCTAAAAGATTACGGAGAAACAAGGCTTGATTTATTTAAATTAAAAAGTATTAATAAGGTTTCAGGTTTTTTGTCAACCCTTATCGTTTCAGTTCTGTTGGTAGTACTTCTGTTTTTGGTTCTAATCTGCGTTACGATTGGCATTGCGCTGTTGATCGGAGTTTGGCTAGGTAATGCATTTTGGGGTTTTTTCATCATGGCAGCTATTTATATTATCATCGGCCTTGTCTTTTATTCATCAAGAAACAAGTTGCTGAAAGCGCCGATAAGCGATAAGCTGATCAAAGAATTAATTGATTAAAATTTCGGGAAATGAATAATGAAGAATCCGCTGAAGAAAAACTTGAACTGATAGCGAATACATCAGATCTCGTGACTGCTATCAAACGGCTTGAACGAAAGAGAGCAGTAATGGAAGAGGATTTGAAAGATCATTTTCATATTCTTCTGGAGGATTTAAAACCGAGGAATATTTTAAAAAATACTATTGATGAGGTACAGGAATCTACTGAATTAAAACACAATCTTTTTAAAGTAGCACTCGGCCTTGGCGCCGGCTATTTTTCAAGAAAGATGGTAGTTGGAAAATCGGCAGGAATCCTTAAAAGAGCCTTGGGAACTGCGCTTCAATACGGCGTTACCAATTTTGTTGCTAAAAAAGAGGATGACGATGAGAATGTTTATGACACAAAACCAAAAAAGAAAAATCTTTTGCAAAGAATCCTTTCTATTTAAAAATTATTCTGCTCATCTTTACTTTTCTATAAAATTCTTCGTAACTTTTCTCTCAATTTATTTTGATAAATGGTTGTAAAACAAGTTTAGATTTTATACAATCTTCTTTTATCTTTGATTTGCTTTATTAAGATTATGAACAAAAATCCAATAATTGTTGAGGCTGTTTACAACGCTCCGGTTGGCAAAGTTTGGCAAGCCATAACTGACAAAAATCAAATGCAAAAATGGTATTTTGATATTTCAGATTTCAAAGCTGAGCAAGGTTTTGAGTTCCGGTTTAATGGAGGAACTGAGGATAAAACTTATGTGCATCTTTGCCGGATCGTGGATGTGATTCCGCAAAAGAAATTATCCCACACCTGGCGTTATGATGGTTATCCCGGTGATTCTTTACTTACTTTTGAACTCTTTGATGAAGGAGGAAAAACACACCTTAAATTACTCCATGAAGGTTTAGAAACATTTACTGAACCTGACTTCGCAAAAGAAAATTTTAGAAACGGCTGGAACCAGATCATCGGTTCTAATTTGAAAAAATTTGTTGAAAACAAAATGCACAATTTTTTATAAAAGTTTACTCTTTTATCCTGATAAATTTTTGGAAATGTATATTTGATTGAATCTTTTCTAAATATTTCGGTGATGAAAAAATTATTTTGTCTCATTCTTTCCCTTTATTTTATTCCAAATTGCTTTTCTCAAAAAATAACAATTATTGCAGATAGTGTACATTCTTCGATGCGTGGATTAAGCATCGTTGATAATAATGTTGTGTGGGTTAGCGGAAGCAATGGGACTGTTGGAAAAAGTATCAATGGCGGAAAAACCTGGAAATGGATGTTAGTAAAAGGCTTTGAAAAAAACGATTTTCGTGACATAGAAGCCTTTGATAAAAAAACCGCAATTATCATGTCTGTTTCAGACCCGGCTTACATTCTGAGAACCGAAGATGGTGGTGAAAACTGGAAAGTTGTTTATGAAAATAAAACAAAAGGAATGTTTTTAGATGCAATGGAATTTTGGAATGACCAAAGTGGAATTGTCATTGGAGATCCAATCAACAATCGTTTTTTTATTGGACGCACCTTCGATGGAGGAAAAACGTGGCGCAAAATTCCTGAAAGCTTTAAACCGGTTGCAGACAGCGGTGAAGCTTGTTTTGCAAGCAGTGGCACAAACATCATAAAGTTAAATCAATCAGAAGCAGTTTTTGTAAGCGGCGGTTTAAGCTCACACATTTTTATTCGCGATAAAAAAATTCTTCTTCCAATTCAACAGGGAACAGAATCAACAGGAGCAAATTCTGTTGCAATAAAAAAAGCGAAAACGATGATCGTTGTCGGAGGCGACTTTTTGAAAAAAGATGATACAACTAAAAATTGTGTGATCAGTAAAGATGGCGGTCAGACATGGGTTTCGCCAGAAGTCACTCCAGGCGGTTACAGAAGTTGCGTTGAATATCTGAACAAAAATAAATGGATCACCTGCGGTTTAAACGGAGTTGATATTTCAAATGATAATGGAATGAACTGGCAAAGTATCAGCAGCGAAAGTTTCCATGTTTGCCGAAAAGCAAAAAAAGGCAATGCAGTTTTTCTTGCGGGTAATGGAGAAATAGGAAAGCTGACCAATTAAAATTCAAAAATAAAAATCGGAATATTTATTCGTCCACTGCAAATTCTTTCTTTTAAAAATCAATGATTTTCTTATTCTTATAAAGATTTCAAAAAGAGGAATTTTTTAATAAAATAAAAATCGCTTTATTTGTTCGTTTACTGCAAATACATGTTTAAAAAATAAGCTCCTCTTTTGGTGCCCCATTTGCAGATAAGTTTTTTCTCAAAAACCAATTATTTTTTCTTGTGATGATAATCGTTTTTGAGCTTTAGAAAGAGTATGGAAAATATTTATTTGCTGATTTTTATTGGATTTTTTATTGGTACTCTTGGTACTTTAATCGGTGCTGGTGGCGGATTTCTTTTGGTTCCGATCCTCATCATTATGCGACCGGATTTTACTCCTGAAACTATCACAGCAATTTCAATGGTTGTAGTTGCATGCAATGCGATTTCAGGTTCTGTAGCGTATATGCGATCAAAAAGAGTAGATTATAAAGCAGGGATTATTTTTGCAATTTGCACGATTCCAGGCTCTATCCTTGGCGTACTTACTACCAAAATAATTCCACGTGGATTGTTTGATATTATTTTTGGAATCCTGATGTTAGCGCTTGCTATTTTTCTTTTCTTCCAGGGAGGAAATAAAGAGCCGGTCCATAAAAGTGTAAAAGGTCGTAAAGGCTGGATTCACCAGGATTTAACAGATAAGTGGGGTGAAGAATATTCCTTTTCCTATGATCTTCGTTTGGGGATG
>DATNFV010000052.1:0-41990 GCA_035606215.1 Hanamia sp.
ATTCACAACTCACCAGCAACATTACTCGCTTCTCAAACTCTTTACAGGATTTGCTATTGCTGCTTTAATTGCCTGGAAACTGATCGTTATTAAAGCAATTAAAAGAACGGCAATACCGGTTAGTCCGAAAATCCATATACTAATGTGAATGCGATATGCAAAATCCTGTAACCATTTGTGCATGGCGAACCATGTAACCGGAACCGAAATCAGAAATGCAATTCCAACCAGTACCAAAAACTCTTTTGACACCAGCAACAATACATTTTGTACCGATGCGCCCAATACTTTGCGTATGCCGATCTCTTTTGTGCGCTGTTCGATCACGAATGCTGAAAGACCAAACAAACCAAGACTTGCAATAATAATGGCAAGAACAGCAAATGCTGTAAATATTTTTTGAGTATGCTGTTCACTTGCATACAATTTAGCAAACTGCTCGTCAAGGAAATTATATTCAAGCGGGCCGGCAGGATTAAAAGCTCTCCACTGTTTGTTCAAATCAGCAAGAAAACCTTTTACATCAGTTGTTTTAATTTTTATGATCAATCCGCCATAATTGCCACCGAGCATCATCATCATTGGGGCAATTTCCTGTTTGGCAGAAGCATAATTAAAATCAGCAAAAACACCGACTACTTTCATTTGCTGCTGACCAGAGCGTACAATAGTTTTGCCGATTGGATTCGTTCCACTCCATCCTAATTGACGAACCGCTGCTTCATTAATAATTACGGCTGAAGAATCTGTCGGAAAATCTTTAGAAAAATTTCTTCCCTTAATCATATGGATTCCTAAAGTGCGGACGTAATCATAATCAATGTGATAAATATTGCTGTGAATTTCTGCTGAATTTTCATTGGCAGTTTCATTTTTGGGATAGATTTGCGTTCCATCCAACATTTTACCGCCTGGCACATATCGCGAAATGCTTGCTGAAACCACGCGGCTGTCTTTTAAAATTTCCTGTTCAAATGCATCCTGGTTTTTGCCCAGTAATCTAGCATCGGGCAAATACAAAACCTGGTTCTTATCATAACCCAATTTTTTATTTTGCATATAATGAAGTTGCTGATAGACAATGATTGTTGCAATGATCAATGCCGTAGAAACAAAAAACTGGAACACAATTAAACCACTGCGCAATGGTGTTTTTTGTGAACCCTGCGCTGAGGAGCCTTTTAAAACTTTAATTGTATTAAACGACGATAAGAAGAAAGCCGGGTAAATGCCTGCTAATATTCCGGTAAGCATACTTATACCAACCATTGCGAGTATGGAAGGAGGCTGTAAGAAATAAGTGAAACTGATATTTTTCTCAGCAAGCTGATTGAAGTAAGGAAGGAAAATAAATATTAAAATATAAGCGCACAACATTGCAAAAAAAGTAAGCAAAACAGACTCAGAAATGAATTGAAATACCAATTGTTTTTTTAAAGAACCCATTACCTTACGAATGCCCACTTCTCTTGCACGCTTTACGCCACGTGCAGTTGACAGATTGGTAAAATTTACACAAGCAAGCAACAGGATAAATATTGCCAATGCCGAAAAAATATACACATATTGTATGTCGCCATTTGGTTCTAATTCATATTTGGTATGAGAATACAAATGAATATCTGTGAGCGGTTGAAGGGAGAATACAAAAGTGTTTACAGATTTTTGAGCTTCGGCAAGACTAATGCCCATATCATGCTGCACTTCGGGCACAACATATTTTGCAACCAGTTGCGGAAACTTTGCCTGCAATTTGCTGGGATCAGCATTTTTATTTAAAACAAGATAAGTATAGAAACCAAGATTGCTCCACGTTGGATTGGTGATATGAAAAGTAGATAAGCTTATAAAAGCATCAAAATGAAAATGTGAATCATCAGGCACCTTATCGAAAACTCCTGTTATTTTATAGAGAGCATCATGAGTTCCGATTGTGAGCGATTTACCAACAGCTTCATCATTCCCGAAATATTTTTTTGCAAATGCTTTTGAAATAACAACGGTGTTGGGCTGTGTCAATGCATTTTTATTACTTCCCTCAATTAAAGGAATAGAAAATATCTGAAGAAAATCTGAATCTGCAAATGCAAGGAGTTCTTCTTTAAATTGCTTGTTATCATACTTTACAAAATCAGTGGCAGGAGAAATTCTTGTAAAGGCTTTTATTTCAGGAAATGCATCTTTCATTCCGGCGCCAACCGCTATATCTACATTTGGATAAACAGCAACATCACCATTTCCTGTTACTGATAAATTCACCCGGTAAATGTTTTTTGCATCTGCCGGATATTTGTCATAATTCAATTCATTATAAACAAACACCGCAATCAACATAAAGCACGTAAGTCCTATTGCAAGGCCAATGATGTTGATAAAAGAAAAGACTTTGTTTCTTCTGAAGTTTCTAAATGCAGTTTTAAAATAATTTTTGAACATCTTTTTTTTAGTTTTTAGTTCACAACGTGAGTAAACAAATAAATATTACAGATTCTTATTTCCTCATTGGAACATTAGCTAATCAGCACATTACCACATTCACTCACTTCTCAAACTCTTTACAGGATTTGCTATTGCCGCTTTTATTGCCTGGAAACTTACCGTAAACAACGCAATCAACATCACTAAAATTCCTGATGAAGCAAACAACCACCAGCTTATTGTAATGCGATAAGGATAATTTTGCAGCCACTTGTTTGCAGCGATATAAACCAATGGTGATGCAATTACCAGCGCGATTATTACCAGTTTTATAAAATCGGTTAAAAGTGTTTCAACAATTTTTGGTACCGATGCACCAAGCACTTTGCGTATGCCGATTTCTTTGGTTCTTTTTTCTGCTGATAAAACCGATAATCCAAACAACCCAATGCAGGAAATGAAAATAGTTAAGATGGCACCGAACAAAATAATTTGTTTCCATTTTTCAACTTCAGCATATTGCTTTCTGTTGTCATCATTTTTAAATGTGTATGAATACGGGCTTAACGGATAAAATTGTTTAAATGTTCTTTGTATCCATTTCAAACTTGCAGTTGCAGAGTTTGGTTTTATTCTGATGTAATAGGTGCCATACAAATTATCATTATTCATTGTGAATAATTGCGGCCTTATTTTTTCGGTTAGCGAAGCAAAATGATAATCTTTTACCACGCCGATTACCCGATACATTTTATTGTTGTCGAAAGAAAATTTCAAGGGTTGGCCAACCGGATTTTTCCATTGAGCTGCTTTTACGAAGCTTTCATTTACTATTACGGATTGCGTAGAATCAGCAGGAAATGCAGTTGAAAAATTTCTTCCTGCAACCAACGGAATTTTTAATAAAGGCAAATAATTTTCATCAATCGTTTCATAAGCAAACTGTATAAGAGAATCAACAGCATTTCTTGCTGCTCCTTCTTCAACACCGGCATTTTTTGCGCTAACTCCAAGAATATCTGCATTTTTCAGTAATTCATTTTTAAAGGTAACCGCTTCTGTGTGTTTAGTGTCTTTTGTGTTTATCAAAATAAGATTACTGTCATCATAACCTAACTTTTGTGTAGTAAGAAAATTGAACTGCGCATAAATGGTAAAGGTGGCAATGATTAAAAAAGAAGCCAATGTAAATTGCAATACAACCAGCGATTTTTGCAAATAAGTTTTCCCTGGAATCTGAAAGCGGCTGTATAATGTTTGTACAGGATTATAGCGGGATAAGACGAAGGCGGGATAAAAACCTGCAAGCAATCCTGTAATGATATACAAGACAACATAAGCTGCAATTGTTTTTGCATCCAATAAATAAGAAAGCGACAATGCTTTGTTGGAAAGGTTGTTAAACAAGGTCAACAACGTTTGCACCAACACAATTGCCAATACAAATGCAATAGTGCACAAGAAAAATGATTCGCCGAGAAACTGTAAGATGAGCTGCTTTCTGTCGCCTCCAATTACTTTGCGAATGCCCACTTCTTTGGCTCTTCTAACAGAACGTGCAACAGTAAGGTTTACAAAATTGATGCAGGCAATCAATAATATAAATAACGCAATGCCTGAAAGTAAATAGGCATACATGGGGTTGCTCGCTTTGCTTAAACCATTGTCCGCAGGCAATCCGGTATTCAAATGTATATTAAGATACGGCTGCAAAAAATACGTACTGCCGATTTTAGCATCAGCCCCAAAGCCAAATTTTTTTGCCAGTACTTCATAAGTTGGGGTGGCGTCTTTTATAAAAAAAGCCTGCATTTGCTTTTCCACGTTTTGCAAGCTTGCCTTATCATTCAACACTATAAAGGTGTTCAGAAAACTGCCCAGGAACCAATTTGCACTATTATTCGCATCTGCCACAGATTCTTTGAATGGAAGCAACACATCAAATTGCAATGAAGAATTTTGAGGACAATGTTTTGCAACAGCCGTTACTTTATAGGGGACAAATGTACTGTCATCTTGTATCATCACTATTTTACCAACAGCATCTGTGGTACCTAAATATTTTTTGGCCGCATCTTCAGTCAGGACAATTGAATGTGGTTCCCTTAAGCAGGTTTCAGGATTACCGCTCAATAAAGGAAAAGTGAATACTGAAAAGAAGTTTGAATCAACATACAATAGGCTTTGGGATAGCACATCAGTTCCTTTTTTTATATTTTCTGCACCGTTTTGTACACGAACAAAAGATTGGATGCCCGGAACATTTTTTGTAAAACGAGGTCCCTGTATAAAGCCTGTGCTGCTCATTTCTTTTTCCTGCCCTTGCTGATTCGACTTTGATACAACCCGGTAAATGTTGTTTACATCTTTGTGAAACCTGTCAAAGCTTACTTCATCCTTTACATAAAGCATAATAAGCATCGCGCAGGCAAGCCCGATGCTTAAACCAGCAATGTTGATGACAGAATAAATCTTGTTGCGCGCAAGATTTCTAAATGCAGTTTTAAAATAATTTTTAAACACTTTGTTTTATTTAAGGTTGAATGAAAATTTTAGTAATGATTAATTTCCCATTAGTAATTACTTGCTTATTCTATTCTCAATTTTTTATTCAAACACCACATTTATTTTTCCTCCTCCATCATCTACAGTAACCGGAATGCCGCCTCCATTCATAGTTCCGTTTATTTCTTTTGTTGAATTGGTACCGCTGAAATTTTCAAGGTTTTGTGTCGAAATTTTCATCGCGCTTAATTTCAGATCCATTCCTGTTTTTTTAGGAAGGGTTAGATTTACTTTGCCGGAGGAATTGTTTATGGAAATATATTTTCCGGGCTTTTTAATTTCCACATCAATATTGCCACCACTCGTTGAAGTTTTAAGACTGCAACTAAGCCCGTGCAAAGAAATATTTCCTCCGGAAGTATGAGCAGACAAATCACCTTCAATGGTTTCTCCTTCAACATTTCCGCCACTGGTTTTTGCTTCTACCGTGCCTCCCAGATTATTCATTTTTATAGAACCGCCCGAAGTAGAAATAGCAATATTGCCTGAAGAATTTTCGGCCTGAATATTTCCACCGCTTGTAGAAAGATCAAGATCGTCTTTACAATTTTTTAGATAAATATTTCCTCCTGAAGTTCTGCCTTTTACTTTACCGCTTAATGAATTTAATTCAAGATTGCCGCCGCTTGTTTCAAAATCCTGCTTTCCTGAAAGGCCTGTTAATACGATGTTTCCGCCACTTGTTTTTAAATCAGTTGATACATTTGCCGGCACATAAATTTTAAAAGAAAAATTTAAATATCTTTTCCAGTTTAATGAATGTTTTGATTTAGCGGTTGCTTTCAGTTCGTTGTTACTTACTGAAATATTTAAGTCATAATCTTCATTTATCCTCGACTTTAATTCATCATTTGAAAGCGGATTTTGATTGTTGCCATTTTGCGAAACAAAAACTTCAACACGAGCTTCTGAACTATTCACCGCAGTGACCGTAATATTTCCACCACTGGTTTCAGCAGTTACATTTTTGATGGACTGGCCGGATAATGACCTGGTTAAATAAGGCTCTTTTGAGGATCTGTTTTGCGCATTAATTGCCAGGCAAATATTTGCAAGCAACAAAAAGAAAACGATTTTTTTCATGTTTTTTTATTTATAGTTATTAATATTTTCACACATCGTTACTGCAACAACTTTCTAAAAACCTTTGACAGTAAACCAACAAATATTACCTATTCTTATTCCTTCATTAGCACATTATTACATCACTCACTTCGCAAACTCTTCACCGGATTCTCTCTCGCGGCCTTTATTGTTTCGATACTCAAGGTGAGAAGCGCCAGCAATAACATTGCAAACCCGCTTAATGCAAATACCCACCAACTCATTTTTGTACGGTAAGCAAAATCCTGTAACCATTTGTACGACACCCAGTAAGCAATTGGCGCAGCAATAACAAAAGCAAGAAATACCAAACGCATAAAATCCGTTGACAGCACAGAAACTATTTGCGTAACCGAAGCGCCCAATACTTTTCTTACACCGATTTCTTTTGCACGGCTATTTGTTGTAAAAATTACAAGGCCCAATAATCCAAGACAACTTATTAAAATCGCAAGGCCTGTTGACCATGCTAACAGGCCTGCAGTTTGCCGTTCGCTTTTATAAAGATTGGCAATTTTTTCATCCACAAATTTGTAATCGAAATCGGCTTCGGGATAAATATTTTTAAATGCTTTTTGAATCTTGCTGATCCCATTTTTCCATCCCTCCCCTCCAGGCACATTTGGTTTTAGACGAATATGAAAGGTAGAGCCCGTGCTTCCCGCAAATACAAGCGGATCAATTAATGCATGCGTTGATTGCTCGTGGAAATCCTGCATTACGCCAACTATTGGCATCGTCTTACCATTAAAATTTAATTGTTTTCCGAGCGCATCTTCAGGCTTTTGAAAGCCTAATAATTTTGCGTAAGTATTATTAATAATAAATTCTTTCATCGTATCGCTTGGTTCCACATTTCTTCCTGCCAGTAATTTTATCGCGTACACTTTAATATAATTTGGGTCGCCCCACCTGATTTGAATATTGGCTTTTAAATCTTTTTTTCCGGCATAAGAAATATTGGTAAAGGCCACGCCTTCATCAGCCGGAGAGAAAAAACCGGTGCCTGCTATTGCTACTTCCGGCACTGCATTAATTTCATTCAGCAATTGTTGCTGATGCGCTGCTACTGTATCACGCGGGGTATCAAAAGTGATGATACCATTTGTAGTAAAACCTAAATCCTGGGTCATAGAAAAATTAATTTGTTTGCTGACTATGATTGTAGCAATCACAAAAAATTGCGCTATTACAAACTGTGAAACGGTGAGCGTTTTTCGTACCCATACATTGCGCGTTTGTCCTGAACCGGAAAGAGCCTGATTCTTCAAAACCAACATTGGCTTGAATCCTGAAAGGATCAGCGCCGGATATAAGCCCGAAAGAAAACTTACAACTATGGTAAGTAATAATAAAAAAATAAGAATAGCAGGCTGGTGCAATAAATCAAAATGCAAACCGGGCGGAATAAAATCTGCAAACATTTTTAATAAAAAAGGAGTTACCGCGATACATAAAACTGTTGCTATTATTGTAATAAAAAATGTTTCGGACAGAAACTGAAACACCAGGTTTTTTTTAGAGCTTCCCATAGTTTTTCTGATACCAATTTCTTTTGCACGACGCGAAGCCTGAGCCGTGGTAAGATTAATAAAATTGATACAACCTAACAGCAACAAAAAAGCGGCGATTGCCAGTAATCCGTAAAGTGTTGATCTATCTGCAATTCTTCCGGCTACAGCAGGATAATTTTTATTAAAATGTATATCATTCAAAGGTTGCAAATGGAAAACAAGTGTGTTAGCCGCATCTTTGTTAGCGTCTTTATTATATTTATTCAAAAGATTTTTTAGCTGCGCTTCAACACTTCCGGGAGTTATGCCTTTTGCAAGTTTTATATACACCTGTGAGTAGGCCATCCAATCGTTCCAAACATCCATCATGAATTGTTTTTGCAGATTAGTTTTTGCTATTGTGGCATAGGAAATAAATTCTGTTGCATTAAAAACTGTTTGCTGATTCAAATCTTTTACAATGGCTGAAACGGTTGCAGTGAGATCATCATTATAAGTTATTTGCCGCCCGACAACATTGGCAGCACTGATATGAGGAAAGTATTCACTCGCCCGACTTTCAGTAAGTACTACTGAAAACGGATCTTTCATCGCTGTTTCCGCAGAACCCGCAATAAACTGATAATTCAGCAACCGGAAATATTGCTGATTGGTAAAAATTATGTTCTGCTGTTTTTTGAAAACAACTTCATTTGTTGCCGATCTTTTTATACTGACCTTCGCATTTGCATCTCCCTGGAATTGCATTAGCGGAATAGTTTCATCCACACCGGTCACTTCATTTTGAATGGCAGCGCTGAGAGGCGCCTGTACACCGGTGCTGTGGCCTTCCACCCCATTAAATTTCGCATCAATAACCACCCGATAAATCCTGTTGCCGTCTTTCTCAAACTTATCAAAACTGAATTCATAATGAACGATCAAAAAGATGACCAATGCGGCGCTGATGCCAATTGATAATCCCAGCACATTGATCGCAGAGAAAATTTTGTTTCGTTGAAAATTTCTTAACGCAGTTTTGAAATAATTTTTGAACATTGGTTTTAGTTTTTAGTTTTTAGTTCGTAGTTCATACATTCACATTCTTCAATTAACACATTAGCTAATCAGCACATTAGCACATTACTCACTTCTCAAACTCTTCACTGGGTTTGCAATTGCTGCTTTTATGGCCAGGAAACTTACTGTCAGCAATGCAATGGAAATAGCCAGCAGCCCTGCAACGAAAAACATCCACCATGAAATAGAAATGTGATAGGCAAAGTGCTGCAACCAGTTATACATGAAATATGATGCAACGGGCCCAGCAATTAAAAATGCAATTACTACAAGCTTTATAAATTCTGTTGAGAACAGGGTAACCACCTGGTTTACGGAAGCGCCTAATACTTTCCGTATGCCGATTTCTTTAACCCGCTGCTCTGCTGAAAACATAGCCAGCCCTAATAAACCAAGGCATGAAATAAAAATGGCAAGAGCAGCAAACAAAACAGACAACCTGGAAATAATTATTTCATTACTGTATAATTTCTGATATTCTTCTTCCACAAACTGGTAAGCAAATGCATAATTGGGATTAATACTTTTATAAATCTTTCCCAGGCTTGCTATAGCCTGCTTTGTTTCACCCGGTTTGGTGCGTATCATTATCACACCAAAATATTCCCCTTCTTTTACATCCAGCACCATTGGTTTTATCTTTTCCCGTATTGACTCGGTGTTATAATCTTTAAGTACACCAATAATATGTCCCTTCTTTTTCCAGGCGGAAATCCATTTGCCAATTGGATTTTTTAAACCCATTTCTTTCACCGCTTCTTCGTTCACCATAAATGCATCCGACGAATCGGTAGCAATATCTTTTGAAAATCCTCTTCCTTCCACCACCTGTAGCTTCATCAGTTTAAGAAAATCAAATCCCACCGAAGCGGGCAAAAAACCAACGTTATCATTTATTGTTTTTCCTTCCCAGTTAATCGCATCATTACCTGCTACAAAGCTCATGTCATGTGGCGTTTCGGTGCTGCGGTCAACCATTGCAATCCCTGGCATTTGCAATGCTTTATTTTTAAACAATAAATAATTCTGTTTATCCGATAGCTTTCCTTCAATCTGCACATACAAAAGATTTTCACGGTCAAAACCCAAATGAGAACCCTGGATATAATTCATTTGTCTTGTAATAACGATAGTAGAAATAATAAGAACAATAGAAAGAACAAACTGAAACACAGTAAGGCTTTTGCGCAACAGAACTGAGTTCCGGGTAAACTGCAGTTTGCCTTTTAAAACATGAACAGGATTTAGCGACGAAAGATAGAGTGCCGGATAACTGCCCGCAAGCAGGCCGGTGATTACTACAATTGTTGTTAAAAAAATCCAGAAAGAAGGTTGTGAGCCTGGTGAAGCAATATGGATTCCTGTAAAAGAATTAAATGCAGGCAATAGAAGATACAGCAAGCCGATTGAAAGCAACATCGCCAAAAATGCAAAGAGCAATGCTTCGCTGAAAAACTGTGCTATAAGATTGCTGCGTGTGGAACCAACTACTTTTCTTAATCCTACTTCCTTTGCACGCTTTACTGATCTTGCAGTAGCAAGGTTCATAAAATTAATGCAGGCAATGATCAATATAAATAGGGCTATTAAATTAAAGATGCATACATATTCAATTCTTCCCCCGGTTGGTTTTCCGTTTACAAATATGTTGTGCAAATATTGTTCGCCCAGCAACTGGAGGCCGATTGTAGTTTTGGAATTGCCTTCTTTCGCTAAAAGCGGCTTCACGTAAGTGTTTATCTCTCTTTCTACTTTTTCAGGCGCGGAATTATTGGCAAGTTCTACATAAGCGAGCAAACCGGGACTTGCCCATTCGAGTAAATGCTTTTGCGCTTCCATATTTAATAAAAAATCAAATTGCAGGGAACTTTGGTCAGTAACGTTTTCAAAAACAGCAGAAACAATAAAATTAAGCCTGTTTTCATACCGCATACTTTTACCCATTGCATTGGCAGGTGACCCGAAAAATATTTCAGCCATTTTTCGTGAAATAGCAATGCCGTGCATATCAGCCAGCGCATTATTTGCATTGCCTTCGATAAGAGGATAGCTGAACATTTTGAAAAAATCTTTTCCTGCACGTGATCCTTTCATCTTAATGATTTTTTCACCAACCTGAAAAGTCTCCGGATGCCCCCAGGGAAGTTCGTAGCCGGTTGCATAAAATGTTAAATGCTTTACTTCAGGAACAGCAGCAGGTACACCTTCCAGTAGAAAATCAGGAGAAATATTTCCGCTATCAAAACGCAACGGAGTCCTATATGTACCGTCAGTTTTTCCGTTTGCAACAGTTGTTGTATAAACCGCATACAGGTTTTTCCCGTCGGCGTGAAAATTATCAATGCTTTTTTCATACCGCACCCATAAATAAATGAACATGCAACAAGTGAGTCCAAGCGCAAGCCCGGCAACATTAATAACAGTATGTTTCTTGTTGCGGATAATGTTTCGCCATGCAGTTTTGAAGTAATTTTTAAGCATGTAACAATTATTTTAAGGAGTTTATTTTTTGTATTTTTGAGAAGAATAAAAAAGAAAAATTATGGAACGGATAGTGCTTGAAGTAGATGAGCAGACCGCTAAAAAATGGCAAATAGCTCCTCCTGAAATAAGAAAAGGATTGGAAAAGAAAATTGAGGAGTTGCTTGAAAGGGTTTCGTATGAAATAAAAGTTTCCAATTTTGAAGCGCTTCTCGACAAGGCAAGTGATGAGGCAGAAAGGAATGGCCTTACAGAAGAAATTCTTGAAAAATTGCTGAATGAGGAATAATCTGTTTGTTATTGACACGAGTACACTGATAAGTTCTTCCCTTTTCAGAAATTCAATACCCCGTAAAGCAGAAAGAAAAGCTAACGAAACAGGAAAAGTATTAGCAAGTTCTTCTACATACGATGAATTCTTTAAAGTATTTATTCGTCCAAAATTTGACGAATACATTTCAAGACAAACAAGGTTAGAGATCTTATTTGAATTCAAAAGGATTGCATTATTCATTGAAATATCAGAAAGAATCACTGCTTGACGCGATCCTAAAGATGATAAATTTCTTGAACTTGCTGTTGCTGCAAATGCTTCCTGCATCATCACCGGTGATAAAGACCTTCTTATTCTAAATCCGTTTCGTAATATTCCCATTTTAAATGCGGTTGATTTTTTGAATAATTTTTAATTTTCCTGCATTCGATTTACTCTTCATAGCAAAGCAATAAATATTCGCCTTTTCTACTTTCTTCTTCGCAACATTTCGAAGCAATTTTGAAGTAATTTTTAAGCATGTGACAATTATTTTAAGGAGTTTATTTTTTATATTTTTGAGAAGAATAAAAAAGAAAAATAAAAGGGTTCTAATCTTTTAAAAAGTTTTTTATGGAAAAAATAGTAATAGAAATTGACGATCCTACAGCGAAAGAATTTAAGAAACTCAGCCCGGAAACGCAAAGCAGGTTTGGCGAAACTGTTTCTGTTGCCTTGAAAAAAATTATTAATGACGCTACTGCTGAAAACTATAAACATTTTCTTGATTCGATTAGTGAAGAAGCTCAAAAAAATGGTCTTACAGAAGATATTCTTAACGAATTGCTGAAGGCTGATGAATAATACTTTTGTGTTTGACACTAATGCTTTGATTAGTGCACAGCTTCTTAATAAATCGAAGAGTAGAAAAGCATATGATAAAGGTCTTGATGCAATAAGAGAATTCCAGGCAAGAGCGGCTTTAATTGACGTAGAATTAGTCATTTCAGCATCACATGATGAGAAAGACAATAAATTTCTGGAATTGGCAGTTGCAGCAAATGCTTCCTGCATCATTAGCGGTGATAAAGATCTTCTAATCCTAAATCCTTTTCGTGGAATTCCCATTTTAAATGCTGTTGATTTTTTGAATAATTTTTAATTTCCCTCTTTTCTAAATTTTACAGTAAAGCAACAAATACTTTAAATTTTTATTTTCACATCAACTCATCACTCACTCCTCAAACTCTTCACAGGATTTGCCACCGCAGCTTTTATCGCCTGAAAACATATTGTTAGAATTGCAATAACTATCGCGGCAATTCCACCAATAAGAAACACCGGCCAGCTAATGTCAATGCGATAAGCATAATCGTTCAGCCATTGATTCATAAAGTACCATGCAATGGGTGTAGCGATCGCAAAGGCAATTGAGATGAGTATGATAAATTCTTTTGAAAATAAATAAACGATATTGCCTGCAGTAGCACCGAGTACTTTACGAATACCCACTTCTTTTATCCGCTGCACTGCCATGAAAGATGCTAAACCATACAGCCCCAGACAGCTAAGAAATATCGCGATTGCTGCAAAGATTTTATACAACTGCGACAACTGATTTTCCTGCTGGTAAAAACTGGCAATTTTATCATCAAGAAAACTGTATTCATAAACATAATTTGGAAATGTCTGCTGCCATATTTTTTTGATGGATTGCATGGTGGAAGCCATGTTTGTGGTTGAAAGTTTTATGGAAGCCTGGCGGTACATGGTACTGTTTGTCGCAATAAGCAATGGCGCCACGTTATTGCGCAAAGACCTGTCATTAAAATCTTTCAATACACCAACAACGGGACATTTTATCAAACCATCCATGATGCTTACTTCTTTGCCAATTATATCTTCCGGTTTTTTAAGTCCTAAACTTTTTACGAATGATTCATTCACCAAGAATTCTTTTGTCCAACCGGAAGGTTCTAAATTTCTTCCTGCTATTAATTGTAATTTATAAGTCGGCACATAGTCATTGTCGGCAAATTTGGTAATGGCCTGGAAGTCTGCATCCTTTATTGTATTATCAAATTTGAATGAGGTCCACTTGTCATCATTATCTTCAACCGGAGTGTTGGAACTGAAGCTTACTGCCTGCACGCCGTTTATGTTCAATAACTGTTGTCTTAAATAACCAGTCAGCTTGCTGCCTGTACTATCCGGTCTGAAGGGAACATTTACAATGGCATCTTTATCAAATCCCAAGGGCTGATTCATAAAATAATCCATCTGCTTTACAATGATGAGTGTTCCTATGATGAGCGCCTGTGCAATAATGAATTGAAATACTACCAATCCTCTTCTTAATGAAATTCCTTTTGTAGTATTTGCTGTGACCTTACTCTTCAAAGCAGTAACAGGATTGAAACGTGATAATACAATAGAAGGATAAAAACCGGCGAGCGCAGTTACAACAATTGTTACAGCGAAAAGAAATAAAATAATTGCGGGATCCTTTAGTATGTTGAATGAAAGCGAAAGGTCTAACAATTGATTTACTGAAGGCAGTGCAAGAATGGTAATAATTGCAGCAAGCAATACAGCACCTGAAACTATCAAAAATGTTTCAACAATGAATTGAATTTGCAATTGCGATTTATTACTCCCCAAAACTTTTCTTACGCCAATTTCTTTTGCACGATTTACAGCCTGTGCAGTGGAGAGATTGATAAAGTTTACACATGCAATTAACAGGATAAATGCTGAAATGAGCCACAGTACATTAAGCAGCCCGTGGGTGATTGCTTTGTTGCTGAAATCGCCTGCTTCTGTATCATAATGCACTGCAGTTACCGGTTGTAGCATATAACTATCCTTATTGTCGAGTGGCACCATCTTTCGTGCGTAGGCACTTAGTTGCCGATTAAAATTATCAACAGAAACATTTGGTGGCAATAAAACAAAGCAACTAAAATCAGGTGCTGTTCCCTTCCAATCCGGTTGTTGAAATCCATATTTTTCATCACCAGTAAAATCTGTGCCGTAAGCAACTACCAGCTTTAGCTGGAAGTCTGTATTTGCGGGTATCGTAGCGAGAACGCCTGAAACTTTCAGCGCTACCGGCGGGAACTGAAACAATCCCGGACCTATACTATAATATCCTCTTATTTTAATAGTTTTACCCATTGCTGTTTTCCAATCTCCAAACCAGGTTTCTGCAATCTCTTTTGTAAGCAATACATTATTTGGGTCTTTTAATGAGGCATACGAGCCGGCGAGCAGAGGGAAATCAAATATTTTAAAAAATGAAGGCGACGTATAAAATACACCGCTCTGTTCTTTAAAATTTTTCACAGGAGTTCCGTTATCATCAGGAACCTGTAACTCATCATTGTGGCTTGCATAAACCGGGGCCACTTCAAGTTGCGGAAACTCTGTTTTCAATCCTGCGGGCATTGGAAACGGAACATTTTTCGCGTAAGTAATATTGCCTGCATCTGCATGGTGAGATTCAGTTAATACCCGATAGATGTGATCTTTCTTTGAATGAAAATTATCGAAGCTGGTTTGAAATTGTATGATCATAAAAATGATCATACAAACGGCAATACCGACAGCCAGGCCGGCGATGTTGATGATCGTGTAACTCCTGTTACGCGTCAAACTTCTGAAAGCTGTTTTGAAATAATTTTTAAACATAGAGGATAATTTCTGATGTGTGATTTTTTGATGTGTGATTTACATTTTCGAATTCTCTCATTTTCAAATTTTCATATTAACTATTCACTTCTCAAACTCTTCACCGGATTAGCTATTGCTGCTTTTATTGCCTGGAAACTTACCGTTAGTAAGGCAATTAATAGCGCAGTGAATCCCGAAACAATAAAAATCCACCATGCAATATGAATGCGGTAAGCAAAGCTTTGAAGCCATTTGTTCATCCCGAACCATGCAAAAGGAGTAGCAATCATAATTGAAATGCATACTAATAATAAAAAATCTTTTGAAAGCAGGGCTGTTATTTGGATAACAGTCGCACCCAGCACTTTCCTTATGCTTAGTTCTTTGGTTCTTACCCGTGCAGTATAAGTAACCAGGCCAAATAAACCCAGGCAGGAAATAAAAATAACAAGGCCGGCAAAAAGATTGAAAAGCAGGCCCGCGCGCTTATCAGACAAATACATATGCTCAAATTGTTTGTCCACAAAATTGTAGTTGAAGGGAATGTCTCCTGCATATTTTTTATACAATGTTTGAGCAGCGATAATCGTATGTCGCGCGTCTTTGCCTGTGGTGCGGATGTACAAAAAATTTTGCCCTCCCCAAGTGGAACGGGAAGAAAAAATCAACGGTGAGATTTCTTCTTTTAGTGATTTAAAATTAAAATCTCTCAAAACTCCTGTGATCGTTCCTATATTCTTGTGAAAACTTATTTGCTGACCTATATATGGTGGTTTTAAATTCATTTGGTCAACTGCTGTCTCATTCAGAATATAATGGACGCTGTCTGATGGTTCGCCTGTAAAATTACCTCCTTCCTTAAAGGTCATTTTCATCGTAGGAATAAAATCTTTGTCGATTCTGGCCTCCGTGATAATCATATCAAAATTATCCGGTTTCCCAGACCAGCTAATATCTCCTGTGGAACGCTGCAGGTTTGAAATATTATCAATATCACTTGACGAAACATTTAAGATCCCTTGCTGGTTTCGCAGTTGATTTTTAATGGCATCGATGTGATCCTCTGCTTTATTTGGAAGCGGAATAGAAAGTACATAACTTTTGTCGTAACCAAGATTTTTATCTCTGATAAATTTCATCTGGTGGCTGATTACCAGTGTACTTACAATTAAAATAATCGAAACGGCAAACTGAAAAACTACCAGTATCTTCCTGAATAAAACAGTTCCCATTCCCGCACTGATTTTTCCTTTTAAAGATTGTATGGGATTGAAAGAAGACAATAAAAGAGCCGGGTAGATACTGGCAGCGACAATTGTGGTTCCGATGGAAATAAGAATCACTTCCCATGCAGCAGGGTCCATCAAAGAAAAGCCGAGTATTTCGCCGGATATCTCATTATACAGAGGCATCAGCAAAAAAATCAGCACGATAGAAAAGGCTATCGCTATAAAGAATAATAAAAATGTTTCTGTTACAAACTGCAAGAAAAGCTGCGTTTTCTTTGCACCGACAACTTTGCGGATGCTTACTTCTTTTACACGTGTCAGCGAACGGGCAGTGCAGAGATTTACATAATTAATTCCTGCAATGAGCAATAATAAAATCGCTATTAACATAAATATCTGCACCATTCTTAATGCAGTATTATTTCCATCTGCACTTACCAAATGAATGTCTGCAATTTTTTCTAACTGAAAGCGCGCGTCACTATCAGCATTACGCATTTTATTATAAGCAGAAGAAAATGCTTTCCCTGTTTTCACAGGGTCAGCGCCGGGTTGCAATTTTACATAAGTCTCAAATGTGAAATTCCCCAGATCCGTATCAATAGTCTTCCATTCGCCATTTCCACCTTTCAACGTAAATTGCTGTCCATAATAACTCATTGGAAAAATTGCATCATATTGGAGGGAAGAGTTTTGAGGAAAATCTTTTAAAACTCCTGTCACTGTAAAAATATCGTTGTTATAAATGACAGATTTTCCCATTGGGTCTTCATTGCCAAAAAGCTTCGCTGCAGTTTTTTGAGTGAGAATCGCTGAAAGATTGTTTGGCAAGAAAACTTCTTTACTTCCTTTTACTAACAAATAATTAAAGACTGAAAAGAAACTGCTGTCCACTGCTGCAACAGTGTTGCCATCAAATATCTTACTATGGTCTCTGTTGGAAAGTACCTGATCATAATCCGTTACAATCCTTACTACAGATTTTACCTGTGAAATGGATTTTGCAAAGACAGAAAGCGGCCCTGGTACCTGTGTCCATACTTCCTTGCCATTGTCAGTAAAATGTGTGCTCAGTTGGTAAATGTTTTGATAATCTTTATTAAACTTGTTATAGCTTTTTTCATTTTGCACCCAAAGCAATAGAATTATAGCTGTTGTCAGGCCGATCGCAAGGCCGCTGATATTTATGAGGCTGTAAAATTTGTTGCCCGTTAAATTTCTCCATGCGTTTTTAAAATAATTTTTAAACATGGTAATAGTTTTTATTTTTTAATTCTAATTCTTAATTCCTAATTCGTGCTTCTTATTAGGCAATCAGCACATTACTCACTTCTCAAACTCTTCACCGGATTAGCTATTGCTGCTTTTATTGCCTGATAGCTAACTGTAATTATTGCAATGAGGACTGATAACATTCCTGCCAAAGCAAACACCCACCATTGTATGCTGATCCGATAAGTAAAAGATTGAAGCCATGAATTCATTGACCACCATGCGATTGGCACTGCAATGATGAATGAAATAATTACGAGCTTTAAAAAGTCTTTTGATAAAAGAGTTGTGATGCTTGTAACTGAAGCTCCCAACACTTTCCGCACCCCAATTTCTTTGATCCTGTTTTCGGCCATGTAAGTTGCAAGGCCAAAAAGACCAAGACAGGAAATGAAAATGGTAAGCGCCGCAAACAGCTCAGCAAGCGTAGCTGTACGTTGTGCATTCTGAAATTTTTTAGCATAAGATTCATCTACAAAAACATAATCAGGCGGATATTGCGGGTTATATTTTTTAAAGATGGCCTGCACGCCCGCTAATGCTACAGAAGTAGATTTGTCGGGGTTCAGTTTTATATGCACTACCTGGGCAAACATGTGGCCCGGTCCAAAAATCATTAGCGGGCTTACCTGTTGCTGAAATGGAGATTCTATGACAAAATCTTTTATAACGCCTATCACATGAAGTCGTACGGAATCGCCTGGCTGCCTTATGATTAATCCTAACGGGTTTTTTACATGCATGGCTTTTACGGCTGCTTCATTAAGAACAATTGCATTGCTGTCTGTTGGAAATTTATATACATCTATATCACGGCCTTCCACTAATTTCACGCCCATAGTTTTGACGAAATCTGCATCTGAGCCTAACCGCAAAAAATCAATTTTTTCATCTGCTTTCGAACTCCCATTCCACTGATAACCCGCGCCATCGCTCCATCTTTGCGTAATCGGATTGGCTGATTGGGTAACAGAAACGGCAACACCGGAATTTAATAATTCATTTTTTATAGACTGGAAATGTTTGCCCACGTCGCCTTGTGTAAATAAATAAATAAGGTTATTGCGGTTGTAACCTGCATCCCTGTTGGTGGCGTATTGAATTTGCCGTACCACGATAATGGTAGATATAATTAAGATAATAGCAAACGTAAATTGAACCACAACCAAAACTTTCCGCGGAGCGATCAATGCGTTTGTTTTTTTAAAAGCTCCTTTCAATACTTTTACCGGGTTAAAAGCAGAGAGATAAAAAGCAGGATAACTTCCGGCAAGAATACTTGTGAATAAAACAAATGCCGCTGAAAACAGCCACAGAAGCGGATCGCTGTAATTAATAAAAAGCTGTTTGCCGGTTAATTCATTAAATGCGCTTAAACTAATTTGTACCAAAAATAAAGCAACAACAAATGCTATCAGGCTTATCAAAATACTTTCTCCTAAAAACTGAAGGATCAGGGATTTCTTCTGCGCTCCTACCACTTTTCTTATCCCTACTTCTTTAGCGCGTTTCTCACTTCTTGCTGTACTTAAATTCATAAAGTTGATGCAGGCAATCAATAAAATAAAAGCAGCAATCAATCCAAACAACCGCACTGTCTCAATTTGGCCGGCTACCAATTTCCCATTATCAGATTTTGCATACAAATAAGCGCGGTTCATTGGCTGAGTAAACACTTCATTTGTTGAAGCATATACTGTACCCTTCGTATGGTCAATAGTAATGTTTTTTATTTTGGCATCAAAAGCAGCTTCGGAAGCTTGGGGTTTTAATAATGTATAAGTGTTTACAGAATTATTTCCCCAGTACTCGTCGTCCCATCCCAGTTTGTGCATATACGCCCATGGCAGCAGATAATCAAATTCAAATTGGGTATTATTGGGAAGGTCTTTTAAAATGCCGGTGACTGTGCAATTATTCACACTGTCAACACGAACAATTTTACCCATTGCTTCTTCATTGCCGAATAATGCTTTTGCAAATTTTTTGGTAAGCACTATGCTGTAACTCCCTTTCAGCGCGTCCTTTGGGTTTCCTTCCAAAAGCGGAAATGAAAAAACATTCAGGAAGCCACTGTCAACAAAAGCGCCTTGTTTATTTAATCTTTTATCCCCGGCTGTAAGAAGGAAAGTGATATTATTAAACCGTACTACGTCTTCCACTTCGGGATAATCTTTTCTTAATGTGGTGGCCAATATTTTGGGTGTATTGGGCGTTGCCCATACATTTCCTTCAGCATCTTTATAGCGGTTATACATTTCATAAATCCTGTCCCCTTTTTTATGAAAACGATCAATACTCATTTCATTTTGTATCCAAAGAAAAATTAATAAAGCACTCGCCATTCCTATAGCAAGACCAAAAATATTTATGGCAGAAAAACCTTTATTTCTCCATAAATTTCTGAAAGCGATTTTGAAATAATTTTTAAACATAATTGTAACTTTTCTTTTCGTGTATCCATAACCGTTATACAGTAAACGAACAATCATCCCAATTTTTATTTTCAAATAATTCCCGTCTATGCATCCTGTTATATCAAGACATTTTCCAATTTTTACATTTCAATTTTCATCACTCGCTCCTCAAACTTTCTACCGGATTTGCTATCGCAGCTTTAATCGCCTTCAGACAAACGGTAACAAATGCAATTGCAAAGGTTGTGATCGCAGCAACAAGAAAAACCCACCAGCTTAATGATGTTTTGTAAGCAAAATTTTGTAGCCATTTTTCCGATGCCCAATAGCCAATGGGCAAAGCAATACATGTAGCAATTATTACAGGTTTCAGCAAATCTGTTGATAATAATACTACAATCTCTTTTACAGATGAACCTAAAACTTTTCTTACGCCAATTTCCTTAAACCGTTTTGTAGTAGTAAATGAAGCGAGGCCAAACAATCCCAGACAGGCAACAAAAATGGCAAGGCAGGCAAACACCGATAAAATCGTTTGCTGGCGAATGTCTTTCTTATAAAGGTCATTGAACTGTTCGTCGAGAAAATGGTATTCAAAGGGATATGCAGAAGCAACGTTCTTATACGTTTTTTCTACAAGAGCAACGCCTGCTTTTATATTTCCGGGCTTTAATTTTACCAATGCGACCCGCCTGTCAGGATTCGGTGCAATTACCAGCGGCTCTATATTACTTTTTAATGATTCAAAATTGAAATCAGCAACTACACCAATTATTCTTCGCTTTGCAGTATCACGAATAGTATTCTGTATCCATTTACCAATGGCCTTTTTCGGTGTCCAACCAAGCTTTGTTGCAGCAGTTTTATTGATGAGCACAGCATCGGTAGTGTCCGTCGGATAGGATGCAGAGAAATTTCTACCAGCTAAAATTTTTAAGCCTAATGTTTTTACGAATTCAAAATCAGCAAACTCTGTTCTTGCATTCCATCGTTCGTTGTGATCCTCCACATCAAATACCTGCCCGTCGAAAAAACCGCCTGGCTCGCCCGACATCAGTGACACTGATTGAACACCACTTTCATTTTCCAACTGACTTTTGAAAAGATTCCTGTTTTTATAGATGTCGTCGTTATCAATGCGTACCAACATGGTTTGTTCTTTGTTATAACCAAGCTGTCTATTTTTTACATAACTCATTTGTTTGGCAATGATGATCATTGATACAATTAAAAATACGGTAATACTGAATTGAACAATTACCAAAACCTGCCTGAATGCAGAGCCACCTTTGCCCAGGCGAAGCTTCCCTTTCAAAGCATCGATGGGTGAAAATGCTGAAAGAAAAAATGCCGGATAACTGCCAGCTAAAAATCCTACAACAATAATAACGCCTGCAAGAAATAACCAGATGGAAATCATATTCCATGATACGGTTAATGAATAGCCAAGCAGCTGATCATACCACGGCATGATCAACACAAGCAGTGCAATTGCAAACACACATGAAACAAGTGCCAGCAAAACCGATTCGCCAATAAATTGCCATACAAGATTATTGCGGAGTGCACCTAATACTTTTCTTAATCCAACTTCTTTTGACCTTTCTGCTCCGCGAATCGTAGATAAATTCATAAAATTGATACACGCAATCAATAAAATTAAAACAGCAATGGAGAAGAAAATATATACGACCCTTTTATCCCCATGTTTGATACCATCTAAAGCTGCATCATCAAAATATACATCTTTGAGTGGGGTGAGCGACAATTTATAATGATATAAACCGTATTTGCGGATATCACTGCCCATATATTTTTCCAAAAATGCAGGCAGTTGTTTTTCAACCTGGGCTTTGGCTACATGTGGCTGCAGTTTTACATACGTATAAACGCCATTATTGATCCATGAGGTCATCCAGGTAGCGTCTTTATAATTTGCAAGTGGAAGGACCAAATCAAATTCAATATGCGAATTGGATGGAACATCTTTGGCGATTCCGGTGATTTTGAGCGGAAGATCTTTGTCAACCACAATTGTTTTTCCAAGAACATTATCAATACTACCAAAATATTTCTTAGCTGTTTTTTCTGTTAACACTACACTATGCGGGTCTTGCAAAACAGTTTGTGGATTTCCTTTTATTAAAGGGAAAGAAAAGAACCTGAAAAAGTTGCTATCTGCATCAATTACTTTCTTTTCATGAAAAGAGCGATTGTCAATAGTAATGAGGTTGTCATTGGTATTCAGGCGAACTGTACTTTGAATATCTCCGCCAAAGTCGTTCATTAATGCCGGAGCGTATGGACCAGATACATACGCAACATTAGCCAACTTCCCTTCCTTCTCAAAGCCACGCATTAGCCTGTAAATCCGGGCGCCATCTTTATGAAAGTTATCAAAACTAAATTCATTCACGATGAACAAAAATATCATCATGCAAACTGTGATGCCTATGGTTAATCCCATAATATTGATAATAGAAAAAACTTTATTCTTTATCAGATTTCTCCAGGCTGTTTTGAAATAATTTTTTATCATTTTATTTTTCGTTAATGATTAATGTTATTTTAGAGTAAACCAACAAATATTCAAGATTTCTATTTCCATCATTAGCCTACTACTCACTTCTCAAACTTTCTACCGGATTGGCTATTGCTGCTTTTATTGCCTGATAGCTAACTGTAACCAATGTAATCAGCAATGCGCCCATACCCGCCGAGGCAAAAATCCACCAGGCTAAGTTTGTCCGGTATTGATAATTCTGCAACCAGCTATGCATAAAATAATAGGCAACAGGCATTGCTAACAAAAGTGATACAAACACCAGTATGATAAAATCTTTTGACATCAGTCTCCATAAATTGAATACAGTTGCGCCCAAAACTTTTCGCACTCCAATTTCTTTTACCCTTTGCTCTGCCATAAAAGACGCCATGCCGAATAATCCAAGGCATGAAATGAAAATGGCAAGAATAGCAAAGAAGCCGGTGAGCTTGCCAATGCGTTCCTCGTCACCAAATTTTTTTGCATACTCATCATCTGCAAAATGATAATCAAATGGCTGATCCGGACTGTATTTACGGAAAACAGAACCTATTTTTGCAATCGCATCATGCATATTCGCCGAGGGATTTACCCGGATATCTATAACCTGCTGAGGGTCATTGTTGGTAACAAATACTGTTCTGAATACGGGCTCGTAAGGTGATTGCATGATCATATCCTTCACCACGCCTATTACATGATAAAGATTACCATCCCAATTAATAATTTTTCCAACAGGATTTTTAATGTTCATAAATTTTACAGCAGCTTCATTCAAAATGATTCCTGATGAATCTGTCGGAAATTCCTTTGAAAAATCACGGCCTTCCTTAAACTTCCATCCTATTGTTTTGCCAAAATCTTTTGAAATAAATACAACATTAAAATCTCCCTGCAATGAAGGATCTTTTCCCTGCCACGTAAATCCATTATCTGTTTCATCCACATAGTAGGTTGCACTTGATGATTCAGCAATTTCAGAAACTGCTCCTGAATTTTTTAAATCAGTACTTACCGCTTCAAAATGTTTGTGAATATCTTCTGTGGTCATCGGCACAGTTATCAATCCGTCACGGCTATATCCGACAGGACGGCTTTTTGCAAATTGTATCTGGTTAAAAACAACGATGGTTCCAATAATTAAAATCACTGATACTGTAAATTGCAGTACTACCAGTACTTTCCGGGGAAGAGAAGCAAACCGGCCTACGCGAAACGTTCCTTTCAGAACTTTTACAGGCTTAAATGAGGATAAATATAATGCCGGATAGCTTCCTGCGATAAATCCTGTAATTACAGTAAATAAAATTCCGGAAATCCAGAAAAAAGGATTTTCCCATGGAATAGAAATCTTTTTATCTGCAACCAGGTTAAATGATGGAAGAATAATTTGCACCAGGATGAGAGATAAGGCAAAAGAAAAAAAAGTAATTAATAATGATTCAGAAAAAAATTGTTTTATTAATTGTCCGCGCACAGATCCGATCGTTTTCCGGATACCAACTTCTTTCGCTCTCTTTTCGGACCTTGCCGTGCTCAGATTCATAAAATTGATACAGGCAAGAAGCAAAACAAAAAAACCTATGAAACCAAATAACCAGACAAACTGAATTCTGCCACCTACATTAATACCATTTTTGAATTCTGAATATAGATGCCATTTACTCATCGGGAGTAAAAAAACTGCAGGCTTAAATGCAGCATCAGCCGGTGTAACATTTTTCAGCTTGGAATCTTTTATCTTCTCTGACACCTTTTGCATGTCAGCATTATCAGCAATTTGCACCAAAGCCTGGAAAGAATTGTTGCGCCATGGATTGGTAGCTTTTTCCATCCAGTTATTATTATCGATGTATAATTGCCACGGAGCTATGAAAGAAAGATCTTTGAAGCTTGAATTGTAAGGTAAATCCTCATAAACACCTTCTACTTTTACATCAAACTTATTATCAATTTTAAGAAGCTGATTCATCGGGTCAGCAGTACCAAAAATAGCTTTTGCCGAAGAGGAGGAGAGCAGTATGGAATTATAATCTTTTAAAGCGCTTCTTTCACCTTCAATCATTTTTAAGGAAAGCATTTCAGTAATGGACGGTTCCATAAAGCTGCCGCTTTGAGTGATCATTTTATCTCCATGCTTTATGATGTGTTGATTATTCCACGAAGACATGCTGATATATTTGAAATCGCCGGCATAATCTTTTTTCAATTCACTTCCCATCAAGTAAGGGAGTGAATATTGCGTATCTACGTCCCCGTTAAAGGTTTGGTGTTGCATTACCTGGGCAATGCGCCTGTAGTTGGAGAAATTCTTATTAAAAGAAAGTTCATCATGGATCCAAAGACCAATCAATATTGCCACAGCCATTCCCACCGAAAGACCGGTAATATTGATCGCAGAGTGCACTTTGTTTCTAATCAAATTGCGCCATGCGGTTATGAAATAGTTTTTGAACATGATTTTTACTTTTTAGTTCCTAATTAGTTAACAGAGAAATAATCCAAATTTTTATTTTCAAATACTTTTCGTTTATACATCCCTGTTATATCAAGATATTTTCCAATTTTCACATTTTCAAATTATCAAATCACTCACTTCTCAAACTCTTCACCGGGTTCGTCATTGCCGCTTTTATTGCCCTGTATGCAACCGTTATCCAAGCAATAACAATAGAACTGATGATGGCAAGAATAAAGATGGATACACCCAAAGGAATTCTGTAGGTATAATTCTGTAGCCATTTATGCATAATGTACCAGGCTATTGGAGCAGAAATTACAAATGCAATCATGATGAGAACCGTAAGTTCTTTTGATAACAAATAAATGATGCTTCTGGCGGATGCACCCAACACTTTGCGAATGCCGACTTCTTTTGTTCGCTGTGCAGCCATAAAAGAAATCAATCCATACAAGCCAAGGCAGGAAATAAAAATAGCAATGCCGGCGAAGATTTTATAAAGCTGTGAAAGCTGGTCTTCCTGTTTGTAAAAGTTTTCTATCGTTTTATCAAGGAATTTATAATCATAAACGTAATCCGGATACTCACTCGTCCATAATCTTTCTACAAATGGCAACACTGCTTT
Organism: Hanamia sp.; assembly: GCA_035606215.1. Classification (GTDB taxonomy): domain Bacteria; phylum Bacteroidota; class Bacteroidia; order Chitinophagales; family Chitinophagaceae; genus Ginsengibacter. The sequence goes on from DATNFV010000052.1 coordinate 25,616, forward strand.
TTGTGTGCCCGGTCTTATTTTTATGTTTATAGTTTGATAAACAGCTTTCCACGTACTTAATACGACTGGTGCGATTGGTTCACGTAAAGAAAGGGAATTAAAATCCTTTATTACACCCACAATATTTCCAACCTTTCCGCCATCCCAAAAATCCATTTGCTTGCCAATAGCATCTTGTGGATTGGTTACTCCCAACTTTTTTAGGAGCGTTTCGTTCACTACAAATTCACGAACTGTATCGCCCGGATAATAAGGTCTGCCTGCAACAAATTGAAGATTGTATGTTTTGAAATAATCAGGATCAGCCCATTTCAGGTTGGCACTGAAGTCTGTTGTTTTGCTTGAATGATTAAATTTAAAATCACTATTCCAGTTTCCCTCAGAAGAAGGGCTTCCATAACTAAAACTAACATCCTTTATGTTTTGATTGGCAAGTAGTTGATTGCGCAAATAATCAATTTTTGTGTGATTAATGCTGTCGCCGGGAACGGGAACATTAATGATAGCAGCTTTGTCAAAACCAAGGGATGCGTTTCTGAAATAATTCATTTGGCTAACCACCACAAACATGCCAATGATCAAAACCTGTGCTATTACAAATTGCAAAACAACCAATCCTCTTCTTAAAGAAATACCGCCTACCATTTTAGCCGTTATCTTACTTTTTAAAGCGGTAATTGGATTGAAGCCTGATAAAATAACTGCGGGATAGATACCCGATAAAAGTGTAACGAGGATCGCCGTTGCAACCACAAACAATATCACTCCAGGATTGGCAATGAAACTCATTGTCATATGTACCTGAAGCAGGTTATTTAAATAGGGTAAAGTAAGGGTAGCAATGCCGATAGCAAGAAGCAATGCAACAAAAACGATCAATGCTGTTTCTGCTAAGAACTGTCTCGCAAGTTGCAAGCGGTTGCTTCCTAAAACTTTTCTCACTCCAACTTCTTTTGCCCGGTTTACCGCTTGTGCTGTTGCAAGGTTTATAAAGTTTACACAGGCGATCATTATAAGGAAAATCCCAATGAGGGATAATACATTGATAAGCGAGTGACTAAATGTATGCCCGTTAAAATTACCAAACCTGTCATCATAGTGAATTTCGGATAAAGGTTGTGCGACGAAACTATCACCGGCATATTCTGCTGGTTTATGTTTTTTGGCGAATGTTTTCAGTTCAGCATTAAATTTATTTGCAGGCAAATGCGACGGCAACACAACAAATGTATATGCCTCACTGAACGTGCTTACCCAATCGCTTAAATTCCTTTTTCGTTCAGTATTTTGAAGAGCGGAATAAGCAACAACAACACCTAAAGGAAAATCTGAATTGTGCGGAATATTTTTCAGAATGCCTTTCACTGTAAAAAGCGCTTTGTGGTTATACATTATGGTTTTGCCAAGCGCATTTTTCCAATTACCGAAATACTTTTCTGCTGTTGCTTGTGTAAGTACTGCACTATTCGGATCATTCAATGCGGCTTTTGCATTGCCGGCAAGAAATGGAAAGTTGAAAATGCTGAAGAACTGCGGCTCGGCATAATAAAAATTATCTTCCTGTAATTTCTTTGGTTGATTTCCTCCACCTTCAATCGTTATTTGCCCTCCATTTCGATAAATAGAAGCCACTTCTTTTATCTGCGGAAAATCAATGCGCAAACCTTTTGCAACGGGAAAAGCAACACCATCAGAATAACTTACCCCATCCTGGTTATGGAATTCTGTGCTTACACGATAAATATTATCTTTCTTTCGATGAAAATTATCGAAACTGCTTTCAAATTGTACAACCAGGAAAATAAGCAAACACGCTGCAATTCCTACTGCCAAACCAAAGGTATTAATGAGCGCATAACTTTTATTGCGGCTAAAGTTTCTGAATGCGGTTTTGAAATAATTCCTGAACATCTTTTTGGGTTTTTTAGTTGTAGTTAGTAAAGTGATAAATACTTTACATTGATATTTTTAAATCCTTTCGTGTGCATTACCGTTGTTGATCATTTCATTTTCCAATTTTCATATTTCTTCATTCTTTCATTAGCACATCATCTAATCAGCACATTACTCACTTCTCAAACTCTTCACCGGATTTGCCACCGCGGCCTTTATTGCCTGGAAGCTGACTGTCAGCAAGGCAATTAAAATGGTTAATACGGCCGCCGCCATAAATATCCACCAACTGATACTGATACGATAAGCAAAATCCTGAAGCCATTTATTCATAAAATACCAGGCAACGGGCGACGCAACCAACAATGAAATAATAACGAGTTTCACAAAGTCTTTTGATAAAAGCACTACAATGCCGTTGGTGCTTGCACCCAAAACTTTTCTGATGCCTATTTCTTTTGTTCTCCTTTCAGCAGTATAAGCTGCGAGGCCAAACAAGCCAAGGCATCCGACAAAAATGGCCAACGATGTAAATACCCAGAGCAGTGATCTTAATTTATCTTCTGACTTATACATCTGCTCAAAATTTTCATCCAGAAATTTATATTCGATTGGATAATCGGGGGTAAACTGATTCCAGATATTTTTTACCTGGCTGATGGTTTTGCCTATGTCAGCAGTTTTCATTTTTACTGCAACTTTCCACGCTGCATCCGGAAAGATCTGCAGCACTGTTGTTTCCACTTTATCGTACAAGCTTTTGTAATTGAAGTCTTTTACTACACCGATCACCTGTCCTTCTTTGATGGAATCGGGATTAATATTATTCCACACATGCCAATATAATTTTTGTCCAAGTGCTTTTTGCGGCGTTCCAAACCCCAATTGTTTCACGGCAGTTTCATTGATGATCCACGCATGATCTTTATCCGTTCCCATTTCTTTAGAAAAGTCTCTTCCTGCAACTAATTGTAAACCCAGGGTTTTGATGTAGTCGTAATCCACCATCAGTTGCGTGGCCGGTTCCTTTTCCTGCTTACCATTTTTAGGAACCATAATTTCATCACCTGCAACAGCATCGCCCGGAAAACCATAACCAATAGAGACGGAGGAAACACCGGGAATTTGAGTGAGTTCATTCTTAAATGCCTGATCATTCTTAAACATATTATCGCCGCGCATAGGGAAAAACATGATCTGGTCTTTGCTGAATCCAATATCTTTATTGTGCAGATAATTTACCTGCCTGAAAACAACAATAGCGCTGATGATAAGAAGGACAGAAAACGTAAATTGAACAACTACAAGGCTGTGACGAAGCCATGGAGTTTTTCCGGCATCTGCATTTGCAGACATGGTTCCTTTTAAAACTTTTACCGGTTTAAAGTTCGATAAAACAAGCGCCGGGTAAAAGCCTGCAAGAATCCCAACAATTAAGGTTAATGCAATGAATAATAAAATGACAACCGGATTGGCAAAAAGAGCCAATGAAATATTTTTTCCGGTAAAATGATTTAACCACGGCAAAAACAAAATAGCAAGAGCAATGGAAATAAGAATGCTGATAAAAGTAAGCAATATCGTTTCGCCTACAAATTGAAACATCAGCTGTTTTCTCTCTGCGCCAATCGCTTTTCGCACGCCAACTTCTTTTGCCCTTTGCAATGATTTTGCTGTTGCAAGATTGATAAAGTTGAAACATGCGATCAATAAGATAAAAATGGCAATAATGGTGAGCGCACGCACATACGTGATATTCCCTCTTTGCGCATTGTCAAATTTGAAGTTGGCCGAATAAAGATGAATATCTTTTAAGGCTTGAAACATAGGTTTATTCGAACCATGCAACTCTTTCATAAACGGATCCGATTTCTTTTTTACATCTGCCTGGAACTTAGTTTCCAACAAACCGGCATTTGTTCCCTTTTTTAATTTTGCATAATTGTAAAACTGTTGCCATTGCCAGCTTTGCATCCGATCCTTTGGCAATTGTGCAGCAGCAAGTGGCAGCACATAATCAAACTGTAAATGAAACTTTGGATTTTTTACAAACACCCCTCTTACTGTGAATGGAGATTTGTCCACCAGCAATTGTTTACCAACCGGATTATCATTAGCAAAAAAACGTTCGGCAAGCGGCATGGAAATCACTATGGAAGCAGGATCATCGAGAACTTTTACAGGTGAGCCATATTTAAACGAAAGCGGAAATACATCGAAGAAAGTTGAATCAGCATAAAACCCTTCCTGTTCATATATTTTCTTATCACCGTTTTCAAAAAGGGTTTTGTTTTCAGGCTGCATTAATATCCTTGCTGTTTGTTCCACTTCAGGAAAATCCTGTTGCAAAGTAGTTGCAAACATCGGGGAAGCAATTGCGCGATCCTCACCGCCTTCATTACTGGTATAGTGATTATAAACCCGGTAAACCTGGTCTCCGTCCGGAAGGAATTTATCATATTGATTTTCATCCCAAACAAAAAGGCCGATTAAAATACAAGCAGTAAGCCCGAGTGTAAGACCTGCAATATTGATGAACGAAAAGCCTTTATGTCTTGTAAGGTTTCTAAAAGCTATTTTGAAAAAATTAGTAAACATGCTGGTTTTTATTTTCAGTTAAATGAATCAGTATAGAAAACCCAGAACATCTCTACGATACCGATAGACACAGAAAGCACCTCAGGAATGAAGGTGCTTTAATTATTTCACTAACATAATGCCGTTTAAGAAGTGGTTGTTTATTAAGCAGTTATACTTTTAGTGTATTTAAAAGTGTACGGTTTTGATACACCATGCGTTCGGTTTTGACGCAGGTTTTATTAGAAGTTTTCCAGGTTTAAGGCATTTTTATAAAAAGGCATAAAGCATAGAAAAATGCACAAGGTTCCTGGTGGAATGGATACAAGATAGTTTACTGATTACAGGAATTTAATTGACCAGACAAAAGAAGAATGGATTTAGACGAAGGTTTGCAGCATGATTGGCCAATGACTTGCTTTCCTATTTTAATTTTTTAAAAATTTCCAACATCGTTTCTTCGTCAAGGCTCTCCATGTCCACAAGTTTCAATGATTTCACCATCTTGAGCGTATTCGTTTTGTAATGCTGAAAATGAGGAGTTTTCAAATGCGAATGATAAGCTGCATTATTCGCATATATTTCCACTATCCTTATTTGATTTGGATTTTCTTTTTCATACATCGGGAAAATGGCAATCACACCCGGTTCTTTTTTTACAGATGCCACTTCTTCTTCTTTCAGGATGGCGTTATATTCTTCCCGGTATTCAGGCACAATTTCTATTTCAGAAATCCGGACAATCATGTCCGGTTCCGGAATGGCGACAGTCGGTTTTGACAATAACTTTCTTAAAATATTTGCCTGTGTGATACTAATTTCCTGCTCAATCAAATCCGCAATCTGCAGCAATTGCCCTTCAGTGATACCCGTGTTTTTTCCCATTGCCAAGTGCGCCTGCAATTGCGGAGTTGCTCCCGTCATTGCAGTCAATGCAGCAATGGTAATCATTTCCCGTTGCTGATAGGTAAGCACATCGCTTTCAAAAATATCTGCAAACAAATGCTCTTTTAAAAATGCATCGATCCGTGGCGCAAACACTCCAAAACCTGGTGCAGGCTTTGTTTGTGGCGTTTTTGTCAAAGTTTCCAATACCTTTCTTCCCTGTTCGTATTTATCTCCGGTTTCATTACCTGCCGCAAATTCCTTTCCTTCTTTATCGCTGATGCCTTTTGCTTTTCTTTCTTCCAACACATTCATAAAAGTGCTGATGCCGTTCAGGCTTCTCGGAAAACCACTATAAGCATAAAGTTGTACAAGGACTTCTTTGATTTCATTAATGGTAAGTCCCGCATCAAGCCCGGCGTTTAATTCTGCTTTCAATCGTTCCAGATTTCCAACAGAAGTTAATGCAGATATCTTTACAAGGCTTTGCTGTTGTGCATTTAAAGACTCGCTGTTGATCGTGTTATTTTGTGCATTCATGATGTTTGTATTTAGTATCAAAACAAAAAGCAGCAGCTGACTTAGTAAGCTTTTTCTATTCATAATCAGCTTTTATTTTTTGTTAACCTCCTCGTATTCTTTATCAGTCACAGGTTTTAGCCAAACCACATTCTCGTCCCTTTTATAATTGGTGATGGCAATGTGAACGAGTTTGTTTTGAGCAGAGGCGCCATGCCAATGTTCTACATTTTCAGGAATGTTTACTACGTCACCTTTTTTAAGTGGTCGTGCGGGTTTGCCTTTTTCCTGGTAAAAACCCTGTCCTTCAGTAACCAATAAAACCTGTCCTTTCGGATGAGTATGCCAGTTGGTTCGGGCGCCAGGTTCAAAGACTACATTGCCAATGGAAAATTCATTGTTTTTGTCTTTTGAAAGTAAGAGCGTTACCATGGTACTTCCGGCAAAATAATCTTTTGAACCTGGTTCACCTTTAGGAAAAATGCTGTTTTCAGAATTTGTTGCTTCCATAGTGTTTGTATTTTTAATTGTGAAGGTTTTTGTTAGTATTCATTTTATGCCGGTTGTTATAATTGTATTTATTCTGATGGAAATGAAACGCCTGTGATCTCTTTGCATGCATTCAGAAATTGCTCCTGTAACTGCACATCATCTGCTTCGCGGTTATAGCGTGCTTCTTTCTTATGATAAAAAAAATGACCGCTTACCTTTGCCACGTCATCACTACTAATGGCAAGCCACACCTGCGTTTCATAACCTTTTTGCAAGTTATCAGGTGCACCGGCTCCTCCCATTTTTGTAGGCACCCAACCGGGATCCAAAGCGTTGGCATAAACGTCAGGCCATTTGCGGGCAACTGCCTTGCAAAGCATCAACACATGCAGCTTCGAATCAGAGTAAGTAATACGATCAATGTTGGCTTTAAAGCTTTCCACGTTTGCATGACCATGCAGATGCATATCCGAGCTCAGATAGATCAATCGCTTTGGCTTTTTTACCAGGCAGGTAAGGACATACGGCGCTAATGTATTAACAGCAAAAATTTCTTTTGATGAAATCTGATAAACACCTGCATTGTGGATCACAGCATCAAATGATCCTAAAGCATTCACTTTTGACGCGAGTTCTTTTGTTTCTTCTATATTGGAAAGATCTGCTGTTACCACCGCTTCTGCACGTGGTATTTTATTCAAGGCTTCCTGTGCTCTTTTTTCATTACGTGCATGAAGTACTACCTTGTGACCGCGGTCAATAAGCGCTTTTGCTGCCAATTGCCCAAGTCCATCTGCCGAGCCGGTGATAAATATTCTTGCCATTTTATTATTACTGAATTCAGGAGATTTCTGAAATGATTTAACTTACTGTTTCAACGATGCCATATCAATCACAAAACGGTACTTCACATCACCTTTCAATAAACGTTCATACGCTTCGTTGATCTGCTGAATGTTGATCATTTCGATATCGGAAACAATATTGTGTTTGCCACAAAAGTCAAGCATCTCCTGTGTTTCAGCGATGCCTCCAATCATAGAACCGGCGAAGCTTCTTCTGTAAGGAATCAGGCTGAATGCTGCCACAGGAAGCGGATCTTCCGGAGCGCCCACTAAGGCCAAAGCACCATCCACTCTTAGCAGATTTAAATATGCATTGATGTCATGTTTTGCGGAAACGGCATCCAAAACAAAATGAAGCTTACCTGCATATTTTCTCATTTGTTCTTCATCTTTAGAAAGCACCACATCATCAGCGCCCAATCGCCTCGCATCTTCAAACTTTGAAGGCGAAGTAGTAAATACAATTACTTCAGCACCCATAGCTTTGGCAAGTTTCACGCCCATATGACCCAGGCCGCCAATTCCTACAATTCCTACTTTTTTACCGGGGCCAACATTCCAGTGTTTGAGCGGCGAATAGGTAGTAATGCCAGCGCACAGAAGCGGCGCAGTTGCTGCCAGATCCAGGTTTTCAGGCACCTGTAAAACAAAAGCCTCATCCACCACAATGCTTTCTGAATAGCCGCCATAAGTGCGGCCTCCAAGATGTTTATCCGGGGAATTATAAGTTCCGGTATTTCCCTCTTCACAATATTGTTCGAGGCCTTCTTTACAATAGTCACATTCGCGGCAACTATCTACCATGCAGCCGACAGCCGCCAAATCACCTACTTTAAATTTGGTAACATGATTTCCTACGTTTACTACTTTTCCCACTATTTCATGCCCGGGAACACACGGATATACCGTGCTATGCCATTCATTCCTGGCTGTATGAAGATCAGAGTGGCAAACACCACAAAAGAGGATTTCAATTTCGACATCATGCGGCGTTGGTTTTCTTCTTTCAATATTCAATTGTTCCAAAGGCTCTGTAGCTGCTTCTGTGCCAAATGCCTTTACTCGTTTTGCATTAACCCGTTTTGCTCCTTCTGATGTTGATTTTACTGCTTCCATGTAGATATTTTTTATTAAATGAATTAAGAAAAAATTTGTGCTAATTTCTCTCACATAAATCAAACCAATTACTATCTCTGCTCCTCAATCGTTTATGCCGGCTAAACGATAAAGTCATTTTAAGTTTTGGTTTCAATTGATTTAATGATTTTTGCAGGTACCCCGCCGATAATTACATTGTCAGGAACATCCTTCGTAACCACTGCTCCTGCTGCCACAACAGAGTTTTCACCAATTGTTACTCCCGGCAATATCGTAGCTGCTGCACCTATCCATGCTTTGCGTTTTATCACAACAGGTTTTGTAATCAGTGCTCTCCTGTTGTCAGGATCCAGCGGATGATTTTCGGTTACCAGATTAACTCTTGGGCCTATCAATACTTCATCTTCAATGGTAATGCCGCCCATATCTAAAAAAGAGCAGGCATGATTGATAAAAACGTTTTTACCAATGTTAGTAAAACGTCCAAAATTGGTGTAGAAAGGAGCAAAGATGGTGGTACTTTCATCTATAATACTGCCGGTGATTTCGCCCAGTCTTTCCCTTATTTCGTTAATCGTTGTGGACGTATTTAGTTGTGCAGATAATTCAATGGTGCGGTTAACGACTTCCTGTATTTTGTAGTACTGAGGGTCATCCAGGGGGATTGGTTCTCCGGCCTTCAATCTATCGAAAATATCTTTATTAAGCATTATATCCCTAAAGTTCTTATTTAATGCAAAAGTAGGTACAGATTACTTCTCCAGGTAATGATTATCAAACCAATCATTAAGAGATTCAAACCAAATGTTCTCTGACGGATTTAGACCCTGTGCCGGGCATCCGCTTAATAAAGTTGTTAAAGCAGGCGGGATATTGAACCTGAAGGGCATAAGCAATATCAACAAATCATTTTTTGAAAATGGTGATCAAAATGCTCGTTTATTTTTAAAACAGGACATTGTAAAGGCAAATCTTCTAAAAATTCTTCCGGCTGTAAATGTGCTTTTCCATCTGCACAGGCAAATTAAGAAAATCAAATATTATTAAGTACTTGATTATACCTTTAATATTGGTTATTAAAACCGGAATCGTGATACTTAAACTAAGTTATTGTAGTAATCTTTACACAAAAAAGAAAAGAGGAAGCAAAAAGTTTCTACGGAAATCATGCAAAAAGAAAATTAGGAAATGAAGGTCCGGAGTTTCAGCACTGATTGAAAATGCATTAAAGACTAACGTTATTTTCGTGCCTGTAAATATTTCTTTGTATTTTGAACCATGAAAAAATTTCTTACTGCTTCCATTATTTCTGCCATCTTGTTTTCTTCGTGCTCAGTTTCAAAAAAGATAAACCGATATGCAAATGATGTTTTAAATAAAGAAGCGTTTGAGCATGCCCATACTGGTATTTCCGTTTATGAACCAGCCACCGGAAAGTATTGGTACAATTACCAGGCAGATAAATATTTTACTCCTGCCAGTAATACCAAACTAGCCACTTGTTATGCTGCAATGAAATACCTTGGCGATAGTCTTATTGGCATAAAATACGACCAGATCAATGATACAACAATTTTGATCAAAGGCATGGCTGATCCGTCTTTCCTGCATCCTGATTATACCAGTAATCCCGTTTTTAATTTTTTAAAACAGTTTTCATTAATTCTTGTTGTTAACCCGACATATGATGATTATCTGGGTTCCGGTTGGGGCTGGGACGATTATATGGAAGATTATATGGCGCAAAGAAGCGAGATGCCGGTTTATGGAAATACGCTGAAAGTAAAATGGACTGATTCAACCACATTATCTTTTATCCCTTCCTATTTTCTGAAAAAATCCACGATAAAAGAAAATTTAGCCGGCGGATTTAATGTAATGAAACCATGGGGCATCAACAACTTCACATTTACAAACGGAAGATCAGCTTTCAAAGAAATTCCTTTTACTCCTGATAGAAAAACACTGCTGTATCTCTTACAGGACACATTGCACGTTCCAACCGCAACAGTAGAAAACTATTCGGGAGAAATGAATCATATAATTTATTCGCAGCCAACGGATTCATTATTAAAGCCGATGATGCACCGGAGCGATAATTTTTTTGCCGAACAGAGCTTACTGATGGTGAGTGAAAGATTACTGGGTGTAATGAGCGATCGTAAAATCATTGACACCTTATTAAAGACCGACTACAGCCAGATGCCACAAAGACCTTCCTGGGTGGATGGTTCAGGCCTTAGCCGCTACGATCTTTTTTCGCCAAAGGACTTTGTTTTTATTCTCAACAAAATGAAAAATGACTTTGGAATGGACAGGATCAAAAATATTTTGCCTACCGGAGGTACGGGGACGATCAGTAATTATTATTTAAAAGACAGCGGTTCTATTTTTGTAAAAACAGGAACGCTGAATGGAGTAGTGGCGCTCAGCGGATTTTTATATACGCGCAAAAACAAGTTGCTGATCTTTTCAATCCTGGTCAATAATCACCGTGGCTCTGCAACCACTATCCGCAAGGGAATTGAGCAATTTATCCAGAACATTCGCGACAATTATTGAATTGATGATTAAAGGAAAAAAATTTTTCTTTTCATTTTAAATTTTGCTGCTTCCCATTTATTTTGTATTTTTATTCAAATGCAAATCATACAATCCATAAAAGAAATTTCTTTCAGAAGTGCAGATATTTCTGCGGCTTCAGGGGATTGTATTTCCAGGAATGATCATTCTACAGATCATTTCATATTAATATATAAAGTCTTAGAACCTTTTGCCCCGTACTACCTTTAAAAGTTACGGGGATTATTTACTTTTTTTTCGCTGATCAATCTCTTTAAATTTCTTTTAAGAAGAAATTTTAAACTTCTTACCCTGTTTTATAGCAACAAAAAAACTATAAGATCAAAACCATTTATAAAAACACTAAAAACAAAAACTATGTCAACAGCAACACTTACTCAAACAGCACCCGTAATTCTTTTGAAAACAGATTTTGAAATTCTGAACGGATGTGTAAAAAATCCGCAGGGGATGCAGGTAAATGAAAAAGAAAACGTCAGTAAATTGTATGGCGAATTGCAAAAAGCACAGGTAGTAGAAGAAGTTGATTTTCCTTCTGACGTGGTGAGACTTGATTCTACCGTTGTAGTAAAAGATCTCCAAACCAAACGCGAGATGACGATCACCATTGTTTTACCTCAGAAAGCAGACATTAAACAGAAGAAAGTTTCCGTACTGGCGCCTATCGGAACAGCCCTGATCGGTTTTAGAAAAGGGCAGAAGGTAAGCTGGGATGTTCCTTCAGGAAAAAAAGATTTTATGATTATGGAAGTAAATAATTCCGCCGGAAAGTAAATAAAACTATCTGATGAATGCTACTCTTTATATCGCACTTTTTATTATCATAAGTATTGTCCTTTTTGGAATGATCCTGACATGGATCACCAGAAGTAAAAAGAAAAAGGAGAGGAAGAAATTAACCACTGCTTTTGATGATTTTGTGATCAAAAATAATCTTACAATCGACAAGAAGCAGGTAATAAATCGAAATATGATTGGTATTGACAGGCTCAATCTGAAATTGGTTTTTCTTGATAACAGCAAAGACTTCCAGGTTTTTCATCTTATCAACCTGGAAGAGCTTGCTGCCTGTCATCTTATCAAACAAAGAAATGCAACTTCAGGACACATCACCAATATTTTTTTACAATGTATTTTTAAAAATAATACTCCTGAGATCATCCTTCCTTTTTATAATGAATTGACGGATGAGGTTTTTAAAATGTTGCGCCGTTCCAAAAAAGCATCTTACTGGCAAAAATGCATCAACATTTTCAGAGAAGCAGCATTGTTATCTGCTGAGAATGAAAGTTGAAAGACTGGTTTTTACAGTAACCGGACAAATAATTTCATTTCCTATTTTCTTTGTTAAACCTTGCAACTTCACTTGAGTGAAATCAAAAAGATAGAAGTAATTTCGCGCCTATTTCATCTTCATTTCAACAATTTATTGTGAAGAAAGGATTTTTTTTAACCGTCACTCTTTTATCAGCATTATTTTCTTTTGCCCAGCAAAAACATACCGTCAGCGGAACGGTAAAAGATGAAAAAACGGGTGAGACATTAATCGGCGCTACGATTTCTTTGGTTCGATCAGGAACCGTTTTAAGCAATAGTTACGGGTTTTATTCTATCACAGCTCCTGAAAATAATTATATTTTAATTGCCAGTTTTTCTGGCTATGTAAATGACACTTTTCATGTTTCTCTTACAAAAGATGTTGTGCTAAACATTGATTTAAACCCACAGGGGAGCCAGTTGCAGGAAGTAGTTGTCATGGCAAAAAAAAGTGATAATATTACCGGAGCGTTGCCCGGTGTTCAGAAGCTTTCAATGGATGAGATAAAGAACGTACCGGTTTTATTTGGAGAAAAAGATATTCTGAAAACGATTCAATTATTGCCGGGAATTAAATCTGCCGGTGATGGTTCTGCAGGTTTTTTTGTAAGAGGCGGTGGCGCAGATCAAAACCTGATTTTGCTGGACGAAGCCACTGTTTATAACGCTTCCCATTTGCTGGGATTTTTTTCCACTTTTAATTCAGATGCGATAAAAGATGTGACCATTTATAAAGGCGATATGCCGGCTCAATATGGCGGACGTTTATCTTCGTTGCTGGATATCAGGATGAACGATGGCAATGACAAAAATTATAAAGTGAGTGGTGGCATTGGGATTATTTCTTCACGGATCAACATCGAAGGCCCAATTGTAAAAGACAAAGGTTCGTTTATGATCAGCGCAAGGCGCACTTATGCTGACCTGTTTTTGAAACTTTCAAAAGACAGTGATATCAACAAGAGCATTTTATATTTTTATGACCTGAATGCGAAAGCCAATTATCAAATTGGCAAAAAAGATAAGTTGTATTTATCAGGATATTTTGGACAGGACGATCTGGGTTTCAGCAACCAGTTTGGTATCAACTGGGGAAACGCCACTGCAACCCTCAGATGGAATCATATTTTCAATCAAAAATTATTTTCCAACACTTCTTTTATATACAGCAATTATAAATACAATATCCTGCTCAATCAAACAAGCGATCAGTTGAAAGTGCTTTCAAAAATTACAGATCATAGTTTAAAAGAAGACCTTCAATATTTTGCAGGAAGCAATAACAAGATCAATTTCGGATTCAATTTTACCCATCATATTTTTACGCCCGGAGAATTTCAAACTTCTGCAACATCAGCTTATAATTCACTAACCTTGCAGGATAAATATACAATAGACGCAGCAGCTTATATTTCTGATGAGTGGACAATCAGTCCTCAGTTTAAAATAATTGCAGGTCTTCGTCTTTCTTCCTTCTCACTTCTTGGACCGGGCAATTTTTATAGTTATGACAGCACCGGAAAAGTTACGGACACATCCGTTTATTCTTCCGGAAAAATTGCAAAATCGTATCTAAATCTTCAGCCACGCCTCGCTGCAACCTATCTTTTAAATACAAAAAGCTCTCTAAAATGGTCTTATTCGCGCAATGTCCAGAACCTGCATTTGCTTTCCAATTCTACCGGAAGTAATCCAACCGATTTATGGATTCCGAGCAGTAATAATGTAAAACCGGAAATTGCGGACCAGGTTTCGGCAGGATATTATCATAATCTTGCCAATAATACTTATGAATTTTCGGCAGAAATCTATTACAAGTTTTTGCAAAACCAGATAGATTATAAAAACGGTGCGGTTTTGATGGCGAACGAAACTGTAGAATCGCAGTTGGTTTATGGAAAAGGAAGAGCTTACGGGCTTGAAATCTTTGCAAAGAAAAAATATGGACAACTAACAGGCTGGATCAGTTATACTCTTTCCCGAACTGAGCGGTTAATCAAAGGAGTTAATAACAATTCATGGTATCCGGCAACGCACGATCAAACGCATAATGCGGCTATTGTGGCGATCTATAATCCTGGTAAAAAATGGACTTTCGCAGCAGATTTTGTTTATAACACAGGTAATGCGGTTTCGTGGCCTTCAGGCAAATACCAGGTAGATGGACGAACCATTTTTTATTACACTGAAAGAAATGGTTACAGGATGCCGTCCTACAATCGTTTGGATGTAAGCGCTACTTTGCAAGGAAGAAAAACAGCAAAATTTGAAGGAAGCTGGACTTTTTCAATTTACAATGCTTACGGACGAGAAAATCCTTATTTCATTCAATTTCAAAACGATCCTGCAAATCCGGAAAGAACAGAAGCGGTTCAATATTCACTATTCAGATGGGTTCCATCTGTTACTTATAATTTTAAATTTTAAGAAATGGGGAATGTAAGAATATATTTTTTCAGTTGTTTAATGATGATTTCTCTTTTCGGATGTAAAAAAGTAATTGACGTAAAGCTAAAAAATGCAGGAGGTCAAATAGTGATCAGCGGTGAGGTCAATAACAAGCGTGGCCCTTATAAAGTAAGTATTTCCAGATCTGTTGATTTTGCTGCAGACAACAATTTTCCCGGTATTTCTGGTGCAAAAGTTATCATCACCGGAAACGGAATTACGGATACGTTATCAGAAAATGAGCCGGGAAATTACTATACGCATAACCTGGAAGGAAAGCCAGGAAAGAGTTATAGCTTGTTTGTCTCCCTGGAAGGTAAGGAATATACTGCTACTTCTGTAATGCCACAACCGGTGCATTTAGATTCGATCACTTTTTTGGTCGGAGCAAAAAATGATCTTTATGCAGTAGCTAATTTTCAGGATCCGCCCGATGTTTCCAACTACTACCAGTTTACAGAGTTGGTAAATGGTGAAAGGCTTAATAACGGGCGTGGCAATTCGGTTTTCAGCGACCGGCTGTCTGATGGAAGATATATCAGGGCTCTTTTGTATGACGATAGTTCGGATATAAAAACAGGAGTCACATTAACTATTGAAATGAAGTGTGTGGACAGGGCAGTTTATAATTATCTGAATCAACTTTTACTTGTTTCCACAAATTCTTCCGGCTTTGCAAGTCCTTCGCCTGCCAATCCAACCTCTAATATTTCCGGGGGCGCATTAGGTTATTTCAGCGCAAATACGATCACTTCCAAAAGTGTGGAAATACGTTGAAAATATCTCCTCAATTTCAAATCCGGGATAGAAATTGCCCGTACTGCGCATTTTCATTTAAATTCACTTCCAGGATGATAGCGTTTTACGCGGTGTAAAATATTCACATCTGTGTGCCTCATTTCCTGACCTCCCAAAGCACCGAGCTTAAGAACAATGTCCGATGAATGTGTAAAAGTGCCATCATCATTAAACTTAAAAGTGCTTTCAAAGCTTTTCATTTCGGCACGGCCCATCAAATACTTATTTTGAAGGATTCCATAGCAAGGGTCGCCAGGAATTGCTCTGAAGTGAATTTCTTTATCACGGGCTTTCGCATCAGCGCCGGCCAGAATGGCAATTCCGCGTCCAAAAACCACTGAACGGATCACCTGGCCATCTTTTTTATCCCACAAAAGGTAACCTACTTCGTCATGAAACGGATCCATTGCTTCTTCTCCATGCCTCCATGCCGTGGATTGATAGGTAAGTCCGTGCAGCGACTGCTGGCCGTTTTCCTGTATCGGAATTGGCCGAAACCAGGCTTTTTCAAAATAAGAAGTTTTCGAAGTTTCATTTTCCTTATTGTGGAACGATAGGTCAACACCTACATTTCCTTCCCATTCACCAACAAGTGGAGTTAACGGCCCCAACTTTTGAGGGCCCAAAATTTGATCATCTGACATAGTACAAGCTTTTGGTTCAATTGTGCCAAGATACATTTTTTTAGCTTTTCAAAAGCATGTCTTTTACTAAAATTCCCAAAGGAGTAAACGGATCAATAATTCGAATTTTGTATTTCGTTACTATAATAAAGTAACAAAAAGAGGCCGTCTCAAAATAAAAACTGAGACGGCTTTTTTAATTTTACTAATCCTTTAGAAAGTTAGTTTTTTAAAAAATTAGATTTTAACTGCTCAGCATTTTTTCTGGAATCAAAGAAAATGTTTAATTAAAGTAGA
>DATNFV010000053.1:0-15431 GCA_035606215.1 Hanamia sp.
TTTTACATTATCTGAGCCTCCAAACGATTGGAAACAGTGGATCAGGCAGAAAAAACGACATTATACAACCAGTAAATATTATAAACCTCTTCATAAATTTTTATTGGGACTTTATGCATTTTCCCTTTTTCTTTTTTATCCCTTATTCATCGTATCTCTCTTTTTATTCAGCTGGGAATTTACATTAACTGCATTTGCTATCCGCTTTGTTGTGCAGGCATTTATTATTTTTAAAACAACCAAACAATTGGGTGAAAAAGACCTGTTTCCGTGGTTCGTATTCTTTGATGTGTGGATGTTTTTTTATTACACCATGTTTGCTACTTCTATTTTTAAAAAGCCTGCAAAGAAGTGGAAATAAATTGAGCACATTGCCTGAATAAAAGATCTAAAATTTGGTAGATGTGTGTAAAAAATCTATTTTGAATTCTAAATATTACATATGACTTTCATTGCTTCCGTAATTGCAAAAAAAGGTGTGGCAGTAATAGCTGACTCATTAGTAACATCAATGGAGAGGGTTATTGGGTATGAGGCTTTTTTAAATTTCTTTAGAGATAAAGCTAAAAGCACACCTGTTGATGAAATTAAAATTGAACCAAGTGAATTAGTTTCATTATTTGAAAGTAAACCATCACATACCAAAGATTATGAAGAAAAACTTTTTCAATATGATAAGTATACTGCTGTAACTACTGCAGGTACAGCATCAGTAAACAAGAAAAGGATTGAATATTTGGTAAAAGAAATTATTGATAAAAATAAAAAGGATAAAAGCTATAGTAGTAAAAAACTTGAAACAAAAGTAAAAGATTTTGCTGGCTTCCTCAATAAAGAAGCTATTGAACATTTAAACAAATCAGATTACATAAGCACCACTACTTTTATTTTTACTCATTACGACAAAGCAAAAGAGCAAACGACAATTTATAAAGTAGATATAAATCCTTGTTCAAAAAAAGATATTAAAGACGAAACATTTAATTGTGTTGTTGTTAGAAAAATGGAAGATTATTACAGAGTTGTTTGCGATGGTCAGAATAGAATAAGCGAAAGGATCCTTTTTGGTGAAATTGATTTTTTTATTGATATAACACCAAAAATTATAGATAAGGTAATTGAAAAATTAAAAATTCCCTCTGGTAAAATCCCGTTTGACTTTGTTAAAAATTTTATGAGTGATGCAAAAAGTTTTTTGCCTTCACAGTTCTATGATGATATGAAAATTAACAGATTAGCCGATCTTAGCCTCCAACAGGCTGTTGATTTGGCTTCATTATTAATGAAAATTGAAATAAACTTTCAGAAATACACAGAAAACGTTCCAACCGTTGGAGGCGTTATTAAATTAGGGATTATTGATAAAGACGGTTTTAAATTTATTTCTGGAAACGAAATTTTGAAATCTCAAAATTTAAATTAAAATTTGTGTTATGAACGCTCGAGAAAAAACCATTAAAAAATTAAAAGAGGACATTAAAAAGAAAGAGCTTTTCGATGAAAAAATCTCTACGCTCATTTCAGACCTGTATCAAGAAAGACACTTAGAAATCGAAAGAGAAAAAAAAGTTCTTCTTGATCGCTTTATCCTTTCTACAGAAGGAAAAGATTTAGTTTTAGAAAATAGACTTTCACTTTAACCTTTTCCACTTCATTGAAGTAGTAGTATTGTTTCGGCAAGGGACGAGTTATAAATCTGTTACCCTCCCGATTTCATTCTTGTTACAATAAAGTGTAACTCTACATACATCCCTTTTATATTTTCCTTAATAAAAAATACAACTTCCTCTTATTTATTATTTTACTGCAAAACTGCAGCATATTAATCCTCAGAATTCATGGATCAAATAGCTACTGAACCATTGCTGAAATAATTTGTATAATTCGTGTATTCGGGCACCTTCATAAACAAAAACCCCTTCGCATTTCTGCAAAGGGATTTGATTATTTACATCTGACATCAGAAAATCAGAAATCACGAAATGGATACTAATAACCCATATCACCCATTCCACCGCCCATTCCGCCACCCATTGGAGGCATTCCTGGTTTGTCTTTTTCTGGTTTGTCAGAAATGACGCATTCTGTTGTCAGCAACATTCCGGCAATTGAAGCTGCATTTTCCAAAGCGATCCTGGTAACTTTTGTCGGATCAATAACACCTGCTGCCAATAAGTTTTCATAAACTTCTGTGCGGGCATTGAAACCAAAATCACCTTTTCCTTCTTTGATTTTCTGAACTACAATGCTTCCTTCAATTCCACTGTTGATAACGATCTGGCGAAGAGGCTCTTCCACAGCGCGTTTCACGATCTGAACACCGGTAGTTTCATCTGCATTAATGCCTTTTAATTTTTCAAGACTTTCAATAGCGCGGATGTAAGCAACACCACCACCAGGAACAATTCCTTCTTCTACTGCAGCTCTTGTTGCATGAAGTGCGTCATCAACTCTGTCTTTCTTTTCTTTCATTTCTACTTCTGTAGCAGCGCCTACATAAAGTACTGCAACACCGCCGCTTAATTTAGCCAAACGCTCCTGCAATTTTTCTTTATCATAATCAGATGTAGTGCTTTCGATCTGAGCTTTTATCTGGTTTACCCTTGCATCAATATCTTTCTTATCGCCTTTACCACCTACAATGGTTGTGTTATCTTTATCAATAGTTACGGCAGTTGCTTCACCAAGATAAGAGAGGTCAACATTTTCTAATTTGTAACCTTGTTCTTCACTGATCACAATACCTTTGGTCAATACAGCGATATCCTGCAGCATTTCTTTTCTTCTGTCGCCAAAGCCGGGAGCTTTTACAGCAGCCACTTTCAATGTGCCACGTAATTTGTTAACTACCAAAGTTGCCAGTGCTTCACCTTCCAGATCTTCAGAGATGATCAGCAACGGACGACCGCTTTGAGCTACTTTTTCAAGAATGTGAAGAATATCTTTCATGGTAGATATCTTCTTATCATAGATCAGAATGTAAGGATTCTGAAGATCGGCTTCCATTTTTTCGCTGTTGGTAACGAAGTAAGGAGATACATAACCTCTGTCGAATTGCATACCTTCTACTACTTCAACAGTTGTGTCAGTTCCTTTAGCTTCCTCAACAGTGATCACACCTTCTTTACCCACTTTTGCCATTGCTTCAGCGATCAGTTTTCCGATTGATTCATCATTGTTTGCGGAAATAGAAGCAACCTGTTGGATCTTGCTGTTGTCATTTCCAACAGTTACAGATTGTTTTTTCAGATTCTCAACTACTGAAGAAACTGCTTTATCAATACCACGTTTCAAATCCATTGGATTTGCTCCGGCAGCTACGTTGCGTAAACCTTCATTGATAATTGACTGTGCCAGAACAGTAGCAGTTGTAGTACCATCACCCGCGATATCAGCAGTTTTTGATGCCACTTCTTTTACCATTTGTGCACCCATATTTTCAATAGGATCTTCCAGTTCGATTTCTTTGGCAACGGTTACACCATCTTTGGTAACCTGCGGAGCGCCGAATTTTTTGTCAATAACTACGTTTCTGCCTTTTGGCCCAAGTGTTACTTTCACCGCATTTGCAAGCGTATCAACGCCCTTTTTCATTTTATTGCGGGCTTCTATTTCAAAAAATATTTGTTTAGCCATTTTTGTTTTTTTTATTAAATTTTTTAAAGGAATGAATTAACTTACTTTCATTAAAATATCTGATGAACGCATAATGAGATAATCTTCTCCATTGATACTGATCTCAGTGCCGCCATATTTACCATACATTACGGTATCACCTTCTTTTACCTGCATAGGAATCAGGTTTCCTGTTTGTTCTGCATATTTTCCTTTTCCCACAGCAACCACAGTACCTTTCTGAGGTTTTTCTTTTGCTGTGTCCGGGATAATAATTCCACCGGCGGTTTTCTCTTCAGCCGCATTCGGTTTAACCAGAACTCTGTCATCAAAGAGTTCGAAAGTTTCTTTTGCCATAATTGTTAAATTTATTTAATTTATTGTTTGGGTTGCAAATGTACACGAATAATTGTACCAAATTAATTTGTCAGTTTAGTTGGCAGAAAATGGAATTGTATGTCAGTTTTTATGGGAAAAAAATCCGTCAAAATTTCATTTTTGGAAGGGAGGAGCAATAACCTGACAACTGATCACTCGTTCAACCCCCATTTCTTTTCGAGGTTTTCAATTTCATTTTTATCCAGCCGGCATTCTTCATAATGGCCTTTCTCTTTTTTCTGGCGAAAAGCTTCATATAAGGTGACAGCGCAGGCAACAGAAATGTTCAATGATTTGATGATGCCAACCTGCGGAATAATAAAATCGCCGTCGGCAAATTTTCTGATCTCATCGCTGACGCCATAAGTTTCATTTCCAAAAACAAGTGCAACCGGCTCTGTAAAATCCATTTTATAAATCTCCCTGGAAGTTTTTCCAAGATAGGAAGTGTAAACTTTTGAATATTTTTTCCTGATCTCTTTAAAACAACTTACAGCATCGGTAAACTGGTGAACTGTCAGCCATTCAGCCGCCGTAGATGAACTTTTGTAACCCCACTTTTTGTGAGGTGGAATTCTATTGTTTAAAATATAAACATCCTGGATGCCGACTGCGTCACAGGTGCGCAACACTGCCGAAACATTATGCGGGTCAAAAACATTTTCTAGAATAACAGTAAGATCCGGCTGCCGGTGATGAAGAACAGAAGTAAGACGATTGAAACGTTGTGGTGTCATAAATTTTCTATTTGACAAAAATAAGTTTATAAAAATAGCTGAGGCTTTATGCAAAATATAAATCAGAATTATTTCATTACTTACAGAAACAGCAGCTTTTATTGGTCTTAATTTTGTTTCAATAACGACATGTCAACAATCATTTTGTTCAGGGGTTTACCGGCAGTAGGGAAGAGCTTTATTTCTGATGAAACAGGAAAAATTTTAAAGATCGCGATCATCCGGAAAGACGACATTTATGATTCTGTCTATGCTGATATTTCTTCTCACGAAACAAGAAATCAGGTCTGTCATAAAATCATTTTTAAAATGATCGGAACCAATCTTGTCATAGACACGGATCTTATCATTGATTGCCCTTTCAGAAATATTGACGAATTGGAAGTTCTCTCGTCTTTTGTCCGGGAAAGAAATGGTGAATTAAAAACAATCCTTTGTAATTGTACTGATGAAAATCTTTGGGAAGAAAGATTTATTGAAAGGAATGCCAATCCGCATCCGAACAATATTCTTATTGATTTTAAAGATTTGAAAAAAAATTACGGCAATCCTGATTTGGAAAAGTTTGGCGATGAACTTGTAGTAGATACCAGCAAAAGTCTTGATGAAAATATTTTAAGGATTATCAATTATATCAGGTAATCGCTTCATTAAAAAACACACATGATGATTAAAAATTGCTTTCTGTTTCTCGCTTTCAGTTCTTTTCTTTTCAGTTGCCATTCAAAAAATAACCCGGATAGAGACCCGGTAATTGTAAAACTTCCTGCGATAACAAATGCCGTTAACGTAAGCCAGGCAGAGCCTGCCACTGAATATCACTATGATTTAAAAAATCCTGGCCACACCTGGAAATTGCCGGAAGGATTGGTAGAAGTTTCCGGAAATACGTGGATTGATAAAGATCATTTGATACTGATCGAAGACACGCATCCGAATTTGTATCTCATTAAAACTGATGATAAAAAAGCAGTGCTGGAAAAAACAATTCCTTTTCAAAAAGATGAGAAAGATAAATTTGATATTGAGGATGTAACCATCGTCAACGATGTGGTATATGCACTTTGGAGTCATGGAATTTTATTTAAGATCAGCAACTGGAATTCAAGGCCTGAGATAAAAGAAATTGAAACTTCTTTATCAAAAAAAAATAATACAGAAGGACTTTGTTATGATCCCGTAACGAAGAATTTGCTCATCGCCTGTAAAGACAACTCAGGATTGAAAGATGAAAAGAAATCTGCAAAAGCGGTTTACCGGTTTAATATTGGAACGGAAAAAATTGAAGAAAAACCTTTCCTGGTTATTCATAAGGATGATTTTGAAAAACTGGCAAAAGATAAAATTTCTTTTAACCCTTCCGCCATTGCTGTTCACCCTGTAACACATAATATTTACCTTCTTTCTACCCGCGATAATAAGTGCATGGCTGTCTATAACCGTCAGGGACAATTAATTTCATTTCAATCAATTGATGCGAATCTGATGCCGCAGCCGGAAGGAATTTGTTTTTCACCTGATGGAAAATTATTCATTTCATCAGAAGGCAAAAAGGGGGAGGTCGGAAATTTGTTTGAATATGATGCTAAATAATAATTCATCTATTCTATTCGTGGGGTTGTTGCTGATTCAGTAATTTACATGATGAAAAATGTACACAAATATGCCACTGAATTCAAGCCAATAAAATTGATGAGAAATAAATATTGGCCGGCTTTTTATTGAATATTGCGAAGCCTGTTGTGGAGTGGTCGTTCCGGCATTAATAGTGGCATAATTTTACCGGCAAAAACATAAGTTTATTGGTCATCCTAAAAAAATAATTTATGTTTTATCACGTAAAAGATCTGCAGTTTAATGCAAAAGTTTCCAATCCTGATCCGCGTTTTGCTTCATTGTTATTAGAGCAATTTGGAGGTGCGAATGGTGAACTGGCAGCAGCTTTAAGATACTTCGGACAATCCTTCGCGGCTAAAAAACCATACCCCGATAAATATGATCTGTTGATGGATATCGCCACCGAAGAATTCAGCCATTTGGAAATTGTTGGCGCTACTATTCAGATGCTTCTGACCGGAATAAACGGTGATCTGAAAAATGCCGCCGAAAATTCGGAGATCATGCGGCTGCTAAAAGGAAAAGCGGCAAAAGAAGAAATGATCCAGAGCGGCATTAACAGGGAATTTTTGATAGCCAGTGCCGGCGCTCCTGCCTTTGTAAACTCTGAAGGTGCAGCCTGGACAGCTTCTTACATTAATGGTGATATGCAGGGTGATCTTACCAGCGATCTTCGCTCTGATGTGGCTGCAGAAACCCGTGCCAAGATGGTGTATGAATATTTATTGCAGTTTACGGATGACCCTTCTGTGAAGGAAACGCTCCGCTTTTTAATGACAAGAGAAATTGCGCATTTTCAAATGTTCCAGGCGGCGCTGGAATCTATCGAACCTAATTTTCCGCCGGGAATTTTACAGGGTGATCCGCGATACAGTAATTTATATTTCAATTTTTCAAATGGCAATGATTTTCGCGGCCCGTGGAATGAAGGAATGAGCACAGAAATGGGTGAGACTTATCAATATGTTGATGATCCGATCAAACATGTGTTGGAAACAAATGGCTTGCGCGATCAAAAAACAGATGGAACAGACCGCACAGAAACTAATGTTCAAAAACTGAATAAAGATATGAGCGGGATCAGAAGCGGCCAGGTGAACGAAACTTCGCCAATGCACGATATGCAGTGGGATAAAAAGCTGAAAGAAGAGGAATTGCAATGCACCACAGGAAAGATGCAGAAGAATACTTCAAATTCAAAAGGAAATAAAGCAAAAAGCAAATAAAAAATTTGTTCATAAAATGTTTTTAAAATGGCAGAGCAATCAACTTTAAATCAGACGGGTTTGTTAGAAATAACCTACTATACAGATCCCCTTTGTTGCTGGAGTTGGGCCTTTGAACCTCAATGGCGGCGCCTTTTGTATGAGTTGAAAGGAAAAGTAAAATACCGTTATTGCATGGCCGGGCTTTTACCGGGATGGAACAATTATAATGATTCTGTCAATTCTGTAACAAGGCCCATACAAATGGGGCCGGTTTGGATGCATGCGAAGGAGCTTTCGGGAATGCCGATCGAACAGAATATCTGGATAACCGATCCGCCATCTTCATCATACCCCGCTTGCATTGCAGTAAAATGTGCAGCGTTTCAATCGTTGAGGGCCGAAGAACATTTTTTAAGAATGCTTCGCGAAGCTGTGATGATGCAGGGAGAAAACATTTCGAAGGAAGAAGTTCTTTTTAGTCTGGCTGAAAAGCTTGAGGCCGCTGATGCTGAGTTTAAAGTAACGAAGTTTAAAGAAGATGTGAAAAGCGACCGCGCTGTTGAAGCATTGCGAAAAGATTTGCAGGAAGTTCAATACCACAACATCACCCGGTTTCCGGCTTTGGTTGTCAGGAATAAAAATAATAAAGGCGTTTTAATTTCCGGCTATCGCCCTTACTCTGTTTTGCTGGATCCGATAAAACAAATGATAGAAGTGAAACAGAGCAAAAGGATCAATCCCAAAAAATACAAAGACCACTGGCCCTTTATTACTGAAAGAGAATTGGCGGAAATAGCGTAAATCGGGCATTGAACCTTCAACGGCAGGCTTCAACGGGAGACCAAAGGAAATCTTCTTATACACTCCTCATGTAGTTCTCATACACATATCCGGGATGAAATTATGGTATCAGCGAAGGATGAATATTGTAAGAGCAAAGGATGGACTATTTCCGTTTAGTAATGACCTTATTGGCCGGACAAATCAAGCTTACAGCATTAGTTTTCTCCATTTTTTTTGTAAAAGTTATTCAGCCTTTCAGGCGATAGAAAAAAGCTATTTTTAGTTTAAGGCAACAGCATAGAAGAGGAATGATTCTGTTTGCTCTTATTCGCTTCTTATTCGGTTGTTATTCGGTTGTTATTCGGTACCATGGACCGAATAACAAGCACAATAAAGCAGCCGGATGGCCGTTATTGATTCAGAGCAAACAGCTTGCTCACTAAAAGCAGGTATTATTCGTTTCTAAAACCAGTTATTATGGCAAGAATTCCAAATGGCATACTCGGAGGTTTTATCGGCACTGCAGGAAACGTTTCCGGCTATATGAGAAACGGGCAGAACTTTGTGAGAAGCAGGCGCAGAAAATCTTCTGGCCCGATGAGTGCTAAAAGGCTGGCACAGCAACAGAAAATAAAAGTGTGCAATGAATTTACCGGACCATTCTGTGGCAGTGGTTTCTTTCGTAAAACCTTTCCTGATTATGGATATTCGGGCACCGGGTTCAACAGGGCGACCAGCGCTATTATGAACCTTGCTATTGTTGGCACTTATCCTGATATTGCAATAGATTATCAGCATGTCCGTATTTCACAAGGGCCTTTACCGCCCGCCAGCAACCCATACGCAATAAACTGTAATGGCAATATTCTGTTTAGCTGGGAAGATAACACCGGAACCGGCAGTGCTAAAGAAAACGACAAAGTAATATTAGTAGCTTATTTTCCTGTAACTCAAACTGCATTGTTCAGTATTGGCACAGCAGTACGCAAAGACGGACAGGCGGTGCTGGAAACACCAGCCATGCAGGGTGAAACAGCCGAAACCTGGATCGGGTTTTTAAGCCATGATGAAAAAGATGCTGCCAATAGTATCTATAGTGGCAGGATATCGTAATGAAAAAAAAGAATTTCTTAAAAAGCGCGGAAAACTGCAACACGGGAAGTGGCCAATTCCGTATTGTCAGGGCATTTTAATCTGCTAAAAAAAAACTGTAGATTAATCTAATAATTTAGCCATAACTTTATTCTCTTTTACTAATTAAAAAATGGCCATATCAAAAAAAAAAATCTCAGCCTCCTCCATCTAAGCAGGATTTTCCTGTCGTAGGCATCGGTGCATCAGCAGGTGGATTGGAAGCTTTTAAAAAACTGCTAAAGGCCATACCGAAAAATCCTGGAATGGCTTTCGTATTAGTACAGCATCTTGATCCCAAACACGAAAGCCTTTTAACGGAAATACTTCGCAGGAGCACCAGCCTCCCTGTATATGAAGTTACCGACGAGATCAATTTGGCGCCTGATAATGTTTATGTCATTCCATCCAATAAAATTCTGATCACTGCCGATGGATTACTTAAGCTGGCTTCGCGTGATCATGTAAAAACAAATTTGCTTATCGATGTTTTTTTTACTTCGCTTGCTGAAGTTCATAAAGAACTTGCAGTAGGTATTGTTCTTTCCGGCACTGGTGTAGATGGTACATCAGGTTTAAAAAAGATAAAAGAAAGCGGAGGAATTACGCTTGCCGAGGATCCTCAATCAGCCGCTTATGATGGAATGCCAAAAAGCGCTATCAATGCCGGCGTTGTTGACTTTGTTTTGCCACCCGAAAAAATGCCCGGGCAATTATTACAAATTGATAATAACGGCAATGAGGAACTTCAAAAAGAAGAAGGCGAGACGGGCAAAGATAATGAACAGGTTTTCAGGCAAATAATAACCCTGATGCGGCACCGCCACGGAGTTGATTTTACTTTTTACAAACAGGCTACCATACAAAGACGTATTGCCAGAAGAATGGCGCTGCATTCCAAAAGAAATCTCTCTGATTATTTAAAATTTTTACAGGAAGATAAAGCAGAACAGGATGAACTTTACAGTGATCTGCTTATCCCGGTTACTTCTTTTTTTCGTGATCCCAAAGCATTCCAGCTACTGGAGGATAAAGTATTTCCTGCTCTTTACAAAAAAAGAGGTGCATTTTCATCAGAACCTCTTCGCATCTGGATCGCCGGATGTTCTACCGGCCAGGAAGCGTTTTCTATTGCTATATCTCTTCATGAATTTTTAGGTAAAAAGTTTTCTGAAAACCAGATCCAGATCTTTGCCACCGATATTTCTAAAAAAGCTATTGATAAAGCGAGAAAGGCTACTTATAGCAAAGCAGATGTTGAAAATATTTCAGAGGAAAGGCTTCGCAATTATTTTATTAAAACGGACGGCAGCTACCAGGTTCATAAGACGATCCGGGATGTTTGTGTTTTTGCCATCCACAATTTTTTGAAAGATCCTCCTTTTGCACATATAGACTTGTTAAGTTGCCGGAACGTGCTGATCTATATGGATCCCTATTTACAAAAGAAAGCCCTGACTACTTTCCACTATTCTCTAAAGGAAAACGGATTCCTCCTGCTCGGAAAAACTGAAACGATCAGTCAGGTCAACGAATTATTTGCCCCCTTTGAAAGCCACGAAAAAATTTATTCATGCAAGTCTGTGTTGAGTCGTTTTATGCCGGCGATTGGTGAGCGGCGGGAAGAATTATTGGCTAAAAAAGATAAATCTGCCGGAATCCCGGAAACGCCTGTAACTGATTTTCGAAAGAATGCAGAAGCTATTTTACTTTCAAAATATACGCCTGTTGGAGTAGTGATCAATGAGCAGATGGATATTGTACACATTCATGGAAATATAACTCCTTTTTTGGAGCCGCAGTCCGGAAAGCCAACTTTTAATATTCTTAAGATGGCAGTTGCCGGGTTGGGATTTGAATTGCGTAATGCCATTCGTAAAGCAGTAGTAAGTAAGGCACCCGTTATTAAAAAGGATATTTCTGTAAAAAATCATGGACATCTGCTTTCGGTGGGTCTTGAAGTAATTCCCCTGAATGATTTGGTTGATCCGCATTTCCTTATCCTGTTCAGTAAAACGGAAGCCTCAACAGTTTTGACCCATGGGAATAAAAAAGATACTTCTGCCCAACAGGTAAAACTGAACGAAGCACTGAAAAGAATAGAAGATCTGGAAGCAGAACTGGTTCAGAACCGGGAAGACATGCGAAGCATAACAGAGGAACAGGAAGCGGTCAATGAAGAATTACAAAGTTCGAATGAAGAATTATTAAGCAGCAGCGAAGAACTGCAAAGCCTTAATGAAGAATTGGAAACTTCAAAAGAAGAATTGCAATCAGGAAATGAAGAACTCACGGTTATCAACCAGGAATTGATTGACAAACAGGAACAGCTAAACGATGCGCGGATCTTCGCCGAAAGTATTGTAAGTACCATTCGCGAGCCGCTCATTATCCTGGATAAAAACCTGCGTGTAAAAACCGCCAATGCCTCGTTCTATAAGAAATTCAATGTTACGGAACAGGAAACCACGGGCAAGCTTTTTTATGAATTACAGAATGGCCAATGGGATAATAAAGAGTTGCTGAACCAGCTTTATCATATTCTTCCTGAAAAACTGGTTATCGAGGATTTTGAGATCACACTCAACTACAAATCCATTGGACAGCGAACTATGCTTTTAAATGCAAAGCAAATTGTCAACGAACAAAGCTCGGAACCGTTGATATTGTTGGCAATGGAAGACATTAGCATTACCAAAGAAAATGAAAGGCTTTTGCAGGAATTCAAACTCAGGCAGCTTGGCAACATCATTCCTGTAATGTTATGGACCGCTACAGCTGATGGAAAGAAAAATTACTTCAATCAATTTTTGCTGGATTACACTGGCCTTACAGCTGAAAACCTTGAAGGCGATGGCTGGCAACAATATCTTTATCCTGCTGACCGGAAAAGAGTGTTATCGAAGTGGGAACAATTCATTAAAGAGGGGAATAGTTTTAAAATGGAAATCCGGATCCGTCAGTATAATGGCGAATACCGTTGGTTTTTAAGCCAGGTAAGTGCAGAAAAAAACAAAGCCGGAAAAATAACCGGGTGGATAGGTGCAGAAACTGAAATTGAAGATCAGAAGGCGAAAGAAAAGCAAAAAGATGATTTTATCAGTATTGCCAGCCATGAATTGAAAACACCGGTCACAACCCTGAACGGATATATTTATATTCTGAATGAAATGTTTGCTTCATCAAATGACCAGATGGTAATGCAAATAATTAATAAAGCCGGTAAGCAGATTTGGAAACTTACGAGCATAATAAATACGCTTTTGGATATTACGAAGATCAAACAAGGCCAGATGCAAATAAATAAAAGCGTGTTTAATATCGATGAATTAATTAGGGAAGTAGCCGATGAAATGCAGGGCAGTACTAAGAACCACAAAATCGAGATGAACCTGCAGGCCGATAAAGACATCCATGCTGACAGGGAAAAAATTGAAGAAGTGATCAGCAATATGATTTCCAACGCCATAAAATATTCACCGAAAGCAGAAAAGATTGTGGTGTCGTCAGCTTTAAGTGATAACAATGTTACCATTGGCATCCGGGACTTTGGAATCGGTATTTCAAAAGAAATGCAGGGAAAGATCTTTGGCCGGTTTTTCAGAATAAACGATGAAAATATGGAAAGCTATCCTGGTCTTGGCCTGGGACTTTACATCGCATCGGAAATAGTAAAACGGCATGCCGGTACTATAACCGTAACCAGTGAAAAGAATAATGGTGCGCAGTTTTATGTTACGCTGCCTTTGAATGGTTAAGGGTTCAGGATCAACGTTGAGGTATTCACTATCAGGTAATAAAAGGACAAATAATTTTAAAATTTGTTTTTTGTTCTGTCAGCTTCAATTACTATTGATTTCAATTATTAATTCTATAAGTATATATATAAGATCTACATCAAATTAGATCTGAATTAAAGAAATAATATTTAAGATAATCCGCTTCTGAGAAGGTTTTTTCCACTTTTTTATTCAGATCAATTCCATCGTTTTGAGTTTAAAATCTCGAATTCTTTGTTCAAGAGTATCTGTTTTTATTGTAAAGAAGAAAATGCGTTAAAATTAAGGGCAGATCTTACAACTTTTTTTGTCTGAAAAGTGTCATTTAGTTACTTTTTTAATAATAAGAGTTAAGATAGTACCAATAAATGTTAAAATTTAGTGTTAAAAAAGATTTTTTGGTTTTTGTTTAACAAATGTGTTTAATTTACATAATCTTTCTATCATTTATTCTAAATTACGTTATATGAGAAAAAAACTTCTACTTGGCGGAGTGTTTTTGTTCTGTTGTATTCTTCAAACAATGGCACAACAACGAACAGTAACCGGAAAAGTTACTTCTGCAGACGGATCTCCTTTAATTGGCGCAACAGTAATCGCCGTTGGGCAAAAATCGGGAGTGACAACTGATGCGAATGGAAACTTCTCCATTGATGTACCGGAAAGCACAAAACAATTGCAGATCAGTTACGTCGGGTATCTATCCGAAAATGTTAATATATCGGGAGTTTCTCAGGTTAATGCAACCCTTCAAAGTTCTGCCCAGGCTTTAAGTGACGTTGTAGTAACAGGCTATGGCACTACACGGAAAAAAGATTTAACAGGTGCAGTGTCTCAAATTTCTGCTAAAGACTTTACAACTGGAAACTTAACCAATCCTGCACAGCTTTTCCAGGGAAAAGTAGCTGGTGTTGTGGTTAATGTACCAGGTGGTGATCCAAACGGCGCTATTTCAATTCGTTCAAGGGGGGTTACATCTTTATCAGGTGGACAGTCTCCATTAATTGTTGTAGATGGAGTTCCTTTGGACGATCCCAATACTTTTGCAGATATTCCGACAAGTGATATTGCTTCGATAGACTTTTTGAAGGATGCGTCTGCTGCAGCCATTTATGGTTCGCGAGGTTCAAATGGCGTGTTAGTAGTAAGTACTAAAAAAGGGGTTGCTGGCAGAACAACTGTAACCTATGATGGGTCTGTCAGCGTGGACAAAGTAGCTAAATTATATGATATGGCAAATGCCTCACAATGGAAAGCGGGATATACCAAGTTGCTGACTTCGCAGGGGGCATCTGCCGGAAAAATAGATTCTTCAGTTGCAGGTTATGACCATGGTGGTAATAGTGATTTTCAAAATGCATTATTACGCACAGGAGTTTCCACTAATCATAGTATCTCACTTTCGGGTGGCTCTAATGGATTTAGCTATCGTGGTACTGCCAGTTATCTTGACCAGCAGGGAGTAGTTATCCACTCCGGCAGAAATCAATTGGGATTAAATTTTACTGCTACACAAAAGGCATTAAATGATAAGCTGGTCATGCAGGTAGGAATCATTAATACGACTACAAACAGAGATCTCACAGATTATAATATCTTTTATGAAGCGCTCAGTACACCACCTACCTACCCTGTTAAAAATTCGGATGGGTCTTACTATAATTATGTAGATTTTGCGCTTCAAAACCCGGTAGAACAACAAGCGGAAGAAACACAAAAGTCAATTGAACATTTAACCATTTTAAATGCGGTTGTAGATTATGAATTAGTTCATGGTTTGAAAGTTGGCGTCAGGGGATCTACATCGAAATTTAATGATCAATACGAATATTTCGAACCTGTATACCCTGTTGTAGGCAACTCAAACATTGGGGCTGTAGCGAGTTCGAATAGTGAATCAAAAAAGGGAGATATTCACATCAATTATGATCACAGTTGGGGGAAAAGCAATCTATCTGCAACCGCTGTTTACGAATATAATGATTTTAATTACAATGGCAGTGGCGCTGCCGCTTCCAACCTGCTTTTGGATCAGGCAGTTGGAGCATGGAGTTTGCAATCAGCACCACAGGCATTCCAACATACTTACAGTACCAGGAACGAGTTTCAACTAATTTCCTATGTTGGCAGGGCAGCCTACAATTGGAATAGCAAATATTATGCGACTGCAAGTATTCGTGCAG
>DATNFV010000054.1:0-170741 GCA_035606215.1 Hanamia sp.
AGTAAAAATATTTACGGTCACTAAGGAATATGCAATGAGAAAATTCAGCACCAGCAAATTAAGCATGCTAAAAGTAGCATAAGATTTTAAAATTATTTTATAATGAAAAGCGTCATACAAATGGCGCTTTTTTATTTTTGATGAAAATAGAGATCACTCTTATTTTTTATCTTCTGAAATTTTAATAAAATACTCCAATAATTTTTCTTCTTTTTCGTCTCAGTTTCTATTTTTAATTATACTTTTACCGCCGTCAAAAATGATATAATAAATCTCTTTAAAAAATGGTTGATGTTATTCTTGGGCTCCAGTGGGGCGACGAAGGGAAAGGAAAGATTGTAGATTTTTTTGCTCCTGATTATGATATGATTGCGCGCTTTCAAGGTGGTCCAAATGCCGGTCATACACTTTATGTAGACGGTAAAAAGATCGTCCTTCACCAGATTCCTTCCGGGATTTTTCGTGACAATAAAATTAATTTAATTGGAAGTGGTGTTGTACTTGATGTTGTTATCCTGAAAAAAGAATGTGAAGCAGTCGCTTCCTTCGGAGTCGATTTCAGAAAATCTCTATATATCAGCGAAAGAACGCATCTTATTCTTCCTTCTCATCGGGCAATTGACAAAGCAAGCGAGACTGCAAAAGGTCATCAAAAAATCGGCTCAACTTTGAAAGGGATCAGCCCAGCTTATATGGACAAAACCGGAAGAAATGGTTTGAGGGTTGGAGATATTCTTTCAGAAGATTTTTCAGTAAAATATCAACAGCTGAGAAAGAAACATCAGCAAATACTTGATAATTTTTCTTTCAGTGAAGATATTTCAGAAGCAGAAAATGAATTTTTCGAAGCACTTGAATTTTTGAAGACACTGAAAATAATTAACGGCGAATATTTTATAAATGATGCTCTTAAAAATGGGAAAAAAGTTCTTGCCGAAGGCGCACAGGGAAGCATGTTGGACGTTGATTTTGGGACTTTCCCTTATGTAACTTCTTCAAACACAATAACAGCAGGTGTGTGCAGCGGTTTAGGAATTTCTCCTCAAAAAATAAAAAAAGTGATTGGCATCACAAAAGCTTATTGTACAAGAGTAGGCAGCGGCCCTTTTCCAACAGAATTAAATGATGAAATGGGAGAATTGATCCGCAAAAGCGGCAACGAATACGGAAGCACAACGGGAAGGCCACGCAGATGCGGTTGGATTGATTTGGTTGCGTTAAATTTCGCCTGTATGATTAACGGCGTTACTGAATTAGTCATGACAAAAGCAGATGTTCTTGACAATATTGAGACTTTAAAAGTGTGCAATAAATACAAAGTGAACGGGCAGGAAACGACTCATGTCCCTTTTCAAATGGAAGGAAAAAATATTGAACCGCTATATAAAGAATTTGAGGGTTGGAAAACAGATATTACCGGTATTCACAACTACAAAAACCTTCCGGCGCAAATGGATACTTATATCAATTATATTAATGTAACATTAGGTGTTCCGGTTAAATTTATTTCAAATGGTCCCGGTACAGATCAGATCATTGTGGCACCATGATTGCGCTTTATTTCACAGATATTTTTTTAAAAAAGTATTGATTATTTTTGGATAATTAAAAATGAAATTGAAATTTTACAAAAAAAAAATCCTTGGAAAAATATGAAAGCAAAATCTGAAAAGGAAAAACAATTTCCACCCAAAAAACCTGCTAAAGCAGCTCCAAAAACTTCGTCAAAAAAATCTTCAAAAGCTGATGAGGAGGATGATGACGATTTCGAAGATGATGATATGCCGGCAAAAGGGAAAGCTACTTCATCTAAGAAAAGGAAAAACGAGGATGATGACGATGAAGATGTAGAAATTGAAGATGATTGGGAGAAAGTTGAAGAAGATGATTACGATCCTGATTTTGAAGAATTTGATATGCCAAAATCCAAAGGTAAAAAAAGCGGAAAGAAAGGAAAAGAAGATGACGATTTTGAGGTGGAGGATGATTTTAAAAGCCTTGATCTTTTTGACGAAGGAAATGATTTGTTTGACGATGATGAAGATTTTTAAACTTGCTTTTAATGCATTTTGAAAAGAAAATTTATATCATACCCTCTTAACGATTTTAATCATTTTAAATATCAATTGCTGAACTTCTCAAACAGGTTCAGCAATTTTTGTTTTTTGGATAATCATCAATATGATTTTGATAAATCGTATGAATGCATTGCCGCTTTTGGTACAATCAATTCGGTCATTTCTGACGCAAAAGCGGGTCTTTTGGAAATTGATCAGTTTAAAAAAGAAAACGAAGATTGGATATTCGCACATGTTTCTTATGATGTTAAAAATCAGATTGAAAAACTTTCTTCCAATCATTCGGATTTTATTCAATTTCCTGATTTTTATTTTTTTGTTCCCGAAATTGTTTTCATCTTATCAAAAGATGAAGTGCAGATAGGAGTTTATTCCACCATTGACTCGCAGGATATTTTCGAAGAAATTATTTCGATTGTTCCTGCAGAAAATAAGTTTCCAAAATCAACTTTTTCTGCCAGATTTTCAAAAGAAGAGTATTTAGAAACGATACAAAAATTACAACAACATATTTTAAGAGGCGATTGCTATGAGGTTTGCTTTTGTCAGGAATTTTTTGCGGAAAATGTCCAAATCGACCCGGTAAATGTGTTTAAAAGTTTAAGTGAAATTTCTCCGAATCCTTTTTCTGCTTTTTATAAATATGGAGATAAATTTCTGATGTGCGCCAGCCCTGAAAGATTTTTAAAAAATACGAAAGATCAGGTTATTTCGCAACCAATAAAGGGGACTTCAAAACGCTCCGAAAATATCGATGCAGAAAAAAATCAATTGCAACTGAATGAAAAAGAACGTGCTGAAAACATTATGATAGTTGACCTGGTTAGAAATGATTTGAGTAAAATCTGTGAAGAAGGAACGGTAAGAGTAAAAGAATTTTTAAAGATATACTCCTTCCCACAGGTGCATCAAATGATCTCGACAATTACCGGGAAGCTGAGAAATAAAATTCTTTTATCAGAAATTTTATCGGCTACATTTCCAATGGGCTCCATGACAGGCGCACCCAAAAAAAGAGCATTGGAGCTGATTGAAAAATATGAAAAAACAAAACGGGGCTTATTCTCAGGATCAGTTGGATATATTCGTCCCGACGGAGATTTTGATTTTAATGTTGTCATCAGAAGCATTCTTTACAACGCAAAAAATCGTTACGTTTCAATACAGGCCGGCTCTGCAATCACCTGGAAAAGTATTCCTGAAAAAGAATATGAAGAATGCAATATTAAAATAGAAGCAATGAAGAAAGCGTTGCAATAAGCTGTTTGAAAATAGATCAATTTATCTCATCATTCACTGAAAAAATTACTTTTTCTTTTTGGCTTTTTGTTCAAATGCTGATTTCGAACTTGTATTTACAGATTGTAAAAGTTGATGAACACTCTGATCAAGGATAATATATTTTTTGTCGGAAAATTCTTTCATTTTTTCAGAAGGCAATTGCAGCTTGTAACTTGCTCCGGTTGCAAGCACATCATCAAATCCGGGATTATAACGATTAAAATCCACCATCTCCATTGATACATTTTTTGCAATCACTTCCGCAATATATCTTCCCGAAACCTCTGCAGATGCTAAGTTTTCTTTCTCTGAATCTGTAAGTTTTGCAGAAATTAAACTGCTGTCATTTACTGAAAGACTTGAATAATTAAAGTTGGAATTAGCAACATTCTCATCTTTGTTTCCGGTTTCCATCACATAATGTGTTGCAATAAATTTCTTAACATGATTACGGGATTCTTCGGGTAAATAATACTGTAAATCCCAGAAATTTCTGCTGCCACTTTTTTGAATAGCGCTGTAAACTCTTCCGGGGCCGCCATTATAAGCTGCAATTACCAATAACCAGTCATGAAGATCTTTATACAAACGCAATAAATATTTTGCAGCAGCATTAGTGCTTTTAAAATAATCAGTTCTATCGTCTTGATTTTGATTTATGATCAGGCCATAGTCTTTCGCGGTATATGGCATAAACTGCCATGGCCCCCGCGCTCCTGCAGACGATAAAGCTGTGGTTTTTAAATCACTTTCAATAACTGCAAGGTATTTTAATTCTTTTGGTAAGCCATACTGAGTGAGGATTCCATCAATAAAATTGAAATAAGGGATCGCTGTTTTTTTCATGCTCAATAAATAATCCTGGTGTGCTTTTAAATAATCCTGCATATAATTTTCCGCATAAGGATTTACTTGAGAAGCATAAGGAATAGAAGAATTATAAGAATAATTTTTGAACAGATTTTTGAATCCATATTTTGTAACCTGGCTAAGATATTCTGCTTTGTCCTTCTTTACATTTTTAGATTCGATCACTTCGTCAATCACTTTATTTTCAATTTTTGTTGAAGTATCGATTTTGCCTTTTGTAATTACGGTGTCAGAAAAATTATTTTGCCTGGCTGCAAAAGAAAAAGCCGGAAAAATTATTATAAAAAGAAATGATAAAAAACGGCGATTCTCCATTTTTAATAGAGTTTATAATTCTTTAAAAGCAGATCTGCAAGATTCAGTAAAGTTACTTCATCATGCTTATTTGTTAGAACCTGAACCCCAAAAGGCATTCCATTCGAGTGCTGAAACAACGGTAATGAAATTCCAGGGATTCCTGTTAAATTAGCATAAACAGTATATATATCTGCCAGGTACATAGCAATTGGATCTTTTTGCATACTTCCTGCTTCAAAAGCGGTGGCCGGAACCGTCGGTAAAAGAACAGCATCAAAATTGTTAAAAATTTCTTTTGTTTTAGAAACCAGTAAATTTCTGACCTGTTGGGCTTTGGTAAAATAGGCATCATAATAACCTTCACTCAAAACAAATGTGCCGAGCATGATGCGTTTTTTGACTTCTTTTCCAAATCCCTGCCCCCGGTTTTTTTTATAAAAAGTGGTCAGATCTTCTTCATTATTTTCATCACGATAGCCGTAGCGCACGCCATCGTAACGCGAAAGATTCGACGATGCTTCAGCAGTAGTGAGAACATAATATGCCGGAACAATATAATCGATCAAATCAAAATTGATCTCCTCAATGATATTTCCCTCTTTTTTTAGATTCTCTGCCAGATCATAAATTCCTTTTTTAATTTCCGGATCAAGGCTTTCATGCTCCATAGCATTTTTAAGCAATGCTATCTTATAGCTTTTATGTTCAGATTTTAAAATAAGGTTTAGATCTTTTTGTTGATTTACGGTACTATCGTATTCGTCACTGCCACTGATTACGTTTAAAACTATAGATACATCTGCGACATTTTTTGCAAAGATTCCAATCTGGTCAAATGAAGAAGCATAAGCAATTAATCCATGCCTTGAAATCGTTCCGTAGGATGGTTTCATTCCAACAATTCCACAAAAATCCGCGGGTTGTCTTACTGATCCACCAGTATCGCTTCCCAAACTGAGCATACATAAATCCGCCTGAACAGCTACAGCGGAGCCGCCTGAAGAGCCGCCGGAAACTTTATTTTCATCAGCCGCATTTTTCACTCTTCCATAAACAGAATTTTCGTTGGTACTTCCCATTGCAAACTCATCACAATTGCAATTTCCAATAATGATAGCGTCTTCATTCAACAGTTTTTCGACAGCAGTAGAATTATAAATGGAAACAAAACTTTGCAACATTTTTGATGCTGCGCTTATCCTGTGATCTTTTTGACAAATAACATCTTTTAAAGCAATGACAACGCCATGAAGCTTTCCTAACGGCCTACCTGTTTTCCTTTTTTTATCGAGAAATTTAGCACGTTCGAGTGACTCATTTTCATAAACTTCAACAAAAGCATTCAACCGTTCTGTTTTTTTTATTTTATCTAAATAAATAGAAACCACCTGCTCACAGGAAAACTTTCCTTCAATTAATTGCTGCTGAAATTTTAAAATATTGTCGAAAGAAAACAATGGAATTGATTTTAATAAAAAAGGTTCAGATGCGCATCAATAGTAGATTCACACCTCAACCCTTAATAATGAATTTAAAAAAATTTATTTTGGAAGTTCTGTTGCCTCATTTTGTTTTGGCGCAGGCGTTGGTTCTTTATCTTTCTCCTGGACGCCGGCATTAATTTCTCTTTTCATGCTTTCTTTTGCGTCGTTAAATTCCCTTACACCTTTTCCAATTCCGCGCATCAGATCCGGGATTTTTTTGCCACCAAAAAATAAAAGCACTACCAGCAAAATCAAAATCCATTCTGATCCACCTGGCATTGAAAGTAAAAATTCCGGTTTAAATAATAGAGTCATTGAATTTTATATTAAGATGCAAAGATAGGTTTAATTATTTTTAGCTGGTTTTGATGAAGCTATTTTAAATAGCGTCCACATTTTGCTTTCCCATTGGCTGCCTGGTAAGGCGTTATTCCCCGGGCACAGGAAAATAAAATAACTGATAATATTAAAGCGACAAGAACAATTTTTTTCATGCCAATAAGAATGTTGAAGTACATTTTCCCGATGCGAAAAGTTTTATTTGATCACAAGTTTAAAATAAAAAACCGGAAAACAATCATTTTCCGGTTATTTTTATAATAAATTTTTATAATCCTACTTGATTCTCTTTTCTTTAATCCTTGCGCTCTTACCACTTCTTTCACGAAGGAAATACAATTTAGACCGGCGAACCTTACCTACTTTATGCAATTTAATGCTTTCAATATTTGGGGAAAAAACCGGGAATAAACGCTCAACTCCTACTCCATCACTAATTTTGCGAACTGTAAAAGTAGCAGTTCCACCTTCGCCCTGGCGTTTTACAACATCGCCTTTAAAGCTTTGGATTCTTTCTTTATTTCCTTCCTGTATTTTATAGTTTACAGTAATATTATCACCTGCTTTAAACTTAGGTAATTCTTTCTTTGTTGTCAACTGATCGTGAACAAATGCAACAGCATTCATGGCTTTTTATTTTAGGAGTGCAAATGTAAGGCAAATTTGATAAAAAGAACTATTGTTTTTAAAGTTTCCTTTATTTTTCAAGTCAATTTTCCAATTTTCACATTTTCGAATTTCAAGTTATCTCGCAACATTCACCGCCCTCTTTTCCCTGATCACTGTAACCTTTATCTGCCCAGGGTAAACCATTTCTGCCTGGATTTTTTGAGCAATCTCAAAACTTAATTTATCGCTTTCTGTATCAGTTACTTTTTCTGATTCTACAATGACCCTAAGTTCGCGACCAGCCTGGATAGCATAAGCTTTTTCTACACCCTGGTAAGTAAGAGCAAGGTTTTCAAGATCTTTGATTCTCTGCAAATATTGTTGCATGATTTCGCGACGAGCGCCGGGTCTTGCGCCACTCATCGAGTCACAAGCCTGAACAATCGGAGAAATCACATATTGCATTTCTACTTCATCATGATGAGCTCCGATTGCGTTACAAACTGCCGGATTTTCACCATATTTTTCAGCGAGTTTCATTCCGAGAAGAGCGTGACTTAGTTCTGTTTCTTCATCCGGAACTTTACCAATATCATGAAGCAATCCAGCGCGTTTGGCGAGTTTTGCGTTCATTCCCAATTCAGCTGCCATAATTCCGCAAAGATTGGCAACTTCACGACTGTGCATTAATAAATTTTGTCCGTAAGAAGAGCGGAAGCGCATTTTACCTACCATTCTTACCAACTCTTTATGAAGACCATGAATTCCCAGTTCTATAACTGTTCTTTCTCCAATTTCCATGATTTGATCTTCAATTTGCTTACGTGTTTTTTCAACCACTTCTTCAATTCTAGCCGGATGGATACGACCATCAGTAACCAATCTTTGTAAAGAAAGCCGTGCGATTTCCCTTCTTAATGGATCAAAACAAGAAAGAATGATGGCTTCCGGAGTGTCATCTACAATAAGATCAACGCCGGTCGCCGCTTCAATGGCGCGAATATTTCTGCCTTCACGGCCAATGATAGAACCTTTTATTTCATCACTTTCAAGATTGAAAACAGTAATAGCATTTTCAATTGCAGTTTCTGCAGCAGTTCTTTGGATTGTTTGAATAATAATTTTACGAGCCTCTTTGTTAGCACGCAATTTTGCGTCATCTACGATCTCCTGTTGAATACTAAGCGCTTGTGAATTCGCTTCGTTTTTTAATGTTTCGATCAGTTGAGCCTTTGCTTCTTCTACAGAAAGACCAGAAACTTTTTCCAGTCTTTTAATATGCTCTTCCTGGTGTTTTTCGAGTTCCGTTCTTTTGATGTTTACCACTTCAATCTGCCGATTCAGATTTTGTTTGATCAGCTCATTTTCTTTAATGATCCTTTCAACATTCTGATCTTTTTGATTGATAGATTGTTCTTTTTGTTTGATACGGCTTTCAGCATCGTTTAATTTTTGATTTCGCTGAAGGACTGCTTTTTCGTGTTCCGCTTTTAATTGAACAAAATGTTCTTTTGCTTCAAGCTGCTTTTCTTTTTTTAATGTTTCTGCTTTTGAATGTGCATCTGAAATAATTTGTTGAGCTTGTTCTTTTGCAGTTTCTAAGAGTTGTTTTGTATTTTTTGCAAATAATATTTTTCCCAGGATGATGCCGGCAAGTAGTGCCACAACACCCACTATTATGGGGAGAAGTTGTTCCATTGTTTTTTAATAATTTTAATTCGGTTCATAATCCAGGTCACTTTTATATTCCAATTTTCGTTAAAAATTGGCAATAAACGAAGATAATAAAATTGTAAAGAAACGTGTTAATTATAATATTTTAATCTCAGAAGAAAAGACTAAAATTTTTAAATAAAAGAGTCACTTTTAATCGAGAGATTGAAACCCAACTGCTTATTGGATAAACTTAAAAATAATATACATAGCAAGGATAAGCGTGAACCAGAAAACAAAGGCCCATAAAATAATAGTTCCTTCTACTCTTGAAACTCTTTTTACTAATTTCGTTTGAAGATCAACAGCATCTTGCCTGGTAGCAAAGTTATCTTTCAGTTCATTTCTCCATCTATCAATTTCAAGCCTTGTTTCTTCACCCTGACCAGCAACCTGGCGATCAATTTCAGTTTGGATGTATTCCATTATTTCCGCAGCTTCTTTTTCCCCGAGGCGGCGAATAAGGAAATTATGAATTTCCTCTGTCGAAAGGCTTGAAGAATTTTCCATAAAAACTGTTTTACGATTTACGGTTTGTACTTCTTAATGATAATGGATGCATTATGTCCTCCAAATCCAAAAGTATTGCTCAAAGCTGCATTCACCTCTCTGTGTTGTGCTTTATTAAATGTAAAATTTAATTTAGGATCAAAAGCCGGATCATCCGTAAAATGGTTGATGGTTGGAGGTACAATATCTTTGGTAACTGCGAAAACACAAGCAAGTGCTTCAATTACTCCTGCTGCGCCTAAGCAATGTCCGGTCATAGATTTGGTAGAACTGATATTTAAATCATGAGCGCTATCTCCAAAAACATCCAGGATAGCTTTTGTTTCAGCTATATCTCCCAAAGGCGTAGAAGTACCGTGAACATTAATATAATCAATATCTTTCGGGGTCATTCCTGCTTCCTTTAGAGCCACACGCATCACATTTTTTGCTCCTAGTCCCTCAGGATGTGGCGCTGTGATATGGTAAGCATCAGCAGAAGCCCCGCCACCAGCAATTTCGCAATAAATTTTAGCTCCTCTTGCTTTAGCATGTTCCAATTCTTCCAAAACCAGCAAGCCTGCTGCCTCACCCATTACAAATCCATCACGATCTTTATCAAAAGGCCTGGAGGCAGTTTTAGGATCGTCGTTTCTTTCGCTCAAAGCCTTCATGGCGTTAAATCCACCAACTCCTGATTCTGAAATAACCGCTTCGCTTCCGCCCGTTAAAATAATATCTGCCTTTCCTAAACGTATATTATCGTAAGCATCAATAATAGCATTGGTGCTGCTGGCACATGCACTAACAACAGCAAAGTTGGGCCCGCGAAAGCCATATCGCATCGAGATCTGACCCGCTGCAATGTCCAGAATCATTTTTGGAATAAAGAAAGGATTGAATCTTGGAGTACCATCTCCACGGGCAAATTCCATAACGTCGTCCTGGAAGGTGGTTATTCCTCCAATGCCGCTGGCAAAGATGACTCCAACCCTGTCAGGATCGGTATTTTCTGCAGAAATTCCTGCATCTTTCACAGCTTCAT
Source organism: Hanamia sp. (assembly GCA_035606215.1). GTDB lineage: Bacteria > Bacteroidota > Bacteroidia > Chitinophagales > Chitinophagaceae > Ginsengibacter. The sequence continues at coordinate 10,206 of DATNFV010000054.1, forward strand.
CACTTGCAATCAATGCAAATTGTGTGAACCTGTCCAATTTTCGTGCTTCTTTCCTTTCCAGGTAATTGGTAGGTTCAAAATCTTTAACCTCACAGGCAAACCTGGTTTTAAATTTCGCACAATCAAATTGCTGAATATAATCAGCGCCAGAAACGCCATTGGCCAATCCTTCCCAATATTCCGGGACTGATTTACCCAAAGGCGTTATGGCACCCAATCCGGTTACTACTACTCTTTTTAATTCCATAAGCTTACCTGCAAAGTTAATTAAGATGATTACTTAGCATGTTCCTCAAGGTATGCTACTGCCTGTCCCACTGTGGTGATGGTTTCCGCCTGTTCATCAGGAATTGAAATATTAAATTCTTTTTCAAATTCCATGATTAATTCAACGGTGTCCAAACTGTCGGCACCTAAATCGTTAGTGAATGACGCTTCCGGGGTAACCTCGGCTTCATCAACTCCTAATTTGTCAACAATGATTTTTTTAACTCTTGTTGCAACGTCTTGCATGATTGTAAAGTTTAGTTAATATGGGCACAAAAATATACTTTTTGCGATAAAAAAAAATAATAACTATTTGGAAAAAAAATGCATATTGAAAGTTTCAGAATTTGTAACTAAAAAGCCGACCATTTCTTATTATTCTGTTCAATGAAACCTTTCCTTCTTCAAAATTTTCTACACTTTTTTGCTTTTGCTTTTTTTCTTTCCGCATACTATACGTATGGCAATAAAATTGAAAAACTAATTTAATTTTTTAAAAGTCAGATTGTATGAATGATAAATCGTGTATTTTTATTGACACAAAAAAATTTCCTTTTGATTTTATGCCGCTAAAACAGATCGATCACGCCACTAAAGAATATGATCAAATGGTAAAGCTGCGCTATGAAATTTTGCGCAAGCCATTAAAGCTTTCTTTCAAAAAAGAAGAGCTCGAAAGAGAAAAAAATGATATTCTTATTGGTGCATTTGAAGAAGATAAAATGTTGGGATGTTGTTTGTTGACACGAGTTGACAAAGATACTGTAAGACTGAGGCAGATGGCAGTTCAAAAAACATTACAAGGCAAGGGAATAGGGGCAAGCATTATGAATTTTGCAGAAAATATTGCCCGTGATGCCGGTTATAAAAAAATAATAATGCATGCACGGAAAACCGCTGTCGGATTTTATGAAAAACTAGGTTACTCGATTACCGGAAAAGAGTTTACTGAAGTTTCGATACCACATTTTGTTATGGAAAAAAAATTGCGGATTTATTCTTAAGCACGCGAATAAAAATCATCTTTGTTTGTGAATCTACTGCAAATTTTTATACTGCCTTAAATCAATGATATCATCACAAAAGTCATATTCTTTTTTGTCATTGCTGCTAATAATTGACAACCGGTTTTTGCAATATTTTTCAATCAAATGATTGTAAAGCGAAATACCTTCCTCATCCAGGTTAGTCAATGGTTCATCTAACAAAACGATTGGAGTATTGCTGAAGATTGCCTGTGCCAGTTTTACTCTTTGTTTCATCCCGCTGCTAAAATATCTTACCTGTTTATGCTGTGCTTTCTGAAGATTTAGAATGGAAATAATTTCTTTACTATTCATTTCCGGCAGCCAGCCTTTCATTGTCTCATGAAAAGAGAAGAATTCAGTCAAAGTCATTTCTTCAATCAATTCGAGATAGGGAGCGGCAAAAGAAATTTTGTGAAATATTTTTTCAGGCGCAGAAGGCCGGTCATTTTCTAAATAAGCAATAAAACCTTCATTATGAATTGCCGAACCGGAAATAATCTGCAATAATGTTGATTTTCCTGATCCGTTTGGCCCTGTTATCGCATATTTTTTTTGGGAATGAAATTCAAAATCAAGATTGCGAAAAATCCAATCTCTATTAAAACGCTTGCCAAGTTTTGTGAGGTTAATTTTCATTTTTTGATTAGCAGATTAGCTAATTCTCCTCCATATTTTCTTTCGAAGAAACCTTCAAAATTCCCCGTTTACTGTCTTTTATAAACTTTAGGATTTCTGTTTTTTCTTCAGACTCAGGCAGTTCTTTTTCTATAATTTGTGTAGCCTGAGAAATATTTAATCCACGTAAATAAATGTTTCTGTATATCTCAGAAATACTGTTTATTTTTTCAGAAGTAAATCCGCGGCGTTGCAAACCAACTGAATTGACTCCAACGTAACACAAAGGAGAACGACCTGCTTTGATGTATGGAGGTACGTCTTTGATAACTTCAGTTCCGCCGGCAATGTAAGTATGAGCGCCGATTTTAGAAAACTGAATTGCGGCAGCCATGCCACCGATAATTGCATGATCTCCAATTTCTACATGCCCTGCAAGCTGAACAGAATTGGCAATAATGACAAAATCTCCTAAAATGCAATCGTGGGCAATATGTGAATAGGCCATGAGCAAACAATTATTTCCGACAACTGTTTTCCATTTATCCTTTGTGCCACGGTTAATAGTTACGCATTCTCTGATTGTTGTATGGTCACCGATTTCGACGGTGGTTTCTTCTCCATTAAATTTCAGATCCTGTGGAATGGCGCCAATGACAGCGCCCGGAAAAATTCTGCATGACTTTCCGATAATCACTTTATTCATAACTACTGCATGAGACATAATATGTGTTCCGTCTCCAATAACTACATCACTATCAATTACGGCAAACGGGTCAACAGTGATATCCTTACCTAATTTTGCATTTGGATGGATATGTGCAAGGGTGCTTATCATATTAAGGATTAGGGCGTTTAACTATTTGTGCAATCAAAACGGCTTCTGTTACAACTTTGTCACCTACATAAACGGTTCCCTTCATTTCGCAGATTCCGCGTCGGATGGGATGCAACAGTTCCATTTTTAAAATCAGAGTGTCGCCCGGTACAACTTTTTGTTTGAATTTACAATTATCAATTTTAAGAAAATAAGTGTCGTATTTGTCTTTTGAATTTTGCGGGATAGCAATAAAACCACCGGTTTGTGCAAGAGCTTCTGCCAGCAAAACTCCAGGCATTACTGAGTTTCCCGGAAAATGTCCCTGGAAAAAAGGCTCATTATAAGTTACATTTTTTATCGCTACAACATGGGTTTCAGAAAGTTCAATTATTTTATCAACCAATAAAAAAGGATAACGGTGAGGCAAAGTTCTTTCAATATCATGGATATCTAAGATCGGAGGTACATTTGGATCATATTTCGGAATTTCCTGGCGATATTTATACTTTTTGATATGTTCCTTTATCTTTTTGGCAAATTTGATATTCGAAGAATGGCCGGGCCTGTTTGCAATGATATGAGCTTTAAATGGATAACCAACCAAAGCCAGATCACCCACTACGTCTAACAATTTATGTCTGGCAGGTTCGTTTGGAAAACGAAGGGTCAGATTATTCAAAATGCCTGCTTCGCTCACTTTTACATCATCTTTATGAAAAACTTTTGAAATTCTTTTTACCTGTTCATCATCAACCGGTTTATCAACCACTACAATTGCATTATTAATGTCACCTCCTTTTATCAGGTCGTTTGCAATCAATTGTTCCAGTTCGTGAAAAAAACAAAAAGTACGACTAGGAGCAATATCATTTTTAAAGCTATTGATGTCATTCAATGCCGCATGTTGGGTTCCAAGAATTGGAGAGTTAAAATCGATCAATGTATTGATCCGGTAGCCATTATATGGCAATGCTACCATTTCTACCTTTTTTGCTTCATCTACAAAAGAAATATTATGCTGAATTTTATACCAGATCTTTTCAGCATTTTGCTTTTCAACGCCAGCTTTTGCAATGTGATCAATAAAAACCTGGGAGCTTCCATCTAAAATCGGAACCTCATCACCGTTAATTTCAATCAGAGCATTATCAACCTGCATTCCCATTAAAGAAGCCATTAAATGTTCAATAGTTCCGATTCGTGCTCCGTTTGCTTCAATGGTGGTGCTGCGATTTGTTTCAATTACATTATCAACATCAGCTTTTACAATTGGTTTGCCTGGAAGATCAATCCGTTGAAAGTTAATTCCTGTGCCTGGCTCGGCGGGTTTTAAAGTAATGGTAACTGATTGACCGGTATGGATTCCCGCTCCTGAAATGCTAACTTCTTCTTTTAAGGTATGCTGAAAATGATTCTTAGAATTGAAAACTTGCTCCATGGGCACGAAAGTATGAAAAGTAATTCTTTAAATAATGCACCGATGGATCGAAATTAAAAATTAAAATCCTAAATCATTCTAAACACTTCGAACTTTTTTTTAAAGCCAGGGCAGTAAACAAATAAATAAATGAAATTATTATTTCATCAGTTATTAATAATTATGAGAGACTAATCTGCGATCTTTTCTTTTTTTAACTGTTCAACCAATTCCTCCAAATTTTTAATTCTTTTTTCCAATTCAGGAAGATTCCTGCTGAGGATCTGGCTTCTCATAGCTTGTCCATAATCATAAGCCGGAGAGCCGGTAACCGCCGTGTTGGGAGTTTTAATTGATTTCGCAACACCGCTTTGCGCATTTATTTTAGTCCCATCTGCAATTTGAATATGGCCAACAATTCCTGCCTGGCCTCCGATCATTACATTTTTTCCGATTTTAGTGCTTCCACTTACGCCGGATTGTGCAGCAATAACGGTATTCATTCCTACTTCTACATTATGCGCTACCTGGATCAGATTATCCAATTTAGCGCCTGCTTTTATAATCGTTGAACCAATAGTCGATCTGTCAATAGTAGTATTGGCACCTATTTCAACATTGTCTTCAATTACGACATTTCCAATCTGTGGCACTTTTTTAAAACTTCCATCGGTTTGGGGTGCATATCCAAAACCATCGCCACCAATTACGCTTCCTGCATGAATACAAACATTTTTGCCAATCACACAATCGTGATGAATTTTTACACCCGGAAATAAGGTTGTATTTGCTCCAATAATGACATTGTCTCCCAAATAAACCTGTGGATATATTTTTGCATTGTTGCCAATAATTACATTATTGCCAACATAAGCAAAGGCGCCTATAAAAATGTTTTCTCCAAGGGTAACTGAAGAAGCGACAAAAGAAGGTTCTTGTATTCCACTAAGATTGGCTTTTGCCATCTCTGAGTATGCTGTCAAAATTACCGCAAAAGAAGAATAAGCATCAGGAACACGGATCAGCGTGGCGGGCAATTCTTTTTCTATTTGTAAAGAATCATTGATAATAATGATTGAGGCCTTTGTAGTGTATATAAACTCTTCGTATTTGGGATTTGCTAAAAAAGCTAGCTGCCCTTCTGTGGCTTCTTCAAGTTTGCCAAATGAAGAAACCGCCGTCTCCGGATCTCCTTCAATTTTACCATTTATTAATTCAGCTATCTGTTTTGCTGTAAACTGCATTGAATATGAATGTTATTAAGAAATTAAATTTAAAACTATACTGTGATCTGCGTATTATCGAAACAAATGTAAAATTTTTTTACGGTCGCAAATAAACTTTGATTGATCAGCGGATTATCTACTTCTGAAATGTCTCTTACACTTCCGTTTTTAAATAAAATATGAATGTGTTCGGTTTTGTTATTGTATGTTTTTATTTCGCTTTCACCCGTGAAAACGAGGTAGCGGGCTTGCTCTTTATTAATATGGTAATGGTCCATCGTCTCCTTTGTTTTTTCCTGCAATAATTTTTCGGCAATTGGATGCGCTGAATAAACCACTTTCAATAAATAACGGTTGATAAGCCGTTTACAAAGAAGAGATAAAATTTTATCCGGATGGCGCATCCATGTTTTTATTGAAAACAAAACGTCATAATCATCCAAAGAACAAAAATCATCCAGATGTTCTTCCATTCTTTTAACGTCGTAATCGTTATTTAAAAAAATGTTCAACACATGTGACAGAGACAGGGCATTGACTTCGCGGGCACGCTCAATAATTTTTACCAGCATTTTTTCTGCACATAAAACCGTTTTATGAAGATAAACCTGCCAGTACATAAACCTGCGTGAAACCAAAAATTTTTCAATGGAATGAATTCCTTTTTCTTCAATCATTAATTCGCCTTCATGAACGGTAAGCATTTTAATAATTCTGTCATATCCTATGACACCTTCCGTTACTCCGGTAAAAAAACTATCCCGGATCAAATAATCCATCCTGTCAACATCCAGTTGTCCGCTTAGTAGTTGATGCAAAAATCTTTTCGAATAATTATTGGTGAAAATATCAATAGCCATTTGCATTTCCCCGTCAAACCCAGCATTCATTTTTTTCATCATTAGCAAAGAAATCTCTTCATGGTTCGTATCTTTTATCAATGTATGTTCCAGCGCATGGGAATAAGGTCCATGGCCAATGTCGTGCAAGAGAATTGCAATTTTTGCAGCTTGTTCTTCATTTTCTGAAATTGAAATGCCCTTGCTTTTTAATTCGTTTAATGCATTCCACATTAAATGATAAGCCCCAAGAGAATGATGAAATCTTGTATGAACTGCACCGGGATAAACAAATTGTGCCAAAGCCATCTGATGAATCCTGCGAAGCCGCTGATAATATGGATGAGAAATGATCTTGTAAATCAACGGATCATCAATAGTTATAAACCCATAAACCGGATCATTGATTATTTTTCTAAATGCCATTTCTTTGAAATTGTTAAAAACCTTTGCTTCACACGCAAAGATAATTTTTGGGAAGGGATTAATTTATATTTGTAAGCTAACGCAAAAAAAGAAAGAGTCGATTGTTTGGTAAAATACAATAAATGAATACAGCAAAAATTTTATGGGTAGACGATGAGATGGAAAGTTTAAAATCTCAGATAATGTTCCTTGAACATAAAGGATATGATGTTACTTCCCTGAGCAATGGCCATGATGCGATTGATTATGTAAAAGAAAATATCGTAGATGTAGTCCTGCTCGACGAAAGTATGCCGGGGATTTCAGGACTTGAAGCTTTGCAGAAAATAAAAGAGATCAATTCACAGATACCAATTGTTCTGATCACAAAAAATGAAACCGAAAATCTGATGGACGAAGCGATTGGCTCACAGATAACGGACTATCTGATAAAGCCGGTAAACCCAAACCAGGTTTGGCTTTCATTAAAAAAAATCATTGATAATAAAAGATTGGTTGCCGAAAAAACCACTTCCGCATACCAGCAACAATTTCGCGATTTATTCATGGCCCTCAATGACAGTCCCGATTATAACGAATGGATGGATATCTACAAAAAACTGGTGTATTGGGAACTTGAAATGAAAAAAAGCGACAGTCCGGAAATGCGCGATGTTTTTCAATCACAAAAAAACGAGGCCAATTCAGAATTCTTTAAATACATTTCTAAAAATTATTCCAACTGGATTACGAATCCAACTGCTGCTGCGCCGATCATGAGCCATTCACTAATGAAATTTAAAGTCTTTCCTCATGTTGAAAAAGGGACATCTACATTTTTTATTTTGATTGACAATTTGCGCTTTGATCAGTGGAAAGCAATCCAACCTTTTTTTGCAGAAAGTTTTAGAATCCAGGAAGAAGAAACTTTTTATTCATTATTACCGACAGCCACACAATACAGCCGCAATGCAATCTTCGCCGGGTTGCTTCCGATAGAAATTGAAAAACAATTTCCGGTAGAATGGAAAAATGACGATGAAGAGGGTGGAAAGAATCTGTTTGAAGAAAAATTTTTCCAGGCACAATTAAAGCGTCTTCGTAAAGAAGATTTGAAATATTCTTACACAAAAATTACCAATCACCAGGACGCTCAAAAACTTGTTGATAATATCCACAATCTTTTGAACAACGATATTAATATTATTGTTTACAATTTTGTAGATATGCTCAGTCATGCGCGAACAGAAATGGAAGTTTTGAAAGAGTTAGCGGCTGATGAAGTAAGTTACAGAAGCCTTACTGCGTCATGGTTTGAGCATTCTCCACTTCACCAGGCATTGAAAAAAATCGCGGATAAAAAAATCAATCTTATCGTAGCTACTGATCATGGAAGTGTGAGAGTTAATTCGCCGCAAAAAGTTGTTGGTGATAAACAAACTACTTCAAATTTGCGCTATAAACACGGCCGTAATTTAAATTACGAACCAAAAGAAGTCCTAGCCTTTCGTGATCCACGGCAGGCAGGTCTTCCTGTTCCCAACGTAAATTCATCTTTTATTTTTGCAAGGCAGGATGGCTATTTGTGCTATCCGAATAATTACAATCACTATGCTAATTATTATAAAAACACTTTTCAGCATGGCGGCGTAAGCCTTGAAGAAATGATCATTCCGGTGATAAGAATGACAAGTAAGTCAACAGAAAGTTGATTATCTCTAAAATAAGAAATACGTTATTAATTGGTTTGCTCATTTTCTGCTTTTAATAAAGAAAGAAACAGGGTTATTTCTTATCTCCGTTTGCCCAAACTCTGGCATTCATATTGTGAAGTATTTACAACATTATTTTATCAGAATAAAACCAGGAAAAATGGCAAAAAGCGCAAAACAATCCAACGAAAAAGCAAACTTAAAAGGGGCCAATAAAATCAATCAGAAAGTAATTGGTAAAAACGCAACAGCTCCCAATCCTTCTGCAAAGCAGGCAAACCAATCCTTTCAGCAGGAACAAAATAATTCTGATAATTTAAACACCGGAATTTCAGAAGAAAACAGTAAGAAAGTTGCACAGGCTTTAAACCAGGTTTTGGCAGATGAATTTGTGCTGTATGTAAAAACATTAAGCTTTCACTGGAATATTGAAGGGCCGGATTTTCATGCTTTGCATTTATTTCTTGATGATCAATATCACCAGTTGCAAACTATCATAGACTCTGTTGCGGAACGCGTAAGAAAAGTAGGACACTTTGCAACCGGAAGTATGCATGAATTTCTTGATTCTGCTTCATTAAAAGAACATTCCGGTGCAGCTTCTGTATCAGAGCAAATGCTTGGTGAACTTGCTTCTGATCATGATGCTATTATCAGAAAAACCCGCACCCTTATTGATGATTTTGAAGAAAAATATGATGATGCCGGAAGCTCAGATTTCATCACAGGAATCATGAAAGAACACGAGAAAATGGCGTGGATGCTGAGGGCAAGTGTGAGAAAAAGTTAAAAGGTTTTTAGGTTAATACAAGCAAAATCTGCCATGCATCCTGCACTTTCCCTTCATTCAATAATTGCGCTGCATACAAATGCAATTCAGTTTCCATCTCATCAGGATCACCGGAAAAATACTGGAAAATATTTTTCAATTTCTCATCCTCAAAGGAGGGATTAATGTCTGGCATTTCATGAACATTAGCCAACTGCCCCAGGTGATTGCCCGTAAGAATTTTGCTGTTTTTGATACTCTCCGGCAATTGATCAAAACCAATTCCTAATTCAACATTTGGCTTTTCAACTTCAAACAAATTTTCAGGGCTGATCTTCGCATACCAGTTTCCTCCAAGCCGCGCAACATGATTGATCTTTTGCTGATCGATCATTCCATTTTTGCCCAAAATAGCTTCATTAATATGCATCATCAGGATCTCGCAAATGATCAGATTTCCCGCGCCTCCTTCTGTTCCCAAATGTTTTACTTCCATAACTTTGCATTCCATTTGAATCGGGCTTTCCTTTACGCGTGGTGGTTTTATCAATTCTGATGGTTCTTTTGTAAACCCGGATTTTATAAATTCATCTGTTTCTTTTGGAAATTCGCAACTACACAAACTAACCTGTTGCACCATTTCATAATCAACGATATTAATTACTACTTCGGGTACTTCCAGAATATTTTGAAGCGTATGTTTTGTTGTATTATTTCTAACTCTTCTTGATGGAGAAAAAATGGCAATCGGAGGATTGGTGCTAAAGAAATTAAAGAAACTAAAAGGGCTAAGATTTACATTTCCATTGGAATCAATTGTTGAAGCAAAACAAATCGGTCGTGGAGCAATGGCATGATTGAGAAAGTTTTGAACTTCCGATGTTTTCAGGTCTTTTAAATGGATTGTTTTGAACATGAAAAACAGAAATTGTAATTATTTCTTTGTTTACTGCATTTATGGATTAATTTTTTTCAAATCCAAAATAGAAAAATCGCTTTCATCTTTTACAATCGTATTTTTTAAAATTCCCAATCCTTCTACTTCCATTTTTATTTCATCGCCTTCCTGCAACCATTGTTCTTTATAATTTGGATCGTTTAGTTTTCCTGTTCCGTTCAGTTCAAGAAAACATCCGGTTCCGACGGTTCCGCTCCCAATTACATCGCCAGGAAATAACTGAACTCCATAACTTGCCCGCTCAATAATTTCTGCAAAAGTCCAATCCATATCTGCAAAATTTCCTTCGCTTACCTGCATACCATTTACACTACATCTCATTTTTAAATTGTAAGAGTTTCCAACGTGATTTTCTTTGTGAAGAATTTTAAATTCCTCGAGCTCATCAGAAGTTACAAGCCATGGCCCGATTGCTGTTGCAAAATCTTTACCTTTTGCAGGCCCTAGATTTAATTTCATTTCTTCCATCTGTAAAGTTCTTGCGCTAAAATCATTCATGATCATATAACCGCCAATATATTCATCCGCTTCAGACGCTTTGATGTTCCTTCCCGGTTTGCAAATAACAATAGCAACTTCCAGTTCAAAATCAAGTTTTTTAAAATGATCCGGCATGCAAATTATTTCTCCTGGCCCGGTAATGCTATTATGATTGGTAAAATAAAAAACGGGATACTGATCAAATTCCGCAATCATTTCTACATTCCTGTTTCTTCTTGCTATAGCCACATGCTGGCGAAAAGCATATGCGTCGCGGCAACTGGTAGGAGTGGGAACCGGCGCTATTAATTCTGCTTCTTCCAAAGGGATCGCGCGATAACGATTTGTTCCTTCCATCAATGCTTTATTGATCGAATGTGCCAAAGGAAAAACGTCTTCCCAATAATTTAAAAACATGGTCATCGTTACCGGCAAATTGGGATGCAGATTATCAGTATCAAACAAAAATCCGTTTACCAAAAGTGCCAATTGCGCATGATCTTCTTTGAGGTAAGAAACTAATTTCATCAAATAAAAATTTAGAAGAATGCAAGATAGATTTTTTTACAAAGACAATAGAAGAAGACTGCACAGAAGGAATTTTTTAAATCATTAATTTAAACCTCTGCAATAATTTCCCCAAGTTAAATCACTTTTGATCAACCCTTAAGAAATTTCATTTTTTCTGCTTATGATGTTCCTGTTGAAAAACTGGAACACTTTTAGTGTAATTTTGCAAAAGGAAATTGAACACTATGAAATTCGAAAAAATTCATAATAAAGGACAGGCGCAGATTTTCAGGAACCAATATTTAGAATACTTTACTAAAACTCATCCGCTCGTAATTTGGGGATTATATTTACCACTCATTGTTTTCTTTCTCTATTATTCAGTTCATCGCTTTGGTTTTGATTCCGTATCCTTAACATTACTTTTTTTTGCAGGAATTTTTTTCTGGACTTTTTTTGAATACCTGATGCACCGTTTTGTTTTTCACTGGGCCAGTGATAATCCGAAAATCCAAAGGATCAGCTACGTTTTGCATGGAAATCATCATGAATTTCCACGTGATAAGCAAAGACTTTTTATGCCACCTGTTCCAAGTCTCATCATTGCTTCCATTATTTTTCTTTTGATGTATACAATTATGGGAACAAATGTGTTTGTATTTTTCCCGGGATTTATTTTAGGTTATCTGATGTATGGAAGTATGCATTATGCCATTCATGCATGGAATCCTCCATTCAAATGGATGAAACCGATCTGGCGCAATCATCATTTGCATCACTATAAAAGTGAAGAAAAAGGATTTGGAGTTAGCACTCATATCTGGGACAAAGTTTTTGGAACAGCTTTCGATCTGAAAAAAGAAAAAGAAAATAAATCTGAAGTTCAAAAACTGATGTATGTGAAAAAAGTTCCTTTGCCCAAAGAGCAAAGCTCAAATATTTGATTTCTTTTTACAAACTACATCTTCCTTTTTCAATCAATTCGTCCGCAATCAATCTTCTTGCATTTTTGCTGTTGAACGGCTGTGTTTTTGTAAAGCGCTTTAATCCAAGCATCATCATTCTCTGTTCGTCGCCTTCGGCAAATGCATTGATTGCTTCTTTACCACATTTTGCAATTTTGTCCATTGCATCATTCAGATAACACTGCATCATCGCCATTTGAATTTTAGAATTTTCTTCGCCATTTTTTTCAACGTGTTTCATCATCCGAAGCAAAGTGCTTTCTGAAACAAAAGCTTCAATGGCCATATCCGCAATATTCATAATGATTTCCTGCTCATTGGAAAGATTCATCATGAGTTTTTGAACGGCTGCACCTGCTACCATCAAAATGCATTTCTTCATATTAGCAATGGTTTTTTGTTCCTGGAAAAAAGAACCTTCGTCATCATTTCCAAATTCAGGAATGCTGATTAATTCTTTTTGAACATTCATCGCCGGTCCCATCAAATCCAGTTTCCCTTTCATGGCTCTCTTCAACATCATATCAACCGTAAGCATCCTGTTGATTTCGTTCGTTCCTTCATAGATCCTGTTCACCCGGCTATCGCGATAAGCTTTGCTGATTGTATATTCATCACTAAAACCATTTCCACCATGAATCTGAACGCCTTCATCTACCACAAAATCCAGCACTTCGCTTCCATGAACTTTTAAGATAGCACATTCAATCGCAAATTCTTCGGCAGCTCCCAAAAGCGCTTCATTAAAGGGCTTACCGTCGGCCAGCAATTCATGTTCTTTCTCATCGATCCATTTTGCAGTTCTGTATAAAGCGCTCTCGTCCGCATAAATTTTTATCGCCATTTCTGCCAGCTTGTGTTTTATCGCTCCAAAATTTGCAATAGCAGTTTTAAATTGCTCACGTGTTTTTGCATATTCAATCGAATCGGTCAAAGCCAGCTTTGCTCCGCCAATAGCTGCAGCCGCCAATTTTAATCTTCCAATATTTAAAATATTAAAAGCAATAACGTGACCTTTTCCGATTTCTCCTAAAACATTTTCCGCCGGCACTTTACAATCCTGGAAATACAACTGAACAGTAGACGAACCTTTAATTCCCATTTTATGTTCTTCCGGTCCTCGCGTAAATCCTTCAAAATTTCTTTCAACAATAAACGCAGTAAAATTTTCCCCGTCTACTTTTGCAAAAACCGTGTACACATCTGCAAAGCCGCCATTGGTGATCCAAACTTTTTGTCCGTTCAATAAATAATATTTTCCGTCAGCAGAAAGTGTGGCTGTTGTTTTTGCGCCAAGCGCATCGCTGCCGCTTCCCGGTTCTGTCAATCCGTAAGAGCCTTTCCACTCGCCACTTGCCAATTTTGGAATATATTTTTTCTTTTGTTCTTCTGTTCCAAAATATAAGATCGGCAAAGTTCCTATTCCGGCATGAGCGCTCATTGCCACACTGAAAGAGTATCCTCCTCCCAGGCCTTCGCTTACTAAAGTTGAGGTCACAAAATCTTTTCCCATACCTCCTAAATCTTCAGGAACTGAAGCACTCAACAAACCTAATTGCCCTGCTTTTTCCATCAATGAAGGCATTAAACCCGGTTCCATTTTGTCAATTCTTTCTACAATCGGATGTATTTCTGCTGCAATAAACTGATGACACATTTCCAGTATCATCAATTGCTCTTCATTATAATCTTCAGGGGTAAAAGTTTCCGCCACACCTCCATTTTGAATAAGCCATTCACCACCTTTTAATGCTGATTTATTCATCGTTGTTTCCATATATCACACGTTTTTATTTTAAAAGAATCTTTACTTTTTATTTTAAGTTGTCGTAAACCATTTGCAAAACTTCCTTGGCAATTTCTATCTGTCCGTTTGTAACTCCTGCCAATGCTTCATTCAATGTTCTGTTGGCAATTTCAATCGTTTTTTCTTCCAGAATTTTCCCCTCTTTCGTTAGAAAAATATGGTTACTGCGCCGATCATTTTTCGAAGCAACCCGTTTTACAAGTTTCGATTTTTCAAGATTATCAACCAGTCTTGTAATGCTTGGTTTATCTCTGAAAGTTGCTTCACACAATTGTTGCTGGCTTTGTCCTTCCTGTTTCCATAAATGATACAAAACGCTCCATTGCTCAATTGTAATATCAATGGATGCTTCTTTAAAATTTTTTTGCAATCTCCTCGCAATTGCCGTTGAAGCTTTGCCGGTGATAAAACTATAAAGCTCTCCTTTTTTAAACTGATTGTTTAGCATATGGTTGTTTATGCAACTAAACAAATCTAATCATTCTTTTGACATTAAAAAATTATTTTTGTCCATTCTTTTTGCAGCACAACTCAAATTTTTTCATGCTTTTTTTATTGATCACAATTCTTTTGCTGGTTCCCTACGTTGTGCTGATGCTATATTTCAGAAAAAGCTGGGTAAACATTAGCAGCTTTGTTCCTTCTATAAATTCAAATCGCGAACTTCCTTTTGTTTCTATTATTATTGCAGCCAGAAATGAAGAAAAAAGTATCGGCGATTGTATTCAATCAATCATTGACCAAAGCTATCCTCAACAAAAATTTGAAATTATTGTAACAGATGATCATTCCACCGACGAAACTGTTTCTGTTATTCAGTCTTTTAAAAAAGAAAACATCCGGCTTATCCACCTTGCTGATTTTATAGAAAATAAAACATTGAATTCCTACAAAAAAAAATCTATAGAAACAGCGTTGAGGTTCGCAAAAGGTAGTCTGATAGTAACCACTGATGCTGATTGCATTGCTCCGGGAAAATGGATTGAAATATTGGTAAATTATTATACAGAGAAAAACGCTCTATTTATTGCTTTACCGGTTTCATTCAAAAATCCTTCAGTAGCAGATTCTTTTTTCAAAAAGTTTTTTAAAATTTTCCAATCGCTTGATTTTATGACACTGCAGGGAATCACAGGCGCTGCTGTTCATAAAAAATTTCTGAATATGTGCAATGGCGCTAATCTTGTTTATGAAAAAAAAGTTTTTTATGAAGTAAATGGATTTGAAGGAATCGATGCAATAGCCAGCGGTGATGATATGTTGCTGATGACTAAAATTCAAAAAAAATTCCCAAAGAGAGTTTTCTTTTTGAAATCAAAAGATGTGATTGTTGAAACAAAACCGACTGAAAATGTAAAGGAATTTTTGAACCAAAGAATCCGTTGGGCAAGCAAAACCAATCACTATACGGATAAAAAGATAATTGTTGTTTTGATGCTGGTTTATTTTTTAAATGCATGGATTTTTATTCTTGCAGTTGCTTCGTTCTTTTTTGCAAAAGCATTTTATCTTTTCCTTATTTCAATTTTTGTAAAAACAATTGTGGAGTTATTTTTTCTTTTTCCTGTCGCAAAATTTTTTCATAACAAAAAATTGCTTTGGTGGTTTATTCCTTCGCAACCTTTTCATATTTTATATACTTTAATTGCCGGCTGGCTCGGAGCTTTCGGAAGTTATCAATGGAAGGGAAGAAAGGTGAAGTGAGAAATTGAAGCAGTAAATGACCTCTTATTAAAGTTTTTTATTTTATCAAAAAGGATTTTTAAAGATTAACCATATCTTATCATTCATCCATTCTATTATTTAGTTTATAGCGTTTAACCTAATTTTATTATTTATACATTTGCCAAATGAAAAATGTTGAGAACATGGAATACAATACAACTCGTAACCATCTTACTATCAGAGAATATGGCCGGCATATTCAAAAAATGGCGGAATATGTGTTGACTATTGAGGACCGCGAAAAACGCCAGAAAAATGCAGCAGCATTAGTGGAATTAATGGGATTTTTAAATCCACAACTAAAAAATGTTGAAGATTTTCGTCATAAACTTTGGGATCATCTATTCCTGATCACCGATTTTAAACTGGATGTTGAAAGCCCTTATCCAATTCCTACACGTGAAACCTTGAGACCAACTCTTGAGC
This sequence comes from Hanamia sp., assembly GCA_035606215.1. Lineage (GTDB taxonomy): Bacteria > Bacteroidota > Bacteroidia > Chitinophagales > Chitinophagaceae > Ginsengibacter. The sequence goes on from DATNFV010000054.1 coordinate 26,175, forward strand.
CGCTTCCTTATCCGAAAAGATATCCGAAATACAATCATCTTGGTAAAAATATTGAGATCATTATTGATAAAGCATTAAATGAGGAAGATGCTGAAAAACGCCAGGGATTTGCAAACTCCATTGCTTATTATATGAAGTTAACTTACAGCAACTGGCATAAAGAACTGGTTCATGATGATAATATTCAGACAGAATTATCTTCAATAACAAAAGGAGAACTTGAATTTAATAATCGTCCTTTTGTAAAACATCGGGTAGAAAATAATCGTGAAGAATTTAGCAGTGGAGGAAAATATCGTAAGAATTTTGGCCAGAGAAATAACCGCAATAACCAGGGCGGCCGTGATAACCGCAATAACAGGAAGTTTGGCAAGAAGAGATATTGAGAGACGTTTTAGAAATATTTAAGGAGTTTAAAACATTTCTTTAATAAAAATAAGAGAAAATAATCAAATAAGTTTGTAACCCTGGCATTAAAACCTGCCGGGGTTTTGTTTAATTTTCACAAATTTTATATGGCTTCATTTGAAGTATCAGGCGGCAAAAAACTGAAGGGTGAAATAACACCACAGGGTGCGAAGAACGAAGCGCTGCAAGTAATCTCCGCTGTCTTATTAACCAAAGAAAGAATTACGATTCATAACATCCCGGACATTATTGATGTAAATCTCCAGATTGAATTGCTGAATGGATTAGGTGTAAAAACAGAACGTGCTGATTCAAATACTTACTCTTTCCAGGCCGATAATGTAGATGTAAATTATATCTCTTCTCCTTTATTTAAAAATAAAACAGGAAAATTGCGAGGCAGTGTAATGCTTGCCGGGCCGATGCTTGCACGTTTCAAAAGCGCATACATTCCAAAACCTGGGGGTGATAAAATCGGCCGCCGAAGATTGGATACTCACATAGCCGGCTTTAAAAAATTAGGTGCTGAATTTGATTATGACACGGATGCATCTTTTTTTTATTTACACACTTCACAGTTAAAAGGGGCGTATATTTTGCTGGAAGAACCAAGCGTAACAGGGACTGCAAACATAATAATGGCGGCGGTTTTAGCGGATGGAACGACAACAATTTACAACGCGGCCTGCGAACCTTACATTCAGCAGCTTTGTAGAATGCTGAACAAAATGGGCGCAAAAATTTCAGGAATCGGGAGCAATTTGATTACGATAGAAGGTGTTAAAGAATTGCATGGAACTGATCACACCATTTTACCGGATATGATAGAAGTAGGTTCGTTTATCGGGCTGGCAGCGATGACGCAAAGCGATATTGTAATTAAAAATGCAGGAATTAATTATCTCGGAGTGATCCCGGAAAGATTTCAACAACTGGGAATTAAAATGAATTTTTCTGGCGATGACATTCATATTCCTGAACAGGAACTTTATGAGATAGAAACTTTTCTTGATAGTTCAATGCTCACCATTTCCGATCATCCATGGCCCGGACTTACTCCTGATTTGCTTAGTATTATTTTAGTGGTAGCCACACAGGCAAAGGGAAGTGTTTTGATCCATCAGAAAATGTTTGAAAGCAGGTTGTTTTTTGTAGATAAAATTATTGAAATGGGTGCACGCATTGTTTTATGCGATCCACACAGAGCTGTAGTTGTAGGTCTTGAGAGGAAATTTCCATTGCGTGGAATTTCAATGAGCAGCCCCGATATCAGGGCAGGCGTTGCTCTGCTGATCGCAGCATTGAGCGCGGAAGGGAAAAGCGTAATTCAAAATATTGAACAAATTGACAGAGGCTATCAAAATATTGATGAAAGATTGAGAAGTCTGGGGGCAGAAATAATTAGAATTTATTAATGTGCTATTTTACCAGTTAGCATATTGGCTAAGCATCCAATTAATATGAGTAAACAATACAATAAAATCATTTTAATAACCGCCCCTTCGGGATCAGGGAAAACTTCTATTGTCAATCATTTGCTGAAAAAATTTCCTTCTCTTGATTTTTCAGTTTCCGCTACAACAAGACAGCCGCGTAAAAATGAAAAAGACGGGAAACATTATTATTTTATTTCTGAAGAAGACTTTCGGGAAAAGATTCATAACAAAGAATTTTTAGAATGGGAAATGGTATATGAAGGAAAATATTATGGCACTTTAAAATCAGATATAGAGCGTATTTGGAAAGAAAATAAAGTTCCGGTTTTAGACATTGATGTACAAGGCGCTATTCATGTTCAGCAACAATATCCGGTGAATACAATTGCAATATTTGTTCAGGCTCCCTCAACTGAAGAATTAAAACGAAGACTGGAATCGCGTGGCTCAGAAACTGCCGATACGCTGCAAGCAAGGTTAAATAAATCTTCTTACGAAATGACTTTTAAAAACCATTTCGAAAATATTATTGTCAATGAAAATTTTGAAACCGCCTGTAAAGAAGCGGAAAAAATTGTAGATAATTTTCTGAAGAATTAAAAGACCCGGTTCATTTTCATTGTATAAATTTGTAAAACATGGACTGGATAACTTTTGTGCCGATTTTTATTGCATTACTTGTCATCGGATTTTTTTCGGGGATTGAAATTGCTTTTATTTCTGCCAACAAATTATCCATTGAACTCAGGAAAAAACAAGGAAATTATAGTGGAAGGATATGGTCCGCTTTTTTAGAAAAACCCGCAATATTTATTGTTACAACGCTTTTGATCATCAATATCCTCCTAGTTGTCTATGGACTTTTATGGAACGGTGTTTTGGAGGAACTGTGGCAATATCTATCCATTGAAAACAGCTATATTATCCTTGCTGCCGAAACGATTATTGCTACTTTTATTTTACTGTTCTTTGCTGTTATCTTTAAAGCGATTTTTAAATCAAAAGGGAATTCAGTAACATCAAGTGTCATCATTACATTTTTGGTAAAATCTTTTTATTCTCTTTTCTCCTGGATGGCAAAATATTTTGTAAATGTTGCTGAATGGATATTGAAATACATTTTCAATGTGAAGCTTCAAAATAGAACCACACCTTTTATTCGCATGGATATTGATCATTATGTTCAGCAATTGAATATGAGTAACAATGATGATAACGTCGAGATGAACAGCGAAATTTTTGAAAATGTTTTATCGCTTTCTGAAACGCGAATACGCGAATGCCTGATCCCAAGAAAAGAAATTGTAGCCGTAAACATCAATGCTCCTCTGGAAGAAATCAAAGAACGTTTTATTGAAACAAAGCTTAGCAAGCTGGTTGTTTTTGAGGACAATATTGATAACGTCGCAGGGTATGTTCATCAACTGGATATGTTTAAAAATCCTGAAACACTTCGTTCCATTTTATTACCGATTCCGATTGTTCCCGAAAGCATGAACGCAACCGACCTTATTAATAAATTTACCAAAGAAAGAAAAAGCATTGCATGGGTAATCGATGAGTTCGGCGGTACTGCCGGAATCGTAACGATGGAAGACTTACTGGAAGAGATCTTTGGAGACATTTATGATGAATATGATGTGCAGGAAGAATTTGTTGATAAACAAATTACACCGAATGAATTTCTTTTGAGTGGAAGGCTTGAGCTTGATTATCTGATGGAAAAATACAAACTTCATTTTAGGAAAAATGAGGAAACTGAAACACTTTCAGGGTACATTATCAATCTTCATGAATCGATCCCGCGCGAAAGAGATCGCATCATTATTGATGATTATCAATTTGATATTTTAAAAGTAAGCGACACAAGAATTGAAACCGTGAAGCTAAAACTGCTGCGATAAAATGAGAATGAAAAGAAAATTAAATCTCTAAGCTTAGATGAAAATTGCAGTAAATGCTGGTTCTCTTTCCCAGGAATATTCTCAGATATTTTTGTCACTTGCAAAAACGAATCCGAAAGAAGTCTTCCTGTTCCTTCTTAATAAAGAAACCGATTCCATTTTTCCTTCAAACATTGTAACTATTATAGTAGAAGCGAAAAGGAATGGAGCAATCGGACAAATGATATATTCGATCAAATTAGCGGCTGCTTTAAAAAAATATCAAGCCGATATTTTTATCAGTGAAAAAAGGATTTCTTTAAAAACGAAGATTCCCCAACTATTGATTTCTCCTGATCTTTCATTCAACCATCATTCCTCTTTTTTTAATAAAAAACAACTTGATTTTTTTAAAAGAAATACGCCTCTTTATTTAAGTAAAGCCACAGAAATCATTGTCAGTTCCAATTTTGCAAAAAAAGAAATCGTTGAAAAATATAAAACTGATACACAAAAAATTCGGGTCATTTATCCGGAAATAAAAAACGATTTCAGCCCGGTTGATTTTGAAGAAAGAGAGTTGATCAAAGAAAAATACGCTGAAGGAAATGAATTCTTCGTTTATTCAGGAAATATTGGGCTTCAACAAAATTTATTGAATTTATTAAAAGCTTTTTCCTCTTTTAAGAAAAGGCAAAAAAGTAAAATGCAATTACTGATTGTTGGAAACGCAGGAGCCGGATACAATGAATTTATGGAAGCACTTCATCTATACCGCTTTAATAAAGAAGTAAAAGTTTTAGAAAATTTATCTGAAAAAGAAACTCAGAGAATTGTCTCTTCCTCTTATGCAATGGTTTATATTCCTTTTTATGAAACTGCTGCTATTTCTGCATTACAGGCAATGATACATGTTCCGCTTATCGTTTCTTCTATTGGTAATTTCAAAGAATTTTTTAATGAAGCTGCATTATATGCGGACCCGCAAAACTTTAAAGACATTGCTGAGAAAATGATGTTGATGTTTAAAAATGAGCACCTGAGAAAAGAGTTAACTGAAAAAGGAAGAGCTGAGATGACAAAATTTTCGGGCGAAAAAACCGCTTCTGTATTTTGGGAAATAATACAAAGCACGGCAGCAGTTTCCAATATCAAACAATAGCAATTATTCCTTTGTTTACTGTAAAAAAAAGTTGCCAGCTTTTGAAGGCTGGCAACAAAAAATTCAATTTTTAAAATTTCGCTCCTTCTCCTGGTTTAGGAATTGATTGTTTGATAAATTCTCGCAATTGCTCATTGGCTGTTGCCCGATCATCTTTACGCATATAAACCATATGGCCGCTCAGAAAGCCGTTCCAACTGATGCGGTCTTTTAATTTTCCGGAAGGATCCATTTGCCACAAGCTATATTTTGCATTAAAAAAGTCGCATGCTCCATCATAATAGCCTGATTGAACCATTAAATGTAAAAATGGATTTTGAGCCATTGCCTGACGCAGGTTTTCGCCGGTATTATTATTCTTGTCATCCCAAGGCCAAACTCTGCCAAACATATTGTATTTCAAATCAGTTTTGTATTTCAATTCTTCTCTGAGATACATATTGATCGCAGGCGTAAATGAATGAAGCCAGGACGTAAGTTCTGCATTATAATCAGGAGATTCTCCTGCATCCTGTTTATCAATACCAAGATACCTTGAATCCAATCTACCAATGGTAAAACCCTTATCACGCAATAATTCTTTCCAGAAAAAATCTGTTGGAATAATCAGATTATGTTGAAGAATTACTTTTTCAGACAGGCCTGAATAGTGTGAAATTTTAGAAGCGATGTTTTGTTTTTCTGCATCAGTTAAAGTGCTGCCTTTTGTAAGTGCAGGTATTAATTCATTTATGGTAAACGTTTCTACCTCAGGTAACATCGCTGTAAGGTCTTTACTTTGCAAATCTGAAGCAAGTGCTTTATGATACCATGCAGTTGCAGCATAATAAGGAAGCAGCAAAGCCTCGCCAACAGGGCCATCACGCTTAATTCCCAAATCAGTTGGAGATACTAAAACCACTCCATCCAGGTACATCCATTGTGAATTCTGTAATTCAAGCGCAAGACCTGAAACGCGTGTAGTTCCATAACTTTCACCAATTAAAAATTTCGGCGAAGCCCATCGGTTGTTTCTTGTCACAAATGTGTTAATCCATTCAGCCAGATATTTAATGTCTTCATTCACTCCAAAGAATTTTGAATCAGGAATATCAGAATTTACTTTCCTGGAAAAGCCTGTGTTTACAGGATCTACATAAACAATATCAGCGACATCTAAAATCGAATTCGGATTATCACGTAAACCATAAGGTTCTACAGGATATCCTTCATCATCAATGTTTAAAATTCGCGGCCCTGTGTAGCCTATTTCCATCCAAACTGAAGGCGTTCCGGGCCCACCGTTGAAAGAAATAACCAGCGGACGGGAAGCACGATCTTTTACGTCTGATCTTTCATAATAAGTGTAAAAAACAGAAGCAATGGGTTTTCCGTCATCGTCCCAAATTGGCAGTGTGCCTGCTTTTGCACTATAAGGAATCACTTGTCCTTTTATTGTAATCGTATTTTTAGTGGTAACAGAAGAATCAACAATTACCATTTGATTCTGTTCTGCCTGATCATTTTTTGCATTGGCTGCAGGTTTTTTTTGCGCACTCAATTGAAAATTTAGGCTAACAATAATTAATAACACCGAAACTGCCTTTTTGATAAACTTCATCACTTTAATTTTTTATTGGTAAAAATATTTAATCGAAATTTTTATGAAGAATGATAATGGATCAACGGTGAAAAAGGCTTTTGAAGTTTCATTTCAGTTTATATAGATGAAGAAATAATGCGGATTTTATTTTTGTTTATTCATAGCCAGTATTTCTTCAACCATGATTCTTTCATTGCTTAGCCTTGGCACTTTATGCTGGCCCCCAAGCTTTCCTTTGCTTTTGAGCCATTGATTAAAAGTATTTTTTGAGAGAGAGTGAATGATCGGTAAACGCAATGCAATATTTTTATAACGCTTGGCTTCGTAATCACTGTTCAGGCATTTTAAGGCCTCGTCTAATTCAAAAGTAAATTGATTTAAATCCTGGGGAGCCGTTTCAAATTCAATAAGCCATTCGTGGGCACCATTATTATTTTCACTAAAAAAAACAGGTGCCGCAGTATAATCTTTTACAATTGAATTTGTTTTTTCAGAAGCAATCGCGATGGCTTTATCGGCATTGTCAACAATTACTTCTTCGCCAAATGCATTCATATAATGTTTCAACCTGCCTGTTACTTTTATTTTGAATGGACGTAATGATGTGAATTCAATTGTGTCGCCCAATAAATATCGCCAAAGGCCACCATTGGTGCTGATTACAAGTGCATAATTTTTATGAAGCTCTACTTCTTTAAGGCCAATCGTTTCATTTGATTTTCCATATTCTTCAACAGGAAGAAATTCATAAAAAATTCCATGGTCGGTATAAAGCAAAAGTCCTTCATCATCAGGCATATTTTGGGCAGCAAAAAAACCTTCACTGGCATTATACATTTCAAGATAGTTGATGGGAACTCCGATCAGTTTATTAATCTGATCGCGATAAGGTACAAATGAAACTCCGCCATGCATGTATAATTCCAGGTTAGGCCAAACTTCTTTCAAAGTTTTTTTGCCTGAAATTTCTAAAATCCTTTTGATCAAAATAATCGTCCAGGTTGGTACGCCCGCGAGAGAAGTTACATTTTCATTTATCGTGTTTTGTGCAAGATGTTCAATTTTACTTTCCCATTCATCGAGTAATGCAATATTTAATTGCGGCGTTCTTATCCAATGCCCCCAAAACGGTGTATTCTGCATTAACACAGCACTTAGATCGCCATATTGAATTTCTTCATCCAAATTATTTACCTGGTGACTCCCGCCGACAACAAGACTTTTTCCTGTAAGCAAATCACTGTCAGGAAAATTTTTGTAATAATTCGTGAGTACATCTTTTGAACCTTTGAAATGGATGTCTTTTAAACTCTCCTCGCTGATTGGAATAAATTTACTTTTATCAGAAGTTGTGCCGCTACTTTTTGCAAACCAATAGATGGGTGTGTTCCACAAAATATTTTGTTCCCCAGCCATCATCCTGTTAATGTAGGATTTTAAATCATTATATTCATGAATGGGAATACGAGTCTTGAAATCCTTTACAGTAAAAAGTCGTGAAAATTTATATTTTCTTCCAAACTCTGTGTATTGCGCTTGTGTAACTAAATGTTGCAACACATTTCTTTGAGCAGATATTGGAAAACTGATCCAGTTCTCAACGCCCCATAAGCGCATGCGTGCTAAACGTGATATGACGGGACTGAGGAGTTTCAAAACTGGTTTTTTGGTTTGGTTGGTTAATTAGTTTATTGGTTTATTCGTTAAGACGGGAGCTTTAGAGCACAAAATCCCTAATAATCTAATAATTCAATAAATAATGCTCATTTAAAAGCATCGTGATGCAAATAATCTTTTCTCTTCAATTCAAAATTTCTTCCAAGATATAAGCGACGTACTTGTTCATCCTTAGCCAATTCTTCTGCAGAGCCTTCAATAAAAATCTTTCCTTCTATCAGCAGATATGCTCTGTCACAAATGGAAAGCGTTTCATTTACATTATGATCAGTAATTAAAATTCCAATGTTTTTATAGCGCAATTTTGTAACGATAGATTGAATGTCTTCAACAGCGATGGGATCAATACCTGCAAAAGGTTCATCAAGCAATATAAATTTTGGATCCACTGCAAGAGCACGGGCAATCTCGGTTCTTCTTCTTTCACCACCACTCAAAACATCGCCATTGCTTTTACGAACGTGATCCAGGTTGAACTCTGAAATTAATGTTTCCAGTTTTTCTTTTTGTTCCTTTTTCGAAAGTTTTGTCATTTCTAATACCGCAGCAATATTATCTTCAACAGTTAGTTTTCTGAAAACGCTTGCTTCCTGAGGCAAGTATCCCAAACCCATCTGGGCTCTTTTAAACATTGGCAGTTTGGTGATGTTCAGATCATTTAAAAAAACATCGCCTTCATCTGGTTTTACGAGGCCAACAACCTGGTAGAAAGAAGTAGTTTTCCCTGCGCCGTTTGGTCCCAGCAAACCAACAATTTCACCCTGGCTTACCTGGAATGAAACTTTATTATTTACCGTGCGCTTACCGTATTTTTTTGTAAGGTCTTTTGCGAAAATAGTCTGATTCAAAAAAAATTTTTATAAAAATACAAGAATGAAAATAAATAGAAATTATCAATGTGCTTCGAGCCAGTTTTCACCAACGCCGATCTCAGCTTCTACAGGCACATCATTCGGCAAAAGCAATGCAGTTTTCATGCTTTCAATGATAATTGGTTTTATCGTTTCTATTTCTGACTGATGTGCATCAAAAACCAACTCATCATGAACCTGCATGATCATTTTCGATTTGAATCGATGTTTTTCAAATTCGTTGAAAATCTTTATCATAGCCAGTTTTATCATATCTGCAGCAGTTCCCTGGATCGGTGAATTGATAGCATTTCTTTCTGCATAACTCCTGACGGTAAAGTTGGAAGAATGAATATCTTTCAGCCATCGCTTTCTTCCCATTAACGTTTGTACATAACCGTTATCCCTGCAAAAATTGATCATGTCATCCATGTATCGCTGAATGTGCGAAAATTGTTTTTTATAATTTTCAATTATTTCTTTCGCCTCTGCGCGACTGATGTTTAAATTTTCGGCAAGTCCAAACGCTCCTTGCCCATAAATAATTCCGAAGTTGACACTTTTTGCTTTGTACCTCATTTCTTTGGTCACTTCTTCTTCAGCAACATTAAAAACTTTTGCTGCAGTTGCCGTATGAATATCTTTTTCTTTCTTGAAAGCATCAGACATAGCAGGGTCGCCACTTATAGCTGCCACAATACGCAATTCGATCTGAGAATAGTCGGCAGAAATGATGACATGATCACTGTCCCTTGGAACAAATGCTTTTCTTATTTCGCGGCCTCTTTCTGTTCTTACAGGAATATTCTGAAGATTAGGATTGATGCTGCTAAGCCTTCCCGTTACTGCAATAGATTGTGCGTAAGAAGTATGAACCCTTCCGGTTCGCTTATTGATCAATTGTGGCAACGCATCAACATATGTTGATCTTAATTTGGTAAGTTCACGAAAGTTTAAAATATTTTCAACGATCGGATTTTCTTTTGCAAGTTTTAGCAGAACATCTTCGCCTGTTGCGTATTGGCCACCTTTTGTTTTTTTGACTTTATCACCCAATTGCATTTTTACAAACAGGACTTCGCCTAACTGTTTTGGTGAAGCAAGGTTGAATCTTGTTCCTGCTTGTTCAAATACACTTTCTTCTGAAATGCTTGCCTGCTTTTCGAGTTCTTTTGAATAAAGCTTTAAAAAATCTGTATCCACGTTCACACCCTGAAACTCCATTTCAGCAAGGACTTTAAGTAATGGCGTTTCAACTTCTTCAAAAACTTTTTGTACTTGTTTAGTTTTCAAAAGCGGGGTAAAAACATGTTTGAGTTGAAAAGTAACATCAGCACTTTCTACTGCATATTCTTTCAATTTTTCTATTTCTACTTCACGAATTTCGTCGTAAGTTTTTACTTTTTTACCAATTAGTTCTTCAATGGTAAGTGGAAGATATCCCAGGTATTGCGCACTCAAAAGATTTTTGTTTCTCCTGCTTTCACTTTCAATGACATAATGTGCAAGAGTTGTATCGAAAAGATTTCCTCTTAAATCAATATCATATCTTTTTAAAACAAGAAGATTGAATTTAATATTCTCTCCAATCCAGGTTTTTGTTTCATCATTAAAAACAGAAGAAAAATTTTCGAGGAATCTTTTTATCGAATCCTCTCCGGAAGGAACGGGAACATAATAGCCTTCTGTCGCTTTAAAAGCAAAAGTTAATCCAAGAAGCCCTGCTTCATTAGGATCAATGTTTGTTGTAATTAGATCGAAAGAAATTTCTTTTTCTGCAGTAAGTTTTTGCAATAATTCTTCAATTGCTTTTTCACCTTCTATCAGGAAATATTGGTGCGTTGTATTTTGAAGATTTTTTTCTGCAATCAATCCCGGTTTTTCTTCTTCAGCTATTTCAACTGTTTTTGTTATAACGGGCATCGTGTCTACATTTGAGAACAAATCAGCCTGAACGACTGTCTTCTCCATTACAAAAACATTGTACTCTTCTCCAAGAATTCTTTTGCCCAAAGTTTTAAATTCAAGCTCTGTAAAAATCTCTTTCAGCAATTCGACATCGTATGCCTTTACTTTAAAATCTTCTTCATGAAATTTGCACGGAACATCAGTAATAATTGTAGCAAGTTTTTTACTCAGGATCGCCATTTCTTTTCCTGCTCTTATCTTTTCACCTAATGATCCTTTTATATTTTCTGCATCTGCTAAAACATTTTCAAGAGTCCCGTATTGCGCTAATAATTTAGCTGCTGTTTTTTCACCAATTCCTGCAATACCGGGAATGTTATCACTGGCATCTCCCATCAAACCAAGAATATCAACCACTTGTTTTACATTTTGAATGCCCCATTTTTCGCACACCTCTTTTTCACCCATTATTTCTACTTTCCCTCCCTGGTATCCCGGTTTGTAAATCTTAATGTTTTCAGATACAAGTTGTCCAAAATCTTTATCGGGAGTTACCATAAAAACTTTATAACCATCTTTTTCAGCCTGCTTTGCAAGTGCTCCGATAATATCATCCGCTTCATATCCATCGCATTCAATACATGGCAGATTAAATCCTTCGATTATTCTTTTTATATCAGGAATTGAAATAATTAAATCTTCAGGAGCATCTTGTCTTTGGGCTTTGTAAGCTGCGAAATCAGTATGCCTTTCTGTTGGCGCATAAGTATCAAAAGCAACTGCCAGGTGAGTAGGTGCTTCTTTTTTTATAAGATCAAATAATGTGTTGGTAAAACCATATTGGGCGTTAGTATTTTTTCCTTTGGTAGTAATTATCGGGCTTCTGATCAGAGAGTAATAAGCACGATAAATTAAGGCCATCGCATCAAGCAGAAATAATTTTTTTTCCATCGGGTAAATTTACAAAATAGTAAGTATGGAAAAATAAAGTTCAAATTTATATAGGAAATCTTTTGCGTTTTTGATCGGCGATTGACTGTTTTAAAATCGCGATTCCAGATAATATGGAAGCATTGCTCTCCATGTAGCCCAATCGTGTTTCATATCTTCTCCCCAAATGTCCAGTTCATAATTAATTCCTTTATTGTATAAAACGCCTGCAAAATTTCTTGCGGCTTGCGGATCTTCATATTCTCCACTTCCTGATAAAATATGAATGTGATTGCTCTTACGAATATTTTCAAGATACCAATTATCAGCCAGGTTGGGAAAATAATCGACTGGTGAATTATAATACACCTGTTCGTCATGGAATCCTTTTGTGTATTCGTGCAAATCATAAACACCACTCATCGCGATTACACCATTGATCAGGTCAGGCCTTTTTAAAAACAAATTCATGCTGTGCAAAGCGCCAAAACTTGCCCCACAAATGATGATTGGAGTTTCATCAGAAGTTGCGTTTTTTATAAAAGGAATTACTTCATGAAAAACATATTGATTAAATTGGTTGTGACGGATCGCTTTATGTTCAGGTAACATTTCATTGTTCATCCAACTTTCGTTATTCATACTGTTGATAGAAAAAACCTTGACTTTTCCTGAATTAATATAATGCGAGATCGAATCAATTAACTGAAACCTTTCATATTCCAGGTAGTCAGCAGCGGCTGTGGGAACTAATAAAAGTGCAAATCCATAATGGCCATAAGTGACAATCGGCATTTCTTTATTAACAGAAGGACTGATCCATGAAGTAATCTCTCTATTCATAAAAAAATATTTCTTATTAAAAAAAATTAAAAGAACAAATGATTACAATTTCTTTTTTAGTTGCTCACTTCATCAAACCATTCATTTTTCAAAATACTTAATACGATGCTATCGCGCCTCACACCTTCAGTTTGCGTTGGCATTTGGCTTCGCAAAATTCCTTCGACTTTACATCCGATTGATTTCATCGCTGCAATACTTCTTTCATTGCTATTATCAGCACGAAATTCAACTCTTTCCATGCCTGATTTTTCAAAAGCGAAGGACAGTAAAAGGAATTTGCAATGTTTATTGAGCCCTGTTTCGCGAAACTTTTTTCCATACCACGTGTAACCTAATTGTAAAGTTTTGTAATCAGGATTTATATCATAAAAGCGTGTACTACCAGCATATTCATTTTTTCTTTTGTCAAAAACAATGAAAGGATATTCTTTGCCGGATTTCTTTCCCGTCAAAGCGATTTCTATATATTTTTTTAATCCATTTTCTCCTGCAGCACTGATCCAGGAGTACTTCCATGTTTCGGGTTCATGTAAAGAGATGGATAAAAGGTATATAAAATCCTCTTTTTGCAAAGGACGAAGCAAAACAACATCATCTTCCATCACATAATTTTCCTGTGGATTAAAAGAATTCATGAATAACATTTAAAAAATAAAGATAATACTTCAATGTTTAAGAGTACGAATTTGAAATAAAATGGAAAATTGGATAATTTATTCCTTTACTGAGATAAAATAGAAGAGTGAAGGAGAGTTGAATTAAAATTGAATGAATTGATTTTTTTTAAAGAAAAGAAAATATTTTGAAAAATTTTTGAAAAATTTCTAAAGAATGAAAAATTATATACAAAAAAAAGGGGACCCAGATAGAAATCTAGTCCCGCTTTAAAATCCAATATCCTATGAAAAACCAATGCAAATATAATGTGAAAAATAGTTCGTTGCAATATTTTTAAAACTATATTCTCAAAAACCACATATTTATACTACTGTAAACCTATACAATTAAGTATTTGGTAGGTTTTTGGGAGTAACTGGCGTCTTTTTTAACATTTTACATAGAAAACATTTTTTAAAACCAGCTTTGTGGAGAACCGGATCTTCTTCCTCCCAGACCAAGCGACCCCAAAAGACTTCTCACTATACTATTTCCTGCAGTTCGCATCATACTTTTTACAACCGGATTGTTGACTACTTTTTCTAAAGTGGTTTCTTCAGGTTTTTGACTTTTCTTAGTAACTTCTTCCGTATTCAGAGCTGCTGCATCCTTTAATTTTGCTGTCAGCATTTCATATGCACTTGGCTCATCAATTGCCTGGTTATATTTTGCTGCCAGTTTGGAACCAGCCATGATCGTATCAATTTCATTTTCTGTCAAAACATCCATCCGGCTTCTGGGTGTACACATCATTGTATGAGCCAACGGGGTCGGAATTCCTTTTTCATTTAATAATGTAACCAAAGCTTCTCCAATTCCTAATTGTGTTATAAGATCAGCGGTTTTATAAAATGTAGTTTCCGGGTAATTTTCTGCTGTTTGCTTTATTACCTGCCGGTCTGCTGCAGTAAAGGCGCGCAACGAATGTTGAATTTTCAATCCTAACTGGCCTAGCACGCTTGCCGGAACATCCATTGGATTTTGAGTGCAGAAATAAATACCGATTCCTTTTGAGCGTATCAGCTTGATGACAGTATTGATTTGATCGAGCAGCGCTTTGCTTGCTTCTTCAAAGATCAAATGAGCTTCATCAATAAAAATGATCAGTTTAGGCTTGTCAACATCGCCAACTTCAGGAGAAACTGAATATAATTCAGCCAGCATCTGCAACATAAAAGTGGAAAACAATTTCGGTTTATCCTGAATATCCGTAACTCTTAAAACACTTATCATTCCACGTCCTTCATTATTTACACGCATCAGATCTTCTACTTCAAAGCTTTTTTCTCCAAAAAATAAATCTCCCCCCTGTTGCTGTAATTCAATTACTTTTCTAAGAATAGTTCCAGTGGAAGTTGTCGAAATATTTCCATAAGAAGTCTGTAATTCTGCCTTTCCTTCATTTCCTGCATATTGCAAAACTTTTATAAAATCTTTCAGATCCAACAAGGGAAGCTTATTGTCATCGCAATATTTAAAGATCATGGCCACAACGCCGCCTTGTGTATCATTTAATCCTAGAATTTTCGATATCAGAATAGGACCAAATTCCGAAACAGTTGCTCTTAATCGTACTCCTTTTTGATTGCTTAAAGTAAGCAGATCAACCGGAAAAGCAGATGGCTTATAATCCATTTTTAATGTTTGATATCTGCCTGTGATCTTATCATTTGTGGTTCCTGGCTCGGCTATTCCACTGAGGTCGCCTTTGATATCGAGCAACAAACAGGGCACACTTGCATCACTCAAACCTTCTGCAATCATTTGAAAAGATTTGGTTTTTCCGCCGCCGGTAGCTCCTGCCACCAGTCCATGACGATTCATAGTAGAAAGAGGCAAAAAAATTTCGGCTTCAGGAATAACTTCATCGTCCAGCATTGCTGCACCTATCTTTATTTTTTCACTCTTGAAATTGTAGCCATTTTGAATTGCTTCCAGAAAAGCTTGTTTTTTATCCATTGCAGTTTATTTTTTTGAAAGTTACAAAGTGGATTTGAAAATCATAAGATTGTTTTAACTTTTAAGTCTATACATTTAGTGTTCTTTATTTATGGCATTAAATATGTAAAAGATATTTCATAAAAACTAAATACCTTTATTCAGAATTTAAATAAAAACGTATGGAAAATAATAAACCTAAAATTCTTATTTGTGAAGATGATCCTAACCTTGGAATGGTACTCAAAAATTTCCTTGAGTTGAATGATTATGATGTGGTGTTGGAAAGAGACGGAAGGCTTGGCCTTGCTGCATTTCAGCGTGAAAAGTTTGATTTGTGTTTGCTTGATGTAATGATGCCAAACATGGATGGATTCACAGTGGCGGAAGAAATAAGAAATGTAGATCCTGATATGCCGTTATTTTTCCTGTCCGCAAAAACGATGAAAGACGACATTATTAAAGGTTATAAACTTGGCGCAGATGATTATATCACAAAGCCATTTGACAGCGATGTTTTGCTCCATAAAATAAAAGCGATTTTAAAAAGAAATGAAGAACTGCATCGCGAAGAAGCGAATGCAGAATACGATTTGGGAAAATATCATTTTAATCCAAGGCTGCGCCAGTTGGGTATTGGAAAAGATATTCAAACTTTGTCGCCCAAGGAAAATGAATTATTAAAAATGCTTGCAGAATATAAGAACGATTTGCTTCCAAGAGAAACCGCTTTAAAGAAGATCTGGGGAAGCGACACTTACTTTAATGGCCGGAGCATGGATGTTTATATTGCGAAACTTAGAAAATATTTAAAAGGCGATCCGAATATAGAAATCGTAAATATTCATGGAAATGGTTTCAGGCTTGTTGTTCAGGAATAATTTTTGAGAATATACTTTTTCAATAAAAAAACCGCACAATCATTTTGCGGTTTTTTTAATTCCGGTAAAATAAGTAGACCTTCTATTTTTCAGGAAGTTTCATAAGTTCTAATTGATTCCTCAGGAATTACAAATCCGAAAACCAGGAATTCAAAAATATATTTTCTGAAAAAAAGTCATTATTAAGGGAATGTGTTTAATTTACACAATAAATAATGCTTTTATGAAAAAATTGATACTCCTCTTCTCCATACTCTTTTTTTCTTTCCAAACTTTTTCGCAATTATTATCATGGACACCTGATTTTCCTACAGAAAGCTCAACTCCCGTTACAATTACTGTTGATGCCAGCTATGGAAACAAAGGTTTATTAAATTATAATCCAAATGATGTTTATGTACATATAGGTGTTATCACGAGTTTAAGCTCTAATTCCGGCGATTGGAAATATGTAAAAACGACCTGGGGCACAACAGATCCGGCAGCAAAAGCAATTTCATTGGGAAATAATAAATGGTCTTTTACAATAACTGGTGGTCTGAGAAATTATTTTGGAATATCTAATGCCTCAGAAAAAATTTTAAAAATTGCCATTCTTTTCAGGAGTGGTGATGGAAATACAGTTCAAAGAAATGCTGATGGCTCTGATATGTTTGTTCCGGTTTATACCAGCGCTTTGGCAGTTAGATTTACATCACCATTTTTTCAGCCATTGTACAATCCTGTCCCGGAAACGATCACAAAAAATTTAGGAGACAATATCAGCATCGCTGCCAAAAGCAATAACAGCGCTAGTCTCGCGCTTTCATTAAATGGTACCGTCATTCAAGCCGCAACTAATGCAACAAGCATTTCCGCTACTCCAACAATCATCAATGCCGGAACACAAAAAGTAATTATGACTGCAAATGATGGAACAACTATCTCTAAAGATTCATTTAGTTTTTTTGTAAACAGTACTGTGAATGTTGCGGCACTGCCTGCAGGAACTCAACAGGGAATTAATTACAACCCGAACAATACTTCTGTTACTTTAGTTTTATATGCTCCTGGCAAAGGCAGAGTTTGCGTGATTGGCGATTTTTCGGGAAGCAACTGGATAGAGCAATCTCAATATCAAATGAACAAAACTCCTGATGGAAATTATTGGTGGATTACCATTGATGGTTTGACTTCAGGGAAAGAATATGCCTACCAGTTTTTGGTGGATGGCACTTTAAAAATTGCTGATCCTTATTCAGAAAAAATTCTTGATCCCAACAACGACCCAGCGATTTCCTCAACAACATATCCGGGTTTAAAACCTTATCCAACAGGCTCTACAACCGGAATTGTAAGTGTATTGCAAACAGGTCAAACTGCTTACAACTGGCAGGTTTCAAATTTTAAAAAGCCAGACAAAAGAAATCTTGTTATTTATGAATTACTGTTACGCGATTTTATTGCGAATCATGATTGGAATACTTTGAGCGACAGTATTAATTATTTTAAAAAATTGGGAATTAATGCTATTGAAGTAATGCCATTTAATGAATTTGAAGGCAACAACAGCTGGGGGTATAATCCTGATTTTTATTTTGCTCCTGATAAATATTATGGTCCTGCCAATACATTGAAAGCTTTTATCGATAAATGTCATCACAATGGAATTGCAGTGATTATGGATATTGCACTGAATCATTCTTTTGGTTCGTCACCCATGGTTCAGCTGTATTGGGATGTTGCCAACAACAGGCCTGATACAAATAATCCATGGTTTAATCCTGTTGCCAAACATGCTTATAATGTTGGTTACGACATGAATCATGAAAGTGCAGCGACACAATATTTCGTGAGTCGTGTTGTGAATCATTGGATGAATGATTATAAATTAGATGGATTTCGTTTTGATCTTTCGAAAGGATTTACGCAGACACAAACCTGCGACAATACCGGAAATAACTGCAACGTAAGCGCATGGGGTAATTATGATCAGAGCAGGATCAATATCTGGAAAAAATATTATGATACTTTGCAGTTAAAGTCTCCGGGTTCCTATTGTATTTTAGAACATTTTGCTGATAATTCTGAAGAAACCGTTTTGTCAAATTATGGAATGATGTTGTGGGGAAATGAGAGTTATGCTTATCAGCAGGGCTCAATGGGATATTCCGGTTCTGATTATAGTCCTGGTATCGCAAGTGTTGCAGGCTGGAGTTATCCTTACAAAGTTACTTATATGGAAAGCCATGATGAAGAGAGAGTGATGTATAAAGACGTTACTTTTGGAAATTCTTCAGGAACTTATAATATAAAAGATACGGCCACCGCATTGAAAAGGCAGGAATTAACTGCTGCATTTTTACTAACGATTCCAGGACCTAAAATGATCTGGCAGTTTGGAGAACTAGGCTATGATTATTCGATCACGTCCTGTAATCCTGGAAATACTGTACCGCAACCCTATCCACAGGATAACTGTCGCTTGCAGGAAAAACCAATTCGTTGGGATTATTATCAACAAGCCAACAGGAAAAAGCTGTACGATGTGTATAGCGCTTTAATAAAACTTCGCTCCAATCCGCTTTTTGTAAATGATTTTATTTCCAATACATCCATACAAAGTCTTGCAGGAAATTTTAAATGGATGTCATTAACCGATATAGTGGTAGTTGGAAATTTTGATGTTACCACTCAAACCGGAACCGTTACTTTTCCTTCAACCGGAACATGGTATGATTATCTTATCGGAACCACCAGAACTGTTTCAAATCCTTCTCAATCTTTCTCTTTGCAGCCCGGAGAGTATCATGTATTTACAAGAATGAATGCGGCTCTGCCCGTAACAATCATTAATTTTTCAGGAAAAAAACAAAACAGTTCAAATGTTCTTTCGTGGCAGGTAGCAAACGAAATTAACCTGGATAATTACGAATTAGAAAGAAGCAATGATGGAAGAAATTTTTCTTTTGTAAGCAGTATTAAAGCTAATGGAGAAAAAAATTATAGCTATACTGATAATGATGTAAATACTTTTTCAAACATTGTTTATTATCGCTTAAAAAGTATTGACAAAGATGGTAATTTTAATTACAGTGCGATTGTAATCTTAAGAACTGCGGTTACTTCATGGCAGGCAGAAGTAAATCCAAATCCTTTTACAGACAAAATAAATCTAAAAATAGAATCGGCAATCAAGGATAAAGCAACAGTAATCATTACAGATCTGAGCGGAAGGCAATTGTACCAACAAAATATTTCAATTGCTGCAGGAAATAATTCGTTTGAATTAAATAAGGCGAGACAATTCTCAAATGGCACTTATTTTATCTCCATTTTTTCAACCCAAAAAAAACAGACAATAAAATTGATCAGCAATAAATAATTTTAGAAGTTTTTTGAAACATTCAATTCAAATGAAATAAATAAAGAAGAACTAATTATGCCTTCCACCAAAACAGACATCAGTCTTAAAAATTCAAAAACATTCAAAGGGCTTCAATCTGAAGTGCAAAGCATCAATCGTGTTGCATTATCTGTCGATTGTGTCATCTTTGGATTTGATGAGAACAAATTAAAAGTACTGCTCATTCGCTCCGATCTTGAAAAATATAAAAATAAATTTTCTCTGTTGGGTGATTTGGTGAAGCCGGAAGAAGATTTGGATGCCAGTGCTTACAGGATTCTAAAACAGAGAACTGGTTTAAGTGATTTATATCTTGAACAGGTTCACACATTTGGAAAGGTTGGACGCCATCCTGCGGGACGCGTTGTTTCTGTCGCATATTGTTCATTAATCAATGTGCAGCATCACCGTTTGAAAATATTGGAAAATGAAATTCACTGGCACGAAGTTGATACTGTCAGCGAATTATTATTTGATCATAAAGAGATTTTCAATCAGTGTTATCTATGGCTGCAAAAAAGAGTGCAGGAACATCCGCTTGGATTTAGTTTGCTACCTAATAAATTTTCACTGCGTGAATTACAAAATTTGTATGAAGCGATCCTGAATAAAAAACTGGACAGGAGGAATTTCAGAAAGAAGTTTTTCTCAATGAATTTTTTGGTTGATATGGGAGAGGAAGAACAAAATGTACCACACAGACCGGGAAGGCTCTATAAATTTGATTACGAAAAATACGAGAAGAATAAAAAAACATGGTCCGGAATTGATTTTTAAAAGGTCCGTTTTCCCATTAATTCAGTAATGATTTCTTTTTTCAAGAATGCAGGAATTATGAATAAATCCGGAAGCTATTTGATTTAAGAAGTCGGGATGACTGGATTCGAACCAGCGGCCTCTTCGTCCCGAACGAAGCGCGCTACCGGGCTGCGCTACATCCCGTAAATAAACGAAGTTATGAGTTTTCAATTTCCCTGTAAACAAATAAATAATGGATTTTTATTTTGCCGACAAATGACTGTCTTCATTATTTCATAGATTAGCATAATGAATCAAAAAACTTTTCTGCTGTTACTAATTTTCTTTTTGGTAAAACCTTCTCTAAATGCCCAACATCTGCAAATTGATTCAGCTCTTTTGAATGACGGTTGGAATGCACATTGGATCAATTGTCCGAATGTGCCTTCGGGAGTTTACAGCGTTTATCATTTCAGAAAATCATTAAATCTTGACAAAAAGCCTTCTTCATTTATCATTCATGTTTCGGCCGATAACCGCTACCGGCTTTTTATTAACGGAAAAATGATTGGAACAGGGCCTGCAAGAAGCAGTTTATACAACTGGAATTTTGAAACTTATGACATCAGCCAATATTTGCATCAGGGGGAAAATTTAATTGCTGCGATGATTTGGAATATGGCAGAGTTTGCGCCTGTAGCACAGATCTCAAGAGAAACAGGATTTCTTTTACAAGGTGATACAAAAAAAGAACAAATCGCTAATACAGATACCAATTGGAAAGTGTTTCACGATACGGCTTACGCTCCTTGTGCCACTAACATGGGCGCAGTTTTGCAAACCTATATGGTAGTTGGGCCCGGCGATGAAGTGAATGGGAATATCTATCCATGGAACTGGCAATCAGAAGATTACAATGATTCTTTCTGGCAACATGCGGCAATTGATTATACGCCAGTAGTAATGCAAGGCTTTGGATCAGATAATAAATGGACACTTTCCCCAAGAACGATTCCTCAAATGGAACAACAAATGCAGAGGATGAAATTTGAATGCAATGAACAAGGAAATAAAGCTGTTTCTTCATTTCTTCAGGGAAATCATCCGATCACAATTGCAGCAAATTCTTCTAAAACGATTTTAATAGATCAATCTTTTGAAACTATTGGCTACCCGGTGCTTAAAGTAAGCGGCGGCAAAAATGCGTCTGTAAAAATTACTTATGCCGAGGGGCTTTTTGATTCTACCGGGCAAAAGGGTAACAGGAATGAAACAGTTGGAAAAACAATGAAAGGATTATTTGATATTTTTCATCCCGATGGAGGAAGCAATCGTTCTTTCAGCCCCTTGTGGTTGCGTACCTGGCGCTACATTCAACTGCAAATTATAACAAAAGATGAGCCGCTTCAATTGGAGGATCTTTATGGAATTTTTTCTGCTTATCCATTTGAACAAAAAGCGACTTTTTCAAGTAACGATTCTTCTCTGCAGGAGATTTGGAATGTGGGTTGGAGAACTGCAAGATTATGTGCAGGCGAAACTTATTTTGATTGTCCTTACTATGAGCAATTACAGTATGAAGGAGATACACGAATCCAATCACTGATTTCTTTGTACAATACAAGCGACAGCCGTTTGATGCGAAAAGCGATAAATGATTTTTTTAATTCGCGTGTTCCTGACGGACTTACCCAAGGGCGCTTTCCTAGCAGTCGTTTGCAGGTAATTCCTCCATTTTCACTTTATTGGATTTCGATGTTGTATGATTACTGGATGCATTGTTCAGATGATGCTTTTCTGAAAAAATATCTTGATGGAGCGAACATTGTACTGAAATGGTACGAGCAGCATATGGACAGCTCAAAAAAAATGCTTGGTCCAATGCCGTGGTGGAACTTTGTAGATTGGAATGATAGATTTCGGGGAGGAACGCCTGACGGAGCAAATGATGGTAATTCTTCCGTTATCACTTTACAATATGTTTATACGCTAAGGCAGGCAGCAGGTTTGTTTAATTATTTTGGAGAAAAGGAATGGGCGCAGCATTATTTGCAACTATCTAATACTCTTGCAAGAAATACTTACGAAAAATGTTTTGATAAAACACGAATGGAAATGGCGAACACACCTGAAAAAAAGAGTTTCAGCCAGCATGCGGGAATAATGGCTATTTTGGCCGACGCCATTCCTGAAGCTCAACAAAAGCAGGTGTTGCAAAAAGTCCTGTATGATACCACCCTTAGCCAGGCAACTTTTTATTATCGTTTTTATCTTACAAGAGCGATGATAAAAGCAGGAATGGGTGATCTTTATTATTCCCAATTAACTCCATGGCGAGATATGTTGAAAAAGGGGCTTACCACTTTTGCTGAAAAGCCAGGTCCTACGCGTTCAGATTGTCATGCGTGGTCTGCAAGTCCCGAATATGATTTTTTAGCCACCATTTGCGGCATTACGCCATCTTCTCCAGGATTTTCAAAGGTAAAAATCGAACCTTTAATGGGTGAACTTACTGAGATAAAAGCTTCAATGCCAGTCCCTTCGGGAATGATAACAGTAATGTTTGCACGAAAAGGTAAAAGTATAAAAGGAACCATCACACTTCCTGAAAAATTAACAGGAAAATTTGTTTGGAACGGGAAAGAAATTGCTTTGCATGCCGGTCAGCAGGAGGTTAATTTGTAAAATTACTTTTCCAAAAAACATTATTAGAGAAAAGTAGCTTACGATCAGAAGTTTATCGCTTCCAAAACCTCGCTAACTTCCGTTACCTGTAATTGTGCATTTCTCATTGAAATCGCTCTTATTGCATTGTCGCCAAATTCTGTAAAAGCATTTTTAGAAATGATATCATCGCCGATCATTACGGGGATTCCTATATCTCCTCCTTCCCGAATCGATTGAACCAATGGAATCTCTCCGAGAAATGGAATGTCGAATTCACTCGCAAGGTTACGTCCGCCATGTTTACCAAAAATGTAGTATTTATTGTCAGGCAATTCTGCAGGAGTAAAATAACTCATATTTTCAACCAGGCCAATTACAGGAACTTTCAATCCAGGCTGATTAAACATCGTAATTCCTTTTTTAGCGTCTGCCAATGCAACTAACTGTGGAGTTGTAACAACGATCGCTCCGGTAACCGGCACGGTTTGTACAATTGTCAGATGAATATCTCCAGTTCCGGGGGGCATATCTATAATTAAATAATCCAGTTCGCCCCAATCCACATCAGAAACAAATTGCCTGATAGCACTGCTGACCATCGGCCCACGCCAAATAACTGCTTGTCTTTCATCAACTAAAAGTCCGATGCTCATTACTTTAATTCCATAACGATCAATAGGAACAATTTTTCCTTTTCCATTTACGTCTCTCATCTGTGGCTTTTCACCACGAATGCCAAACATAATGTGAACGCTCGGTCCATAAATATCAGCATCCATCAATCCAACTTTTGCACCTCCTGCCGCAATAGAAAGCGCAAGATTTGCGGCAACAGTACTTTTTCCAACGCCCCCTTTTCCGCTTACGACAGCAATAATATTTTTTACTCCTTTTAGAATTTCATTTTTGTCTGTTCTTAAAGAAGAGGTTTTGCTTGTAAAATTTATTTTAATGTCAATCTCTTCGCCAATCATCGTGTTAATCGCGTCGAAACATCTTTGTTTGATCAGATCTTTTAAAGGGCAGGCAGGAGTGGTAAGAATTACGGTAAATGAAAGATTGTTTCCTTCAATTTTTATATCGCTCACCATTTGTAAAGTGACAAGGTCTTTTTTAAAATCCGGCTCTTCTACAGTGCTCAGCGCTCTCAAAACGTCATTTTCAGTCATGGTTCAATTTTTTGTTAAAAAGAAATACTGCCGGCAAATTTAAACATTGATAACCTTACTTTGTTTACTCAAACAGGAACTTCTGGCAAGAAAATCCGAACTTTACAATCTAGTTATGAAAAAATTGGTACTATATTTTTTATTGGTCTTTTTTGCATTTCCTGTTGTGGTAAAAGCGCAATTTGAAAATTACAAAGACTCTGTAGTTCAATTGTATGGAGTTGTAATGTCCGCCGATAGTTTGCAAGGCTTACCTGCGGTAAGCATCATTGTTAAAGGAAGAAACCAGGGAACGATGTCTAACGATCAGGGCGTTTTTTCTATCGTTGTTTTAAAAGGCGATCAAATTGAATTTACCAGTGTTGGCTACAAACCAAAATTAGTTACCATTCCAAAAAACCTTGAAGGCAACCAGCAAAGTATGATCCAGTTGATGGTTCAGGATACCGTTTACCTTGCGGCAACTATTATTAAAAAGTATCCGACAAAAGAACAATTTGCCCGAGATTTTGCAAATGCAAAAGTTCCGGATGACGACCAGGAAATAGCCCGGAAAAACTTATCAGAAGCGAACCGAAGGGCTTTGCTTTCGATATATCCGGAAAGCGGGCGAGAAGCTACCAATTATTATTTTAAGCAAAATCAAAGAAAATATTATTCTGCCGGACAACTTCCACCACAAAATATTTTTAATCCACTCGCATGGGCAGAATTTATTAAAGCGTGGAAAAGGGGAGATTTTAAAAATAAATCAGGGCAATAAGGAAGTTTTCTTAAGAATGCGTCGTAATCAGCAATTCTTAAATTTTTTACACAAAATTCATGATCTGATATTTTTTCCCAAGAATTTTTTCATGATCAGCACTAAGCCAGTTTTGCAACATTGTGGCATAAACGTTTTTAAAATCTACAGTATATTTTAAATCTCCCTGATTCAAATCAGCAAGATTTGCCATTGGATTTAATAAACCTTTTTCTTTTAAACCGCCTCCAATAAAAAACATATTATTCGCCGTTCCATGATCCGTTCCACCGCTTGCATTTTGCGAAACTCTTCTTCCAAATTCACTAAAAGTCATAAGCGCAACATCTTGGAAACGATTGTTGCTTTTTAAATCATTTACAAAAGCACTGATGGCATCATTCAGTTCAGTAAACAATCTCTTTTGTTGATTTTCCTGGTTTACATGTGTGTCAAAACTTCCCAAACTTACATAATAAACTTTTGTATTAATGTCACTTAAAATCAATGAGCAAATAGTTTTTAAATTCTTTCCCAATTCAGTAGCAGGATAGGTTTGAGAAGATGGATGACGGCGGCTTTGTTCATAAATATAATTCGCGCTGTTCATTGTTTCGCTCAATGTTTTATAGAGATAATCAACAGTTGCTTCACCATGTTCGTGGGTTGCATTTATTTCCTGAAAAAATCTTTCATTGCTTGAATTAAATAATCTTTTTGGATCTTTTACTGCAAGCCCTTTTATATTTTCACCTTTTAAAGCGAGACTTAAAACATCATCAATTTCAAGCGCCTGGGTAGGTTTGTCACAGCCGCTGCATTGTGCATCCAAATATCTTCCAAGCCAGCCAGTAGTAATGTATTGATTGCTGTCACTTGCGCTTTGCCAGATATCCATACTTCGAAAATGAGAACGGTCAGGATTTGGATAACCAACATTGTTCATAATTGCCAAATTTCCTTCGTCAAATAATTGTTTAAAAAAAGGCAAAGCCGGGTTCAATCCTGCTTCATCGGTTATTTGCAAAGCCTGTTCTTTTTGAATAGCAAGCTTTGGACGTGATTTATAATAAAGATCATTTCTTATTGGAATTACAGTATTTAATCCATCATTGCCGCCGCTGAATTGCAGCACCACCATTACTTTATTTCCTGGCGGTACCAATGCTTTTTTTTCAAAAGCTTTTAAAAATTTCGGCATCATCAAAGATGCTGAAGCCAATGAGCCAATTTGTAAAAATTCTTTCCTTTTTAAAAGCATAAAACACTTTTTTTGTTCGTTTACTGTAATTAGATTCTCTTAAAACATCAAAGATTCCATCAACACAATTGATACTCTGGTGTGCTCATTAATTCTATGATCGTAGTTTCTATAAATCCTTCTCTTGATGTATTGTCTGTATATCTTTTTAAAACATTTGGATTGATTGAATTACTTGTTTGCAAAACAATTTCATTCACTTTTTGAAAAAGATCTTGCCTGGATGTTTTTTCAAAAACTTTGATCACAGAATTCCAGTCAACATTTACCTGCAATTGCTTTGGATTTATTGATTGTTCCAACCCTTCCTTTCCCATCATTACATCATCATCGATTTTTGGCTGAATTAAAAACGCCTGCTCATTCGTAAGAATTTGGGGCATGCGCATTCTGAACATTAATGCACTGCTATCGATCCAGCTTTTGCCGCCAGGCCATCCAGCCACATTGGGAGGATAAAACAAAACCTGTCCAAGCACTTTTTGAAATAATAATTGCGCTTCAGGTTTTTCTAATTCCATTGGAATTAATCTTCGTATTCCTACCAGCAATTCTACCGGTGATTTAATATGAGTTCCTATATTTTTTGCATCATAAAACCATTCACTTGCAAAAATCTCATTCATTAATTTCTGCAAATCGTAGTTACTGTTGTAAAAACTTTCAGCAAGTTTTTCTGATTTTTCATCATCTACATTTTCATTCACGAAAAATTTATAGATCTTTTTAGTGATAAATTTTGCAGTTGCTTTTTGTTCCAGGATAATATCAATGATATCATCACCATCAAAATTTCCCGATTTTCCAAGGAACGTTTTGCTTCCGTTATCATGAAGAAAAGGACGATCTACAAATTCTCCCTTTACGTTGAAACCCCATCCCGTAAAGGCCCTTGCACCTTCTTTCACATCTGTTTCTGTATAATTTCCTCGTCCCATTGTAAACAACTCCATCACTTCACGCGCAAAATTTTCATTCGGATGCTCCTTCCTGTTTTGTTGATTATTCAGAAAAGAAAGCATCGCCGCACTTTTGCTTACTTCACGAAGTAAGTCCCCAAAATTGCCCAATGCATTTTCACGAATGACATTTAAAAGTTGTTGCTGAAAAAAAATATTGATAATCCTGCAGGCAAAATGCCCATGCCAGAAAAGGCTCATTTTTTCGCGAAGCTGCGCTTCACTATTGATCATTTCGGAAAGCCAGGTAAGATTTAAATTTTTGATATCCTCGGCAGATTGTTTTCGCAATTGTTTTTTTTGCTCTTGCGTCAGTTTTTGCATTTGCCCTAAATCCTGAATACCTTTTATTAATCCATCAAAACTATTATTGGCAACATTTAAAGGATCGGGATTTTTTGAAGATGTTTTTTGCAAAACATGGTATAATTCCTTTTGCGAAATTTGATCAAGCTGGTTGGCATTTTCTGCCATTGGACCAAAAGCAGCACGCCAAAGCAAATGCTGATTTTTTAATTGATTGGTAAGAGACATTTTAATCTGTTGAAACCTTTTTAAAAATTTAAAAGGGAATTCTTTTTTATAAGAAAGAAAGTAGACTAAAACGAAAAAGTAAAGTTTAATGGCTTAAGCAAAATCTTTTAAATTTCTGAAAGCATAAAAAGGAATTGTAATTATTTGTCAGTTTACTGTAAAGAGGAATTATAATTTTCTGCCAACTGCATGATAATAAGGAATGCCGTTGCTTATTACAATG
Organism: Hanamia sp.; assembly: GCA_035606215.1. Lineage (GTDB taxonomy): Bacteria > Bacteroidota > Bacteroidia > Chitinophagales > Chitinophagaceae > Ginsengibacter. The sequence goes on from DATNFV010000054.1 coordinate 54,012, forward strand.
TTCGTCAATCCTGCATTCTCCATCATTTCAATGATTTCTTTTGCAGAAAATCTTTGTTCAAGACGCGTTCCAAAACGATCTAAAGCATCATTTCTAACCATGAAAAATGAACGGTTTTGATAACCGTGTAATGGCATTCTTTTCGCAAGATTTTTAAATCCTAAAACGTTAAAAATTCTTCCTAACAAAATAAAAGGCATATAAAAAACAATAGCAAGAACATCGCATACAAAATGTTTTATTTTTCCCGGAAGCCTGCTAATAATTTTTCTGAGAAGATTGCTTAATTGAAAAAGGGATTTATAAAAAGGACCACGACGGTCTAAATTATAATATAGGTATACAAAAAAATAACCACCATTTTTTACTTTTTTCACACAATCGATCAGCGCCTTTTTTGTGTCCGGAATGTGGTGCAAAACTCCGATGCTCATTACAAAATCAAAAGTTTCATCTGCAAAAGGAAGCGTTTCTATTGACGCTTTCGATAATCTGACATTTTCAATCCTGCCCAGTAGTTTATCTGCCGCAAAAATCGCATTGCTTGGATCCACAGCTTCAATAAATCCAACTTTTGGCGCAAGATATTTCGTCCATCTTCCAGTTCCGCAACCAACATCTAAAAGATACGTTTGCGAATTAATCATATCCTCATTCAAAATGTCGAAATATTCTTCGCCGCCTTTTTTTACCAGTTCGTCATCGTGTTCAAAAAATTTCGACCATTCTTCTCCGAACTCATCCACTACTTTCTTATCAATATTTTCTCCATCAATATTAAAAATATTTATGTCCCTGTTTTTTGTTGTGATAATTCTGTCTGGTTGCCTCAAAAAATCAGATTTCATACTCGTGCTTTCTGTCATTTTACAACCGGCAAAATAAGTTCTTTTAAATAATACAAATCAATTTTTTCAATTAATATTGTTGCAATGGAAAATGGCAAATTTGTTGTTTCACTGGATTTTGAAATTTTTTGGGGGGTACGTGATGCTGTTAAACTTGAAGAATACAAAAACAATCTTCTTGCAGTTCACGAAGTAATTCCATTGCTTTTGACCATGTTCAAAAAATTTAATATCCACGCTACTTTCGCTACTGTTGGATTTTTATTTTTTGAAAATAAAAATCAGCTTTTATTGAATTTGCCTTCAAAAAAACCCAAATATTCGAACCCAAATTTGTCTCCTTATGAAGGTCACTTTAATTTAGTTGGAGAAAACGAAAATACAGATCCGCTTCATTTTGGAAATTCATTAATCAACCAAATCTTGAATGAAGGGCACGAAATTGGCTCTCATACTTTTTCTCATTATTACTGTCTTGAAAAAGGACAAACGAAAGAAGATTTTCAGGAGGATTTATTTTGTGCCAAAAATATTGCTATGAAAAATGGGATCGAATTAAAAAGCCTTGTTTTTCCACGTGATCAATATAACAAAGAGTATCTTGAAATTTGCATTGGCGCCGGGTTTACTTCTTTTCGCGGAAATGAAAGATCAAAAGTTTTTTCCTCGAAAACACAAGGAAGCTTTCTTTTTCTTCGCCGGCCATTCCGGCTTTTGGATTCATATTTTAATTTGAGCGGACATAATTGCTACTCTGCCGCTGAAATGAAAAACGGATCATTAATTAATATTCCTTCAAGTCGTTTTTTAAGACCTTACAATAAAAAATTAAGTGCATTAGAAAATCAGAGATTGAAAAGAATTGCTGAAAGCATGACTTACGCTGCGAAAAATAAACTTGCTTTTCATTTGTGGTGGCATCCTCATAATTTTGGAAATAATATTTCAAGAAATTTTTCTTTTCTTGAAAAGGTCTTGCTTCATTATCAAAACTTACATGAAAGATTTGATTTTCAAAGTATGAGCATGAGCGAGTTGGCAAATGAATTAATTACCGGCAATGAATAAACATAGAATAGTGATGTTGGCAGGAAAAGGTATTTCAACAAATATCCTTTACCATTCATTAAAATCGGACTACAATATAGAAGCTGTTATCCTGGAAAACGAAGTCCCAACAAAAGAATTTTTAAAAAAGAGAATTAAGAAATTAGGATTTTGGAAAGTCGTCGGACAGGTTTTATTTCAAATCTCAATTGCGAAAATCCTTAACGTTACTTCTCAAAAAAGGAAGAAAGAGATTTTGGAAAATTACCAACTGAATAGTGATCCTATTCCTGCCGAAAAAGTGCTTCGTGTAGATTCTGTAAATAATACACAATGCGTTTCATTATTACAAAAAACTAACCCGGAAATTGTGATTGTGAATGGAACAAGAATCATTTCAAAAAAAGTTTTAGATTCTATTCCGGTAAAATTTATCAATATTCACGCAGGTATCACTCCAAAATACAGAAACGTCCATGGTGCTTATTGGGCATTGGTAAATAACGATCAGGAAAACTGTGGCGTAACAGTTCACGAAGTTGACAGCGGAATTGATACAGGAAATATTATTTATCAAAAAACAATTAATGTAACCCCACGTGATAATTTTTCAACATATCCGCTGCTGCAATTATCTGAAGGAATTATTTGTTTGAAAAAAGCATTGTCAGATATTTTTTCGAATAAACTTTTTTTCCAAAAAAATAATTTGGAAAGCAGGATGTGGCACCATCCAACTTTTGGACAATATTTATACCATCGGATTTTCAATAATAAAAAATAAAAAAATATTTTTTATTATTCTTTCTCTTAATAAATTCAGAAATAATAAAGTTATTTTGTGTACTAAATTAATCGCTAAAAATAATGTGTGGTATTGCAGGAGCCGTCAACAGCGGGTTCTCTTATGAGCAGGTAAAAAAAACTTTAGGTCATCGCGGGCCTGATGAACAAAATAGTTATCAAAATAAAAATGTAGAAATGTTTCATCTACGGCTTTCCATTCTTGATATAGCTGGTGGGAAACAGCCAATGCATTTTGATGAAAAATATACCATCATTTTTAATGGAGAAATTTATAATCACGCAGAATTAAGAAAACAATTTTCTTTAAACGGAAACACTTCTTCAGACACTGAAACTTTGCTTCTTTTGTATGATCGTTTTGGAACCGATTTTCTTGAACACATTGATGGAATGTTTGCCTTTGTGATCTATGATAAAATCAAAAATCAATTATTTATTGCCCGAGACCGCGCCGGTAAAAAACCTTTTTATTATTTTTTTGATCATCAAAAATTTTTGTTTGCAAGCGAATTGAATTGCCTTAAAACAATGGTTCCGCTTGAGGTTGAAGAAAATCATATTTTGCAATATTTGCGACTTGGTTCGTTTTACAAGCACTTTACTCCTTATAAGAATGTAACAGAATTAGGAGCAGGAAGTTTTTTGATCGTTAATTGCGATTCACTTTCAATTTTTGAAAAAAAATGGTGGGATATCAATGATTTTTACACTCGTGAAAGCAAAGATTCTTTACAGGAAAGCATACAAAAAACAGATGATCTTCTACATATTGCTGTTAAGAGAAGGTTGGAATCAAGTGATCTGGAAGTCGGATGCTTTTTAAGTGGCGGAATTGACAGCGGCCTTGTAACATCCATTGCAAGCCGATATAACAGAAATTTGAAAACTTTTACAGTTTCTTTCGATGGCGAATATGATGAAGCTCCTTTGGCAAAACTGGTGGCAGAAAAATATAAAACCCATCATACAGAAATAAAAATCTCATTTCAAAATTTAAAAAGTGATGTCGAAAACATTTTGAGTAATTATGGCGAGCCTTTTTATGATAGTTCAATCATTCCAAGCTATTATGTAAGCAAGGAAGCAAAGAAATATGTGACGGTAATATTGAATGGGGATGGTGCTGATGAACTTTTTGGAGGTTACAGAAGATACGTTCCATTTTCAAAATATGATTTTTTCAAAAAAAATCTTTTGGTAAAAAAAGGGGCTACTTTTTTCAAAAAAAATCTTCCTGCAAGTAATGAAAAAAAATCGTTGTACAATTATTTATATCGCCTTGCATCGTTAGCATCCAGCTCAGATCTTGAAATTTATCTTTCAGCAGGTGTGGACATTTTTGAAGGATACCAGCAAAATATTATTGCTCATGAAGTTGATTATCTTTCTAACATAAAGAAGGATTTTAATAGAATCGCCAACAGTAATTTATCAGGTTTAAAAAAAATGATGAACCTTGATTTTGATACCGTTCTTTTCAGTGATTTCCTGGTAAAAATGGACATTGCAACAATGGCAAATTCGCAGGAAGGAAGAAGTGCATTTCTTTCAAAAGAATTACTTGAATATGTTCCGACGCTTCCCGATAATTATAAAATAAAAAGAACGACTACTAAATTTTTACTTCGTCAATTAGCAAAAAAATATCTCCCGAATGAATTAATCGGTCAACCGAAAAGAGGGTTTGAAATTCCTTTAAAAAATTGGATTGACAATAAATTGAAAGAACCGGTTTTTGATTATCTTACTGCGCCAAATAATTATTATAAAAATTTTGTAAAGCAACCTTTTGTTTATGATTTATTGAAAAAGAAAATAAAAATTTCGGATGAAAAAAGAGCGAAGATCTTATGGACTCTTTTATCGCTTGAAATTTGGTATAAAAAAGTTTACCAATGACAACTGACGAGTCACAAAAGAAAAAAATTGCAGTTATTGAAAATGGCCTTTTCTCAACTTACACAATGAGAGACGGCCTGATGCAGCGGCTTTTGAAAGAAGGTTATGACGTTACAATTCTTACTCACACAAACTCTTTTGTTTCACAGGTAGAAAAGACTGGGCTTCATGTAATTAATATTGGTTCAGGCAATTTAAATCCCATAAAAATCCTCAAATACATTTCCAATTTATACCGTGCTTTAAAAAATTTAAACCCTGACATTTGCCTTACATTTAGCATCAGGCCTGCCATTTGGGGAAATTTTATAACACGATATCTTCATATTGCAACCATCACGAACATTACAGGAGTCGGACCATTATTTACGAGTAAAAATTTAGCATATAGAATAGCAAGATCTATTTACCGGTTCGCTTTGCGTAAAACAAGAAAAGTTTTTTTTCAAAACTTTGACGATATGAATTTATTTATTGAAAAAAAATTTGTGAAGAAGGAAATTGCAGAAAGGCTTCCCGGATCAGGAGTTGATTATGAAAAATTTAGTCCAATAGACTTTGAAAGAAAAGAAGAAGAAAATTTTATTTTTTTATTTATTGGAAGATTAATTAAGGACAAAGGAATTTTTGAATTTGTAGAAGCTGCAAGGATCATGAGGAAAAAATATCCAAAAATCAGTTTCAATGTTATCGGTCCTTTCTGGCATCAGAATTTAAGATCCAATACTATTTCTAAATCAGATTTACAAAACTGGATTGTGGAAGGAATCATAGATTATGAAGGAGAAAAAAAAGACATTCGCAAATATATTGCCGGCGCAGATTGCATTGTTTTGCCTTCTTATCGCGAAGGAACGTCCAACATTTTACTGGAGGCCGCCAGCATGGAAAAGCCTGTTATTACTACTAATACAACCGGGTGCAAAGAAACGGTTGATGACAAAATAACCGGTTTTTTATGCAAAGTTCAGGATAGCAAAGATCTTGCAGAAAAAATGGAAGAGATGTATTTGTTATCCTGTGAGGAAAGAAAAACAATGGGAAAAAAAGCACGTCAAAAAATTATTAGAGAATTCGATAAACAAATTGTTCTGAAAGCCTATCTGAAAGCCATCGATGAAATTCTTCTTTAAATATTTTTTACAATTTCGCTGGTCATAAAAATAATTCTCTTAAAAACAGTTTGTTACTTTTGTTTAAGACTGAAAATAATATGACTGAAAATCTGAATGACCTGGAGCTTCTTGCTCTTTATAAAGATCCTGCAACAAAAGAGCGGGGATTTACAGCGATCATAAAAAAATACCAGGAAAAATTATATTGGCATATCAGGAGAATGGTCATTACTCATGAGGATGCAGACGATGTTTTGCAAAACATGTTTATCAAAGTGTGGAAAGCGTTGGAAAATTTTCGTGAAGAAAGCCAGCTTTATACCTGGCTTTACCGTATCGCAACCAATGAATCCCTTACTTTTTTGAGCCAGCAAAAAAAGCGAAATTCAATTTCGCTGAGCGATGATGAAAATGGACTGAGCAACAAGCTAAAAAGTGATACAAACTTTGATGCCAACAAGCTGGAATGGAAACTGCAACTTGCTATTCAGTCCTTACCGGAAAAACAACGGCTGGTTTTTAATCTTCGTTATTACGATGAAATGCCATACGAAGAAATGAGCCATGTTTTGGAAACCAGCGAAGGCGCGCTGAAGGCCAGTTATCACCATGCAGCAAAAAAAATCGAGAATTATATTTTAAATAATTAAACCAACGCGATTAAAATTAGTCTGAAGAGCACAATGGAGAAACAAACAGAAATAACAGATGAATTAAAAGATGTTAGTCCTACATTGGCTTCAATGGAGAAGGTGAATGTTTTTCAGATTCCTGAAGATTATTTTTCTGATTTTGATGCAAAAATTTTAACAACTATTTTTCTTCAGGACAAGAAAAATAATTTTCAGAAAGTGCCGGAGGGATATTTTAATTCCTTAAGCGATAATATACTTTCTAAAATAAAATCTGAAAATAGCGAAACTCCTTCAGAAGAAATTAAAGCAATTTCGCCAGCCTTACATTATTTAAAAGAGGAAAAAGTATTTGATGTTCCTGAAAATTACTTTGACAATCTGAGTGATCGGATTCTTAAAAAAATTAAACCTCCGAAAACAAAAGTTATTTCATTTTCTTCAAGAAAATGGTGGAGATATGCAGCAGCAGCTGTTGTAACAGGAGTTGTAGCTATTTCTTCTTTGCAGATCTTTAATCACAATTCCAATCCTGTTACGACAGATAAAGCTATAATGCAATTGGCTTCACAATACAAGACACCAGCGCAAATTGATAAAGGAATTGCTTCATTGAATGATGAAGAAATTGTGAATTATCTTGAAAAAAATGGAACCATTCTGGATGAAGAAACGATCAGCAAAAACGTGGATACAACTGCTTTACCAAGTGAAGATGATTATCTGCTTGATGAAAACACATTGAATAATTATCTGAATGAGATCAATGCAGAAGCGAATCAAAAAACACAATAAAATGAAAAAATATTTACTCTTCCTCTTAATGATTTTGGCAAGTTTTTCATTTGCTTGTGCGCAAAATGGAAATGGACAAAGAAGTGAAAAGATCCAGGCGCTGAAAATAGCTTTCATTTCACAAAGGCTACATCTGAACTCTACAGAAGCAGAAAAATTCTGGCCGGTTTATAATGATTATCAAAATGAGATAAGGCAACTGCGTTCCAACAAAAGTGACGATGTGCTTGAGAACGAGCAAAAACTATTGGACATTAGAAAAAAATACAAACCTTCGTTTGAAAAAATTCTTGGTCCTCAAAGATTAAATGATCTTTATAGTGCTGAGAAAGATTTTAGAAATGTATTGATTCGAAGTCTTAAAGAACAAAAACCACAACGGTAAAGAAGTTACCAGAATATTTTCTTAATACTCTTCTTTCAATCTTTTTAGAAAAAAAGAATTGAAATTATTTCTTCTTTTTCTAAGAAAATTTTGTTTTTTTCTAAGAAAATTGAATAAAAAATAAACAGATTTAAGTTATTCACATCGATATTAATAAAAAGAATAAATTAAAATTGGGAAAATTAGTTTTTCTCCTATTTTTGCAATGGTGTTTTTCATAGGTTAGCAACGGCCGGCCCTTTTTAGGGCAGGCCTTTATTAACTCAAATTAAAATTGAAAAATTGGAGATTTAATATCGTGGTAAAATAAAAAAGTCCACTTTTCTCTTTCTCCTTCTTTCCACCACTGTTGCCTTAATTCCATTGCTGCGGCTCCGTCAAAATCATATTTTGCCTTGAAACGATTTTTCATTTGTTGCAACTGAGGAGCAACATCGCCACCGTAAAAAACAATCTGATCATCTTCAATAATTTTAAAAACCTGGTGATAAGGACAATGCGCACCGGTAACTTCATAATGAATATAATCATCAAGCAATCCTTCACCTTCGATAAACTCTAATTTTTTATATTTTTCAAGCAATAAAAAATCATTAACACGATATGAAGGCATTCCTTTTTGTAATCCAAAATCCCACTCGTTTTTGTTAATATAGTACGTAGCATTTTCAAAGCTTACAATCTTTTTGTTTGTCTGTGCAACACCGCCGGTATGATCTTTATGAAGATGTGAGAGAAGAACTTTAGTAACATCTGTTGCATTTATCCCATTTGCTGCAAGATTTTTGTGAATTTGTAATTGTCCTTTTTCATCCGCAAAACCAAGCCCGGTATCAAACAAAAGAATATCTTTTGAAGTAATGACTACAAAAGGTTGAATTTCAACCAAAATGCTTCCTTTATTTCTCTGTTGCAGATCGTCCTCATTTATTTTAAAAGGAATAAACTTTTTCGTCTGATCTACCGTAAACGCCCCTTCACTTAATGGAATTATTTTCATTGATTATTTTTTTAGCCAGGAATTACGCAAATTTCAGGAATTATTTCGCCAGAAACCTTTTATCTCAAAACCATGTGCCGGTCAGCATCGAGACGAATTAAAATAAAAATTAAAATAGTAAAAGTCAAAAGAGAGGAACCGCCATAGCTCATCAAAGGAAGTGTAATTCCAATAACCGGCGCAAGGCCTATGGTCATACAAATATTGATAGAAACATGAAAGAAAATAATTGCGGCAACACTATAAGCATACACGCGGCTAAAAGTACTCCGCTGTCGTTCCGCAAGAAAAACCATTCTCAGCATAAATGCGAGGTATAATAAAACGATTAGCGTACTTCCCCAAAAACCAAAATTTTCTCCAACAGAAGTGAAAATAAAATCTGTATGTTGTTCAGGTACAAAATCCCCCTGTGTTTGCGTACCTTTTAAAAACCCTTTTCCCCACAAACCTCCCGAACCAATGGCAATTTTTGATTGTTTTACATTATAATTTTCTTTGGCCTTTGCTGCTCTTTTTGTTTTGTTTTGTTCTAATTTATCTTCTTTGCTAAGCACCGCCGTTTCTGCATCAGGGACATAATCCACTCCAAAAGTGTTCATAATTCTTTCTACCTGGTATTGATGCAAAACGTGTTTGAAAATATACGGAACTGCGAAACGCTGGATACCAACACATAAAATCCAAAGCGCCAGAATCATTACCAGAACGCCTTTATCACGTTTGATGGTTCTTCTTAAAACATAAATGGCAGCAATAGCAATAACAGTTAGAATGAGGGCCAGTAAATTTTTATCTACTAAAATTGTAGCAACTACCAATATGGCGAATGAAAAGCCGATTATAAGATAAACCGGAGGAAGTCCTTCACGGTACATTGGAATTAAAAAAGCAAAATAGACTAGAGCCAATCCCGTCTCATTTTGAAGAAGTGAAAAAACTGCCGGAGTCAATGCTATTGCGGCAGCAATTAATTGCGATCGCGGATTTTTAAAATTTGTTTCTGGCCTGGATAGATATTTTGACAATGCTAAAGCTGTAAATATTTTGCACGTTTCTACCGGTTGAAGATTAAAAAAACCAAGTGGTATCCATGATCTCGAGCCATTAATGTCTTTTCCCAAAACAAAAGTGGCCATCATTAAAAGAATGCCAAATGCATAGCTGAGATTCGCGGTTGCGGTAAATAATTTACTGTCTGTGAGCAAAATAAAAATGGCGATAACGCCGGAGATTCCCATGAACAATAATTGCCTGGAGTAATTTTTTTTCAGAGCGGCAATGTTTCTCCAGATATCCTCGCTGTTATGATATTCGACAGAAAAAATACAAAGCACACCAACACAAACAAGAATAATATACAACCAAACACTTATCCAGTCTATTCCTTTAGATATGATCGCCTGATCGCGCATTAGGTTTTAAATTTTTTTTAGTGAGAAGAACCATTTTTTATTTTGCGTTTCAAACTGTCAGGCAGTATTGCATTTGTAGAATGATCTTTTACATTTTCTTTTTTTGATGGAGCAGGAACTATATTAGGTTTTGCAGCCTCATCCTGTTTTGATTTGTTCAATTCATCCAATGCATCTGAATTATCATCCTCAATTCCCATAGTATCCTTTAAAGAATTAATATATGTTTTCTCTAACTGGATCTTTGCATTTTTGGCATTGCTGATAGAATCTTGTTTTCTTATTTCATCAACAATTCTTTTTGGCATCAGGTTAAGTTTTGCGATCTCTTCAATCTTAGCTTTTCGATCAGGTTCCGGAATAGAGTCTTTTAAATATTTTTCTATCATCAGACTTGCTATTGGAGCAGATGAACTGGCGCCAAAGCCAGCATTTTCACAAATAACAGCAATCGCGATTTTGGGGTTTTCCCGCGGTGCAAATGCAGCAAAAACAGCATGATCTTTTTGTTTTATTCCTTTATAATAATTTTCCACAGTTCCTGTTTTACCACATACGATAATTCCGGGAACTTTTGCTGCAGCACCCGTTCCCCTTTCCATTACGCCTTGCATTCCATTTGCAACATATTCAAATATAGAATCCGGTATGTTAAGCGGACGGTGACGTAATTTGAAAGAATCTAACAAACCGTATTTATCACCTCCGTCAATAGAATCGATCATGTGGGGCGTAATGTACCAGCCTTTATTAGCAATATAAGCCATTTCGTTGGCTACTTGTAAAGGTGTAGTTAGCACTTCGCCCTGGCCAATACTTACCGATCTGAATGTACAGAAATTCCAATGCCCTTCTCCATAAATGCGATTATAAGTTCTGGGCGTAGGAATCAGTCCTGCCCGTTCTCCGGGAATATCGATGCCTAACTTGTTTCCCAATCCAAAACCATACATATAATGATCCCATACACGTAATGCACTGTCGGTAGAGCCATATTGTGGATTATTGATGCAGCGCTGCATTACATTGGCAAAATAGGTGTTATCTGAAACTGTAATAGCCTGAGACAAATCAAAAGTCCCCTTATCCAAACATTTCATGGGACGCCCACATCCATAAAAGGCGCCTGTACAAGTAAATCTCGTTTGAGGTGTAATAACACCTTCCTGTAAACCAACCAAAGCCTGTAAAGTTTTAAAAGTAGAGCCGGGTGAATAAGTTGCACTTACTGTTCGATTGTACATTGGCAATCGTGGATCAAGAAATAATTGCGAAAAGTGCTTTCTTCTCTCTGAACCCGTTAATAAATTAGGCTTATAAGTAGGGCTGCTTATCATTGCAAGGACGCCTCCCGTTTTTGGATCTATCGCAACGATCGCTCCTACTTTATTTTCCATCAAATGCTCGCCAAGGATCTGAAGATCAATATCCAGCGCCATATGAAGATTTTCTCCGGGAACCGGAGCGGTATCATATCGCCCATTTTCAAGACGATCGGTCAGACGATTTTTATTATCCCTTTTCCAATATTCAATTCCGCGCTGCCCCATTAATACTTTTTCATAACTGCGCTCAAGTCCTGTCTTTCCGGCATAATCTCCCATTTGATATCCTTCTCCTTCATGCCTTTTCAAAAAATTTGAATCTACTTCAGATAAATATCCAAGAATATTTCCTCCTGCATCATAAGGATAATCCCTGACAGGCCTTTCCTGCAAATAAAAAGCCGGAACAAACTTGTACATGCTTTCATTCAAACGTGCAATCTTTTCTTCAGAAAGAGATGTTTCAAAAACGGACGGGCGATAACTGCGATTTTTGATAATTGCGGTTATGATTCTTTTGCGAAATTCGGCGGTATCAATTTGTAAGATGCGACAAAGATCGACAGTGTCAAGATTGATCCCCTTGATTTTTGAAGGAGTTACCATCAGGTCGTAAATAACGGTGTTTCTTAAAATGGCTCTCCCTTTTCTGTCAAATAAAATTCCACGGTTGGGATAAACAACCATTCGAAACCTGCCCTGTTCATTCGCCATTATCGAATACTTTTTATCAATTATTTGCAAACTGAAAAGCCGCGTGATAATGATAAGTCCCATGAAAAGGAACATAGCAATAATAATATTTTTTCGGGACTGGTTAAACACAGATAAGTATTGATTTTCGGGTATCGGAAGACAAAGGTTTTCAGATGCAAAATTAATACGTCTAAATCGTATTTGTTCTAAATTTTTGTTTTCTTACAAATAATAATTCAATGAGCAATATTAACAGTAAACTGATTGCTGTTGAAGTTAAAGATTTTAAAATAAAATAAAAATAACCTCCCGTTTGCAAAGCCTGCAAAAAGAAAAGAAAAGTGTGATGGATAAAGGTTAAAATCGTTACATAAGTGAGATATGGCGTAAATCCCATACTTTGAATAGAAGGTTCATAATAATTACTCTCCGCGCCTTCCTGTGAAATAAGAAGATTGATCAGAAAAGGCCGCAGATAAGCAATCAGAACGCACGGAGCAGTATGAAGCCCGTATGAATTATTGAAGCAATCAAGCGTAAAACCTAATGTAAAAGCAACCAGCATTTGCGTACGCCTTCCCATTTTAAAAGGAAGCCATAAAATGAAAAGGTAATAAATATAAGGTGTTACCAATTGGTGCAAAGGAGGTATCTGATCGAGTACAAAAACCTGCACTAAAATGAAAAGGCAAAAACGGATGATATTTTTTATTAAATTACTCATTTACTCTTCACTTTCTTTAAAAGCTGCGCCGGTTCTTCTTTTTGTAAATTATTAATAACATAAACATATTGTAGATTTTCAAAATTGGCAGCAGGATTTAACCTGATCGTGTAAGTGCTGCTGCTTTTATCATTGATAATATCTTTTACATATCCCACCAATAACCCACGCGGAAATTTATCAGAAAAACCGCTCGTAACTACTGTGTCTCCCGCATTTATTTTCGCTGATTTGGAGATATCTTTTAAGTATAAAATTCCCGGTGTTTTTCCATCATAGACAACTATTCCTGTTTCCCCACCTTTTTTTAACCTTCCGCTCAAATTACTTTGTTCATGAAGCAAGCTCATTACAACGGCGTAATTTTTACTTACATCTACTACAGTTCCAATTACAGAATTGTTAACACCAATTACTCCCATATCCGCACTAACACCTTGCAAGGAACCTCTATGCAATTCGATATAATTATTAAGAAGATTTACAGAATTATGAACCACTTTTGCCTGCATATATAGATATTTTCGCTGCTGAAAAAGTGAATCTGTTTTGAGCGTATCAATTGCAACTTTATTGCCTGTATCTGCGATTTCATAGTCTTGTCTCAGTTTGTTGTACAGCGCCTCATTTGCTTTCATTAATGAATCATTGGTTCTTTTTAACTGAAAATAATATTCAATACTATTGTATCTTTTACTAATGTTTCCTGTTACTTCATTGGCCACTTCAGAATAAACAGCATGATGATAACGATTATAGCTGAAAAGCATATAAAAAGACAATCCCATCAGAAATAAGAAGAAAATAAAAGTAAAATAAATACGGATAAAGAGAAGAATGTTTCGCATGGTTTCATCCGGGCCGTGTTATGGAAACAGCCATTTAATAGAATTGAAATAATTATTGCGCAAATTTAATATTGATTAAATGAAAAGAGAAGAACAATTAATATTTCAGATTTAGATTTTTTGCTAAAAAGAACCTCTATTTAACATTATCTCATTACAAATGGATAGCGATCGTAATGTTTTAATGCAAGTCCTGTGCCGCGAACGACACTTTTTAATGGATCGTCAGCAATGTGAACTGGCAATTTTATTTTAGCAGCAAGCCTTTTATCAAGACCGCGAAGCAAGGCGCCTCCGCCAGTCAGGTACAAGCCTCTTCTGTAAATATCTGAAGCAAGTTCCGGTGGAGTTGTTTCCAAAGCTTTCAAAATTCCTTCTTCGATTTTAAAAATGGATTTATCAAGAGCTTCGGCAATTTCCTGGTAGCTTACCATAATTTGCTTGGGAATTCCGGTTACAAGATCGCGACCATTTACGGGCATATCATCAGGTGGATTATCAATATCTTTCATAGCAGCTCCAATCTGAATTTTGATTTGTTCTGCAGTTCTTTCTCCGATTAATAAACTATGATACCTCCTCAAAGCTTCCATTATATCAGCGGTAAATTCATCTCCGGCAACACGAATTGACTGATCACAAACAATACCAGCCAAAGCAATAACAGTAATGCCTGTAGTTCCGCCACCAATATCAATGATCATATTTCCAACCGGTTCTTCCACATCAATTCCAATCCCCAAAGCCGCTGCCATTGGCTCATGCAGAAGATAAACTTCTTTTGCGCCAGCCTGCTCAGCACTGTCCCTTACAGCACGTTTTTCAACTTCCGTAATGCTGCTGGGAATGCAGATCATCATGCGCCAACTTGGGGGAAATAAAGGCTTTTTCGGATATATTTTTTTGATCATCTCACGGATCATCAATTCTGCTGCATTAAAATCTGCAATTACACCGTCTTTCAATGGCCGAACGGTGCGAATACTTTCATGGGTTTTTTCATGCATCATCAATGCTTTTTTACCCACAGCCAAAATATTTTTCGGATTGTTTCGATCCAGAGCCACAATCGAAGGTTCATTTACTACCACCACATCGTTATGAATGATAAGTGTATTTGCCGTGCCAAGATCAATCGCAATTTCCTGTGTGAAAAAATTAAAAAGGCCCATGTTTTATTTTAGGTATTGAAAAATTACTAATGCCTGCAAAGTTGTGGAAATAATTTGGAATTACAACCGATACTATTGAAGGTTTTTGTTTGGTTCTCATTTAAAAAAATACAGATTGCTTATTCTAAAAAAATCGTGCCTGATTTTCAGAAACGTAAAAAAAAAATTGAAAAAATCTTTTTGCAGAAAAAAGAACTTTTATAAGGATAACTTTTTCATCTTCGTATTTTGAATTCTTAATTTCAAATTAATCAAAAAATGTTTCCAATTTTGAAAACAGAAGCTGCAGAAATTTTAAAAAAATATTGGGGCTACGATTCTTTCCGACCGCTTCAACAGGAAATTATAGATTCTGTTTCAAATGGAAATGATACACTTGCAATAATGCCCACCGGGGGTGGCAAATCAATTTGTTTTCAAATTCCTTCAATGTTAAATGAAGGAGTTTGTCTTGTTATAAGTCCTTTAATCGCATTGATGAAAGACCAGCTTTTGAATTTGAAGAAAAAAAGTATTCCGGCGCTTTCCATTTATTCTGGAATGAGCTTTATTGAAGTAAAAAAAACTCTGCAAAATGCCGCTTATGGAAATTTTAAATTCTTATACGTTTCTCCAGAAAGACTTGAAACCGAATTGTTTTTAGAATATCTGCCTTTAATAAAACTGAATTCGATCGCCGTTGACGAAGCACATTGTATTTCTCAATGGGGTTACGATTTTCGTCCCCCCTATCTTCGCATAGCTGCGATAAGAGGATATTTTCCGGGAATCCCTGTTCTTGCTCTTACTGCCTCTGCTACAGTGGAAGTCCAAAAAGATATTCGTGAAAAATTACTTTTCAAAAAGAATCAAAATTCCTTTCGCCTTTCTTTTGAAAGGCCAAATCTTTCGTACAGCGCTTTTGATCTTTCTTCCAAACAAAATAAATTATTGGAGATTTTAAAAAAGGTTCCGGGAAGTGGAATCGTTTATTGCAAAACAAGAAGGCGCACGAAAGAAATTTCGGAAATGCTGAACTTAAATGGAATCAAGGCCGATTTTTATCATGCGGGTCTTTCTAATGAAGAACGCAATAAAAAACAGGAAGATTGGATCGCAAACAAAACAAGGATAATTGCCTGCACTAACGCTTTTGGAATGGGAATTGACAAACCTGATGTGAGAACTGTGATTCATTATGATGTTCCCGATTCTTTGGAAAACTATTACCAGGAAGCTGGACGCGCTGGGCGTGATGGCAAAAAATCTTATGCTGTTTTGCTTTATAACTCTTTTGAGCTGGAAGATCTAAAAAAGCAATTGGATAAAAAATTCCCTTCAAACGAAACAATCAAAAAAATTTATGGTGATCTATGCAACTTCCTTCAACTGCCCGCAGGCAGTGGCGAAAGCAATAATTACGATTTTGATATTAATGCTTTTGTAAAAAATTTTAAACTTGATGCTTTTGTTGTCAATAGTGTTTTAAAAATTCTTGAGCAGGAACAATTAATTACTTACAGCGAACAATTCTTTCAATCACCAACAGTTGTTTTCACCATTGATAAAAAAGGGTTAAACGAATTTGAAAAGAGTCATCCCCAATATTCAGAAGTTGTAAAAGGACTTTTACGCTCTTATGACGGTATCTTTGATTTTCCATCTGCTATCAATGAAAGTCAACTTGCAAAATTTATTTTGATTAAAAAAGAGAAACTAATACAATCTCTTAATGAATTAAAAAGCCTTGGTATTATTGAATACTCGCCTCAAAAAGAAAAGCCTCAAATTTATTTTTTGAAAAACCGTATCAGATCTTCTGATCTTTTTATCAACCAAAAAAATATTTTGAAAAGAAAAGAGGCGTTTCAAAAAAGGTTATATGCAATGATTGATTTTGGTAATAATAAAAATAGTTGCAGGAGCATGATGATCGCATCATATTTTAATGATCAAACGCTTAATACATGCAACATTTGCGATAATTGTATCAGCAAACAGAAACTAAATATTTCAACAGAAGAATTTAATTTTATCTCTTCAGAAATAAAAAAAATATGTGGCGATCAGGCGGTTTCAAAAACCAATCTGCTCAGAAAATTATCGAAAGTGAAAGAAAATAAAGTTTCTAAAGTCCTGGCTTTTTTGCAGGAGGAGAACCTGATAACGGTAAACGATGAAGGCCTCATCGCAACTACATAAACTCATTTTTATTCTTTTATAATTATTAAACTTTTTATGGAAAAACCTTCTTCTTATTGTGAAGCCGTCGCTTCAATGGATAAAAATAATGTTCACCGCATTTATCATGACCAATTTTATGGTTTACCAATTGACGATGATAATGAACTTTTTGAAAGACTGGTTCTTGAAATTAACCAGGCCGGATTAAGCTGGACAACCATCTTAAATAAACAGGAAAATTTTAAAAAAGCCTATAAAGATTTTGATATTAAAAAAGTAGCTGCTTTTAAGGAAAAAGATTTTGAAAGATTGATGAATGACTCTGGAATTATAAGAAACCGTTTGAAAATTAATGCAGCGATTGAAAATGCAAAAACGATTTTAAAAATCAAAGATGAATTTGGCTCTTTTAAAAAATGGCTCGATCATCATCATCCGAAAACAAAACCTGAGTGGGTCAAACTTTTTAAACAAACTTTCAAATTCACAGGCGGCGAAATAGTGAATGAATTTTTGATGAGTACAGGTTATCTTCCTGGTGCGCATATTGAAAGTTGTGTTGTTTATAAAAAACTTTTAAAAGCCAGGCCGCCTTTTATACAATAAGGATTACAGAAAAAAAGTAACATAATTCTTTTTTTACTTTAACTGCGTCTGTGCCTGTTAGCCACTTCAATCATTTCATTGGGAATAATAATTTTGAAATAAGTGCCCTTGCCATAATCCGAAAACACTTCTATTTCAAAGCAAAGAAAAGAGATAATAGTTTTCACAATTGATAATCCAAGGCCAAACCCTTCACTATTATTTTTGGCAGTTTTAAAGCGGTTGAAGATCGTGCTCAATTCTTTTTCCCTGATTCCGATTCCAGTATCTTTTATTTCCAGGATGTACGGCTGCCCTGCTTCATAGCGATCACTCAAATGGATTGAACCGTTTTCTTTGTTATACCTGATGGCATTGTTTACCAGGTTATAAAGCAATTGAAAAAACAAATCATGATTCACGTTTTTTACATTGATTCCTCGTGAAACTTTATTGGTAAAATGAAGTGATTTTGTTTCCAGCCGCGCAGAAAGTTCTTCCATTATTTCATTGGAAATCTTATAAGGGTTTACGGTATCTTTTTTAGCAAACTGATCATTTTCTATTCTTGAAATATATAAAAGCGAATGAACGATTTTTTTCAACCGGCTTATGGTTTTCATCATCGAAGAAATCTTTTCCTGTTGTTCTTCAGTAATGTTTTCTTCCATCATCATGTTTTCAACATTCGTTTGCAAAATGCTGATTGGTGTCATCAGTTCATGAGATGCATTTGAAGTAAATTCTCTTTCTTTTTCAAAAGCTTCGTGAATTTTTTCCATTAAATCAATGAGCGACCGATCGAGGAATTTAAAATCAGTGGTAGATGTTTTTACCGGCGACAAGTGTTCTTTAAAAGGAAACCTTCTGTTCAGAAGTTTTGTTTGAACTATCTTTTTTAGCGGACGAAGTAAAATGTGTGTATAAATAAGATCAATTACTATGCTCAGAAAGATCAGCGCAATCAGAATGTAGAGTGTAAACCTTTGCAGGAGCTTATTATATTGATTTATGGTTGCTGTTGTTTTACCAATCTCCAGAATGTATTTTTTATTCTGACCGGATAATTTATGAATGAGAATTCTATAGTTTAATGTGTCTTCACCAACGATGCGGCGGGCAGTTTCAATCGTATCTTTTACATAATTATCTTCTGACGGAAGTAATGAAATATATTCTTCTTTCAACATCGTATAACTTGCAAAAGCGCTGTCACCCTGCAAATAGTAATCGATCCCGTTTTTATCAATTACCGACAGAACTTTTTTCTTTTGCTGAGCGAGATAATAATTGCTGTATTCAAAACTGGCATAGTTTACAAGCGATGGCAGTAGTAATACGAAAAGCACTACTATCAACAATTTCGAAAACGTAATAAAAAGTGTGAGCTTGCTGAGCAGTTTCAATTTGACTTACAATTTTATTTTATAACCAATTCCACGCAATGTTTGCAGCCAGTCAACCGGGGCATGAGCAGACATTTTCTTCCTGATATTTTTTATGTGAACATCAATATAGTTTGAGTCATAATCATCATCTGAAAAAGATCCCCATATGTGTTCGCTCAACTGCAACCGGGTCAACGGTCTGTTTTTATGAAGAAGCATATAACTGAGCAGATCAAATTCTTTTCTTGATAATTCAACTTCCTTTTCTTCAAACTTTACGGATCGTTTGTTTAAATCAATATTAAAATTACCTGCTTCAACCACAGGATCATTATTCCCCGATTTGCGCCTGGAAATCGCCTGCATTCTCGATTGCAATTCCAGTAATGAAAATGGTTTGGGAAGATAATCGTCTGCTCCAAGATCCAAACCTTTTATGCGATCTTCCAGATTTCCACGCGCTGTAAGAATAATATAAGATGCATTCGGACACATTTTTTTGGTATCGTTCAAAAGTTCCAATCCGTCATTATCCGGCAAACCAAGATCAAGAAGAATGAAATCATATTCATTTTCTATCATTAATTTTTTTGCTTCTGATGCGCTAAAAGCTTTGTCGCATAAATAAAATGCTTTCTCTAAAAAAAGTTTCATTTCACGCGCAAGAGATCTTTCATCTTCAACAATTAATACTTTCATATTAGAACTGATAATAAAAACTGAAAGTTAAAAAAGAATTTATTTGTCCCGTTGTTGTTTTAACAGCGTCGCTTAAAAATGATAACTGGTAAGCCACTTCCAGCGAATAATGCTGACGATTATAAGCCAGTGGAAGCTTAAAACTATAAGACAACACATTAAAAGAAGTATTCATTACTGTGTCCGCATGATTAGAACCAGGATCACCAAAGATTGGCACCGGCAATAAACCTAGAATACTATCCCGAAGTTTTTTCTCTTTCAGATATGACTGATAAAAATGTTGTGTACCACCAACGACATTTGCCGATGGAGTAATGGTAACAATATCTTTTTTGCCAATGCTAAACAAATTGATTTGTTTTGAAATCGCAGCTGTTATAAATGCATCATTTGTTTTTCCAAATGCATAATCTCCCGTAAGGCTGGCAGTGAGCCAGCTTGCATGCGAAAATGAGACGGTTGCATTATCTGCATTTGCAGCTTGCAAAAATGGCGAATAAGAAGGATAGAAACTGTGGCTATAACTTACATCAGCCGTAAGTTTTTTTGCAAGTTTAAAATTCACGCCTGCCCCGATGCTTCCGGCAGAAAGATCAGAAGTTGAATCATTCAGAAGTTTGTAAGTCTGGGCGGTAAAATAAATACCGGATTTTAACTGGTAGTTGGCCGCAATTGCCACATACGGAGTTTTTTCTTCTGCACGTTGTCCATAATAACTTGCATTATTGGAATAAACAGCGGCCAATGTTAAGGTAGATTTTGAGGGAACACTATCCGTGGCACTGCTGTCTTTTTGAGCGAAACAAACTCCGCTGCTGAACAAAATGGTGAGGCTTAGAAAAAATGTTTTCATATGGTTTTATTAATGAAGTATTTTAATAATTGGTTTGATAACCGGTTTGATAATTGGTTTGATTTCCGGTACAATTTTTACATTCACCGGAACAGGAACTGGCTGCTTTCTTGACTTTGGAAGCTCTTTAATTTTCTTTTCTTTTTTGTCATCTGTTTTTACGGCAGTTTGAGCAGGAGGAATGGTATCCTGGATTGCAACTAAAAGAGAATGGTTGAAAGAAATATTATTGAGTGGTTTACCATCGCTTGCCATAGATAATTCAGGAAGAATAGCAATAAACAATAAACCGATCAGGCATTTTATGATTGAGTGTTTCATCATTGAATTTTAAAAACAGGTTTTGCAAAATACTGCAAAACCTGTTTTAAGTGTTTACTTAATTTTAATACCAACGCCGGCACTGGTTCTTGTTTTTACTGAAACCGGTTTGATCTTTACTGCATGGGCAGATGCAGTGGTGGCGCGCACTGTGTTTACTGACGTGGTTTTTATCTTTTTACCAGTTTCCTTAACTTTATTTGCTGTCGCATGAGTATTTACGTTTGCACTGGCTTTTGTATTTACATTTGAATGAACATTTGCTGATTCGCTATTCCCATCGTTGCCAGCGGAACTTACTATTTTACCTTTTTCATTTGCTTCAATTTTAACGGCGTTTTTTTCAGAAGCTGTTGCACTTACTTTTTTACCTTTTTCATTGGCATTTTCTGAAATCGATTGTTTTTTTGCGGCTAGCTTTTCATGTTCTTTTTTTATTTCCCCGGAAGATTTTTCCCGCACATTTGCAACGTCATTACTTTGAATATGGGTTTCAGAAGAAACCTTTTCATTACTTGTTACTTTGTTGCTTTCAATGCCTGATTCACTTTTAACCGCATTGTTGCTTTTTACATTTGTCTGAGCAAAAGAAGCAGTTGCTAAAAATAAGGCTGCTGTAAATAATACTGTCGTTTTCATAATTTTTTTTTTTGATTAATAATGATTTACGAGAGCAAACTTAGAAGCCGAAGATGAAGGGAAAATGAAAAATGAAAAAATTTTAGCATCCTTCAGAATATAATTTTGAGAATCTTTATTTGTTTAGTGCGATTTCAATTAACATTTCATTTATTTTTCTAACTGCAATTGCATCTTCTTCACGCGATCTTCTAATTTTTCCGAAGAAAGATCTTCTCTCATACTATCAACTTTTATTGGAAAACAAAACGGGGTTAATCTACGCGGGTAAGTAATAATGATCTTGCTTTTCTGAATTCTTTCAAGCATATCTCTCAATCTTTGTTCTTCCATTTGCTGCTCCATAACTTCATTGTAGGCTTGTCTCAGTAATAAATTATGTGGCTCATACTCAGAGAAAACATTGAACAATAAGGAGGCAGAAGATTGTAAATGCCTTGCTTTTTTCTGTTCTCCCGGAAAGCCTTGAAATATTAAGCCACCAATAACAGCGATGTCGCGAAATTTTCGTTTTGCCATTTCAACGCTATTCAAACTCTTTTGAATATCCTCCAATAAATTTTCAGGAGAGAAAAGCGTGTGTGCATTACCGTTATGCAATGGAATCGGCTGATCACTTAATAATTCAAACCCATAATCATTCATTGCAAATGAAAATGTAATCGGAGTAATAAGGCTGATACGATAAGCAAGAATGGCTGCCATGGCTTCATGCACCAATCTTCCCTCAAAAGGAAAAACAAAAAGATGAAAGCCGTCTTTCGTTTCAATTTGTTCAATTAATAATTCATTTTTCTTTGGAATGTGAGAAAGATATTGTTGTAATTCAAAAAGTGGTTTTAGAATTTCCAGCTCTTCTTCTTTATTATATCCTGAATCTTTATTCTTAAATCCTAAATCCAATCCTGCTTCATCAAATTTCTTTCTAAGCATAAAGCCAAGATTAGCTGAAAGCGGCATTCTCCCTCCCTGCCAGCTTGGTATCATTGATTTTTTTGCATTTGATTTTTTTACAATGCAGGTCATATCTTTTATCATCACAAATTCCAATGTTCGTCCTGCCAATGTAAATACATCGCCGGCATTCATTCTTGCAATAAACCATTCTTCAATAACGCCCACATAACCGCCGCTCAAAAACTTAACTTTCATCATCGGATCGCTTACAATCGTTCCAATATGCATTCTGTGGCGCATTGCAATTCTGCGATTATTTATTTTGTATAATCCATTTATTATTTGTATTTTTTTGTAATCATCATATTGTTGTAATGCAATACCACCGAAGGTTACAAAGTGTAATATTTGTTCCCATTCTTCTTTTGTTATTTCACTATAGCAATAAGTGGATTTTATTTCGTCAAAAATCTTTTCAGGATAAAAGCCATCAGAAATTGCAAGCGTACTTAAATATTGAATAAGCACATCATAACATAAAATGCGAGGTTCACGACTTTCGATCAGTTTATTTTTAGTTGCTTCTTTTAATGCCGCCGCTTCAACTAATTCCAAAGAATGTGTTGGTAAAAAATAAATTTTACTCACTTCTCCGGGACGATGTCCGCTTCTTCCGGCTCTTTGTAAAAAACGCGCTACTCCCTTCGGAGAGCCAACCTGGATAACAGTTTCAACAGGTCGAAAATCTACACCAAGATCAAGACTGGCAGTGCAAACAACCGCTTTTAATTTTCCTGTATGTAAATTTTCTTCCACCCAAAAACGAAGATCCTGTTCGATGCTTCCATGATGTAAAGCGATCCATCCAGCAAGATCAGGACAAGCATTCAGCAAAGCCTGGTACCACATTTCGCTCATTCCCCGTGTATTGATAAAAATAAGTGTTGTCTTACTTTTCAAAATGATTGGAATTACTTTTTCAACAAGCTTAATTCCTAAATGGCCGGCCCAGGGATATTTTTCAATCTCGTCAGGAAAAATAGATTCGATTTGGATTGGTTTATGAATTATAGCAGTAACTGTTTTAAAATCTTTTTGTTTGAAACCCAATTGAGAAAGAGATGAAAGCAGCACTTCCTGCGCCTGTGGTAGATTTCCGATGGTAGCACTGATGCCCCAAACGTTGATGGAAGGCCATTCTTTGTCTTTTTGTCTAAGTCTTTGGCTTTCTGCTTTTATGCCAATCAATCTTGACAATGCCAGCTCAACTTGCACTCCACGTTTGCTTCCAAGCAATTCATGCCATTCATCAACAGCAATAATTTTTAGTGACTTGAAAATATCAGGATAATTTTTTTGCCCTAATAAAAGATGCAGGCTTTCAGGAGTAATGATTAAAACTTCCGGAATTTGTCTTTTTTGTTTTGCCCTGTCACTCAAACTTGTATCGCCGTTTCGTATCCCAACTTTCCAGTTCATTTGTAATTCAGCAATTACTTCTTCCATTGCCCGGCCAATATCTTTTGCAAGAGCACGCAAAGGAGTAATCCATAAAAGTTGCAATCCATTTTTACTTTTTGATTGATACTTTTCAGGATTCTCATTGATAAAGGAAATGATAGAGCCAAGAAAAACAGAAAAAGTTTTTCCGCAACCTGTAGGTGCATTTACCAATCCTGATGTATAATTAATAATGTGTTGCCATGTTTCTTCCTGAAACGTAAATGGAATAAAATCTTTTGCAGCAAGCCATTTACTGATTACCTCGTATCCCTTTGTATTTTTTAATTTCAATTTTTAAAATTTAACTCATAATATGATTTGTTTTCCATAAATTTTCAGCATTTCTTTCAAATCATCGAGCGTATTAATTTCATCCGCAGTTTTATCTTTTCGCCACCGGTTCATTCTCGGAAAACGTAAGGCCACTCCACTTTTGTGGCGATTACTTGCTGCGATCCCTTCAAAGGCAATCTCAAAAACCAGTTGCGGTTTCACAGTTCTGACAGGGCCAAATTTTTCCAAAGAATTTCTTTTGACAAATTGATCTATCTCTGCAAATTCTTTATCTGTCAGTCCCGAATATGCTTTTGTAAAAGTGATCAATTGATCGCCATCTTTTACCGCAAATGTATAATCAGTGTAAAGATTACTTCGCCTTCCGCTTCCTTTTTGAGCATACACCATAACACAATCAATTGTGAGTGGATCGATTTTCCATTTCCACCAATCTCCGCGTTTTCGTCCAACTTTGTAAACAGAATCTTTCCTTTTCAACATTATCCCTTCACTGTTTTTGTCTCTTGATCTTTTTCTGATTTCTGCAAGCTCATCCCATGATTCAAAATTAATTTTTTCGGAAAGCCGAATAGAGTTGCTTTTAAAAGAGGAGATAATTTCTTCAAGTTTCTTTCTTCTTTCCAATAAAGTTTTTTCACGCCAGTCTTCATAATTATATTCCAAAAGATCGTAAGCGAAAAAACTGATCGGAGCTTCCTGCAATTGTTTTTTTGAAATATTTTTTCTTCCGATTCGTGTTTGCAAAACCGCGAAAGGCAAAGGTTTCCCATTAATTGAAGGAATAATCTCTCCATCCAAAACGACTCCATCGGGCAATAAATCTTTTAAAATAAAATATTCCGGAAATTTATCGGTCATCAATTCTTCACCTCTGCTCCACACAAATAATTCGTGGTTTCGTTTGATCATTTGCCCGCGAATTCCATCCCATTTCCATTCTGCCTGCCACAGCTCAGGTTTTCCTAAATTTTCAACTTTGTCATCAATGGCATAAGCAAGATAAAATGGATAAGGCTTTGAAAAATCAGTAACAGAAATGCTTTCGCTTAACAAATCGTTAAAAGAAGTAGTCAATGGATCCCAGTTGCCACTGATTCTATGAGCAATTTCTGAAGGAGAAACATTGAAAACTTTTGACAACGCATTTACAATCGTTTTTTGCGAAACGCCTACACGGAAACTTCCGGTAATTAATTTATTGAACACAAATTTTTCTTCGGGATTCATTTTTTGCCAGCTCTCAACTATGAATTTCTTTTTGATGCTATCATCCTCTTTTTCAAGACTGATAAATTTTTCTAAATAATAGGAAAGACTTTCATTCTGATGCTCCAAAATTTTTGTTTCTGCAAGCAACAAGGCAAGTGTTTCAGAAAAGTCTCCAACAGTATGATGGCATTCACCAAAAAGCCAATCAGGAATATCAATTATTTCTAAACACCATTCACGCATAAGCCTCAGATTCACTGCTCGTCGCGGTCTTCGTCCACCAAATAGTGCAATTACCCAAACTTTATCCGCATCAGGGGCAATAGCGAAATAATCAACAAGACTTTGAAGTTTATCGTTTGTTTTTGTAGAAGAACTCAACTCTGTAATCAGTTCTGCAAAAATTTGCATTCCTGATTTTTCTGTTTTATTTTCTATTTTCTGAAGTTCGTTCATACCTTTTATACTTCTTCGTTTTTGATTTCAAGTGGCGAGTTTGTCTCCTCGTCTTCATAGCCAAATTGAGTTTTTACTTCTGCGGAAAGAGCAATATTTTTCTCATTCAGATATCGGCTA
The DNA here is from genome assembly GCA_035606215.1 of Hanamia sp. Lineage (GTDB taxonomy): Bacteria > Bacteroidota > Bacteroidia > Chitinophagales > Chitinophagaceae > Ginsengibacter. The sequence continues at coordinate 79,853 of DATNFV010000054.1, forward strand.
AATGCAGATTGAAAACCATGTGTAACAAAGACTTTTTCAGCGCCCGTTTCTTTCACTGTCATTAATAATGAATTCCAATCTGCATGATCGCTTAAAGCAAATCCTGCATCTACATTTCTTCTTCTTACATTACCTCTAACCTTCATCCAGCCACTGCAAACACCGATTGAGTACGGATAAAACTTTTTCATCCATGAAGTACCTTCGGCTCCAGGTGGAGCAATCACAACTGTTTCTTTTAAAAGTTCTTTTGGAGTTTCTGGTGTGATTCTTACAACCCGATTTAAATCCCAGCCCGCATCAATAAAATTTTGCTGCATATTATAAATTGCTCCATGTGCGTAAATGGTTTGAGTGGTTTCCTTTAAAGCCTGTAACACGCGCTGCGACTTGCCCAAACTATATGCAATTAAAATACTTGCCTTGCCGTTTTCTTTATTTTTACTGATCCAATCGATCATATCGTTATAAATTTCTTGTTGGGGTTTCCAGTTATAAATAGGTAAACCAAAAGTAGATTCAGTAATAAAAACATTACATTTTACCGGCTCAAACTTGCCGCTGATTCCATCATCTTCTGTTTTATAATCACCGCTTATTACCCATACTTCATTCTTATATTCCAATCGTATTTGAGAAGATCCGATAATATGGCCTGCAGGATGAAAAGAAATTTTTACACCACTCAAAAAGATCGTTTCATTCCAATCAAGAGTTTGATAATTATTCTTTCCTAATCTTAATTCCAAAATCGGTTTTGTGAATTTGTGGCACAGGTAAAATTGGTTACCAAAACGGGCATGATCACTGTGGCCGTGGGTTATAACCGCCCTATCAACAGGAAGCCATGGATCAATATAAAAACTTCCAGCTTCGCAAAAAAGCCCTTTGTCTGTAAAAGAAATAAGATTCGGCATAGCAATTAAATTTACAAATAACCTGCCTGATTTATTCTACTGATTTTGTAAAAAAGATTTTATAGTTTCCAATAAACAAGGAAATATGGTGATTTCTATTTCATGAATAATTTATTTTTGCCTAATGATACTTCTCTGGATCAATATTATCAGAAAACCCACTTAAGCATTTCGCTTATTATTTCCCATTCACATTTTTAATTAAATAAATAAACTTTTTTTAAAAAGAAAAAGTTGTTTCTAAAAAATAATTTCAAAACTATTATGAATACGATCATTGAACCATTTAAAATAAAATCTGTCGAGCCAATTTATTTTACAACAAAAGAGCAAAGAATAAAAATTTTAAAAGAGGCTTTCTACAATCCATTTCTAATTAATGCAGATGATGTATTGATTGATTTGCTGACTGATAGCGGCACAAGTGCGATGAGTAGTGCACAATGGGCAGGTATTATGGTAGGCGATGAGTCTTATGCAGGAAGTAAAAGTTTTTTCCATTTTGAAAAAACAATTCAGGAGCTAACGGGAATGCCAATCGTAATTCCAACACATCAGGGAAGAGCCGCAGAAAAAATATTATTTTCTGTTTTAGGAGGAAAAGGAAAATACGTGGTGAGCAATACATTATTTGATACAACACGAGCCAACATTGAGTTTTCCGGTGCAGAAGGAATTGATCTTTTATGTGCCGAGGGAAAAATTCCCTCACTGGAAGCGCCGTTTAAAGGCAACATGGATGTTGATGAATTGAAAAAGGTGATAAAAGAAAAAGGTGGAGAAAATATCCCCGTTTGTATTCTCACCATCACAAATAATTCGGGCGGAGGGCAGCCGGTCAGTATGCAAAATATAAAAGAGGTTAGTTCAATTTGTAAAGAAAATAGTATTCCGTTATTTATTGATGCCTGTCGGTTTGCGGAGAACTGTTATTTTATTAAACTTCGTGAAAAAGAGTATTTTAATTTTTCTGTTGAAGAAATTGCACATGAATTATTTTCTTATGCTGATGGTTGTACCATGAGTGCAAAAAAAGATGCATTTGCAAATATTGGCGGTTTTATTGCTTTGCGAAATGAAGAGCTGGCAGTACAATGTCGCAATTTATTGATTATTACCGAAGGCTTCACAACCTATGGCGGTCTTGCTGGCAGAGATCTTGAAGCAATATCAATTGGATTGAAAGAAGTTCTAGACGAGAATTATTTGCAATACCGGGTTCGAAGTATTGAATATCTTAGTGAGAAATTAATTGCAGCAAATGTACCTATGATTCGTCCTGCAGGAGGTCATGCAGTTTATCTTGATGCAAAAGAAATGCTTTCTCATATTCCATCAGAACAATATCCGGGACAGGCGCTGGTAGCGGCTTTGTATATTGAAGGTGGAGTGAGAGGTGTTGAAATTGGTTCATTGATGTTTGGAAAATATGATGAAAATGGAAAATTAATTCCAGCAATGATGGAACTTGTTAGATTGGCAATACCAAGAAGAGTTTATACGCAAAGTCATATTGATTATGTGGCGGAAGTAATCATTGAAGTCTATAAAAGCCGCAAAAAAATTAAAGGATTGCAAATAGAATATGAAGCGCCTGCGTTGCGACACTTTACAGTACGAATGAAAGAAATTGAATAAATCAACTTTAAAGCAATGAGAAAAATAATTTTAAAATCGTCAGCAGTATGTATGTTCCTTCTTGGATTGGTTTCGTTATTTATGACCACTTCAATCATTTTTGATTTGTTTCAAATCAGAAAAATCGAAGGGCATTATGTCCCTTTTATTGTTTATGTCAATCTTATTTGCGCTGTCATTTATTTGATCTCGGTTTACGGATTTCTAAAAGAAAAAAAGTCAACAACTACTTATTTATTTATCGCCAGTTTTATTCTCGTTATCGCGTTTATTGCTTTTCTTATCTACATTTCGAAAGGAGGAGTGTATGAAGCCAAAACTGTGAAAGCTATGTCTGTAAGGATTTTAATTACAATTGCCTTTACCGGAATTTCATGGAATCATCTGTCCAGAAAAGGAAAAGTCATTTTATAATTATTGACTAATTTGCTGCATGCCTGTTGAAAGAATTGATATAGATTATTTTTTAAACCTGTCCGTAAAATTTCCCGTTCTTGATGTAAGAAGTCCTGCAGAATACAAGCATGCCCGTATTCCCGGTGCTTATTCTGTTCCTATATTTTCTGATGAGGAAAGAAAAATAATAGGAACGGCTTACACTAAAGAAAGCCGGCAAATTGCAGTAGATCACGGACTTAAATTTTTTTCGGAAAGAATGAAAAATATTCATGAAGAGGTTAAGAATATTATCAACGAATTAAAAAATAAGAATGGTATTCCCGTAAATACTTTCCTGGTTCATTGCTGGCGAGGCGGAATGCGCAGTGATGCTGTTGCATGGCTTTTGAATCTTTATGGTTATAAAATTTTTGTTTTGAAAGGTGGATATAAAGCCTTCAGAAGATGGGCGCTGATACAGTTTGAAAAAGAATATTTATTAAAAGTTTTGGGCGGATTTACAGGTTCCGGTAAAACAGAAGTACTAAGGGAATTAAAGAAAAGAGGTAAAACAGTTATTGATTTGGAAGGGCTAGCAAATCATAAGGGATCCGCGTTTGGTTCATTGGGAGGAAATCCGCAGCCATCTCATGAAATGTTCGAAAACTTACTGGCAATTGAATTATGGAAAATAGAAATGGAATATAACGGTGATGTACAAACGAAAAATGAAATATGGATCGAAGATGAGAGCGTTCATATCGGCAGAGTAGGGATTCCGAAAATTTTCTGGCTACAAATGCGGGAAAGCCCATTGTTTTTTTTAGACATACCTTTCGAAGAAAGAGTAAAATATATTTCAAAGCATTATGGAAAATTTGAAAAGCAGGAATTGATTGAATGTATTTTAAAAATACAAAAAAGATTAGGTGGCTTGAATACAAAAAATGCCATACAACTTTTAAAAGAAGGAAACTTTGTTTCTGCCTTTTCCATTTTATTAAAATATTATGATAAGATGTATACTGAAAGTTTGCATAACCGGCAAGGCATTGATAGGTTATTAAATAAAATCTTATGTGATAAAGTGGAGGCTGAAAACGCAATTCACTTAATTGATCAATAATCATTTATTTTTGAAATGATTTATAAAAGCCGCTTATACAATTTTGAAATTTCAGCAAAACATCACGAAGAAAACAATTAAAATAAAATGGAGTGTGAAGCTCATTTTGATTGTTTTTCTTTTCCCGATAAAAGTTGTTTCACAGGATATTTCGGGAGTCTGGACTGGGCATATTTATAATGACACTACACAAAAAAACATTCATTATGAACTTGCAATAAATGAGACTGACGGCAAAGCCAGCGGCTACTCTCACACAACTTTTGTTTCTGACACGGCCAAAAGTGTTGGAGTAAAAACTGTAAAAATCAAAATCAAAAATAACCGGATTGAAGTTGTTGATGACAAATTTATTTATAATAATTTCCCTACCCCTCCTCCTTCCGGTGTAAAAATGTATTCATTTCTGACCCTTTCAGAAAATGACAGCACGGATGTTTTAAGCGGGAACTGGATGACAAATTCGACTAAGATTTACAACTCAGTTACCGGAACTATTTTTCTTGAAAAGAAAAAAGTTAAACCGGAGGAAACTGTCATTGTAACCAAATTAATTCAACTTGGCCTTGGCGATCAACTTGCATTTCTACCTCCGTCAATTGCTTCGCGGAATCTGATCGCAATAAATGCAAAACCTAATCCGCAAAAAATAATCCCTGACAATGTAACAACTAATGTATCAAAGTCAGAGGAAGCAGTTAAAAAACCACAGGAAGCTTCAAGTAATGAAAAACAAAATGAAAATATTTCAAAGGCTGAAGATGAAAATAAAAACCAGAGAACAATAACTGAAAATCCAAAGACAAAAGCACCGGCCGGGATTGCGAAAATAGAAGAACCACAAATTGCAGCACAAAAGAAAAATGAATTAGCTCTAAACGAAACTCATAAAGAACAATCAAAAATTCAACAAGATTCTCCTAAACAAGAACCACAACAAACTTTCGAATCAAAAAAAGCTGAATCAGACAAAACCGCAGAAGTAAAGAAAAATGAAAAAAGCCTTAACGAGAATGAAAAAAAACCAGCTAAAGAAATAAACGTTTCGTCTGAAAAGCAATCACCATCAATAGTTCAACAGAATAAAGAAAATATTTACAAGGCTGGAGAAATAAATAAAAATCAAATAGCAAGTAACGGGTTTCCCAAAAATAATGAAGCAAATGCAACTGTAGAACCAATTAAAAAAGAACAACAAAGTTCTTCCGAAGAAAAAAAGGAGGATTCTTCAAAAGCGGAAAATCAAAATAAAAATGAAGTGGTTAATAATGAAAATAAAAGTGCTCGCGCTACTCCACCTCCCGCTGCAGAAATTTCCAAACGTGAAATACAGACGATCCGAACAGTTGATATTGTTTCAAAAGACAGTCTTCAATTTTCGCTTTATGATAATGGAACCGTCGATGGAGATACGGTTACCGTATTAATTAATGGAAAAGTAGTGATGCCGCGTGTTGGTTTGTTGGAAAGAGCCATCAATAAAACCATTTATCTCACTCCAGAAATGGGCGATTCAATATCCGTGGTGATGTATGCTGAGAATTTAGGAAGCATTCCGCCAAATACGGGATTATTGGTGATTCGCGACGAAAACAAAATTTACGAAATTCGTTTTAGCGGCGACCTTCAAAAAAATTCAGCAATAATTTTAGTACGAAAAAAGAAAACATAATTGGAAAATTCAAACGATAAAGAGAAAACAAAACTTACCCAATTTTCTCGCGGCGCTGGTTGTGGTTGTAAAATTGCTCCCGCAGTTTTAGAAGAAATCCTTCATTCACAATTTACATTTCCTGATAAAAATTTATTGGTTGGCAATAGCAGTAATGATGATGCGGCAGTCTATGATCTTGGCAATGGAAATGCTTTAATTTCTACAACAGATTTCTTTATGCCCATCGTAGATGATGCATTTGATTTCGGACAAATCGCTTCGGCGAATGCAATCAGTGATATTTATGCAATGGGCGGAAAACCAATACTGGCGATAGCTTTGCTTGGATGGCCGGTGGAAAAATTACCTGCTTCTCTAGCAAAGGATGTGATGGAAGGAGCAAGAAAAATTTGCGCAAAAGCAGGGATAACTTTGGCCGGAGGCCATAGCATTGATTCAGCTGAACCATTTTTTGGTTTATCAGTAAACGGACTTGTTCCTATCGATAACCTTAAAAAAAATAACACGGCACATGAAGGTGATTTACTCTTTTTAACGAAGCCGATTGGTGTAGGAATTTTGTCTACTGCGCAAAAAAGAAATGTTTTAAAGGAAGAAGATTTAATTGTTTTAATCGACCAGCTTACTTCACTAAATTCTGTAGGAGAAGAACTCGGAAAAATAAAAGGAGTTTCTGCAATGACAGATACAACTGGCTTTGGGCTTGCAGGACATTTAATTGAAATGGCGGAAGGAAGCAATTTGTCTGCGGAAATTCATTACTCACGCATACGCATAACCGAAAATGTAAAGTCATATCTTTCCCAAAGAATTGTGCCTGACGCAACTTACAGAAACTGGAACAGCTATAGCAAAAAAATAAGTTTTGGAAAAGGTGTGAATGTAATGGAAGCATTTTCAATTTTACCAGATCCGCAAACAAATGGAGGATTATTAATTGCAGTAAATCTTCGTTCAGTTAATGAAGTACAGGAAGTTTTGCATCAAAATGGATTGGGAGAATTTGCAGAGTCAATTGGAAAATTTATTTCAAAAGATGAAAAAATAATTCATGTAATTGAATAAAATTGAATTTTAAGATAAGATGAACTGGATCATATTAATAATCGCTGGGTTTTTTGAAGTAGGTTTTGCAACCTGCCTTGGAAAAGCCAAAGAAACATCAGGAACAACAGCCGTTTTGTGGATCGTTGGATTTTTTATTTGCCTTTCTTTAAGTATGTTTTTGTTATATCGTGCTACACAAACTTTGCCCATCGGAACCGCCTATGCCGTTTGGACCGGCGTTGGTGCGATAGGCACTGTTATTGTAGGAATCTTAATTTTTAAAGAGCCGACTGATTTCTGGAGATTGTTTTTTCTTACAACCTTGATAGCTTCCATCGTTGGATTGAAGTTCGCTTCGCATTAGAAATTTCAAAAACACGTAAAGAAAAAAAATCGAATCTTTTGCCTAAACAAATCCATCAATAATCGCTGCCAGTTTTTTATCTTTTTCTGTAACGATATCTCCTGCATCATGCGTTGAAAGCCAAATCTCTAGCTGGTTATATTCGTTTGTCCATTTTGGATGATGATCCATTTTTTCTGCAGCCAAAGCAACGCGTGTCATGAATGAAAATGCTTCTGAGAAATTTTTAAACTTAAATTTTCTATAGAGCTTATTGCCTTTTTCTTCCCACATAAATTTTGATTTAATTTTTAAAAAACAAGATGCTGTTTATTTTTAATTTTCTCATTCGTCAGTTCCACTACCATTTGCACAGAGGGAATTGTTTTAATTGAATTGATAAAAATATTTACCTCCTCATCTTTCATAATATCATCTTTCATCAACCACAAAAAATCAAGATGTTTAAACTCGGGCAAAAGATATTCACCATCATCTTCATTGTTGTACAAATAATGTTTTATCGTTCCAGCCTGTTGCCCATATTGATAGATAGGAAAAAAATAATTACGCATTTTTTTGTTCAAATGAATTTCAATGCTGTTATTGATCCTAAAATCAAAATTGAGAATCTGGTTGAGATGCCAGCATAAACGATATTGTTCAATAGACGCTACAATGCCTAACAGTCGCGTGTTTTCGAAAAAATCTTCCAGCATGGCTTCATTGTCAAAACGCAGTTTCATTTAGTGACATTTTTAAAAAATAACATCAAAGCTCTTCTTATCATTTCCACGCATTACCGTAACTCTTGCAGAATCACCTTTTTTAAATTTACTCAAAGTCTCCATATAATTGTTAATATCAGTTACATTAAAATCTCCAAGTTTTGTGATCACATCCCCAGCCATCATTCCAATTTTCTGCGCATTTTTTCCATCGATGATTTCATCAACTCTTACACCCGATCCCGAGAAAGTGTAATCAGGCATAAATCCTAAAGTAACCGTAAAATGTGCCATCGACATTTGTGGTTCTTTTGTTTTTGAAAAAGAAAGTTTTTCTTTCTTGTTTGTTTCTTTTAAAACATTTTCAACATATTCGATTACTCTGAATTCGCCCGCAAAATTAATTTTATCTGCATCATCTGTTGGTTTATGATAATCTTTATGAACTCCTGTAAAGAAAAATAAAACAGGAATATTTTTCATATAAAAAGAAGTGTGATCACTTGGGCCAACGCCACTGGAATCAAATTTTATATTCAGCCATTTTGTTTTTTCAGGCAAGATTTTTTCCCATGTAGGAGAAGTACCAAATCCGCCGATCGTCAATAAGTGCGATGTATCATTTAATCTTCCAATCATGTCAAAATTCATCATATAATTTATCTGATCCAGTGGAACAACAGAATTTTCGGCAAAATATTTTGAACCATACAAACCTTCTTCTTCCCCTGAAAAACAGATGAATAAATAATTATTATTTTTAAGTTTGGAGCTTTTTAAAAATTTCGCCAGTTCTAATACAGCAACGGTTCCACTGGCATTATCATCAGCGCCATTAAAAATTTCCCCTTTGCTTCCCCCACTCAAACCTTCATCTTCTCCATGACCAAGATGATCATAATGAGCTCCTAAAACTATCGTATACGGAGCGCTATTATCGATAAAGCCAATAACATTATGTCCGGTTTGAGATTTATCGGCCAGTTCAACCTTCAAATCGATATTAAGGTTGGCGGAATTATCTGTAAGAAATCTTTTTTCCGCATTTTTATAAAGAAAAACAACTGGAATTTTCAGTCCTGGGGTTTTCGATTTTCCATCAAAATTGAAGTCTGCAATTTCTTTTCCCGAATTATAAACAATCAGAGCAGATGCGCCTTTCCTGGCAAATTCTATTGCTTTGCTTCTTATAGCCTCTTTTAAATCGAAGTGAGGGTTATTATTATTTTCTTCAATGGTTTCTTTAACATCCCAAAACCAGGGCATATTCTTTTCTTTGAAAGCAGGAGAAGCATCCGCTTTAACAGAACTGTTGCTGCTGAAGATAAACGGGAAAAAGTCTTTTTCACTTAAAGCGGTATCATTAATTATCAAATGTGTTGAAGGAAGAACTTGTTTTCCTTCATCGATCTGAAATGTTTGTATAAAAGAATGATCATTTCCTTTCGGTATCAATCCTGCTTTTTCAAACTGCTTCGATAAATATTCATACGCTAATTTTTCGCCCTCTGTTCCGGTCCTTCGTCCTTCCATTTGATCACTTGCCAAATAAGTTACTTCTGTTTTTAAATTCTCAATAACTGCCTTATCAGTTTTGCTAAGCCGTTGTGCGGTTAATGTTTGTGAAACAAGAATCAATAAAAGAAAAATATTTTTCATAAGGTGCACTTATTTTAAGCACAAATTTAAGAGGAATATATTAGTGAAGGTTATGATAAATTTTTCTGTTACTTGTGTGTTTCCTGATTTCGTAAAACTTTTTTGAGAACTCCAAATTACTTTTGCCGATTATCATAAACAATTTGAGCCACCAGTTAAATATTGCTTTAGTAGGAAATCCGAATAGCGGAAAAAGTTCGCTTTTTAATTCACTTACAGGGCTAAATCAAAAAGTTGGAAATTTTCCCGGAGTTACTGTTGATAAAAAAACAGGAGTTTCAAGAATTTCTGAAAATCTTTCTGCCAGAGTTATTGATCTTCCAGGAACATACAGTCTTTATCCAAAAAGAAATGACGAATGGGTTGCTTATAAAGTTTTACTGGAACAGGATCCGAATGTAAAAGCAGACATGATCGTGCTCGTTGCCGACGCAAGTAATTTAAAAAGAAATCTCCTTTTCTGTTCTCAGATTATTGACCTGAAACGCCCTGTCATCATAGCTTTAACTATGATGGACATCGCAAGGAAAAATAATATACAGGTTGATGTTGCAGGTTTGGAACGCGAATTGGGAGTTTTGGTTATTCCCGTTAATCCACGAAAAAACAAAGGCATTCAGCAATTAAAAAAAGCGATTGAACATACGGCAGAAAATCTTTATTTTTTGCCCGAAAGGGATTTTATTGATGTGGAACCAATGGCTCCTGAAGCCATTAAAAAAATTAGAAATATTTTTCCCGAAGTGAGTGATTATCGTGCGATTCATTACCTGATCAATCATGAAAATTTTTCATTGAATGATCAGACACAGGACGATATTGAGAACATCGAAATAGCTACAAAATTTAATCCTTCAAAAACTCAGGCAGAAGAGATTTTGCAACGATATGGAAAAATAAAAACCATCATGAAGCAAACTGTTGTGGAAGCCGATCCGCTGCAGAAAGCTTTGTTCACTCAAAAGTTAGATGATATTTTATTGCATAGGACCTGGGGATATTTGATCCTGATGGCTGTGCTCTTTTTATTGTTTCAAAGCATTTTTGTTATCGCTCAATTTCCTATGAATGCAATAGAATGGACTTTTGCGCAGGCAGGTGGTTGGCTTGGACAAGTTCTTCCTTCTGGTTGGTTTACCGATCTTTTTATTAATGGAATTATTGCCGGATTAAGTGGCATCATTGTTTTCGTTCCGCAAATAATGATCTTATTTGGACTCATTACCCTTTTGGAAGACACCGGTTACATGGCAAGAATCAGTTTTCTTACTGATAAAATTATGCGCAAAGCGGGACTAAATGGAAAGAGTGTAATGCCGATGGTTAGCGGGCTCGCCTGCGCAGTGCCCGCGATCATGAGCGCAAGAAGCATCGAAAATAAAAAGGAAAGATTATTAACGATCATGTGTACGCCGCTGATGAGTTGTAGCGCCAGGCTCCCGGTTTATACGGTGCTGATCGCTTTGGTGATTCCACATAAAATGTATTTAGGATTTATCAGCTTGCAAGGTCTTGTGATGATGCTGATGTATTTTTTAGGAACATTCATGGCATTACTTGCAGCCTATGTAATGAAGTGGTTTATTAAAAGCAAAGAAAAAAGCTTTTTTATACTTGAACTTCCTGCATATCGTGGGCCGCGTTGGAAAAATATTATTTCAACGATGATAGAACGAGCAAGAATTTTTGTGTTTGAAGCAGGAAAAGTTATCATGGTAATAAGTTTGCTGCTGTGGGTTTTGAGCACTTTTGGCCCCGCGAAAAAAATGCATGCAGTAACAGAAAAATACGCAACGCTGATACAGCAAAATCCTTTACAGGAAAAGGAATATCAGAAATTGGAAAGTACAGAGCATCTTCAAAATTCTTATGCGGGAATTTTGGGAAAAACCATTGAACCGGTTATTCGCCCACTTGGCTATGACTGGAAGATTGGCATCGCGCTTATTACTTCTTTTGCCGCCCGTGAAGTGTTCGTTGGAACCATGGCAACATTATATAGTGTTGGTGATGATGCAGATGAAAACAATGCAACATTACGTCAAAAAATGAGCGCTGCCACCTGGCCTAATGGCGAAAAAGTTTATACTCTGGCAGCCGGGTTATCACTTCTTGTTTTTTATGCGCTTGCAATGCAATGTATGAGCACACTTGCGGTTGTAAAGCGCGAAACACATACATGGAAATGGCCAATAATTATGCTTCTTTACATGACAGGGCTCGCTTATATAATGAGTTTCATCACTTATCATCTTTTCAGATAAAGAATCCTTTTTTGAAAACAGAATACTTATTATTTCGCTTTCTAAAGAGAAAATGAAAGTAGATTGTGACAATTCTAAAAAAGGAAAAGCAATTTATTTCTTCTTCACTCAGAAATTTCCTTTCGTAATATTTTAAATCCCGATTCAAATTAACAGATAATAGTAACTTGGTTTCTTATAAAACTATATTCGATGGATACAAGTGAATTGCCCCGCAAAGTTGTCAATCATCTTTTGAAAAATGATCAGTTCAGTAAATGGCTGGGAATAGAAATTTTAGAGATAGACGAAGGACATAGTAAAATTAAGATGACAATCAGAAGTGAAATGATCAATGGCTTTGGAATTGTACATGGCGGAATCACGTTTTCACTTGCTGACAGTGCGTTTGCGTTTGCCTGCAACAGCCGTAACAATTTATCTGTTGCTCTCGACACTTCTATTAATTTTACAAAACCAGCTTTGGCAGACGACACTTTAATTGCAGAAGCAAAAGAAATTCACAATGGAAGTTCAACAGCTCTTTATCAAATTTCAATTACGAACCAACATGGTAATTTGATCGCAGTTTTCAAAGGAGTTTGTTTCAGAATGAACCGAAATCTTATCTGATTATACATTCATTTACTTATAAAAAAAGAAAATGATCTATCAATATAAAAATCACATTCCTGTAATTCATGAATCTTCTTTTATTCATCCTCAATCCGCAATAACCGGAAATGTAATTATTGGAAAAAATGTTTACATCGGACCCGGTGCTGCGCTTCGTGGCGATTTTGGAAAAATAATTATTGAAGATGGTTGCAACGTCCAGGAAAATTGTACTATCCACATGTTTCCGGGAGTAACTGTTTTATTAAAAGAAAATGCGCACATCGGTCATGGCGCTATCATTCATGGAGCAACGATTGGAAAGAATTGCCTGATAGGAATGAATGCAGTAATTATGGATAATGTTATTTTAGAAGATGAATGTATCGTAGGCGCTTTGAGTTTTGTAAAAGCAGATCAGCGTATTCCGTCAAGAAGTCTAATAGTTGGAAATCCTGCGAAAATTATCAAAGAAATTTCTGACGAAATGATTGCATGGAAAAGTGAAGGAACAAAAATTTATCAGGAGTTAGCGGAGAGTATGAAAAAAGAATGGAAAGCTTGCGAGCCCTTGCGGGAAGTAAAAAACGAAAACGGTAAAAATGATGTTGATTATAAACCATGGAATGAAACCAAGAAATAATCTCTTCTTTTTTTTGTTATGAATTTACTTTACCTTGTTAACCCTTTTCCATACTATTTTTCCGCCTGTAATTTCATTATGAAAACCAATCATTTTCCCATCTCCTTTTCCGGTAAATCCTCCATCTGGATAACCTAAAAATTACACGCGCTATCAAATACAATGTTGAATTTATCGCAACATCCAGCTACCAGTTAATAAACCGGTTTCCCTTTATAATCATAACGGGTAGATCCGAAGCCATTGTTTTAATTTTTGCTTCTAGACACAAGGGCAGGTCTTTTGTGCCTTTTTCCTTTTATTTGATGCACAGGAGAACAAAAATAAAACACTGACAAAAGTTATTGCCCTGATCATTTTTTTTCGTGTAACATTACAAAAACATTTCCTAAAAAAAACTTTGCGAAATTTACCGGATGGAAAAATCAAATTTTATAGACTTAATCAAAATATTTTGCAGAAGCGGACATGGCGGAGCAGGAAGTCGTCATTTTTTGCGCAATAAACTTACAGCTTTCGGGGGCCCTGATGGAGGTGATGGAGGACGGGGGGCGCATATCATTTTGCGTGGCAATAAAAATCTTTGGACACTTTTACATCTGCGTTATTACAAAAATATTTTTGCAGAAAATGGTGAGAACGGCAGTAAAAATAATTGCACCGGCCATGATGGAAAAGACATCATTATTGATGTGCCTCTTGGTACGATTGCAACAGTTGAAGAAGATGGAAAGCAAATAGAAATTCTTGAAGACGGAGAACAAAAAATATTATTAAAAGGAGGTCGGGGCGGATTAGGAAATTCTCATTTTGCAACTCCAACTAACCAGGCACCTCAACATTCACAACCAGGGGAGTCGGGTGAAGAAAGTTTTGTGATATTAGAGCTGAAAGTGCTTGCCGATGTAGGTTTGGTAGGATTTCCAAATGCAGGAAAATCAACTTTGCTTTCAGTAATTACCGCCGCAAAACCAAAGATTGCAGATTATGCTTTTACAACAATAACACCCCAACTTGGCATTGTGTCTTATCGCGATAATAAAAGTTTTTGTGTAGCAGATCTGCCAGGAATTATTGAAGGAGCCGCTGAAGGAAAAGGCCTTGGGCACAGGTTTTTAAGACATATCGAACGAAATCCTGTTTTGCTTTTTGTGATTCCGGCTGACAGTAAAGATCATGTCGAAGAGTTTAAAATTTTGCAAAACGAATTGAAAGAATACAATCCTGAATTGCTGGACAAAAAGTTTCTGATTGCTATCAGCAAAAGTGATTTGCTTGATGATGAATTGAAGGAAGCGATCGAAAAAGAATTACCTAAAAAAGTTCCACACATTTTTATTTCATCCGTTACCAATAAAGGTTTGGGCGAATTAAAGGACATGTTATGGAATGCTTTAAACTCATAATTAAAAAAAGAATTTTATTCACGAATTACACAAATTAATGAGTCGAAAAATTTTATTTTTGATCAACCCTATTTCCGGAACTCAAAACAAATTGCATTTAGAAGAAACGATTATTCGTAAGTGCAAAGAAAAAAATCTTTCTTTTGAAATTTTATTTACTTCTAAAGATGGAGAATATTCTTTTTTGCATGATAAAATTATCAATGAAACCATTACAGATATTGCCATTTGTGGCGGTGATGGAAGTTTGTCACCAATAATTTGTTCAGTATTAAAACTTCCCGTAAATATTGGGATCATTCCGCTTGGTTCAGGAAACGGCCTTGCACGAACAGCGGGAATTCCAAACTCTGTTGATAAAGCGATCGATATAATTTTTGCAGGAAAATCAATCTGTACAGACGTTTTTCTGATTAACGGAAAAATGAGTGTTCACGTTTGTGGTTTGGGATTTGATGCAAAAGTGGCACATGATTTTTCGGAAGGAAAAACACGCGGACTTCATGCTTATACAAAGATTGCAATAAAGAATTTTCTTTCTGCAGAAACATATCCTTTTACAATTGAAGTGGGTGAAAAGAAAATAAATGTAGATGCATTTTTTATTTGCATTGCCAACAGCAATCAATTCGGAAATAATTTTAAAGTAGCTCCAAAGGCCAGCATTTGCGATGGTCTGCTTGATATTGTTGTTTTGCAAAAAACTAATAAAGCCGCGGCTGTTTTATCTTTTGCCCAACAAATTATTTCAGGAAAAACCAGTCATTTTTTTGAAAAAGATTTTAATAAGAAAACCATTCTTTATTTTCAAACCCAAAAAATAAAAATAGAAAATCCACAACTTGCGCATCTGCATATTGATGGTGATCCTGCAGAAACAAGCAAAGAATTTTTGATTGAAATTTTGCCCTCAGCCTACATGCTAATTGTACCCTAACCCAAATTATAAATTGGCATTATTTCTTCCTCAATGAATTACAACAGGAATTAGATTCAACTTTCCTTTAACGATTATAAATTAATTCTATCCACTTTATCCGATCTATTTATTAATTTTTTTGACAATTAGATTTAATTCAATATGTGAATATCTAGTTGATTTTATCACAAAATATTTTGAAAAAATTTTAATCTCATTCAATATATTTGTTTATGCACTGCGATGAAAATTATGAGAAGCTGCTTGAAGAATTAATTGCAAACGCACTGAAAGAAGATGTGGGAGATGGTGATCATTCAACACTTTCCTGCATAGATGAAAATAAAAATGGGAAAGCAATCTTAAAAATTAAGGATGAAGGAATTTTAGCAGGCGTAGATGTGGCTGAAAAAATTTTTTCTTTTCTTGACCCTTCTGCTGTTTTTAAAAAATTTAAAAACGATGGGGAAGAGATGCATTTCCGCGAAGTTGCTTTTGAAGTAAGTGCAAAGGTTCATACGATTCTTAAATGTGAAAGATTGGTGTTGAATTGTATGCAACGAATGAGCGGAATTGCAACTCTTACAAAAATATATAACGACAAATTAAAAGGATATCACACAAAATTGCTAGACACAAGAAAGACGACTCCCAATTTTCGTTTGCTGGAAAAAGAAGCGGTAAGAATAGGTGGTGGAGTAAATCATCGTTTTGGTCTATATGATATGATCATGTTGAAAGATAATCATATTGATTATTGCGGTGGAATTGAAAACGCGGTTAACAAAGCATGGAAATATGTTCAGGAGAAAAAAAGGGGATTGAAAATAGAAGTGGAAGCAAGAACCATTGAAGATGTGAAAAAAGCAGTTCAGGCAGGAAAAATAAACCGCATTATGCTCGATAATTTTTCGCCGGAAAAAATAAAAGAGGCGTTAAAATTTATTGACGGGAAATATGAGACAGAAGCCAGTGGGGGAATTACATTAGAAAATATTGAAAGTTTCGCTGCTACCGGTGTCGATTATATTTCAAGTGGTTCGATTATTCACCAGGCAAAAAGTTTGGATTTGAGTTTAAAAGCAGAATTACAACAATAAAATGCCGAAGAAAAAGTTATATAATAGTGACGGAATTGTTTATTCGACTGCAGAAAATTTTAATTTTTCCAAACAGGAAGAAACAAAAAATTATTTAGCACCAAATGAACAATTATTAAAGGTCGTTCTTGATAAAAAACACCGTGCAGGAAAAGTAGTTTCTATTATAAAAGGTTTTTCTATGAAAGACGATGAAATTGAATCTGTCGCGAAAAAATTAAAAGTTTTTTGTGGAAGCGGAGGCTCAGTAAAAGATGATGAAATCATTATCCAGGGTGATCACCGCGAAAAAATTTTGCAATGGCTTTTGAAAAATAATTTTACCAAATCCAGGAAAATTTAATTTATTTGATTCACCAGTTTTAATAACTTTATCATAACCTAAAACACATGATCTCTAAAATATCCGAAGGAGTTACCGTCAGTGTTGAAACATTCTATCAACCTGAATACAGCAATCCCGCGAACAGCGAATATATGTTTGCTTACCGCATCACACTTGAAAATCATAACACATTTCCTGTGCAGTTATTAAGAAGACACTGGTACATTTTTGATAGCACTACAGAGCATCGCGAAGTAGAAGGCGAAGGCGTTATCGGCATTCAGCCAGTTATCAATTCAGGAGAAAAATACCAATACGTAAGTGGCTGCAATTTGCGTAGCGAAATGGGGAAAATGCATGGAATGTATTTTATGGAAAACCGCTACAACAGAAGAACTTTCATGATTAACATTCCTGGATTTGAAATGGTGGTTCCGTTCAAGTTGAACTAGATTCTCGGCTTGTATTTTGACTTTGAATAAATTTCCCTTGTATCCATTTTCATTAATGTTGCAAGAGAAGTTTCAGGATTTTTTTCCATAAATTTTTTCACGATCTGCAAACCTGAAAAGGTTCCGATATTTCCCGGTGAATCTTCTCCGAGCTCTTGTGTCTTCGGCCCTTCACCAATATAGTTTTGAACAATATTCTGATCACTTTTATTCAGCAGATCATTATTCAGGAAGAAATCCCAAATAACTGCTTCGTTTTTATAACAAGCTTCCATTTGTTTTTTTGTATAACCGATGCATTCAAATTCAGGAGTGTAAGGCAAAAATTTTGTAAGTAAAAACATTCTTCTTCCTTTTTCTACAATTTGCTCTATCAAAGGCCTTCCAATACTTTTTTCGGGAAACAAATCATCTACAATATTTCTCATGCAGTTAACAGGAATGTGCTTCTTATCAAAATTGTTCGAGAGATATTCCGGGTATTGCTCCAGTCCTTCTTCACTTTTGTAAAATGAAAAATCTTTCCCCATATGAAGCTGTAATCCAATGCCTAAACTTTTTGCAGTAAGTACATCTCCCTGAACGCCAAATGAGGTTTCAAAATTTGCATTTATAGGACCAATAAAAGTGATTACCGATTCCGGAATTTTATAATCATGAAAATAATATTTTACAAATTGTAAACCTTGTTTGATGGCATCTGTTTCTTTGGAAAAATTTTTATACAGCAAATCAGATGAATCTTTCAGAGGTTTGTAATCATGAATAAACATGCGCACAGCCTGATCCTGAGCATTGTTAGGAATTAATAAACTATCCAAATCCAATCCCAAAATATTGGCAGTATAGAGAGGAAAAAAATCAGGATATTTTTGCAAAATCGATCTCATTGATTCGGCAACTTTCATTGTATCGATAGCAAAAAAATCTTTCTCAAATCTTTTTGTTTCAAGATTTATTTTAATTGATGAAACATCAGGAATATTCTTATTGCTTTTGCAGGAAAAAAAAATAAGGGCAGTAAATAATGGAAATAAATGTTTTCTCATACCCCAAATAAAAGCAAAAAAATATAGAGAAGATTGTTAAATGAAAAATTATTGAATATTTTATTCTACTTAATTTTACAATATGAAAATTTTCCTTGCCCAGCAAAATTATCACATAGGTAATTTTGAAAAGAACGTAAATAAAATAATTGAGGCGATCAAAATTGCTAAAAGCAACAATGCGGACCTGATTGTCTTTAGTGAAATGAGTGTTTGCGGATATCCTGCACGCGATTTTTTAGATTTTAAGGACTTTATCGACAAGTGTTATGAGAGTATTGAGAAAATAAAACAATATGCGGATATGATCGGTGTCATTATTGGATCGCCGGATAGAAATTTGGTTAGAGAAGGAAAAGATCTTTTTAATGCTGCATTTTTTCTTTATGAAAAAGAAATAAAAAGTGTGGCGCATAAGACGTGTTTGCCTAATTACGATGTGTTTGATGAATACCGATATTTTGAACCGGCATTCAATTGGAATACGATTGAATTCAAAGGAAAAAGAATTGCCCTTACGATTTGTGAAGATATCTGGAACCTTGGTGACAACCCGCTTTACAGAATTTGTCCTATGGATATTTTAATGAAACAGGAACCTGATCTGATGATTAATATTTCTGCTTCTCCATTTGATTATACACATGCTGAAGATAGAAAAGCTACCGTAAAAGCAAATGTTCTGAAGTACAAAATTCCACTGATCTATTGTAACGCAGTTGGCAGCCAGACAGAAATTATTTTTGACGGAATTTCGTTATGCTTTGATAAAGACGCCAACCTATGCGAGGAACTTTCTCAGTTCGGGGAAGAGATCAAAGAAGTGATTTTGAATGATGATGGCACTTTTGATTCACCGGTTATTGTTCCTTCAATTGCAGTCCCAAACAGGCTTTTAGAACCTTTGCGTTTTATTCCTGAATTAAATATTTCCCAGGTTTATGATGCTATCATTTTAGGAATACGTGATTATTTTTCAAAGATGGGATTTTCAAAAGCCATCATCGGAAGCAGCGGTGGCGTTGACAGTGCAGTAACAATCGCTTTAGCGTGTGCGGCTCTGGGAAAAGAAAATGTACGAGCCGTTTTAATGCCTTCTGAATATTCCACTTCTCATTCTGTTTCTGATGCCGAGCAACTCAGTAAAAAC
Source organism: Hanamia sp. (assembly GCA_035606215.1). Taxonomy (GTDB): domain Bacteria; phylum Bacteroidota; class Bacteroidia; order Chitinophagales; family Chitinophagaceae; genus Ginsengibacter. The sequence continues at coordinate 99,266 of DATNFV010000054.1, forward strand.
CTCGAAAATCAATATGATATTGTTCCGATAAAAAATATTTACAACCAGTTTCTGCATGAATTGAAACCAATTTTTAAAGATCTTCCATTTAGTATTGCAGAAGAAAATATTCAGGCCAGAACAAGAGGAAATGTGCTGATGGCTGTTGCAAATAAATTCGGATATATTTTACTGAATACTTCGAATAAAAGTGAGCTGGCTGTGGGTTATGGAACTTTGTATGGCGACATGGCCGGCGGTCTTGGAGTGCTTGGTGATTGTTATAAACAACAGGTATATGAGCTGGCAAAATATATTAATTCAAAAGAAGAAATTATTCCTAAAAATATTTTGGACAAAGCGCCTTCAGCAGAATTAAAACCGGGACAAAAAGATGTAGATAGTCTGCCGCCTTATGAAATTCTCGACCAGATATTGTATCAATATATTGAAAGAGTTCAGGGACCACAGGAAATAAAATCAATGGGATTTGATGCGGCTTTGGTTGACAGAATTTTGAAAATGGTCAACAAAAATGAATACAAGCGAAATCAGTTTTGTCCGATCATTCGCATTTCACCAAAAGCATTTGGAACCGGAAGACGAATGCCAATCGTTGCAAGTTATTTAAGTTGAAATAGAAATAGAAATTGGGGCTTACATTGGGGCTTACTACATTTCGTCTTAAAAACTTTCAACATTTTTTTCAAAAGAATAAATCCTAAATTGCTTTCTTCATTTTAATAAAATCTTTATGGAAGCATATATTATTGCAGGATTCAGAACCGCTGTTACCAAAGCAAAACGTGGTGGGTTTCGTTTTTATCGCCCGGATGATTTAGCGGTTGATGTGATCAAAGGTTTGCTGGCATCTGTTCCCGGATTGGACAGTAAAAGAGTAGACGATTTGATTGTTGGAAACGCTGTACCGGAGGCGGAGCAGGGATTACAGGTCGGAAGAATGATCAGTGTAAGAGCGCTTGGAATATCTGTTCCCGGCATGACTGTGAACAGATATTGTGCAAGTGGTTTGGAAACGATCGCCATAGCAACGGCCAAAATCAGATCAGGAATGGCAGATTGTATTATCGCCGGTGGAACAGAAAGCATGACAATGGTTCCGACATCAGGGTGGAAAACTGTTCCCGCATATTCTGTTGCTTCCGAAACGCCTGACTATTATCTTGGAATGGGATTAACCGCTGAAGCTGTTGCGAAAGAATATAACGTAACGCGTGAACAACAGGATGAATTTAGTTTTCATTCTCATCAAAAAGCATTGAAGGCAATTAAGAGTGGATATTTCAAAAGTGGTATTCTTCCAATGAATATTGAAGAAATCTATGTGGATGAAAATTTCAAAAAACAAAAGCGAAAGTTTGTAGTTGATACAGATGAGGGTGTTCGTGCTGATACTTCAATAGAAGCTTTGTCAAAGCTAAAACCAGTGTTTGCGCAAGGAGGAACTGTTACTGCCGGAAATTCTTCACAAACCAGTGATGGCGCAGCTTTCGTAATTGTGATGAGTGAAAAAATGATGAACGAATTAGGTTTAAAACCAATAGCGCGTTTGGTGAATTGTGTAAGCGCCGGAGTTCATCCGCGAGTGATGGGAGTTGGCCCGATTGAAGCGGTTCCAAAAGTTTTAAAACAAGCTTCCATGAATCTTTCTCAAATAGATTTGATTGAATTAAATGAAGCGTTTGCTTCGCAATCTCTTGCAGTAATTAAAACCCTGGAACTTGATCGGGATAAAGTAAACATCAATGGCGGTGCAATTGCTCTCGGTCACCCGCTTGGTTGTACTGGTGCAAAACTCACCGTTCAGATTATCAATGACATGAAACGATTGAATAAAAAATATGGAATTGTTACTGCATGTGTTGGTGGCGGCCAGGGTATTGCAGGAATTATTGAAAATTTATAACCGGCTATCGACAAGAAAAGTCAGTGGCCCATAACTCATAACTTCACACTCAAACCTACTGCTATCTGTGATTTCAGCTGAAGTCCCGGTGAATCATGATTGGGACCAAAAAGTTTTACATCATCATCATAAATCAAATCAAGTCCTAAACTTCCGCTGAGAACTTTTGAAAGTTTTGCAGTAAACATATTGTTCATTAATACATCCACATTTTGCGGATCGTGCTCATAATTTGAAAACAAATCAAGTCTTCCTTTATAAGTGATTGCTTTGTTCATGTCTTTCAAATAATTTACACTAACGAACGCACCAACTTCTGTTTTACTTTTTGCTCCCGGTGTTACGCCATATTCGCCTTTTGCAGATAAAGAATCGTCGCTCACGATAGTCCATCTTATAGTAATTGGCGAGATAAAGATCGATAATCCGTCTGCAGGTTTATAATCTACTCCAAGTCCTAATACAACATATCCGGGAGAAAGAAAATTTGATAAAAGTTCTTTGCTGGTGTCTGTGTATTGATATCCTTTTGAAAATTGAGAATGGAAATTTACTAAAGCTGATAAACTTAATTTCTCTGTTAAATTATATCCCGCTTTTGACAAAAGATCAATACGATCATCATTTTTTCGCGTTCCCAGCGAAGTCGTATTTACAAGACCGTAATTCAGATCAAGCGTATTATCCCAACTGCATTTTCCCTTTTTATAAAAACCATAAAGTCCCAGATAAGAATTGATTGAAAAAGAAAAATTGTCACCGCCGGCAGCCCAGTTATTTTGGCTTCCCTGCGCAATATTCAAATCAAACCGGCCTCCGGTAAGCCAGGTTTTATTGCTGTCCGGTTTTGGTTTTTTTATTTCTTTAAAAACCGTTGACTGCATGTTTTTCACGCTCGGGTCCTGAGCAAAGCCTGTGTTTGTAAGTGTCACAAAAAAAATCAGTAAAAGATTGTGGACAATAACCTTAGAAACCATTTCAAAAATTTTTGATTACAAAAGCGACAAAAATAAAAAAACATTCTTTTTATTTTTGAATAATGGACAATGAAAATATTATTTCATTTTTGAATAAAATGCTACTTTGTGTAAGATTGAATTGTATAACCTTTAAAAAATATAATTATGGAAGATCTAATAAAAAGATTGCAAAACATTCATGGCCTTAGTACCGAACAATCTCAAGGGGTTTTGAATACCATCGCGGGCTATATAAAAGAAAAATTTCCAATGGTTGGTGGTGCTATTGATAATCTTTTTCAATCCGGAACTACTCCTTCAGCACCAGGTACTACTCCGGCAGATGTTCAATCTACAACTGCGAATCCTGCTGCAGGTAATGACTTCCTTGATAAAATTTCTGATTTTATTCCTGGAGCAACCAGCGAGAATCTTGAAGAGTTTGCTAAAGAAAAATTAGGCGGATTTTTTGGAGGAAAATAGAAATATCGGATTAAAAACTTTCAATTTTTTTTATAAAAAGCCAGAAGCAATTCTGGTTTTTTTATTATCAATTTATCTTAGGACTTCCCTTGCGATTACAATCTTCTGAATCTCACTTGTGCCTTCTCCGATCGTACACAATTTACTATCCCGATAAAACTTTTCTACCGGAAAATCTTTCGTGTAACCATACCCACCAAAGATCTGAACCGCATCGGAAGCGACTTTTACGGCTATTTCGCTTGAATAATATTTTGCCATCGCAGATTCTTTGGTCACATTTTCTCCCCTATTTTTAAGGTCACATGCCTGATCAATCAGCAATTCAGCTGCTTTTATTTCTGTCGCCATATCTGCCAATTTGAATGAAATTCCCTGGAATTCTGAGATAGGTTTTCCAAATTGAAATCTTTCTTTTGAATATTGTACAGAAGCTTCATAAGCACCTTTCGCAATTCCCAAACCAAGCGCTGCTATTGAAATGCGGCCGCCGTCAAGCACCTTCATTGCTTGTTTAAATCCTTCTCCAACTTCTCCCATCCGGGCAGAATCAGGAATGCGACAATTATCAAAAATCATTTCCGCAGTTTCGCTCGCACGCATACCTAACTTATTTTCTTTTTTACCTGCCAGAAATCCTTTCGTACCACGCTCAACAATAAATGAAGTAGAATTATCACGTGTTCTTGGTTGGCCGGTTCTGCAAATTACCACCGCTACATCACTACTCTTCCCATGTGTTATCCAGCTTTTTGTTCCGTTGATGATCCAACCATCGCCGTCTTTTTCTGCCACACACTGCATGTTTCCGGCATCGCTTCCTGTGTTTGGTTCGGTTAATCCCCATGCGCCGATAAATTCTGCCGTTGCCAGTTTTGGCAGATATTTTCTTTTCTGTTCTTCATTTCCAAACGCTAAAATATGGCCGGTGCATAATGAATTATGTGCCGCAACTGACAAGCCAATTGAGCCGCAAACCTTTGCGATTTCCTCGATGACAGCCGTGTATTCAAAATAGGTTAATCCGCTGCCGCCGTATTCTTCGGGAACCAAAACACCCATTAGCCCAAGTCTTCCCAATCCTTTTAAAACATCTACCGGAAATTCTTGCTTTTCATCCCAAATCATCATATCAGGCTTAATAAACTGGTTTGCAAATTGTTTTGCCGTTTCAGCTACCTGAATTGTTATTTCATTCGTCTTAAAATCCATATTTTCTGATAATGTTTGAACTATCGCAATTTAAAACGAATAAAATAAATGATTAATGCACTCTTTTAAATTTCACTTATCCTTTCACAAGTATTATTGAACAAGGTTTAAAAAGCAAAACAAAAAATAACGACAAACGTTTGTTTACTGTTCTTTACAAAACATTATTTATTTTTTAAACAAAAATTATTGAACAAAAAAAAGATCGATTCTTATTTGAATATTTATAAATCGGAAAAAATAAAAATATTCAATAAAACTTTGTTTACAGCTGAAAGAAAATTTTATTCCACGGTTAAATAAGGCGAGGCTTTGTTATATACTTCATCTGTTACTGCCATGATCTTTTTTATTTCTTCAACAGAATTAAAATTTCCATGCTGTTGCCTGAATTGAAAAATAGCATTGGCAATTTGATATTTGACATAAGGATGTGATTTCATTTCATCAACAGAAGCCACATTAATATTGATTTTTTTTATTGCCTTGTTATCTATAATTAAATACGGTTTTATTTTTTGAAAAGTAGAATCCGGAAGCAAATATGTTTCAGCAACCTGTTCAACAGAGTAAAAACCGCCAAGCTTTTCCCTGAAAGCAATAATTCTTTTTGAAAGTTTACTACCAATTCCGGGAAGAGAAATATATTCGGAAGTATCCGCAATATTGATATCTACTTTTTGAATAAAATCTTTTTTAGGAAATGTTTTTTCAGTTGTTTGATTTTGATCAGAGGAGGAAAAATTCTTTTGAATATTTTTTATCGAAACATATGGAATCAATCGTTCTGCGTCTTTCTCGCTCAAGCCCCAGATCTTCTTAATATCTTCAGCTTTATGGAATTTACCTCCTTTCGAAATATATTTTTGAATCGCTTCTGCTGTGCGGGGTTTAACGCCAAGGTTTATCCAATCAGTTACTGTAGCGGTGTTGGGATCAAAATAAAAAAGCTCAACAGGCTGTGATGTTTCATATTTTTTGTGGGAAGGAGTAAAATCATTGTAATATTCTTCATCATTTCTTGAATAAGTTTTCTTAGATGAAGAATCAATTTTTAATTGCGCAATTTCCTTTTCAAATTCACTAAAATCAATTCTTTCTTCCTTTGTAAAAAAAGGAAATAAAAAAGGAAGGATAATTAAGATAAAAATGATCGAAACGATATAAAAAATTCCGTGCCGCTCCTTTTTTGTAAAGTTAAAATACTCTTTGAAAGGCTGCCACATTGCTGTTATTTTTAGTAAGTTTTACTAAAAATAAAACATTAATGTGTTCAAAAAATTAAAAGCTATTTTGAATTTTCCACATCCTGCTTTTCTTCCTGGTGTTTTTTCTCAGGGCGCATTTGTGGAAACAATAAAACATCCTGGATGGAAGGCTGATTGGTAAGTAGCATTACTAACCTGTCAATTCCAAAACCAATTCCGCTGGTTGGCGGCATTCCGTATTCCAATGCACGCAAAAAATCCTGGTCAATAAACATTGCTTCATCATCTCCGCGCTCCATTAGTTTAGATTGCTCTTCAAAACGTTCTTTTTGTTCCAATGGATCATTTAATTCAGTATAAGCATTGGCAACTTCTTTTCCATTTATAATCAATTCAAAACGCTCTACCAGTCCGGCTTTGCTACGATGTTTTTTTGTGAGCGGGCTCATCTCAACCGGGTAATCTATAATGAAAGTCGGCTGCACAAAATGATCTTCGCATTTTTCAGAAAAAATTTCGTCGGTCAATTTTCCTTTTCCCATGGTTTTATCTGCATGAATGCCTAGTTGCTGGCAAACTTCACGCAGTTCTTCTTCATTTTTGCCGGTAATGTCAATTCCTGTAAATTCTTTGATGGCGTCATACATGGATATTCTTTTGTAAGGCGCTTTAAAATCTATTTCCTTTTCACCGGCTTTTACTTTTGTGGTTCCGTTTACTGCAATTGCAGCTTTTTCCAATAATTGTTCCGTTGTTTCCATCATCCACAAATAATCTTTATAAGCCACGTAAAATTCAAGCACGGTAAATTCAGGATTGTGGGTGCGATCCATCCCTTCATTTCTGAAATTGCGGCTAAATTCATATACCCAATCAAATCCTCCTACGATCAATCTTTTTAAATACAACTCATTGGCAATACGCAAATAAAACGGCACATCCAATGCATTATGATGTGTGATGAAAGGGCGTGCAGCAGCCCCTCCGGGAATATTTTGCAAAACCGGAGTATCTACTTCCAAGGCCCCGTGTTCGTTTAAAAAATCACGCATGGCATTGATCATTTTTGTTCTTTTGATAAATGTTTCCTTTACATGCGGATTCACGATCAGATCTGCATATCGCTGTCGATATCTGAATTCTGCATCAGTAACTTCATCAAAAGTTTCCCCGTCTTTTTCTTTTACAACAGGCAGGGGGCGTAAAGATTTTGACAATATTTTAAACTCAGAGACATGTATAGAAGTTTCGCCGGTTTTTGTGGTAAAAACGTAACCTTTGACGCCTATAATATCTCCGATATCAATCAGTTTTTTCCAGACCGTGTTGTAAAGTGTTTTGTCTTCTCCAGGTGCGATATCATCTCTGCGGATATATAATTGAATTTTTCCTGTAGCATCCTGTAAAACAGCAAAAGAAGCTTTTCCCATATCCCGGATGCTCAAAATTCTTCCGGCGATACAAACATCTGCGAAGTCACTTTTGTTTTCTTCACCATTATAATTGTTTTTAATAAAGGCAGCGCTGATATTTACAGGAAATAACTCTGCAGGATATGCATCAATTCCTAATTTATTCAGTTCTTTTAATTTGTCTCTGCGGATAATTTGCTGTTCTGACAGATGTTCATTATTCATATATCAATCAATAAAATCTTGCCATAAAAAGGCCAATGAAAAATTTTTGCAAAGGTAACCTTTTGAATAAAGACAATACAGATTTATCATACCCGATTTTCGACATAACAATAACAGCATTCCTAAAGGAATGAAATTATTGCTGATATATTTAATGGAAATGAGAAGCTGAAAAACAGCTTTTCTCTTCAAAGTTTATCTTTTTTTAAGTTCTTCTATTTCCCTCTCCAATTTCACGATGGTAGCGTTGATATTGGCCAATCTTTTACCATTCTTGGATATTTTAAAAGTGGGATGAACTGTTTTTAATTCTTCTTTGTATTCGGCTAATTGTTCTTTAAGGGTTCTCAGCTTGCCTGCAACTTCATTATTTCTAACGGGTCTTGCCATAACATTTAATAATTTTAATACAAAGTATGAAATTAAAATTAAAAAATCATTTCAGTAAAAAATATTTTTATGATTTTTTATACTTATCCTTAAAATGCATTATTTTATACATTTAAAATCGATTTAAAATACCCTTAAAAATAGCAAGATTATAACATAAGAAAACAAATACAGGAAGTAAAAAACGGAGTAGAAATTGTAAATTTGCAATTCTTTTCCAATATATGAGCGACGAAATAAAACATGAATGTGGCCTTGCTTTTATCCGGCTACGCAAGCCTTTTTCGTATTACCGTCAAAAATATGGTACAGTTTTATATGGCTTAAATAAGCTGTATTTATTGATGGAAAAACAGCACAACCGTGGCCAGGATGGCGCCGGAATTGCAACCGTGAAATTGAACACAGAACCTGGCTATCCGTTTCTTCACAGAATTCGGAGTGTTAACAACCAGGCAATTTCTGATCTTTTTTCACAAATCGGTGGCCAGGTAAATGAGATCAAAAAAGATCATCCTGATATAGAACAGCACGCCGGTTTGATGAAAGGCCATGTAGATTTTCTGGGAGAATTATTGCTTGGTCATCTTCGATATGGAACGCAGGGAAAAAATAATGTGGAATTCTGTCATCCGTTTGTTAAACGAAACACCATTCCTGCACAAAATCTTGCTATGGCAGGAAATTTTAATCTCATTAATAAAGACGAATTATTCTCACTTGTAAATAGTGCGCGAACTGAACAATATTCTCAAAGCGACCTTGGTGCTATGATGGACGTAGTGCATCATTTTTTGGTAAAAGCAGATGAGGTCTCTCCCCAGGGTTGTGATATTGCAGGAGTTTTACAAAAAGCTGTCCCTTATTTTGATGGCGGATTTACATTTGGTGGGCTTACAGGAAACGGTTCCGGTTTTGTGGTTCGTGATGCTCATGGAATTCGTCCGGCTTATTATTATGCAAATGATGAGGTGATTGTTGCTGCAAGTGAGCGGGCTGCAATCCGCACGGCTTTTAATGTTCCTGAAAATGAAGTGAAAGAACTGATGCCCGGAACTGCACTCATTACTTCTCCTGACGGACAATATTCCATTCAACAAATCCTGGAACCAAAAGAAAGAAGAGCTTGTAGTTTCGAACGGATTTATTTTTCAAGAGGAAGTGACGAAAAAATTTATCGCGAAAGAATTGCTCTTGGTTATCATCTGAGTGAAAGAGTATTGAAAGCGGTTGATCATGATTTGAAAAATACCATTTTTTCTTTCATCCCAAACACCGCTGAAACTGCTTTTTACGGAATGATAAAAGGGGCGGAAGATTATTTGAATAAAATAAAGATCGAGCGCATTTTAAGCTGGGGAAAAGATTATGATGCAGAGAAACTAACTGAGATGGTGAACCGTAAAGTGCGCATGGAAAAAATCGCGATAAAAGATGTGAAACTGCGCACATTTATTACGGAAGATAACAGCCGGAATGAAATGGTGCAGCACGTTTACGACATTACTTATGGCACAGTTAGAAAAGGAATTGATACATTAGTTGTAATTGACGATTCGATTGTGAGAGGAACAACTTTACGCGAAAGTATTATCAGGATGTTGGCGCGACTTGAACCAAAAAAGATCATCGTTGTTTCTTCTGCTCCGCAAATAAGATACCCGGATTGTTATGGAATCGACATGAGCAAATTGGGTGAATTTGTTGCATTTAAAGCGGCGATGGAATTGATAAAAGAAAGAGAAATGGAGCCAATGCTGAAAGAGCTTGTTGAAAAATGTAAAGCGCTGAAAAGAAACAATCAATTGCACACTCAAAATCTGGTTCGTGAAGTTTACAAACCTTTTACTCTTGAGGAACTGGATCATAAAATAGCACAACTAATTACCCCGCCTGAAATTAATGTTCCGGTAGAAGTGATTTATCAGACAATAGAAGATCTTCATGATAGTTGCCCCACCAATTTGGGCGACTGGTATTTCACTGGAAATTATCCTACTCCCGGCGGCAATCGTGTGGTGAATACCGCTTTTCTGAATTATATGGAAGGAAAAAATGTAAGGGGATATTAATTATTGAATTATTGCATTATTAGATTATTCAATTACTTTGTTGAAACATTTACAGAATTGTTTCATTAAATGGAATAGTATTAAAATTTCTTCTAATAATAACCTGCAATGATTGAGGATAATTCTCAAAAATATTTGATCGGTATTGACATCGGAACCGGCAGCACAAAAGCAATCGGGATGGACAGCAAGGGAACAATTATTGCCAATTCCCAATTTTTTTATCCAACTCAAAGCCTTCATTCGGGATTCTCAGAACAAGACCCGGAAGTTATCTGGAAAGCATTTACCGATTGTATCAAAAAAATAATAGACGAAGTAAAATGTCCTCCGGTTTCAATAAGCCTCAGCAGCGCAATGCATAGCTTGCTGACAATGGATAAAAACAATCAGCCAATCACTTCTTTAATAATATGGGCCGATACACGAAGCGGCGATATTGCACAGCGGATAAGAAAATTACCTGAAGCAGAAAAACTTTACCAAACCACCGGAACGCCGATTCACTCGATGACACCATTATGCAAAATAATATGGCTGAAAGAAAATGCTCCTGAAATATTTGCATCTGCTTTTAAATTTATTTCTATCAAAGAATTTATCTGGTACAAGCTTTTTAAGGTGTATGAAATTGATTATTCTATCGCTTCTGCGACTGGTTTATTCGATATTCAACATTTAAAATGGAATGATTTTTCTTTACAATTATGCGGAATAAATTCTTCCCTGCTTTCAGAAATTGTTCCAACCGATTTTCTCAGAAAAGGACCAGATTCTTTAATCGTTTCAGCATTAAATATTTCTTCAGAAACTTTTTTTTCCATTGGCGCAAGTGATGGCTGCCTGGCAAATGTTGGAAGTCATGCAGTAGAAAAAGGAACAGCGGCATTAACCATTGGAACAAGCGGCGCAGTTCGCGTTGCGTCTTCAAAACCGATTTTTGATTTTGATTCCATGTCATTTAATTATCTGCTTGATGAAAAAACTTTTATTTGCGGCGGCCCGGTAAATAATGGTGGAAACGTTATCGACTGGTTGTTTGAAGCAATTTTAAATAACGCTCACCCAACTGATGAAGATTTTAAAAATCTTTTTGAACTGATTGACACCATTCCTGCAGGAAGCAAAGGATTAATTTTTCTGCCGTATTTATTTGGCGAAAGAGCGCCGGTTTGGGACGAAAAATCGAGCGGAATATTTTTTGGAATAAAATCATTTCATACCAATGCTTTCTTTCTTCGCGCAACACTGGAAGGAATTTGTTATTCGATGAAACAGGTTTTGGAAATTGTAGAATCATCCACAGAAAAAATTCTGCAACTCAATATCAGCGGCGGTTTTATCCGCTCAAACACGTGGACCAATATTCTTGCAGGCATTACGGGCAAGAAGCTTTCCGTTGTTGAGACAGAAGATTCATCAGCCATCGGCGCTGCTTTATTAAACATGAAAGCGTTGAAAATGATTGAACACTACGATTCATTAAAACCAACAAATGATCTTTTGATTGAACCAAATTTGGACAGTCAGATTGTATATGAAAAATATTACGCAGTTTTTAAAAATCTTTATCAACCAATGAAGGCGTTGATGCATGAGGATGATGCGCTGAACGATTAGCAACATTTGCAGTAAATAAACTTTTATTGCTCATTCCTGTTTCCACGTATTTTCCAAAAACCTAACCCAGTTTTTCCACATAATATTTTCCACATCAACTTCAGAATAACCCCGCTGGGAGAGTATCTCATGGATTTTTTGCAAATCGGCAATCGTATCTAAGTCGGCAGGACATTGCTCCGTACCAAAAGCGCCATCGAGATCAGTTCCCAATCCTGAATGTAAAGAATTACCAGCCAGTTGACAAACATGATCGATATGATCTACAACTGTTGACAAAAAAACTTCTTCTTCTTTTGGTTTTGATTTTCCACGAATCCAGTTTGGCTTTAACATCCATGCGTCAAAAGCGCCACCAATAACGGCTCCTCGTTCTATCAAAACTTTTATTTGTTCATCAGAAAACTGCCGGTTGTGAGGGACCAAAGCGCGGACATTATTGTGACTTGCCCAGACATGTCCATTAAAATTTTCCAATGCTTCCCAAAAACTTTGGTCACATAAATGAGTGGTGTCTAAAATAATATTTAGGCGCTCCATTTCTTTTAATAAATCTTTTCCCTTTTTTCCAATTCTTCCTTCAGAATCTGTCCCATAAGCATAAACGCCGGGACCATAATGAGCAGGCCCAATTGCGCGTAATCCTTTCTCGTATGCCTTTTCAAGGTATTGCATATTGATAATTGAATCTGCGCCTTCCAAACTCAAAACATATCCGATTGGCAATTTTTCTTCTTCTTTTTTCAGCCATTTTTCAACATGATTTTTTAAAGATTCCGCATTATTTATCTGAATCATTTCTCCAGAATCTTCCATGGCTTTGTACCACGCCAATTGTCCTTGTGTTTGTGCCCACGCTTGCTCCTGCGAATGCCAGCCGGGTAATTTACTTCCAGGTTTTATAAATCTTGCAATTAATGTTGCGACGCAAATGCCAATATTTCCTTTTCGCATTTCTGAAAATGAAACCGTCCCGTTGCACCTGTCTGGTTTATCGTTCAATCCTTTTTCTCTTTCACGAATTTCTTCCAAAGTACGTGTCAAATCACGATTCCATTCCATTGCGTTCATACTGAGATCCAAATGTGCATCGAAAATTAAACGTGACATGTTGCTTCTTTATTAGATCGTAATTTTCTTTTTTCTTGCAATAACATCCCAGCGATCAACTACATTTCTATTTTCTACAATCACCGCTTCATCATACAAAGCAACGGTTGGACAAATGTGATAAGGTACTCCATACAAAACATCGCCGACATGCAGATTTTCCCAATTTCTTACCTGCACTACCAAATGCTCTTCGCTTTGAGATTTAACTTCGTAATCCTTTAAATTCAAAAAAAAGATTCGTTTTGAAATCGGGTTTTCTGCTGCTACGGATTTGTGTCCCAGATCGGTAGTAATCAAGCCTTGTACGGGTTTTGAAATAATTCTTGTTAATAAAACTGCTGCAAATTCAAATGGCTGTTCTGCTAACAAATTGTCATATCCATAATCCCATAACAAACAAGTTCCGGGACTGCAATACACTTCTTTATTTAAAGCATGAACCGTAAAAGTTGGTGTTCCTCCGGCAATAATTTTTATATCCGTCAAATTTGAAATCTGCATTATTTGTTGCTTTGCTGCATTAATTTTTTCAAATGCTTTTTGGCATTGTTCTTTTCTCAAATTGAAATCTGATTCATGAATATGTCCATCATAAATATGCAATCCTTTTAATTCAAGAGTGGGAAACTTTTGAATTTGTTGGAATAGATTGAAGAGTGGATTGATGTTGGCGGGGACGCCAACATCTGCAGGCGCAATTCCTGTTCTGTTCATTCCCGCATCCACATCTATAAAAAAATTCGCTTTCAGATTCTCTTTTTCAAATAAATCATTCAGCATTTTTGCAGAATCGAAATTATCTATCAAAGAAGCAAATTGAATTTCAGGATATTTTTTAATAAGAGTGAGGAAACGTTCGGCTTTGGGTTCGGTGAGTTGATAAGCCAACAAAATATTTTTTGCTCCTGCCTCTGCAAGCATTTCGGCTTCGGCGATTGTAGCGCATTTAAATTTTGAAATTCCGGCATTTAATTGCATTCGTACAATTTCTGCCATCTTGTGTGTTTTTATGTGCGGCACCAATCGGTTTGCATCTCCGGCAATTTGAATCATCGTTTCAATATTTGAATCAATGCGGTCTTTGTAAATCAGCAATGCCGGCGAATCAATATCTTCAGGATGATTTAATTCATACCAATTTTTTTTGCTCATTCTTCGATTTGTATTTCTTTTACCGATTCGGAAATTAAAACTTCTGCCGCTTCATTTGAAAGTTCAAAAACGGCTTCAATCTCAACAGGGATATTATTCGGCAAAGAGCCCATGCCTACTGCACTTCGAACTCCGACTCCATTTTCTTCGCCCCAGATTTTTGCAAACAGTTCACTACAGCCATTAATTATAAAGGGATGTTTTTCAAAATCCAAAGTGCAATTGACCATGCCAAAAACTTTGATCACCCGCTTGATTTTATCAAGGGTTCCGAGGTTTGCTTTTAACGTACTAAGAATCGTAAGGCCGGTCTGATGAGCTGCAAGTTTTGCTGCATCTGCATTTATTTCGAATCCAACTTTTCCTTTTATCAATGCTCCTGATTCTAAAACAGGTCCATGCCCCGAAACATAAATTAAATTCCCTGACTGAAGAAAAGGCTTATAAACGCCAAGCGGCTTTGGTGGTGGCGGTAAAATGAAATGGGATTGTTGAAAAATTTCTTCCGGAGATTGTTGCATAAAAAATTATTTTGACAGCCACGAGAGTGGCGGCTTTTTTAATAATTGTAAAAATTAAAGGTAAAATATTAATTCGTCTTAGCGCAGACAAGCGCATATTAGTTTTCAAAAGACATTATTCAAAAGACTGGTTTATGAACTTTAGTAAAGGCATCAATGCCTTAAAAGCATCTGCCGTTTGCTTTACTAAATTTGAAGAAATAATTTCTTCATCTGAAAGGTTTTTTGTGGCAATAAAACTTTTCATTCTTAAAAATTCAGCAGCAGCATTTTCTTTTTCATAGCCTTTTGGAACGTTTACCAACATTTGCTTTTCATCTTTTTCTAATTCCCCATAATGTTTTTTAAACGGTGAAGCAGTAATTATTTTTTTGAAATCAGAAAAGCAGTAATCAATTTCCTGTCGCAATTTTTTAAGCTCATTCGCTTCAGGCATCCAAAGTCCGCCACCTACAAAACTATTTCCACCGGGTTGCAAATGAAAATAATATCCAGCATTAACCGATTTTTTTCCGCCTTTGTTAAAAGATGCACTTAGACTGACTTTATAAGGAGTTTTATCTTTCGAAAAACGAATGTCGCGGTTGATTCTGAAAGTGCAGTTTTTTGATGAAAGATCTTTCAAATCTTCATCAAATAAGATCATTTGTTCTAACAATACAGCAACAAATTCGTCAAAATTATTTTTTGCTTCAACATATAGTTTCCGGTTTTCATCAAACCATGTTTTATTATTGTTCTTTTTTAAAGCTTTTAAAAAATGAAGAGTTGATTTCAGAATCATGTTCGATGTGTGATGTTTGATGTACGATGTAAGCGTCGTTTGAAAAAAAATTAATTTCTTAAAGGGTTTAAAATAGATACAATTATTTTTAAAAGTTCTTCTCCTTCTTTATATAAAGCAGCAGCTTTATCTCTTTTATCCATATAAATTCAACAATTAGCTCCCAAAAAAATAGTGATTCACCCAATTCCTATTCAACTATTTTAAATTTATTAATAAAATCCGCTTTTGATTTTGCTCTTCTTGTTGCTCTGTAATTCGCTCCAACAGGAACTACTTGATCTTACAAGTTGCTGCGAATAAGCAGTACTGATAATGCTTTTTGGCAATAGAAAAATCAAATGACCATAATTGATAGAAAAGGCCTTTGTTCGTTTTTTCATTTCTTCAGTAGTCATAACTTCTTCAATAATTTTAAGGTAAAAAAATTTCAAGGTTAGCAATCTCCTTCTTTTTTTTAATTGGTGCCACACCTCTCACATCGTATATCACACATCAAACATCACGTGTTAATCCCTTTCCAATTCTCGCCTTTTTTAATTCTATAAACCGTCATGGCACTTATGTCATATTTCTCAGCAATTTGCCCATAGGTTAATTTTCGGTTTGGATTTGCAAGAATTGTTTTGATTGATTTTACCTGTGCAGGATTCAATTTCAATCCCTTGCCCCCGGCATTCTGAACTTTTTTGTAGGCAATTTTTTGCGGGCTTTGCTGCTGATGATCAATCATTTCTTTTTGAGAAGACCATTGCAAGTTGTTGCTGTTGTTGTCCATCTTGTCATGATTAACATGGATCACATATTTATGTTTTGGAGAATTTTTAGGGTTAAAAAGTTTTGCAATTTCACGATGAAGATAAATGGTGCCGCTGCTTCCTTCAACGCGAAGATTCAGTGTTTTATATCCCGATGTCACAGACCCTTCCAATAACTTTCCGTCTTCATGAATATCATGCCGGTAACTTGCTGCACGTCCGAGAGATGACAATGCATACTTATTTCTCATTGATTGCCATCCTTTAAATTTCAGTGGTTTCCAGATCTCACCGTTTATTTTTTTGACCATGACTTCAATGTTTTACGAATGAAGTTACAAACTATGTTTTTATGAGATTTAAAAAATCTTCTTCTGTAATAATTTTTACCGTTTTTATTTTTCGTGCTTTATCAAGCTTGCTTCCTGCTGATTCCCCGGCAACAAGATAACTAAGGTGGGCACTCACAGATGAAAGCAATTTTCCTCCATTCTCTTCTGCCAGTTTTTCTGCAGCGCCTCTTTTTAATGTCGGCAAAGTTCCTGTAAATAAAAAAGTATAACCCGAAAGCTTTCCTGTAACAGGCGCTGTTTTATCACCATTGATATTTAATCCTTTGTCAGCAAGCTCTTCAATGATTTTTATATTATCTTCATTATGAAAAAAATCAAAAACGCTCTCTGCAACTTTTTCACCAATATCTTTTAACTGCTGAAGATCTTCAACAGAAAAATTTTTCAGATCGAAGATTGTATCAACACTTTTTGATAAAGTTTTTGCAGTTGTTTCACCGACATATCTTATTCCCAATCCATAAATCAACCGGTTCAGGCTCTGCTTCTTCGAATTTTCAATTGCTGTTTTCAGATTGTCAACAGACTTTTGTTTGAAGCCTTCCAAAACAGCAATTTTTTCAAAATCAATTGAATAGATGGAAGGAATATTTTTGATGAATCCCAATGAATAAAATCTTCTGACATTGGCTTCACCAAACGTTTTGATGTCCATGGCATCTTTGCTTACAAAATGAATAATTCGTTCAACAACCTGCGCTGGACAATTAATATTAACACAGCGCCAAACCGCTTCTCCTTCCGGTTTTATCAATTCGTCTCCGCAGACAGGACAATGTTTTGGAAACACAATTTTCTTTTCATCGCCCGTTCGCAATTCTGTCAACGGTTTAACGATATATGGAATTACATCTCCCGCTCTTTCGACTATAACGGTGTCGCCTGTACGTAAATCTTTTTCTTCAATAATTCCTTCGTTAAAAAGAGAAACAGAAGTAACCGTAACCCCGCCAATATGCACAGGTTCTATTTTGGCAACCGGCGTGATAGATCCGGTTCTTCCTACCTGGAATTCGACATTAATTAATTTAGAAGTTGCCTGACGCGCTTTGAATTTATAAGCAATGGCCCATCGCGGATGATGTGTTGTGCTTCCAACCTGCTGTTGTATTTCTATCTCATTTACCTTCACCACCATTCCATCAATTTCATAAGGAAGCTCGTCTCTTTTATTTTCAAAATCAAGACAAAATTGAACCACCTCTTC
Source organism: Hanamia sp. (assembly GCA_035606215.1). Taxonomy (GTDB): domain Bacteria; phylum Bacteroidota; class Bacteroidia; order Chitinophagales; family Chitinophagaceae; genus Ginsengibacter. Next base: position 116,641 of record DATNFV010000054.1, read on the forward strand.
AATATCATGCAAAACTTTTTTTTCTTTTACAGGAGTGCGAAAGCCGCATTCAGAAAGGATTTGAAGAATTCCTGAATGGGTGTTTAATAACTCCGGATATTTTTCCAAACCATTTTTATTAAGTTCAATAAAACTTACATGATAAAGAATCGCTTCCAGTTTTCTTTTTCTTACGGACGCCGGATCTTTCATTCTTAAAGAACCCGCTGCAGCATTTCTTGGATTGGCAAGAGGTGATAATCCCTCCTCTGTAAGCGATTGATTGTACTTTTTAAAATTTTCTTTATTCAATAAAACTTCACCACGAATTTCTATTTTTTCAATTCCATATTTTGAGAATTTAGCAGACAAAGGAATAGAACCGATCTGCCGGATATTGGTCGTGATATCATCTCCTGCTGCACCGTCGCCACGCGTAGCACCCCTTACCAACATGTCATTTTCATAAATCAATGAAATGCTGGCACCATCATATTTCGGCTCAACACTAAAAGTAATTTTCTGATGATCCGCTAAAGTTTTTAACCGATTGTCCCAGGCAATTAAGTCATCCGGATTATAACTATTCTCCAGGCTGAGCATGGATACTAAATGCCGAACTGTAACGAAATCCGCATTCAGGCTGCTTCCTACCCTTTGCGTTGGTGAATCAGCAGTGATTATGGAAGGATTTTCTTTTTCAAGTTTTTCTAATTCTTTAAAAAGCTGATCATATTCTGCATCAGAGATCAAAGGGTCATTCAAAATATAATAGCGATATTCATGAAAACGAAGAGCTTCTCTTAAATCATCTGCATTTCCTGCAGGGTTTTTAAGAAGTGAATTAGTAAGAGTTTGTAAATGTTGTATCTGGGATGTTGAGTACATTAATTTTTTTAGTTACGAATTTCACCAATTTACACGAATAAATTTACCTTACCGAACATACCGTTTATAGGGAATTAAACTCTAATGTTTATTCCAAATCGAGCTTAATATGGAGCTCTTCCAATTGCTTATTATCAATGGTTGATGGCGCATCGATCATCACATCTCGACCACTGTTATTTTTAGGAAATGCAATAAAATCACGGATAGATTCACTTCCTCCCAATATTGCACAAAGCCTGTCGAATCCAAAGGCAATACCACCGTGAGGCGGAGCTCCATATTCAAATGCGCCTAAAAGAAATCCGAATTTATGCTGTGCTTCCTGACGGCTCATTCCTAATGCTGCAAACATTTTTTCCTGCAGGTCTCTTTGAAAAATCCTGATAGAACCACCACCAATTTCGTTGCCGTTCAAAACCATGTCATATGCATTTGCTTTGATTTTTGAATACGGATGTTCCAGGTATTTTTCAGAATTTTTTATAATCGCACTGTTGTTAATCATCACATGAATATCTTCTGGTTTTGGAGAAGTAAAAGGATGATGTCTCGCAACCCAGCGATTACTTTCTTCATCATATTCAAACAAAGGGAAATCAGTTACCCACAACAATTTGAACTCGTCAGCTTTGCGCAAACCCAACCTATCAGCCATGTGTAAACGTAATTCACTGATGGCTTTTCTTGTCCGTTCTTCTCTTCCTGCTAAAATCAAAATTAAATCTCCCGGATTTGCTTTTGTGAAAGCTGCCAAAGATTTTAATTGCCCGGCATTAAAAAATTTATCGAAGCTGCTTTTTAGAGATCCATCTGTATTATATTTTACAAAAGCCAGTCCTCCCATTCCAATTTGCGGACGCTTTACCCATTCAGTTAATTCATCCGTTTGTTTTCTTGAATAATCGCTGCAACCCGCAACAGATATAGCTAAGGCAGTTTCTGTATTCATAAAAGCGGGAAACTCTGTATGGTTCAGCTCATCAAAATAATTTTTCCCTTCAACTTTCAGATTTGAAATTTTCATTTCAAATCTTATGTCAGGTTTATCATTTCCATAATTCCACATCGCATCTTCCCAACTCATTCTTTCCACCGGTTCCTTGTAGTCAATCTGCTTTACTTCTTTAAAAATATATTTGATCAAACCTTCAAACATTTGCAGAATATCTTCCTGTTCAACAAAAGACATTTCGCAATCTATTTGTGTAAATTCCGGTTGCCGGTCTGCGCGCAAATCCTCATCACGAAAGCATTTTACAATTTGATAATAGCGATCATATCCGCTTACCATCAATAATTGTTTAAAGGTTTGCGGTGATTGAGGAAGCGCATAAAATTCTCCCGGATTCATACGGCTTGGCACTACAAAATCCCGTGCACCTTCAGGAGTTGATTTAATTAAAAAAGGAGTTTCAATATCAATGAAGCCATTCTGATACAAATAATCGCGTGTAGCACGGTTTACTGCATATCTTAACTCAAGATTTTTCTTTACTGCGTTTCTTCTAAGATCGAGGTAACGATATTTCATTCGCAGATCATCACCTCCATCAGTATCGTCCTGAATGGTAAACGGAGGGACCGCAGATTTATTTAAAACTTTAAAATCGCTGACAAGGATTTCGATATCACCGGTTGGAATATTTGAGTTCTTATTGCTTCTTTCTGAAACAATGCCTTTTGCTTCAATCACAAACTCCCGTCCCAGTGGATTGGCATCTAATTGTTCGGTAAGTTTTTCATTAAACAACAATTGAGTAATTCCATACCTGTCGCGCAGGTCAACAAAAGTAATGCTTCCAAATTTTCTGATCGTTTGTACCCAACCTGCCAATCTCACTTCTTTATTTACATCTTTAAGCCGTAACTCGCCGCACGTGTGTGTTCTATACATTTTTCACTATTTTTTCTGAGCGGCAAAGATAAAGGTTAAAGAGATTTTATTTCTGAAATCCAATTAAAGAGCCAGAATCCAATTTACCAGGTTATTTAGAAAATTCAGCACCCATCCTGTCATTAAATTCTTTTGAATTTCCTTTTGGAATGGATAAAGAAACCCAGCGATCATCTAATTGCATTTTTCCTAAATAAACGATTTGACCAACATGATATGAATAATGGGCGAGCTGCCTGTTGATAGCATCAAGTACATTTAGCGGTTCTTTTCTAATATAGATTGTTTTATCAAGATCGCCGGTAGTTAATGAATTAAGCGCATCAAAAAGACAATCCCAGCCGGCATCCCATTTCAAGATCAGCTCTTCTTTTGTTTTGATCACTTTTTCAAATTCGGTGTCCCGTTCACGCCATTCTTTTTCTCCGTCTTCAATAAGAAAATTGGTCCAGCGCGAAAGCATATTTCCCCACATATGCTGAACAATAATTGCTATACTATTGCTCTGTTCATTGTATTGCCAAAATAAATTTTCTTCATCCAATTGTTCAATGGTTTTATCACCAAGTGATTTATATGAATTGAAATGTTTTTTCACACTTCCTAAATAATCAAACGGCATAAAATAAATTTGAGGTTAAAAATGAGGAGCCAAAATTAGGCCTTAAAACGATTCAGGATCAGAATTAAGTTGTTAGGAAAACGTGCTGTATTTTTCCAGTAAATTGTAAAAAAGCCAGTAAATAAATTAACAAGTGAGATTTAAAGCCGGTTGCCAGGAGGGCCATCGTACAATTTTTACGTAAATGGAGATGCTTAAAATGAATCAGAGAAGATGATAAGCTATTCTATGTTCAATTTAAACATAAAATCTTCATGGAAATGACTCTTAGAGAAAATATTTTTCCCTTTATGGGAATAAGGAAAGTTAATATGATGCTTTCATATCTTTTCAAAGGTAATACTAAGGCAATTCCTTCGATACATCTTCGATACCCCTTCGATACCCCTTCGATACATTGATCGAAGAGAAGGCGGCTAGAAACCGACGGTATAGGGTTGAAAAATACAAAGTGTTAGTAACTTCTATCGCTGAAAAATACCTAAGGAATGATATATTTCCCAGGCTATTCCGCAGCTTTTACGAAATAAGATAAGCGTGACCACGGGCTCTTTACAGAAACTGTTTGTTATAGGGAATAATGAAAGATAAAAGGTAAACTAGTAAAAATAGAAATATCAGCTATTCGCAGTCTTCATTCCTGTTTTCGGGATCTTCAACAGGAACGAAAGTATCAATGGTTGCCAAAACAGTTACGCCACCCTTTACCTGTTGATTTAGTTTTACATTTAATGCTGTTCCAACAGGTAATAATACATCAACGCGGCTGCCAAATTTTATAAATCCCATTTCGTTTCCCTGAGAAACTGTCTGGCCAACTTTTAAATAATTTACAATCCTCTTTGCCAATGCGCCGGCAATTTGCTTCACCAGAATTTCTGCAGTATCGCTTTTTATTACCACTGAATGGCGCTCGTTTTCCGTGGAAGATTTCGGGCTCCACGCTACCAAATATTTCCCTTTATGATATTGGCTGTATTCAACTTTTCCTGACATGGGGATCCTGTTGATATGCACATTTGCAGGACTCATAAAAATAGAAACCTGGAGGCGTTTGTCTTTAAAATATTCTGTGTCGGTCATCTCTTCAATCACTACTACTTTTCCATCTGCAGGGCAGATTACCTGGTGATGGGCGACTGTAAAATTTCTTCGGGGCGATCTGAAAAATGAAATAATAAACAACAACATGATAAGGCTTACGCTGAACACAATCCACGAGACAAGCGGCATTGTTGCACTAAAGAAAAAAAAGAAAATAATATTTACGGCACCAAAAATCAGGGCGCACAATGCAATCGTTCTATAGCCTTCTTTATGAATATTCATCAACAAAATTTAATTACAAATATACGGGGAGATCAACTTTTTATTTGGTCAACGGATAAATAAAAAATAATAAACAAAGACAAAAGGAATCGCAACAAGTAAAGAATCAAAGCGATCTAAAAAACCTCCATGCCCTGGCATCAGTGAGCCACTGTCCTTTACATTAGCCATTCGTTTTAATTTACTTTCTAAAAGATCACCAAGAGTCCCAAAAACACCACAAAGCAGGCTGATGAAAATCCAGTCGGTCAACGAATAAAATTTTGTAAGATATCCAACGAAAGAAATAACAATTACACAAAGAATAATACCGCCAAGAGTTCCTTCACGTGTTTTTTTGGGCGACACTTTTGATAAGGGAGTTTTGCCAATAAAAGAGCCAACAATATAAGCCATTGTATCATTGATCCAGATTGAAAAAACAATTCCGCACGGAATTATCTTCAAATAATTATCGGCTAATCCGTCAGGATTTCCTGTCCGGATCACGATCATTAAAACGATTGGAAGGGTAATATAAAATAGGCCCAGCAAGCTTTTCAGCTTATAACCAGGCGGATCTGTTTTTTTTAAAAGTTGTATGAATTCATACCAGCAACCAAAATGAATGAGGGTAAATAAAATAATAAAGCTCCATTGATTCCACAACAAACCCACCAGCATTGCGGCTACAAAAACGATCGCTGTAAGTGTTCTTGTTTGAAAAGTTCTCCTGTCAAAAGCCATTGAAAAATTTTAAGATTCTTTCGTTATCCAGTTATGATAATCATTTGGATCGTCTATTTCCGGCATTACATATTTCTGTTGCTGAAGCAAAGAAATTTGCCTGAATTTTATAAAAGCAAAAATGATGAAAGCCAGTGCAACGATTCCTGCCCACAAAGGAAAATTATCTTCTATTTCTTTCGAAGATCGGTTTCCCTGCATGGTTGCAACATAAAGAGCGGTAACCTGCAAACCATTATACAAAAAATGTAAAAGCATAGAAAGCCATAAATTGCCACTATAATAAAAGATCAGGCCAAGAGCAATACCTAAAGCAAATCGTACAAGAAATCCATAATAAGAAGCATGAACAGCGCTAAATACAATCGATGTTACAATGATAGCTACCCAGGGACTTTTAAACCACCTTGTTAAAATATTTTGTAATCCGCCCCGAAAACAGAATTCTTCAAAAAGTGCTGGCAGCAAAGCAATAATTATCATCGAAATTACATAGCGGCCAAAGGAGTTGATATTAATAAGTGCTGCTTCCTGGGCAGCTCTTTCAGCCTCTTTTGCTTTAAAATATATTTCCCATGATTTTGGAATAGGGATAATTTTATTTAATTCCGCCAATGCTCCGGATAATGGAAAAGTAATAATAAGAATTGCCAATACCAGCAGTACCTGCTGAAAATTAATCCGTGTTTTTAACCCGAAAAACCTGGACGGATTGCGGTAGCAAATTAAAGCGGTAAAATAAGCAGGTAAAAAAAACATAAAGAACGTAGAAATGACCTGCATCATCATGATCGCGTTATAATATTTCGGATCAAACATATCCTGAGGCATAGTAAGAACAGATCGGCCGGTCATGGTAAGCCAGAGAATAACAGAAACAATGGTGCCAACAACTAAACCAGCTCCAATAAGAGCAAGGAAAATTCCAAGCTGACCGGGAAAGCTAAAATTTCTTGAATTTCTATCGATCGTCTGCATTCTCAATTTTTAAGTGTGTAAATTTACAGCCAAAAATATTAGTTCAAGTCCAAAGTTCAATATTCGACCCTTGACCAAAATAGGCAACATACAACTTCCTGATTTTCCTTTATTGCTTGCGCCAATGGAAGACGTAAGTGATCCGCCATTTCGCGCAGTTTGCAAGGATAATGGTGCTCATCTGATGTATACAGAATTTATCAGCAGTGAAGGATTGATTCGTGATGCAATTAAAAGCAGAAAAAAACTTGACATTTTTGATTATGAAAAGCCAGTTGGCATTCAAATCTTTGGCGGCGATGAAGAAAGCTTATCTCTTGCAGCAAAGATTGTTGATGCTACCAATCCTGATTTACTGGATATTAATTATGGTTGCCCGGTAAAAAAAGTTGCGTGTCGCGGTGCCGGCGCGGGTGTTTTAAAAGACATTCCTTTGATGATTCGCCTGACAGATGCGGTGGTAAAAAGCACATCATTACCGGTAACCGTAAAAACAAGATTAGGCTGGGACGAGGACACAAAAAATATTGAAGAAGTGGCGGAGCGTTTACAGGATGTTGGAATCAGGGCTTTAGCGATTCATGGACGCACGAGAGTTCAGATGTATAAGGGAAGTGCCAATTGGGAATTGATTGCAAAAGTGAAAGAAAATCCAAGAATTACGATTCCAGTTTTTGGAAATGGTGATATTGATTCTCCTCAGAAAGCACTGGAATATAAAAATAAATATGGTGTGGATGGAATTATGATTGGCCGTGCGGCAATCGGATATCCATGGATCTTTAATGAAATTTCTCATTATGTAAGAACCGGTGAAATGCTTGCTCCCCCTACTGTTGAAGAAAGAGTAGCCGTTTGTAAAAAGCACCTGATAAAATCTTTTGAATGGAAAGGACCGGTTGTTGGCATTAATGAAATGAGAAGGCATTATGCAAATTATTTGAAAGGAATGCCTAACATAAAAGAGTTTCGCGGAAGATTGGTTGTGCTAAAAGAAATGGATGAAATTTTAGAAGTGCTTGATGAAATTGTTGATCAATATTCAGGTTATGAATTTGAAAAAATTCCGATTGAATTAATAAATTATCATGAAAAATGCCCGGTGTAATCCTGCTTATACCAACCTTCACACAGGAATTGCTTCAGGAGGAACTGCTGATGAAAAAACTCCTGCCAATTTTCCTTGTTCGTCAACAAGGTATTTGTAAAAATTCCATTGGGGCTCTTCCTCATTCCAGCCATTTTTATTTTTGTCTGTAAGCCATTGATAAACCGTTTGCCTGGATTTACCGGAAACAGAATTTTTTTGAAATACCGGAAAAGTTACTCCATATTTTTCCCTGCAAAAATGAATGATTTCTTTATCATTTCCCGGCTCCTGTTTGCCAAAATCATTTGATGGAAAGCCAAGAATGATAAGGCTTTGACCGGACTGAAATAAATTTTCAAGTGCTGAATATTGTGGAGTAAAAGCACATTCGCTTGCAAGATTTACAATTAAAATTTTCCGGTTTTTAAATTGCTCAAAAGAAATTTCTTCGCCATTATTTAAAACAGCTTTTAATGAATAAAAACTTACAGGGGGCAAAATATTATTTTCATTTTTTAAAATTCGCATACGTATACCTGTAAGTTTCAGGATCTTCATCATGAATGGATAAATCAAGACCATTATTTTTCTACGAACTTTCATAATCAGATATCAGGTTTTTTAGACTTTAATCCAAAATTTTAAAAACTCAGCATAATCAGTATGCACGATTTCATAATCAGAAGGGATTTCGCTGCCAAAACTGTGATAGGTTACTAGCCTTGTTCCGGCAGGCTTCCTGGCAAGTTGTTTGAATAAATAACGATTATAATAATTATACAGTTCCTCTGAGTATGTTATGCTAAAATCAATTTTTTGAGTGCCCGTGATATTTTCATAAAATGAATTATAAAAATAAAAATTGTCGTAATTCTCAAAATCAATATTTGTGATGTTATCGCAGATAAAAGCTACATTTTCTAATTCAAGCTTTTGTGCTAATTCGTTGGAAAGTGCTACCAGTCCCGCCCTTTGCTCTACTCCATAAAACATATTGAGGGGATGAAAATGAGCGGCTGTCAAACAAAATTTTCCTGAACCGCTTCCGATATCTAAAATTTTTGCATCAGCAGAAGCGGCTAAAAATGCAGCGGCTTTTTCTGCAACAGCAAGAGGCGTCCAATGTTTTTCCGCCACTTCCTGAATGGGTTTGGGATAAAGAGAATTAAAAACTTTGTCTGAAGCAAACCAATTTTTCATTTAAAGCGATATAAGGTTTAGATATTTCACATTGACAAAATGGGATAACAATTTTATTTTCCAATAATTATTATTTTAATAATCACATTCTCTCACTCAATTCAAGCCATCGCATTTCCTTTTCATCAAGAAGAATAATGATTTCACTGATCCTTTCAGATGCTTCCTGGAGTTTTTCAAAAGCCATAGAACCGTTATTCAGCTTTACTTCCAGAAGTTCTTTCTCTTTTTCCAGATCAGCAATTTCTTTTCCCAATTTATCAAACTCTGTTTTTTCTTTGAAAGAAAGTTTTTGCTTTTCGTTGCCTTCATTTGGCTTTTTACTTTCTACCTTCTGCGTTTTACCTTCCACTTTCTGTCTTCCGCCTTCGGCGTTTTCTTCCAACTGTTTCCACAGTCTGTATTGAGAATAATTGCCCGGGAAATCTCTTATCACACCATTCCCTTCAAAAGCAAAAAGATGATCGACCAACCGATCCATAAAATAACGATCGTGGCTAACAATTAAAATACATCCCGGAAAATCCTGCAAAAATTCTTCCAACGTTCTTAAAGTCTGAAGATCCAAATCATTTGTTGGCTCATCAAGAACTAAAAAATTGGGATTTTTGAAAAGAATACTAAGTAAATGCAAACGTCTTTTTTCGCCGCCGCTTAATTTACTCAACGGCGTAAATTGTTGTTGCGCTGTGAATCCAAATTTCTCCATAAACTGGGATGCACTGATCTTACTTCCATCAGCCAACGGAAAAAATTCTGCAATATCTTTTACATATTCTATCGCTCTTTTATCTTCTTTATATTGTAAGCCCTCCTGTGCAAAATTTCCAAAAACAACTGTATCACCATGATTTATTTTTCCGCTATCTGGTGGAATTAAATCAAGCGCCACTTTTAAAAAAGTTGATTTCCCTGTTCCGTTTTTCCCAACAATTCCAATCCGTTCTCCTTTCTTAAAAGTATAATCAAATCCTTTCATGATCACTTTGTCGCCGTAAGATTTATATACTTTTTTCATCTCCAACACTTTTCCGCCCATTCTCGTCATTTTCACCTGTAATGAAACTTCTGCCACTTCTTTTTTCTGGCTCACTCTTTCCTGCACTTCAGCGAACGAATCCTGCCGGCTTTTTGATTTTGTGGTGCGTGCTTTTGGCTGCTTTCGCATCCATTCCAGTTCTTTTCTAAAAATATTCTTATCCTTTTGTAATTCGCTTTGCTGAACTTCCTGGCGTAAAGATTTTTGTTCTAAAAAATAATCGTAATCGCCTTTATAAACATAAATCTTTTCATCATCCAACTCTACAATTTCATTGCAAACCTCATCCAGAAAATAACGGTCGTGAGTAACCAATAATAAAGTGCTTTTATTGCTTGCCAGAAAGTTTTCCAGCCATTCAATCATCTCCACATCCAGGTGGTTAGTAGGCTCGTCAAGGATCAGTAAACATTTTCCTTCATGTAATTGGGCATCAATTAAAGCCTGTGCCAGCGCTACTCTTTTTCGTTGTCCGCCGCTAAGGTTTTTTACAGGCTCATTCAGATGATGCAAATTTAATTTCCCTAAGATCTGCTTCAGATCACTTTCAAAACTCCATGCATTTGCTTCAGTTAATTCGGTAATAAGTTCACTAATACGCGCTTCATTCTGAGAGTTTTCTTCCAGTAACATTTCATATTCTTTTACCAGGCGCACAACAGGATTATCGATATTCAAAATATTATCCCAAATGGATTTTGAATTTTCAAAGGCAGTATCCTGCTGAAGCATAATTACTTTCACATCTTTATGAACCCATACGGTTCCTGAATCCGTCGTTTCCTGACCGGCAATAATTTTTAAAAGAGTGGATTTCCCGCTGCCGTTCCGCGCAACAAAAGCTACCTTGTCTCCTTCTTCAATGTGAAAGCTGATGTTTTTAAAAAGAGTTCTGATTCCAAATGACTTCGTCAAATTTTCAATAGAGGCATAATGCATAAGCTGCAAAGGTAAATTGCGAAACCTCGTTAATCGTTATGAAAATAAAAATCATTCATAAAACTTTGTTTACTTCTGTAAAACTGCTTCAATTGTAAGCGCAGAATGCAGAAATTAATTGATATTTGCCAACTTTAAATGGGAAATAACAGATGAAAAAAACTATTTTGATAACTGGTGGTGCCGGCTTTATAGGATCACATCTGACGAGATTATTTGTAAATAAATATCCTGATGATACAATCGTTAATCTTGACAAACTGACTTATGCAGGCAATCTGGAAAATCTGAAAGACATTGAAGAAAAGTCCAATTACACTTTTGTAAAAGGGGATATTCTGGATATGGAATTTGTAAAAGATCTTTTTGAAAAATATTATTTCACTGGTGTTCTTCATTGTGCTGCTGAGAGCCATGTAGACCGGTCTATCACTGATCCTTTGGCTTTTGTAAAAACAAATGTTTTAGGAACTGTTTCTTTGCTACAGGTTGCCAAAGAGAAATGGAAAGACAATTATGAAGGAAAATTATTTTACCATATTTCTACAGATGAAGTTTATGGAAGCCTGGGCGAAGAAGGTTTTTTTACTGAAGAAACTGCCTATGATCCGCGCAGTCCTTATTCAGCATCCAAGGCCTCTTCAGATCATTTTGTAAAAGCTTATTACCACACATATCATTTGCCCGTTATTATTTCCAATTGTTCTAATAATTATGGGCCTTTTCATTTCCCGGAAAAATTAATACCCCTTGCCATTCACAATATTATCAACAACAAACCGATTCCTGTTTATGGAAAAGGTGAAAATGTGCGTGACTGGCTTTATGTCGAAGACCATGTTCGCGCGATTGATACGATTTTTCATAATGGGAAAATTGGCGAAACCTATAATATCGGTGGCCACAATGAATGGAAAAATATTGACATCATTAAAGAATTATGTGAGCAGATGGATGAAAAATTAGACCGTAAAAAAGGGACTTCAGAAAAACTGATCACTTTTGTGAAAGACAGAGCGGGCCATGATTTGCGCTATGCGATCGATGCAACAAAATTGAAAAATGAATTGGGCTGGAAACCTTCTTTACAATTCAGGGAAGGACTTTCAAAAACAATTGACTGGTATTTGAGTAATGAAGAGTGGCTTAATGATGTAACGAGTGGAAACTATCAGAATTATTATGAACAACAGTATGGAAAAGTATAAAAAGCCTTTTTCATTTTACCCCTGCAAAAGCTTCTGATAATTTTTTAACAACACGAAATTTTTTTCACCCTGTTTTGATGCCTTCCGCCTTCAAACTCCGTGTGCATAAATATTTCAAGCATTTTTTCTACTAAATTTTCTCTGACAAAACGTGCAGGAATGCAAATGATATTTGCATCATTGTGTTTGCGTGCAAGCTCAGCCAGTTCTTCTCCCCAGCAGACCGCTGCCCTGATGTTCTGATGTTTGTTAGCAGTGATGGCTACACCATTTGCGCTGCCGCAAATTAAAATTCCAAAAGCAACTTCTTTATCTTCTACCGCTTTTGCAACAGGATGAGCGAAATCAGGATAATCAACAGAATCGCCTGAATAAGTTCCAAAATCTTTCCAACTCACACTTTTCCCATCCAGAAAAGAAATGATTGCTTCTTTATAATTGAAACCTGCATGATCACTGCCGACAGCAACAGGCAATGATAAATTGAAGGGAGACATGACTAAAATTTTTTTATCCGGTAAAGATAAAACTTTGGATCGTTTCATCTTTGTTTATTAACAATTCCGTGGAATCATTTTTGCAATAATTTGTTTTCAAAAATATTCAAATACATCCGATTGTTTTTTAAATAAAAAAAATGCGCTTTCCTTTGCAACATTTATTAAAGTTCTGAAACATTAATTTAGCCAAAAAATTCTTTATGAAACTGATCGAAAATAAAGTGGCCATTATTACCGGCGGAAGCCGCGGAATCGGAGAAGCAATAGCTTTGAAACTTGCTGAAAGTGGGGCCAATGTTGCCTTTTCTTATATCAGCAGTGATGAAAAAGCAAAAGCGCTTGAAGAAAAATTACAATCCGTTGGCGTAAAGGCAAAGGCTTATAAAAGCAATGCCGCTGATTATGCAGATGGCGAAAAAATGGTCAGCGATGTGATCAAAGAATTTGGAACAGTTGACATTTTGGTGAACAACGCCGGCATTTCAAAAGATAATTTGTTGCTGAGAATGTCATCTGAACAATGGGATGATGTGATCTCAACAAATTTGAAAAGTGTTTACAACATGACCCGGCAGGTTATTCGTCCTATGATGAAAGCACGTAGCGGAAGCATCATCAACATGAGCTCAATTATTGGCATGCGTGGAAACGCAGGACAAAGCAGCTATGCAGCGAGCAAAGCTGGAATTATTGGCTTTACAAAATCAATCGCTGCAGAACTTGGAAGCAGAAATATTCGTTGTAATGCGATTGCACCCGGTTTTGTAGAAACTGACATGACGCATTATTTAAAAGAAGGCGAAGCGGCGAAAGCTTTTTTAGATAAAATACCTTTGGGGCGTTTTGGAAGCGCCGAAGAGATTGCGAATGTCACGCTTTTTCTCGCGAGTGATATGAGTTCTTATATTACAGGACAGGTGATTAGCGTATGTGGAGGATTGAATCCGTAAAGAGATGCCGGATGTTTCAGATGTTTGATGTACGATGTATTTTGAATTTATAAATTAATTAATCACAAATGGAAGCATACAAAAAACTTTTACAAAATAATGCGGAATGGGCAGCAGCACAACTTAAAGAAGATCCGGAATATTTTCAACGCCTTGTAAACTTGCAACAACCCCAGGTTCTTTGGATTGGTTGCAGCGACAGCCGTGTGCCGGCAGATAGAATTACAGGAACTCATCCCGGTGAAATATTTGTTCACCGTAATATTTCAAATCTTGTTGTTCCTACAGATTTCAATTTATTAAGTGTGTTGCAATACGCCGTTGAAATTTTAAATGTTCGCCACATTATTGTTTGTGGCCATCATAATTGTGGCGGCATTTCTGCAGCAATGTCCAATCAGAGTTATGGATTGCTGGATCAATGGATATGGAACATTAAAAATGTATACCGGATGCATCGCGAGGAAATAGATGCAGCTCCGACTTACGAAGAAAAACACCAGCTACTTACCAAATTAAATGTAAAAGAACAGGTGATGAATCTTGCCAAAACTTCCATCATTCAAAATGCATGGAAGCAGCATGAAATACCACATTTGCATGGATGGGTTTATGATCTTCGCGATGGAATTATCAATCCTGTTTTTGAAATGGAAGCCGGAACGCCACTTGATCCGATTTTTGAAATGACGAATATTTAAGAGCACTTTTGAAATCGGGAATATTTTTTTGAGAAAGGGGTTAAAGAGATTTCAAAGTGTAACTTTAGTCGTTTAAAAAATATAAAATGACGCTTCTTCATAATGCAGGAAATTTTTTCTGGAAAATTTTCAAATCCGTGTTTGTAAGAGAAAAGGATTGTTGCAAATAATTTTTTCAGTAACAACATTTACAACCATTAGGAATTTAAGAGTAGTTAAGAATGTTTTTTCTTAATAATCCTTAATCTCTTAATGGTTTATTTTTTTCTTCAAAATAAGAGTTCGTGTTATTTCTTTGTTCACTCTCCCTAAAATTATTTCTTATATTTCAGCAGATTTTATCCGCAAATAAGCATGGAAATATATAACATCATTACCCTGATAGTAGTACTGACAGCGATTTTTGGTTATCTTAATCATCGTTTCTTCAAGTTGCCAGGAACTATCGGTATCATGCTTATTTCTCTTCTCGCTTCTTTGGTTGTTGTAGGAATTGGAATTATTTTTCCTGCATTTTTTTTACAAACAACTCAGGCAATCAGCCTTATCGATTTTCAAACAGTGTTGCTTAGAGTGATGCTTAGCTTTCTGCTTTTTGCCGGTGCGATTCACATTGATTCAAAAAGATTAAGAAAAGAAAGAATTTCTATCATCACTTTTGCCAGCATTGGTGTTATCATTTCCACCTTTGTTATTGGCTCTTTGCTTTATCTCACCATCCATCTTTTCGGGCTCTCTGTCAATTATTTGTACTGCCTTTTATTTGGTGCACTCATTTCTCCCACAGATCCTATAGCTGTTATTGGTATTTTAAAAAAGGCAAAAATTCCTCCTTCTCTTGAAACTAAGATCAGCGGTGAAAGTTTGTTCAATGACGGGATTGGCGTCGTCTTGTTTATTACTTTTTTACAAATTGCACAGATTGGTTTGGAAAATATTTCTGTATGGAAAATCCTTTGGCTCTTTGCCCGCGAAGCCGGTGGAGGAATTCTTTTCGGTTGGTTGTTGGGAAATATCGGTTATATCGCTTTAAAATCAATTGATAATTACGTGGTGGAGGTCATGATCACGCTTGCCATTGTAATGGGCGGGTATTCGCTGGCAGAAATAATGCATCTGAGCGGGCCGCTTGCAATGGTAATTGCCGGTTTGATCACAGGAAATAAATCGATGGATGTAGTGGTGAGCGATGTTACACGCGATTATATCGGAAAATTCTGGGAGATGATTGATGAAGTAATGAACGCGATCTTATTTCTTCTGATTGGTTTTCAAATGCTGATCATTCCTTTCAATTTTACTTTATTGTGGCTTGGCTGCATTACGATTGTGATCGTTTTATTTGGAAGGCTGGTCTCGGTTTCATTGCCGATTTTATTTTTAAAATATAAAAATTATTTCGCTAAAAATACCATTCCGATTCTCACATGGGGGGCTTTGCGTGGAGGCATTTCCGTAGCACTGGCATTGGCCGTTCCGAAATATATGTACGGCGATATGTTTGTATCTATTACTTATGTTGTGGTGTTATTTTCAATCGTTGGACAAGGGTTGACCATTGGAAAATTTGCAAAAAAACTTGCAGAAAATGATGATGAAATCCCGAATGCGATCTCTTAATGCTTTTGCGAATAAAAAATAAACCGATTTTTTAATTCGCTAATTCCGGTTGAATAACAGATTTTTTCCTCTCGCCAATTTGTTGTCTCCACATGGCATAATACAATCCCATTTTTGAAAGTAATTGTTCATGATTTCCTGTTTCAATAATTTCTCCTTTTTCCAAAACATAGATTTTATCAGCATGCATGATCGTGCTCAAACGGTGGGCGATGAGAATGGTAATTTGTTCTTTTTGAGAAGAAACATTTTTGATTGTGTTGGTAATTTCTTCTTCAGTAAGCGAATCAAGTGAGGAAGTTGCTTCATCAAAAATTAATAAATGAGGATGGCGAAGAAGCGCACGGGCAATAGATAAGCGCTGTTTTTCTCCGCCTGAAATTTTAATTCCTCCTTCACCTATTACGGTTTCGATTCCGTTATCTGCGCGTTCCAATATTGAATAGCAAGCGGCTTTTTTTAACGCATCCAGAATCTCTTCATCGGTTGCTGAAGGATTTACAAACAATAAATTTTCTTTGATCGTCCCTGCAAATAGTTGCGTATCCTGCGTTACAAAGCCTATCTGTTTTCTTAATTCATCAAAATCAATTTCTTTTCTATCAATATCATTGTATAAAATTTTTCCATACTGGGGAATATATAATCCAACCAATAATTTTACCAATGTTGTTTTTCCGGACCCTGAAGGTCCGACAAATGCAATCGTTTCGCCTTTTTTTACATCAAAGCTAATATCATTCAAGGCCGGTTGTTGTGCAGATTGATGTTTGAATTTTACATGAATAAACTGAAGTTCATTAATGTTTCCCAGGTGGATTGGATTGGAAGGTTTTTCTTCAGGCGGTTTTTTCATCAATGTATCAAAATTTTCAAGAGACGCTTCCGCCTCGCGATAGTAAATGATAATATTTCCGATTTCCTGCAAAGGACCAAAAATAAAAAATGAATAAAACGTAAGCGTCATCAATTGTCCCGGTGTGATGGTGTCTTTAAAAATCAGCCATAGCAGGATGAACATAATTGACTGGCGCAGAAAATTGACAAATGTTCCCTGGATAAAACTGAGTGTCCGAATACTTTTTACTTTTTTTAGTTCCAGGCCAAGAATTTTATAAGTATTATTATTCAGCCGGTTGATTTCCTGCTGTGTTAGTCCAAGACTTTTTACAAGCTCAATATTTCTTAGTGATTCTGTCGTAGAACCAGCAAGGGCATTGGTTTCACCAACAATCTTCCTTTGAATGATTTTAATCTTTTTACTCAGAACACTTGTCATCAGCGACAGTAAAATAATTCCGCAAACATAAACAGGCATGATTGACCAATGCAACGAAAATGAATATACCATTACAACGACAACGCCTACAATAATTCCGAATAAAATATTGTTGAATGAAACAATGAATTTTTCTGTATCGGCTCTCACTTTTGAAAGAATTGACAAAGTCTCTCCGCTACGCTGATCTTCAAAATCCTGGTAAGGAAGTTTCATTGAATGTTTTAAGCCGTCGGTAAATAATCTTGCACCAAATTTTTGTACGACCACATTTCCGCAATAATCCTGGAAAGCTTTTGCAATCCGGGAAACCATCGCAACGCCAATCAACATTCCGAGATATAGTAAAACTTTTGATAAATATTCTGATGACGTGCGATGATTCGCATGAGGATGTGTGACAAACTTGTCAAACATTTTACCAAAGATCCATGGATCCATCATCGAAAAAACCTGGTTAACCGTAGCAAATAGTAAGGTTAGCGCGATTAGCCATTTATAAGGTTTTAAGTATTGAAGCAATAATTTCATGTGACAAAAATAAAACGGTTATCATAAGGGAAATAATAATTTTTAATTTGAACTTTTTTAAAAAAATATTTTTTAACAGAATTAAAACATGAACTGCTAAAAGGCGTTTTAATTTTTAAGTCTCAAAAACTATTTCTTGTGTAAATTCGTAATTGATGCAAAGCACTCTCGATATTCCAAAATATACCATGAACGAAGAAGAAGAAAAAAAAGAAATTCTTCGTAAATACCGCGCCTTATTAAGAGCTTTAAAACCGAAATTAAAACCCGGAAGCAAAGAGCAGATCAGGGTTGCGTTTGAAATGGCTGCTGAAGCACATAAAACCATGCGTCGCAAAAGTGGCGAACCTTATATTTTACATCCGCTGGCAGTAGCCATGATTTGTGTGGAAGAAATTGGCTTGGGCGTTCGAAGTACGATCTGCGCACTTCTTCATGATACCGTTGAAGATACTGATATCACTTTTGATATGATTGAGCGCGAGTTTGGAACTGAGATCGCGAAAATAGTTGACGGACTTACCAAAATTTCCAATGTTCTGGATGCCAATTCTTCTCAGCAGGCAGAAAATTTTAAAAAGATTTTGCTGACCCTTACTGATGATCCGCGTGTGATTTTAATCAAGCTGGCGGATCGGCTTCATAACATGAGAACGCTTGGAAGTATGAAGCGCGAAAAGCAATTAAAGATCGCCTCCGAAACAGTTTATGTTTATGCGCCATTAGCTCATCGCATGGGACTTTACAATATCAAAACTGAAATGGAAGACCTGGCGATGAAATATATGGAACCCGATAGTTATCGCTATATCGCGGAAAAGTTAGCGAATACAAAAAGAGAAAGAACGCGCTACATCAATGATTTTATCAGGCCTATCAAAGAAAAATTAATCCAGGGAAAATTTGATTTTGAAATTTATGGACGTCCGAAAAGTATTCATTCTATCTGGAACAAAATGAAAAAGAAAGGTGTTTCATTTGATGAAGTGTATGATCTTTTTGCCATAAGAATTATTTTAAATTCTCCACCTGAGCATGAAAAAGAAGATTGCTGGAAAGTTTACAGTCTGATAACAGATGAATATAATCCTTCAACAGAGCGACTTCGCGATTGGCTAAGCAATCCAAAAAACAATGGTTATGAAGCATTACATACGACCGTTATGGGGCCGCATGGTAAATGGGTTGAAGTTCAAATCAGGACTAAAAGAATGAATGATATTGCAGAGAAGGGACTTGCCGCTCACTGGAAGTATAAAGAGGGGACAACTGATGAAAACCGCTTTGACAAATGGTTTCAACAGATCAGGGATATGCTTGCTTCGCAGGATACCAATTCAATTGATTTCTTGCAGGATTTTAAGGTGTCTTTTTTAGCTGAAGAGATTTATGTTTATTCTCCAAAAGGCGATATCAAAATGTTGCCAAGCGGCGCATCGGCACTGGATTTTGCATTTGCAGTTCATACAGCTATTGGCGAACGATGTATTGGCGCAAAAGTGAATCACAAACTTGTTCCTATCGGATATAAATTACGTAGCGGCGACCAGGTAGAAATTATCACTTCAACCAAACAAAAACCAAAAGCAGAATGGTTGAAAATGGTAGTGACTACCAAAGCAAAGCAGAAAATTAAAGATTCACTAAAGGAAGAAAAAAGAGCGATCGCGGAAGAAGGAAAAAATATTTTGCAACGAAAGTTAGATGCGCTGGGTGTTCCAATGAACCAGGCCAACCAGGAAGAACTTGCAAATTATTATAAGCTCAATTCTACTCTCGACCTGCTTTATGACATTGCAATAAAAAAAATAGACCTTAAAGATTTAAAAGAATTCCAGGTTTTAGGCGATAGAATCTCTGCTCCAAGAATTACAAAGATTATTGAAGAAAAGCCTGAAGTTCTTCCAAAAAAAGATAAGAAAGATAATGAGCTGATCATTTTTGGAGAAAGCAGCGACAGGATCATGTATACACTTGCAAATTGTTGCAAACCGATTCCCGGCGATGATGTTTTCGGATTTATTACACAAGGCGAAGGATTGAAAATTCATCGGACTAATTGTCCAAATGCAGCAAGGCTTTTGGCAAATTACGGGCATCGCGTTGTAAAGACAAAATGGGTTAAGAATAAAGAGATTTCTTTTCTTACCGGTATCAAAATTATTGGACTCGATGATGTTGGTGTAATCAATAAAATCACAAACCTGATTAGCGGAACTTTAAAAATAAATATCAATGCTTTGACAATCGAAGCGAAAGAAGGCTTGTTTGAAGGAAATGTAAAAGTATATGTTCACGATAAAGACGAACTGGATGAACTTGTAATAAGTTTGAAAGAATTACCGGGCATTGAAAGCGTGGAAAGATATGATACAGAATAATATAACCGAAGAAATAGAATCTTATTATATTCTGCTTACTTTTTAATTTTTCCCTTTAAAAATTTTCTTATCTCATAAAGATGATCTTTTTCAAAAGCAGTTTTTGGAATGATAAAAAAAGACCGGCTGTTAAAGTATAAATGAAAAAAATTGCTGCTTTCAACAAAATCACTGAAGTTTTTCCATGGCCAGCTGCGGCTGCCTCTTTCATTTTCAAGAAACATATGCTGGTCTTCAAAGCTTACCCTGAAATGATCTTTAAATGTAGCTTCTCTTCTGAAAATGATCACCGGCAATAAATACCAAAAAGCAAACATTAATGCAAACCAAAGTGTGGAACTTAATAAAAAAGCAAGCGGAGAAACCTTTCCTGTGAAGTACAAAGCAGCTGAAAAAATAGCGAACAAATTAACGATCACAATCATAATTTTTATTTCAGTTCTGCTAAAAAAATGAAATCGCAAAGCCTGTAAAACTTTTCGCTTGTTGTAATAAAAATAAGAAGATGTCATTTAAAACAAATGTACGATGCCAGATGAAAGTTGAAGGTTTTTTATCAAAAAAGTCAAAAAAATATTTCCGGAAAAAAGAAATTTAAAACAATACCGGTGTCAGCCCAACCGAAAGTATTCTAGAAAAAAAGCCATCCTTTTTACAGATGGCTTTTAAAAATTAACAACAAAAAACAAAAGTCAGGATAAACTGTAACCACCTGAAAATCCTGCAAGTTCCAGGCTTCTTTTTTTAAGTTTTACCACATCGAGAGATTCAATAATAGGATCAGCGGTAAGAATCAGTGAAACATTATTCTTCTTCCACCAGTCGCTTTGCTGAAGTTTTTCAAAATGAATGATTCCAACCAGGTAATTGATTTGTTCGTTGGAATGCCATTCTTCAATGCTTTCAAAATCGTCTTTGTTAATATGATTCCAATCTGTAAAGCCAACATAAGTTTTTACATAAAAATCATTCGTCAATCCGTTGGGCTGATGATGAAATAATTTTTTGTATTCGTATTTATAATCATAGCGTAACGCAGATATATCGCTTAATACCGCAGATGCGGTTGGTAAACTTCCGGCGCCTTTTCCATAAAAAAATTGTTTATCCGCAAATGAACTTTCAATAACCACACCGTTGTATTCATTTTTAATGAAGGCAAGCTGGTCATCTTTTTTTACAAATTGAGGCAATACAAAAGCTGCTACTTTTCCATTCTTCAATTTTTTTGCAGAAGCTACTAATTTGATCACACAATCCTTTTTTTCCGCCTGTAGTGCATCTTCTGCTGTGATACTTTGTATTCCTGTAAAATTAATTTGATCTTTTGCAGGCAAAATTCCATAAGCATGTGTCAATAAAAACTTCCATTTGTTTAATGCATCAAAACCTTCCACATCCAAAACCGGATTGCTTTCTGCAAAGCCCAGTTGTTGCGCCTGGATCAAAGCACTTTTAAAGGAAAGTTTTTCTTCAAACATCTTGGTAAGAATATAATTTGTAGAGCCATTCACAACCGCATTGATGGAATGCAACAAATCATTGTCGTAGTATTCTTCAAGGTTTCTGATCACCGGAATGGAAGCACAACATGCAGCTTCATACAAAAATGAAACACCGGTTTTTTGTTCCAGTTCCAATAATTCAGGTAAATGCTCAGCAATCATTTTTTTGTTGGCGCTAACCACAGATTTTCCATTGACAAAAGCAGTCTGAACAATTTCATAAGCTGCATCAGCATCATCAATTAATTCAACGATCACGTTTATCTCGGGATCATTTAGCAATATTTCTTTGTCTGCTGTAAATAACTCCGCAGGCGCATTTCTTTTTTTATAGCTGTTTTTGATACAAACTTTTTTGATAGTCGCATTCAAAGAGGGCGTTTGCTTCAGTACTTTATAAAGTCCTTCGCCAACTACTCCAAATCCAAAAATCCCGAGTACAAGTTTTTTATGGGTTTCCATTTTTTATTTAATTTATTTTATTCACTTCAATAATTGAAGTTCATTTGGATAAACCAGGAAAGTTTTTTTGTAAATGTTATTGCAAAAAAAAACTCACCTGACAGATCAGATGAGTTAATATATTTCAACTGGCGAAGCCAATTTCTTTCAATTAAAACTTGAGTCTGTCTTATCTGTCCCGACCTTTGATCAGGATGGAGTTAGCACCTTTTAATGTTTTTTTGGAACACATTTTAGGTTGCCAAGGCGTCATCGGGCCATTTCCCTCTGCCTTTCTTGATAAGTCAATCACAAAGAACTGGCGCAAAGTTGTGATGCGAAATTTAATCTGCCAAATATTTTTTGGTTAAAATCTTTTTAATAAGTTCCTTAAAACAAAAAAACCATCTTTCAAGGGATGGTCTTTTAATGTTTTTCATTTTGAAAAATGTTTTAGCTGCAACCCATGCTATTGCCGCAGTTTAAACATTTGTAACAGGTACCACTGCGAATGGTTATATGTCCGCAGGTATTGCAAGCAGGTGCGTCGCTCTGCATATTTTTGGAGGCTGCATTTACCGCGTCTAAATCAGAACTTGCCTTTTTAACATGTTCTGCTCTGTAAGATTTTGATGAAGCTGTAACCCTGATCTCGCTTAGTTCAGGGACGCGTTCACCAATAGTTGGTGTGTTTTTATCCCATGGGGCATCGCCAAGATTTTCCAATTCGGGCTTGTCCAAAACATGAACCAAATCATTTCTTCCCAAATACTCATAAGCTAAAGAACGGAAAATGAAATCAATAATAGATGTTGTACTCTTGATATTGGGATGTTCTACCATTCCTGAAGGCTCGAAGCGGGTAAACACAAATTTTTCTACAAATTCTTCCAGCGGAACGCCATATTGTAAACCAATAGAAATTGAAATCGCAAAACAGTTGAGCATGCTACGCATTGTAGCGCCTTCTTTTGCCATATCAATAAAAATTTCACCTAAAGTCCCATCGCTGTATTCACCGGTTCTTAGGAATAATGCCTGACCGTTTATTTTTGCCTTTTGGGTAAATCCGCGACGTTTTGCAGGCAATGTTCTTCGTTCAACGATCATGGCAAGCTGGCGTTTCAAAGAGGTATCTTCGCTGTTTTGAACTCTTTTATTTACTTCTTCCAGTAAATCGTCAATCGTTAGCTGACCCATATTTACTAAAGCAGTTTCATGGAGTTGTTCAACTGTTTCAGTATTGGCTTCATCCGTAGTTTTCTTTTTCTTATCGCTCTTGTTGCTCAAAGGCTGTGATAATTTAGAGCCATCACGATAAAGTGCACAGGCTTTTAAACCAAGTTTCCAGCTGAGCATATAAGCTTCGGCAATTTCTTCGATAGTTCCTTCATTCGGAAGATTGATTGTTTTAGAAATAGCACCACTCAGGAAAGGTTGTGCAGCCGACATCATTCTAATGTGGCCGCTGTAATGAATATACCTTTCACCGATATTTCCACATTTATTGGCGCAATCAAAAACGGGCAAGTGTTCTGATTTTAAATATGGAGCACCTTCAACCGTCATGGTGCCACAAACATAAATATTAGCTTGTTCAATTTGTCTGTCAGTAAATCCTAACGCTTCCAGTAAACTCCATTCATAATTATTATACTGCTCAGGACTAAAACCTAAACGTTGCAAACATTCTTCACCAAGAACAAAGGAATTAAAAGCAAAACCAATTTCGAAAGCGGTCGGTAGAGCAGCTTCTAATTTGAGTATTTCGTTTGCTGTAAATCCTTTTTCTTTTAGGGATTCAAAATTAATATGAGGCGCATTTTTCAAAGAAGCATGACCTTTTGCATAATTCACAATTTCTTCAATCTCATTTTCAGCATATTTCAGGTTTCGTAATGCCTGTGGAACGCTTTGATTGATAATCTTAAAATAACCGCCGCCGCTCAGTTTTTTAAATTTCACCAATGCAAAATCAGGTTCAACGCCTGTTGTATCGCAATCCATCACAAGGCCTATTGTTCCTGTCGGGGCGATAACAGTAGTTTGTGCATTCCTGTAACCAAATTTTTCTCCCAGCATTACTGCATCATCCCATGCTTTGGTTGCAGCTTTTAATAAATAATCCGGGCAATCTTTTGCATTAATTCCCTGTGGTTTTATTTCAATTCCTTCATAAGCTTCTGTTGCATCATAAGCTGCAGCGCGATGATTTCTCATTACGCGGAGCATATGATTTTTGTTTTCTTCATATTTAGTGAATGGACCAAGATGCTGAGCAAGTTCTGCTGAAGTTTTATAGGCAATTCCGGTCATGATAGCAGTTATTGCTCCTGCAATTCCGCGTGCTTTATCACTGTCGTACGCAATTCCACTTACCATCAGCATACTTCCCAGGTTGGCAAAACCAAGTCCCAATGTTCTGTAATCATAACTTAATTGTGCCACTTCTTTACTTGGAAATTGTGCCATCAATACAGAAATTTCCAAAACAGTTGTCCATAAACGAACCGTATATTCAAAGCCGGCAACATCAAACATATTATTCTCTTCATTGAAAAACTGCCGAAGATTTACGGATGCAAGATTACAGGCAGTATTATCCAAAAACATGTATTCGCTGCAAGGATTGCTGGCTCTGATCCTTCCGCCTTCCGGGCAAGTGTGCCATTCGTTGATAGTAGTATCATATTGAGTTCCCGGGTCAGCACAGCGCCATGCAGCATAATTAATTTCGTCCCATAATTTTTTAGCTTTTATTTTTTTCATCGTTCTGCCATCGCTACGTGCCTTTAATTCCCAATCTTCATCGTTTTCCAAAGCATGAAAAAATTCATTGGAAATACGAACAGAATTATTACTGTTTTGTCCACTTACAGTTCTGTAAGCTTCCCCTTCATAATCACTTGGATATCCTGCAGCAATTAACGCAGCCACTTTCTTTTCTTCTTCTACTTTCCAGTTTACGAAAGTTTCAATTTCAGGATGATCAATATCAAGACAAACCATTTTTGCAGCGCGTCTTGTAGTTCCCCCACTTTTGATAGCTCCTGCAGCGCGATCTCCAATTTTTAAGAAACTCATTAAGCCGCTGGAAGTGCCGCCGCCACTGAGTTTTTCGCCTTCGCCACGAATGGAGCTAAAGTTAGTTCCTACACCACTTCCGTATTTAAAAATTCTTGCTTCGCGAACCCATAGGTCCATAATTCCACCATCATTTACAAGGTCGTCATTCACACTCAGGATAAAGCATGCATGAGGCTGAGGCCTTTCATATGCAGAAGTTGATTTTTTTAAAACACCATCTTTAGCATCTACGAAATAATGACCTTGCGGCTTCCCGGTAATTCCATAAACTTCATGTAAACCGGTATTGAACCATTGAGGAGAATTAGGAACACAAGCCTGGTTTAAGATGGAAAAGATTAATTCGTCATAAAAAATCTGAGCATCATTTCCTGTTTCAAAATAATTATTTCGTTCGCCCCAAACACGCCAGCAATGCGCCATTCTGTGAGCTACCTGTTTAATAGAAGTTTCACGACCTGTGCCGCCTCCCGGCTGTGGAACACCCGCTTTACGAAAATATTTTTGTGCCAGAATATCGGTGGCAATCTGGCTCCATTGTTTTGGGACTTCCACATTGTCCATTTGAAAAACAACTTCTCCGGTGGTATTTTTTATCACAGAAGTGCGGTAATCATATTCAAACATATTAAAGGGAGAAATTCCTTCCTTTGTAAAGTGGCGGTCGAAATGAAGACCGGAAGCAGAGGGTTTTTTAACTGGCATGGGAAATAGTATTTTCGTTTATAATTTTATTTTTCTAAAGCGGGACAACGAAAATATTTTTTATGAATCACAAAACATATCCGAAAATATCCACCTTCTGTGGAAAAGAATTGTGTATAATTTTTAAAAGCAGGCGGGCATTGAATTAAACGATTTTTGCACATGTTGGTAATAAAAATAATTCTCAAAATTCATTTTTTGGCATTAACATTTTATGTAATAAATTAATTTAAACGAACCATGAAAATAGTCATTCAGCGAGTATCAAAATCAGCTGTAACCATTGATAATACTATAAAATCAGCAATAAATGTTGGTTTACTTGTTTTAATAGGAATTGAAGATGCAGATAGTGAGGAAGATATAAAATGGCTGAGCAATAAAATCGTAAATCTCCGGATTTTTGATGATGAAAATAAAATCCCCAACCTATCCGTAAAAGAAATAAACGGGGATATTTTATTGGTTAGCCAGTTCACTTTACAAGCTTCGACAAAGAAAGGAAACCGGCCTTCTTATCTAAAAGCAAGTAAGGCAGAAATTGCTATTCCGGTTTATGAAAAAATGATTCGTCAATTGGAAATTGATCTTGGGAAAAAAATATTGACCGGCGAATTTGGTGCTGATATGAAAGTAGAATTAGTAAACGATGGCCCAATTACGATTGTGATTGATTCGAAGAGCAGGGAATAAATTTTATTCCACTAATTTTATCGAATTCCACTAATTACTTGCTACATATGGCAGATTTGTTATTTAAAGAAGAATCGTTTAAAGTTATTGGAATATGTATGGAAATTCATAAGACTTTAGGAATGGGATTAAAAGAAATAAATTATAAGGATGCAATGGAAATGAAATTCCTTTTGAAAGAGAAAAAAGATTTGTGGTGAAGTATAAAGGAAAAACGCTTCGCAATCCTTATGCATCAGATTTCCTTGTGTATAATTCAATAATCTTAGAAATAAAATCGACAGCTACATTAATTCCTGCACATTTTGCTCAAGCTTTAAGTTATTTATCTGTCTCAAATCAGAGGTTGGCACTGGTAATAAATTTTGGTGAAAAGTCATTGGTCTGGAAGCGTATAGTCAAATAGAAAATATTCGTGTAATTCGATAAAATTAGTGAAATCAAAATGACAATAACACAAGCACAAAAAAAAATTGATTCCTGGATCAAAACCACCGGTGTCAGATATTTTAACGAATTGACCAACCTTGGAATTTTAATGGAAGAAGTTGGTGAGCTTTCAAGGATAATGGTAAGAAAATATGGAGAACAATCGTTTAAAGAATCCGATAAAGGAAAAGAGCTTTCCGATGAAATGGCTGATGTACTCTGGGTTTTAATATGCCTTGCCAATCAAACCGGCGTAGATCTTACAGAGGCTTTGCAAAAAAATTTCGAAAAGAAAAATCTTCGCGATTCTCAAAGACATCAGCAAAATGAAAAATTGAAATAAGGCAACTGATTTTTAAATTTGCATGTTCATTTTCACTTTACGTAAACATTTTGTTTTCATAACTTTTCCAAAATCTTTTATTGTGCTTCGCAAAATTTTGTCACTGGTTTTTGTTCTGTTTTTTTCTTGTCAATTAATGGCTCAATATGATGCTCCGCTTTATACTTCTTACACAACTGACGTAGCAAGAGCCAAAATGAATGAAAGACTCATCAAAAACAGCATTATCAAAAATCTATCGATACCTCTTTCTGATTCCACAGAAGAAAACTGGCAGGAAGCTTTCGACGCCATGGAAGTGATGCAATACAATACGCCTTTCACTGAAAGTAAAGTCAGAAGTGCGTTTGACAGCATCCAACAAAGAAGTATTTATTTTCAAAGAGCACTTTTAGAAATTGCATACAGTAATTATCCGGGAAGATTTTTTAATCCAACAAAAAAATTATTGGATAAAACTTCAGATCCGAAAATATTTGCAATGTGCGCTGAATATTTAATTCAAAATGAAAAAAACGAAAGCGAAAAAAGTCTTCTTTCAAAAAAATTATTGGAAAAATTTGGCGACACGGCTTATAAAAATCCTGTGCTTTTTATGTTGGGAACAAGGCTTTCAAAAGATCATGTTCAGACTCATTCTATTAAAGATGTTTTGAATGATCTTGTCTCTAAAAACTTTCTTCCCGGACAAATTATTATGTATAGTTTTCAAAGAAAAAACCGGGATTATCCGGGAATGGTTTTGATAAGAGATTCTTCAGGGAGTTTTGTAAAAGATTCTTCAGGGAATATTTTTCATATTCCACAGTTGGCCAGAAGCATTACCAATCTTCCGGGATATTTAAGAAATGGAAATACGCCACAGGGAGTTTTCAGAATGTATGGTTTTGATGTTTCGATGAGCAATTTCATCGGACCAACTGCCAATGTGCAATTGGGAATGCCGGTGGAATTGACTTTACAAAAATACTTTAATGACAGCACCATTTTAGATTCTGTTTGGACTATTGATTACTATCAAAAATTGCTTCCCAAAAAATTAAAAGATTATTTGCCGCTGTATGGTTCTTATTATGCCGGACTTGCAGGAAGAACTGAAATTATCGCGCATGGTACAACAATTGATCCCCGGTTTTATTCGGGAAAACCGTATTATCCCTTAACGCCAACAGAAGGTTGTCTTTGCACAAAAGAAATCTGGAATGGAAGAAGAATTGAAAGTGATCAGCAAAAATTAGTAAATGCTTTGTTGAAAGCCGGCGGCGCCAACGGATATTGTGTTGTAATTGAAATAGATGATAAACATGCGCCGGTAACTATTAAAGATTTACTTCCGTATTTAGGAATTAAGAATTGAGAATTAAAAAGCAGTAAACAAATAAATAATTCGATTTTTGATTTCAGCAATACGACAACGTAGCAATACAATATTTTAATAATCGAATACTTTAATAATTGACAACAATTCCTTTAGCAGAACGTCTTCGTCCGGAAACACTGGATGAACTTATCGGTCAGCAACATCTTACCGGACCTGGAAGTATTTTGCGAAAAACGTTGGAAAATAAAAAGATTCCTTCTATGATTTTGTGGGGGCCGCCGGGAGTTGGAAAAACTACGATTGCCAATATCATTGCACACACCTTAGACGTTCCTTTTTATACATTAAGCGCCATTTCTTCTGGCGTAAAAGAAGTTCGCGAAGTGATCGAAAAAGCAAAGCACGAACAAAACGCCATTTTATTTATTGATGAAATTCATCGGTTCAATAAAGGCCAGCAGGATGCTTTGCTCGGCGCTGTTGAAAAAGGAATTATTACTTTGATCGGAGCCACGACTGAAAACCCTTCTTTTGAAGTAAACAGCGCTTTACTGAGCCGTTGCCAGGTTTATATTTTAAAACCTTTGCAAAAACAGGATTTGATCAACTTGTTGAATCATGCCATTAAAGAAGATGCAATTTTATCGAAATTAAATATTGAAATTAAAGAAACGGAAGCGGTCATCAATTTGTCTGGTGGCGATGCACGAAGATTACTAAATCTGCTTGAGCTAACAGTTGATCAGCTTTCTTTGAATGAAAAAGGGAAAATTGTAATTACTGATGATGCAGTGATTAATGCAGCGCAACAAAAAGTAGCACTTTATGACAAAAAAGGGGAACAGCATTATGATATTATTTCAGCATTTATCAAATCCATTCGTGGCAGCGATCCAAATGCAGCAGTTTATTGGATGGCGCGAATGATTGAAGGCGGAGAAGATGTGAAATTTATTGCCAGAAGAATGGTGATTCTTGCCAGTGAAGATATCGGGAATGCCAATCCAACTGCTTTGGTTCTGGCAACGAATACTTTCCAGGCTGTAAATATGATTGGCTACCCCGAAGCAAAAATTATTTTATCTCAATGCGCCACGTATCTTGCTTCTTCGCCCAAAAGCAATGCTGCGGTAGCTGCTATTGGAAAAGCAGAATCTTTGGTAAAACAATTTGGAGATTTGCCGGTTCCTTTATCAATCAGAAACGCGCCAACAAAGCTGATGAAAAACCTGGACTACGGCAAAAATTATAAATATGCCCACAACTTTGAAAATAACTTTGCCGAAATGGAATTTCTTCCGGATGAAATAAAAAACACGCTCATTTACGATCCCGGAAAAAATGCGAGAGAAGAAGAATTACGAAAATTTTTGAAACAACGATGGAAAGAAAAGTACGGATATTAATGAATAGCAATCTTAATTGAAGACGATTTTTAGCGGTAATCAATCAAATAATTCACTTTTCTATTTTAATTTTATTCACTAAATGGATCACCATTAATTTTCCTGATATGGTTACGTGGCAATGCAAATTTTTTACAGAATTAACCAATTTCGAACTTTATAAAATTCTACAATTAAGAAATGAAGTTTTTATTGTTGAACAAAAGTGTGCTTACCAGGATTTGGATAATAAAGATTTGAACGCTTACCATTTCATGGGTTGGGATGATAAGAATTTACTCGCTTATACACGTTTGCTTCCAAAAGGGATTTCTTATCCGGATGCAGCTTCCATTGGGCGCGTGATCACTTCAGCAACTGTAAGAAGAAAAAATCTCGGAAAAGAATTGATGACAAATTCAATAGAAGAAATCTATCGGTTATTTGGAAAAATTCCAATCAAAATCAGCGCTCAGCTTTATCTGAAACTTTTTTACAAATCTTTCTCTTTTGTACAATACACGGATGTTTATATGGAAGATGGCATCAAGCATATCGGTATGATCAAATGATTCCCATTCCTATACAATAAAGCGGCCTTCCCGGTCGTTATCGATCTGCTGGCTGATTATTTTTAGCCAGTAAATCAACTTTTATTCATGAAAATTAAATTGATGTGCTTTGAAAAAACGTTTACACATTTTGTGGCGCACGTGTTTCATGCTCACAGCAATAATTTTATTTTCTGAAGTAAGTTTTTCACAATCGATAATAATCGGAAATGAACACTCAAGGTTTGAGGTTGGAGTCAATGTTGGCCCGGATTTTTTTCTTGGAGATCTAGGTGGCCACAGAGGAAAAGGAACCCGATTTATAAAAGATCTGAATTTACCACTTACAGAAATGATGGCCGGAGTCTTTGCTACTTTGTATCCCAACGAATGGCTGGGAGTAAGGCTGGCAGCACAATACGGCAAAATTTCAGGAAATGATGACCTTATAACAACGAGGGGAACATGGGAATTATATCGTAAACAACGCAATCTTGATTTCAGATCCCGCCTTGCAGAAGTTTATATTGCGGGAGAGATTTTTCCATTAATGTTTTTGAACAAAAACCGGTCTGATTATAAGCCAAGGTTAAGGCCGTATGGAGTAATAGGAGTTGGATATTTTCATTTCAACCCACAAGGTTCTTTGACAGATGGAAATGGTAAGAAAACATGGCATTACCTTCGTCCATTGCACACAGAAGGTGAAGGTTTTCCTGAATATCCTGACAGAAAGGAATATTCGCTCAATCAAATAAATATTCCATCAGGAGTGGGAATAAAATATTACATCACGCAAAGGATCAATGTAAGTTTTGAAATTTTATTAAGAAAATCATTTACGGATTATATTGATGACGTCAGTACCACTTATATTAATCCGGACTTGTTCGATAAATATTTATCCCCACAAAATGCAAAAATTGCAAGAGAAATTTCAGATAAAGTTTATGCGATTGTGAGCCCGGGGCTTTCAAGAAATGCACCTGGAGAAAAAAGGGGAAATCCTCATCAGAATGATTCTTATTTTACCACTTTTTTAAAATTTGCTATCAGGTTAGGGCCTATTTTTGAAAATAGTTTTAATAGTAAAAGTTACGACAGAAATGTTGCAAGCAAGATGAGATGCCCTCCTCGTTTTTAAAAATGAAATTACGTTGGATTCTTGCCTCTGAATATGGCAAAGTATATAATAAAAGCTAAGCCCGGAAAACGTTGAATACTCCTGTGCGCTGAAACCCCTGAAACCACAATTTTTTTAGCTTTGTTACTATGCTTTGCTTTTTTTATTAAATGCTAATTCTTCCTGAAGGAACGTGGCAGTAAAACTTTCTTTATTTTGAACAAGTTGCTCAGGCGTTCCTTCAAATAAAATCCTTCCGCCTGCATCACCGCCTTCAGGACCAAGATCGATAATATGATCTGCGATTTTGATAATGTCCATATTGTGTTCAATTACCAAAACCGTATTTCCTCTGTCGACGAGTTTATTTAAGACATCGGCAAGATGTTGAATGTCTCTGAAATGCAAACCGGTTGTCGGTTCGTCAAGAATATAAAAAGTTTTTCCTGTATCTCTTTTGCTTAATTCAGTTGCCAACTTTACACGTTGCGCTTCTCCTCCGCTAAGGGTTACAGCGCTTTGACCCAAAGTAATATAACCGAGTCCGACTTCCTGCAATACTTTTATTTTCCGATATAAATATGGAACATTTTGGAAAAATTCTACTGCTTCATCTACAGTCATTTCCAGCACATCGCTGATTGATTTTCCTTTGTAGCGGATTTCCAAAGTTTCACGGTTGTATCTTTTCCCATTACATTTTTCGCACTTTACATAAACATCAGGAAGAAAATTCATTTCTATTGTTCGCATTCCTCCGCCCTGGCAAACATCACATCTGCCACTTTTTACATTAAATGAAAACCTTCCAGGTTTATACCCACGTATCTTTGCTTCAGGAATGGCCGCAAACAAAGCTCTGATGTCAGTAAAAAACCCACAATAAGTTGCAGGATTGCTTCTTGGCGTTCGGCCAATCGGCGATTGATCTATTTCAACTACTTTATCAATAAATTCCAATCCTTCGATGGTTTTATAAGGCAAAGGATTCATTTTGCTTTTATACGCATGAATGCTTAAAAGGGGGTAAAGTGTTTCATTGATCAAAGTAGATTTTCCACTTCCGCTTACACCGGTGATACAAATAAATTTTCCTAATGGGAATGTGGCAGTAATGTTTTTTAAATTATTTCCGGATGCCCCTTTCAAGACTAATTTATTCCCATTTCCTTTTCTCCTTTTTGTAGGGATTTCAATTTGAAGATCGCCGTTTAAATAAGAAGAAGTAAGAGTATTTAATTTCAGAAAATTTTTCGGAGTTGCTTCCGCTACTACTTCACCTCCATGTTTTCCCGCATCGGGACCAATGTCAATCAAATAATCGGCCGCCAGCATAATATCTTTATCATGTTCCACCACTAAAACACTATTTCCCAGGTCGCGTAAATTTTTTAAGGCTTTTATCAATTGATGATTATCTCTTTGATGCAAACCAATGCTGGGCTCGTCTAAAATATAAGTGATTCCCTGTAGTTGAGAACCAATTTGAGTAGCAAGACGAATTCGCTGCGATTCTCCACCACTAAGGCTTTTAGAAGACCGGTTCAGAGAAAGATAAGTAAGACCCACATCCAACAGAAATTGAATTCTTTCCCTGATCTCTTTTAAAATATCTCTTGCAATAATATTTTGCTTTTTGTCTAAACGCTTCTCAATTCCATCAAACCAATCTAACAATTTTACCAAATCCATTTCTGATAATTCAGCGATATTTTTACCATCTACTTTAAACCAAAGACTTTCTTTTTTCAATCTTTTTCCATGACAGGAAGGGCATGCTTCCAGCATCATAAATTTTTCAACCCATGACCTTAATCCTTCATTGGCCGTTTCTGAATGGAACCAGCGTTTGAGCATGTTTACTACTCCTTCAAATTCATTAGAAGGAATTTTAGAAGATTGATTTTCAACTTTCTGAAATTGAGAGAAGCTTTCCTCATCATCTTCTTCCTGTTTATTTCCGTATAAAATAAGATTCAAAACGTTTTCAGGAAGATCTTCCAAAGGCTTATCAAGACTAAATTTATGTTTCTTCGAGAGTTGCTGAACCTGCTTAAAAATATAGGATTCTCTTTCTTCGCCAAGCGGAGCAATGCCGCCTTCATTAATGCTTAAATTCTTATCAGGAATAATGGCATCGAGATTAACCTGGTAAACATTTCCCAACCCTTTACAAACAGGACAGGCTCCATAAGGAGAATTAAATGAAAACGCGTTTGGAGAAGGTTCTTCATAGCTGATTCCTGATTCTTCACACATCAACTGCCGGCTGTATTGAATTACTTTCTGGTCATCATTCAATAATAAAAATAACAATCCATTTCCCGTTTGTAAACCTTTTTGAACGCTTTCGCTGAGCCTAACTCTTTGGTCTTTATTTGCAACCAGACGGTCAACTACCAATTCTATATCATGAATTTTATAACGATCCACTTGCATTCGCGGCACCAGGTCTTTTATTTCGCCATCAATTCTTATTTTTAAAAACCCCTTTTTTCTTACTTCTTCAAATAATTCACGATAATGACCTTTTCTTCCCCGAACAAGCGGAGCAAGAACAACAATTTTTTTTTCTGAAAATCTCGAAAAAATATTTTCAACAATTTCTTCTTCGCTCCATTTCACCATTTTTTTACCGGTGTTGTAACTGAAAGCTTCACCGATTCTTGCATAAAGCAATCGCAGAAAATCATACACTTCCGTGACCGTTCCTACAGTGCTCCTTGGATTTTTATTGGTTGTTTTTTGTTCAATGGAAATGACAGGCGAAAGCCCGGTAATTTTATCTACATCCGGCCTTTCCATATCGCCTAGAAACTGGCGTGCATAAGCAGAAAAGCTTTCCATGTAACGCCGTTGCCCTTCAGAAAAAATTGTATCGAACGCAAGGGAAGATTTCCCGCTGCCACTAATTCCTGTGATAACAACAAGGCTGTTTTTAGGAATGGAAATATCTATGTTTTTGAGATTATGCTCTCTAGCGCCGAATACTTCTATATTTTCATTTTCTGTAAAAATCTCCGCTGAGTCTTTTTGCTGTATTTTAGCCATAATGAGGTTTGCAAAATTACAATTTTATGAGGCGTAATAAAAGAGTTAACACTTCATTTTTCCAAAAAGAAAGAAGCAGTAACCGAAGTTTAAAGACAACTTTCTATGTTATTTTCACGTTAAGAAAAAAAGGCAAAGTAATTGCAAGAAGTAAATTAAAGATTAGAGCATTTAAAAACCTTTGTGATACAAGAAGTAACATGAAAGAAAGTTTTATAAGAAATGATTGCGAAATTTTTTCTTTGAATTTTTTTAAAAAATACACTTTTATTCATTTGTTTTTGTAGTTTTAGTTTTAGTTTCACCACCTGAAATTAACTTTTTATATGAGAGCATTTTTAAAAAAATGTATTGAATAGT
The DNA here is from genome assembly GCA_035606215.1 of Hanamia sp. Classification (GTDB taxonomy): domain Bacteria; phylum Bacteroidota; class Bacteroidia; order Chitinophagales; family Chitinophagaceae; genus Ginsengibacter. The sequence continues at coordinate 151,492 of DATNFV010000054.1, forward strand.
TCGTTACTTTGTTTCGCATTCACCCAAAAGATATTTAAAATAATTTGATTCTTTTTTACAATAATTGAAATAGTTGCTCGTTTTAGATTTATGTCACTTCTTTTTTTTAGAATGAAGAGGCTAAAAACAGGCATAATTTTAAATAAATATTACATTTGCCTTTACCCTTAAAGTTAAAACAATGAAAAGTGCATTTTTCACGCCCCTTGCAGTTGCAGCCGTAATCTTGTCTGGCTGCGGCAAGTTTGGTAAATCTACGAAAGGTGGTTTACCGGATGATGGACAGCTTCACGGAGTGGCTCCTGCAGGCCGATATATTATGACCAAACCTCCCGGAATGGTTTATGTTCCCCCGGGAACATTTCATATGGGACCAAGCGATGAAGATATCAACTATACATTTACAGCCAGGAACAAGCAGGTTTCTATTAGTGGGTTTTGGATGGATGCAACTGAAATTACCAATAATGAATACCGTCAGTTTACTAATTATGTACGTGATTCTATCGGTGGTAAATTAATGGGTTTGGTAAAACAAGGCGCTGACGGCAACGAATATCTGGATTGGCCAAAAGTAAGGGCTATTAAATGGGATGACAAAGCTACTTTGGAAAAAATAGACGCGATGATCGTAACTCCGGATAACCGGATTTTTGGAAGAAAGGAAATTGATGCTTCAAAAATGATCTATCAATCAGAAACTTTTGATTATGCAGCAGCAGCAGCTAACCGTGATCCAAATGTTCCGCGCAGCGCTTTTATAGTGAAAAAGAATATTCCGATTTATCCGGATACTTTAGTTTGGGTAAGAGATTTCGCTTACTCTTATAATGAACCAATGTCAAAACAATATTACAGTCATCCTGCATTTGGAAATTATCCTGTTGTTGGTGTTAACTGGAAACAAGCAACAGCTTTTTGCGAATGGAGAACCGAATATTTAAACTCATATCTAACTGGTAAAAAAAGAGCTAATGAAACAGATTTCCGTCTTCCAACTGAAGCACAATGGGAATATGCAGCAAGAGGTGGAAGATCACAATCTCCGTTTCCCTGGGGCGGACCCTATCTGAGAAACAGAAAAGGTTGTTTATTGGCCAATTTTAAGCCTGGAAGAGGTAATTATCCTGAAGATGGAGGTTTTTATACAGTTCGCGCAGATGCTTATTGGCCAAATGATTTTGGATTGTATTGTATGGCTGGAAACGTGGCTGAATGGACTTCCTCTCTATATTATGAAGGTGGATATAATTTTCAACATGATATGAATCCGGATATTCGCTGGAATGCAAAAGACCAGGATGCACCGAGAATGAAGCGTAAAGTTGTACGTGGTGGAAGTTGGAAAGATGTGGGATATTATTTAAGAGTAAGTACCCGTTCTTTTGAATATATGGATACTGCAAAATCTTATATTGGATTTCGTTGTGTGATAGATCTACCACCATCCACAAGTAAAAAAGGTAAAAAATAATTACGGAAAATTTTAAAATTAACCCATAGAAAATCTTTAGTTCAACATTTTACTGCCTGTATTAATTGTTACGTTTAGTAATTAATATGGGCATTTTTTGTATGAACTTAGAAACAAAAAACAAATAAATTAAAAGCAAACAAAAAAATCAAAACTATTATGAATCAACAACCCAAAAGAAACTTTTTAACCCTGATAGATGTACTGGTTAGTGCCGGTGCTGCAGTTGTAATCTTTGCTGCGTGGGCAAAATTAACACACCAATCTTATGCAGATACAATGCTTACTGTTGGTATGTGGACTGAAACAGCCATATTTATGGTTTATGCCTGTATTGAATGGGTAAAACCAAAGCCTCATGAAACAGCGCATACAGCTCCGACTCATCAGGCAGCAGAAGGAAATCCGGCGTTACAATCAATGGAAAAGATGATGAAAGATGCTGAGATCACTCCTGCAAACATGAAAAGGTTGGGAGAAAATTTCCAGAAATTAGGTCAAACTGTTTCTCAAATCGGTGAAGTAGGCGATGTAGTAAAATCTACAGGCGATTTTTCAGCTAAAACTAAAGAAGCAACTAATGCCCTTGGTTTGATGAAAGACGCTTATACCAATTCTGCAAATACAATGAGCAACTTCAACAACGCAGCAGACAGTGCAAAAGGATTTCATGAGCAGGTAATGGTTTTAACTAAAAATCTTGGTTCATTAAATACTATTTATGAACTGGAATTGAACGAAAGCAACAATCACCTAAAAACTTTGAACAGTTTCTATGGTAAAATGGCTAAAGCAAGTGAAGTAATGGTGGCAACAGTTGACGACGCTCAGGCTACGAAAGCACAAATCTCCGCATTGGCAGAAAACCTTGGAAAATTAAACCAGGTTTATGGAAATATGTTGAGCGCAATGCAGGGAAGACAATAATTAATAACTAATCCAGAAATTCTAAAACTAACAGTAAATTAAAATAACATGGCAGGACTACCCAGAGATCCACGGCAAAAAATGATTAACGTAATGTACCTTGTACTTACGGCGATCCTTGCCTTGAATGTATCTAATGAGGTAATAAATGCATTTAAAGTTGTAAATAATAGTTTGATAACATCAAACAACAATATTAGTGCGTCTAATAATACCTTATATAAATCATTGGAGGAAAAATTAACCCAACCAGAATCAAAAGAAAAGGCAGCTATTTGGGAACCAAAAGCAATGCAGGCAAAAAAACTTTCAGACGATATGAACAACTATATCAATGGGTTGAAAGCCGATCTGCTAAAGGCTGCCGATCTGAGAATGAAGTATGATGAAAAGACAAAAGACAGTGTTCAAGATTACAGAGAAGACAACCTGGACGCTTCTACCCGGCTTTTTGAAACTAATGGTAAAGGTGAGGAACTAAAGCAAAGATTAGATCAATACAAGAAGGAAATGCTAAATATTGATCCTTCAATAAGTGCTCAATTTGCAAATAACTTTCCTGTAAATACTACTCCTCCGCCTTCACAGGAAGGGAAACAAAAAGATTTTACACAAACTTTCTTTCATATGACGCCTACTGTAGCTGCGTTAACAATGCTTAGTAAGTTTCAGAACAATATTAAGAATGCTGAAAACATGGTAGTTACATATTGCCATTCACAAATCGGCGCAGTACAAGTTCATATGGATCAGGTTGGTGTAATTGTGGGACAAAATTCAAGCTACCTGATGCCAGGACAACAATTAACGGTTACTGCCGGAGTTGGAGCATACAGTTCAAGTGTAAAAAGCAATATCTCAATTAACGGACAGCCGGTCAATATGGTAAATGGACAAGGTCAATATACTACTACTGTTAGCGGGGCAGGTGAACATACTGTTCAAATTAGTGGTTCATTTATTGGTGAAGATGGCAAACCTGTTCCAATTCATCAAACTGTAACTTATACAGTTGGTACCCCAGGTGGAGCAGCAGTTATGCTTGATAAAATGAATGTATTTTATATTGGAGTTCCAAATCCTGTAACTATTTCTTCCGGAACAGGCTGGGACAAAACGCGTGTTTCAATGGCTGGCGGAACTTTAACTCCATCAGGCGGACCTGGAAAATATACGGTTAAAGTAAGCCAGGTTGGTAATGCATCTATTACCGTTAATGCAGATGGAAAGGCAAGTACTTATGATTTCCGGGTAAAAAGAATTCCGGATCCAATTTTAATGGTTGGTAACAGTAAAGGAGGAAGGGTTCAATCAGTTATGTTTAAAAATCAAAGCTTTGCTAGAGCAGATTTGGAAGGCTTCGAATTTGATGCTCATTTCAATATTGTAAGTGCTACAATGTATTTTACGGGTGCGAATTTTCCAAATCCTCAATCAGCAGAAATTCATGGTGGAAGTCTGGATGCGGTTAAAGGAATGTTACAAAAAAGTATTCCGGGAACTTCAGTAACTTTTGACAATGTAAAAGTTCAGGGGCCCGACGGAGTTGTAAGAAGTATTCCAGGTCCTGGATTTATCTTATATTAAACCTAAAGAAAATAAAAGGCTATGAAAACAATTATGATGAAATTTCTGGTGCTTGCACTCTCTGTTGGAGTGGTTTGCAATACTGCAGATGCTCAGGCAAAGAAAAGAACTGCTAAAAAAAGAACGACAACCAGGAAGACAACTGCAAATAAAGCAGCCACTAATCCTGTAGCAGTTGACACAGCAGTTGTTATGGCGCCCGCAGTTGATACCAGTATGAGAGATAGTCTTCCCATCACTGCAACAAAGCCTTCTTTGAGGCCTGAAACAGCACTGGATAATCATAATGCATTGATATCAGACCGGACACCTCTTCCATACCAGCAGCTTCGTGCTGAAGACGCGGCTTATGATGAAAGGATTTGGCGCGAGATAGATACACGTGAAAAAATAAACCTTCCTTTCAGATATTCTGCGGATGAAGATAATGGCAATCAACGCTTCATTTCCATTCTTTTAAAGGCCATCCAGGATGGACCGGATAATGGAGGTGTTACAGCATTCAGTAATGTAGATGACAGGTTTACAACCCCAATGACAAAAGCGGAAGTTGCAAAAATTCTAACCGGTGGAAGTGTTCCTGTTCCAATCTATGATTCTTTAGGAAATGTGGTTGGTACCAAAGAAGTTATGCAGGAAGTAAACCTTGATTCTTTCTATAAATTCAGGATAAAAGAAGAAGTGATCTTTGATAAGCAAAGTTCAAGATTATTCTGGAGAATTTTGGGAATTGCTCCTGTAAAGCGTATTATTACAGCTTCCGGTGTTGATTTGGGAGATGCACCTTTGTTCTGGGTGTATTATCCTGATATGCGCCCGATACTTGCCAAATACTATGTTTATAACGGCAAAAACTACGGCGCAAGAATGACCTGGGAAGATTTATTTGAATCGCGAATGTTTCATGGCCGTATCATAAAAAGCACATTGGATAATCCATTTGATCAATATATCAGTAATCAAACGGGTTTAAAACAAAATCAAATCCTTCAATTGCTCCAAGGTGATAAGATTCAAAACGAAATATTCAATTACGAGCAAAATTTGTGGAGTTACTGATCTTTGCAAAACATTATTTAAGGGAGCCAGCAATGGCTCCTTTTTTTTGCCCTTATTAGTTCTGATAAAATAGAATCTCTATTGGTTTCTGCACATCTCAAAAAGTTAATTGGAAATAATTCTACAATTTTTCATACTTGTGGAAAAATAACTTTTGATTTGTTTCTTTCAGAACATCTTTCTAAACTCCTTCCTCACAAAAGCTTTGCTGTAAAGGGCTTTCAGCTCCTTATTATCCAGGCAATGTTTTAAAACAAAATAATAACGGCATAGGAATTGTTTTAAAAACATTAGAAGAAACAACTATAAGAACCCCTAAAAAATTATTTTATGAAAACACTATTCTTGTCCTTAATCTGTACTTTTATGTGCTTCTCTTTATTCGCACAAGTCGACAGTACAAATAATAATAACAATACCAACAATACGAATAATACGAACGTAACTACGCCTCCGACAACTCCGCCGACACAAATGAACAACAACATGAATTCAACAAACAACAATATGAATTCTACTGATACGTCGAACATGAATTCAAATAACAACATGAACTCTACGAATAATATGAATTCGACCAAAAATAATATGAATTCAACTAATAATACAAATTCTAACACCGATAGTAGTTCAATTTTAAATTCTGTTAATACCAACAATAATAACATGAATTCAAACCATAATAATATGAACATGAACTCAAATAATAACAATATGAGTTCTATGAGAACAGACAGTTTGAATATCAATAATTCAGGATTGGTAAACCCAAATAATACTCCAGGCGAAGCAGGCTATGCTTCATTACCTGTTTTAGAAACTTATGTTCCCGATAATATTGTTTCAGATGTAAAACAACGTCATCCGAATACGGTTGTTTATGATATTACAGCGGTAAAAGCCCCGGTTGATTCAAGTGCGATGAACCAGGGAACTTCAATGTCAGGTATGAATGATTCAAGTATGAATCAAAATACTACTGCCAACTCAACAACAAATCAGAATTCAACAACAATGAATTCAAACAATAATATGAATTCAACAACTAACAATATGAATATGAATCATTCTAACGGCATGGCACAGGATTCAACAATGGCAAAACCACAGGAATATAATTATATTGTAAGATTTGATCAGAACGGCCAGATGACTGAAGAAACATTAAATAATGACGGAACAGCTTTGGTTCAAAGAAATCCGGGATGGAATAATCAAAAGCAATAAAACTAAATAAATAGCAGCAAAAAACCGTTCAATTGAACGGTTTTTTTGTATTTTTTTATTGAAAATTTTCCTTTCAGGTAAAGAAGAAATAAGCTTATTTTCTTTTTAATCTCCTTTAAAATTTGCTTTTCTTTTTTCTATAAATGCTGATACGCCTTCTTTAAAATCATTTGTAGAAGCAGCTTTCTGCTGAAGCAGATCTTCTGTTTGCAATTGTCGCTCAAACTCTTGTTGTAATGATTTATTCAGCGACTGCTTGGTAAATGCAAGCCCTTTTGTTGGCAACTCTGATAAAGTAGCGGCAATTTTTTCGGCCTCAGTAATAAATGTATCATCCAGAAAATATTTATAGATCATTCCCATTTTTTCAGCTTCCGGCGCAGAAACCTTATCGCCCATCATCATTATAGCAGAAGCTTTTTGAAAGCCAATTAACCGGGGTAAAAAATATGTTCCTCCACTGTCAGGAATCAGTCCAATTTTACTAAAAGCCTGTATAAAAGATGCATTTTCAGACGCAATAACCACATCACATGATAAAGCAATATTAGCGCCGGCGCCGGCAGCAACACCGTTTACTGCAGCAAGAACCGGTTTATTTAAATTCCTGATTTTTCTGACAATCGGATTATAATACTCTGATAATATTTTTCCCATGCCCGGGCCATTTGGATCTGCTACTTCAGAAAGATCCTGACCTGCAGAAAATGCTTTACCAGCACCAGTTAGAAAAACACAACGAACAGAAATATTTTTTTCACATTCATCTAATTTTTCCTGTAACAACAACGCCATTTCACCATTGAAAGCATTGAATTTTTCCGGGCGATTTAATGTAATAAATGCAACAGAATTTTTTATTTCAAAAAGAACAGAAGGCATAACATATTAATTAATATAAAATTTAATGGCAGTTTAATGGCATTTAAAATAATCGAAAGGTTCAGCACAGTCATTGCATTGATAAATTGCTTTGCATGCTGTAGAACCAAATTCACTGATCAGCTTCGTATTCATTGAATTACAATGTGGACATTGTACCGGAAGATTTTGCAAATACTCTTTATTGAAAGTCTTTGATGGCGGCGCTATTCCGTAATGTTTTAATTTTTGTTTCGCTTTTTCTGTTATCCAATCAGTTGTCCATGCAGGAGAAAGCTGATGTGTGATTTTTATTTTTTTAAACCCTTTTTCAGAAAGAGTTTTACGTATATCCAATCCTATAAAATCCATTGCCGGACAGCCACTATATGTTGGCGTGATAATAATTTCTGCCGCATCATTTTCAAATTTTACATTTCGTACGATTCCCAGATCAAGAATAGATAAAACAGGAATTTCAGGATCACAAACTGATGCAAGAATTTTCCAGATTTTTTCTTCCTTATTCTCTAAGCTAATAATATATTCTTCTGATTCATTCATTTTTTAAAACAGTTTACCATTCCAAACCTGGATAGGCTCTTTGTAGAAATTGCATTTCCGCAAGAATAAAGCCGAGGTGTTCCGTATGAATTCCATCCTTTCCACCCTTTTGCATCCAGCTTTCTTCGGAAGGAAAATGTAAAGTCGCTTCTTTCAAAACTGCTTTTACTTTTTTCAACCAATCTTCCCGGATGGCTCTAACATCGATGCATAAACATTTTTCCACATTTATCTCAAACTCAGTAGCAATAAACAATTCCCCGGTATATTGCCATAAATCATCAATCGCATTTTGCGTTCTTTTTTTACTTTCTTTCGTTCCATCCCCTAAGCGAATCACCCATTCGCTGCTCCATTTGTTGTGATAAGTTACTTCTTTCAAAGATTTTTCTGCAATTGCTGCAAGTTGATCATCCGAAGAAGATATAAGTTTTTGATAAAAATAGAATTGCCAGGAGCTAAAGAAAAATATTTTGCCAATTGTTTTTGACCAATCTCCATTTGGAAGTTCTGTAATCAATAAATTTTTAAATTGATTTGCATCCCTTAAATAAGCCAGGTCGTCTTCAGTTGTATTTTTCCCCGGATAAATTTCATTGTTAAGCTTTGCTGAATATTGATAAAAATTTCTGGCTTGGCCAATGAGATCCAAAGCAATATTACTAATCGCAATATCCTGCTCCAACATCGGCCCATGGCCGGTCCATTCGCTCAACCTGTGTCCCATAATTAAAGAACTATCGGCCAGAAAAAGTGAAAAAGAAACTAAATCATTTTGAGGATTATTTGTTGTTTTGCTATCCATTTGTTGTTTAGGATTTACATATATTTCAATTCATCCGGTAAATTATAGAAAGTGGGATGACGATAAATTTTATCATTTGCAGGATCAAAAAGGCTTTCTGCCTCGTCAGGATTGGTGGCAAAAATATTTTTAGATTCAACCACCCAAATACTTACACCTTCCATTCTGCGGGTATAAACATCCCGTGCATTTTCAATGGCCATTTTTGCATCGGCAGCATGAAGGCTTCCAACATGCTTGTGCTCCAGCCCTTGTTTGCTTCGAATAAAAACTTCCCAAAGTGGTTCTGAATCCATTGATTTTTTATTTGATTATTGAAATAATTATGCTGGTAAAACAATAATTAATACTCAGGCCATATCAGTCTCCAAAACTTCTCCCACAACCTTTTCTCTTTTCTTTTCTGCGTACGCCAATGCAGCTTCTCTTACCCATTTTCCATCTTCATGTGCTTTTATTCTAACATTCAATCTTTCTTTATTGCATGGACCGTTTCCTTTAACAACATTCCAGAATTCATCCCAGTTTATTTCTCCAAAATCATAATGGCCTCTTTCCTCATTCCATTTTAAATCCACATCAGGAATGCTAATGCCTAAAATATCTGCCTGCTCTTTGCAAACATCCACAAATTTTTGTCGTAGCTCATCATTTGAAAATCGTTTTATTTTCCATTTCATACTTTGGACAGAATGTGGTGAAGCATCGTCATTAGGACCAAACATCATCAAACTTGGCCACCACCAGCGGTTGAGCGCATCCTGCGCCATTTCTTTTTGCTCTTTGCTTCCACGACACAGTGTTAATAAAATTTCATAACCTTGTCTTTGATGAAAACTTTCTTCTTTACAAATGCGAATCATTCCGCGTGCATAAGGACCATAAGAAGCGCGGCACAAAGGAACCTGGTTCATAATTGCAGCACCATCAACGAGCCAGCCGATAGCGCCCATATCAGCCCATGTCAGAGTCGGGTAATTAAAAATTGAAGAATATTTTGCCTTGCCGCTTAACAGTTGATCTATCATTTCATCGCGCGAAATATTTAAAGTTTCGGCAGCACAATATAAATATAGTCCATGGCCCGCTTCATCCTGAACTTTAGCCAGCAAAGTTGCTTTTCTTCTTAAAGTTGGAGCACGTGTAATCCAATTTGCTTCCGGAAGCATTCCTACAATTTCACTATGGGCATGTTGACTTATCTGCCTGATCAAAGTTTTGCGATACTCATCCGGCATCCAATCTTTTGGTTCAATCCTTATTTCGTTGGAGATTTTTTCATCAAAATCTGCAAGTAATTTTTCTGCATCCATCTGAAAACTTTATTCTCAAAGTTACTGAATACATGATGCATTTAGTATTCCTATGTGGTTAAATTTAAATAGGAATTGTTTAGGCCTGGTCATAATCAACTACCACTTTTTCGCTTCGCGGATGTGATTGGCAAGTCAAAATAAAGCCTGCCTTTATTTCGCTTTTTTCAAGGCCATAATTTGCTTCCATTTCAACTTCACCTTCTGCTAATTTTGCCTTGCAGGTGCAGCAGACACCTCCTTTACAAGCGAAAGGAAGATCCGCACCCTGTGCAAGTCCTGCTTCCAGAATCGTGTCTTCATTATAACCTAATTTGAATTCAAAGCTACGTCCGTCAATTTTAACAGTAATCTCGCTTCCTTCTGGAGTTGGCGGTTCCACAGCTTTGTAAATTTTAGTATGTTCTTTTGTGGGCGTAGTAAATAATTCAAAATGGATTTTTCCTGATTCGATTCCCCAGCCTTTCAAAAAATCTTTTATGGAAAAGATCATTTGCTCAGGTCCGCAAATAAAAAAATTATCTACTTTATTGAAATCAATAAATTTTGAAAGTTGATTTAATTTTGAAACATCAATTCTTCCGTAATTAAAATCAGATTCAGTTTTCTCACGGCTGAAAATATGGTACAAACTAAATCTTTCTAAATATTTATCTTTCAGCGCTTCCAGTTGATCTTTAAAAATAACAGAGGCAAGATTTTTATTGCCATATAACAATGTTACATTGCTTTTTTTCTCGGTTCCCAGGATCGTTTTTATAATAGAAATAACCGGGGTAATTCCGCTACCAGCCGCGAAAAAAACATAATTCTTTTTTTGAGAAGGCTTTACTTCTGTATAAAACGTTCCTGTTGGAGGCAACACTTCAAGCACATCCCCTTTTTTTAATTCCTCATTTGCAAAAGTGGAGAATAAACCGTTATCAACTTTTTTTACAGCAACTCTTAATTCATTTTCCAAAGGACTGCTGCAAATTGAATAAGATCTTCTTGTTTCTGTGCCGTTTGTAAACGTTCGTAACGTTACATTTTGCCCTTGAATAAATCTGAAATCTTTTTGAATTTCTGCCGGAATATCAAAAGCTATTGAAACACATTCAGGTGTTTCTTTCCTGATGTCTTTTATCGTGAGTTTATGAAAATGAATTGCCAATGTATAATTTTTTGAAACCTTTCAAAGGTACGAATGCGCAGAAGAATTATCTTTTAAATAAGTGGTAAGATTTTTCAACCAGCGGAAAATTTAGGATTGGAATAATTAATTTTGCATCGTAAAGTTCTCACAATGCAATTACATTCAATTGACACAGTTGAAAATATTCAGCCTTCTGATTTTAAAAACAACTATTATTTTCCAAAAAAACCTGTTGTGATTACGGGGCTGGCAAAGGAATGGCCAGCCTACAAAAAATGGTCGTGGGATTATTTTAAAGAAATTGTTGGAGATAAAAAAGTGGCGCTTTACAATAATATCAAGAGCGATGCCTACACACCAATCAACACTGCGGATGATTATAAAACATTCCGGGAATACGTTGATATGATTCAAAAAGGCCCTGCTGCATGGCGCATTTTTCTATTCAATATTTTTGATCATGCACCACAATTAATCAATGATTTTACCTGGCCGGAACATTTGATGACAGGTTTTGTAAAAAAATATCCAATGCTTTTTACCGGCGGCGAATCTTCCATCACTCATATGCATTTTGATATTGATCTTTCGCATATTATGCATACACAATTTTGTGGAAGAAAAAGGGTATTATTATTCCGACATGAAGAACAACATAAGCTATATAGAAAGCCTTTTGAAGTATTAAGTCTTGCTGATTTCTCAAATTACAGCAAAAATGAAGGTTTGCCGGACTATGAAAAATTCCCGGCATTACGGCACGCTGTTGGTTATGATTTAATTTTGAATCCGGGAGATACCTTATTTATGCCGGCAGGTTATTGGCATCATATGGAATATATTGACAGTGGTTTTGCAATGAGCCTCCGGGCACTTCAAAGTTCCCTCTCGGGAAAAGTAAAAGGGGTATGGAATTTATTTGGTATGAGAAGTATTGACACCGTTTTGAAAAAAACGGCCCCAAAATGGTGGTATGATTATAAAATTAAAAAGATTGACGAGCACGCGGCAAGAGAATTAAAAAAATATTCAAATTAAACCTTAGAAATATTGTTTTTATAAATAAATAAATATTAATTTAGCAATCCCATCCTTTCTTTCCTTTTCCTATTTCTAAAAAGACCTCCTGAGCCAATATCATAATTGATTTATTATGTGCTTTTATAATAATTTGTTTAACAATATTACCTTGTCAAATTTTTAGCAGGAAAAATAAACTTTTTCTTGTGGTTTCAGAGGTAAGCAAGGCCGGTGATCTTCATCACTGGCCGTTTTTTTTAATCGCTTTCGGATCTTTTGGTACTTTTATTGAGGTAAAAAATCGTCTTAATTTCTTTTACTCACATATTTATGTATCTCAAATTAATCATTATGACATTACTTGCAACATCCGTTGCTTCAATTTCATGTAATCAGGCAGGAAATAAAACTGAAGCAAATACTAATTCTGATTCGACTGAAAAATTTTCTTTTCCCAACATACAGGAGGATGCAGTAAGCTATGAAATTGATGGTAAAAAATATGATGGTTTTGTTTCTTATAAAAAAGCTCAGAAGGGAAAAAGACCAGGAATATTGGTGGTTCATGAGTGGTGGGGATTGAATGATTACAGTCGTCGGCGCGCTAAACAACTGGCAGAACTTGGATATATAGCAATGGCTGTAGATGTGTATGGAAATGGACAAACCGCAGAAGATCCAACTTCTGCACAAGCATTGGCAACACCATTTTATAAAGATCCTTCCCTTGCAAAAAAAAGATTGGACCCTGCGATTAACTTTTTAAAAACTTATCCTCAAACTGATACTTCACAAATAGGTGCTATTGGTTATTGTTTTGGCGGATATGTAGTTTTAAATGCAGCAAAATTAGGCTCAGATTTAAAAGGAGTGGTAAGTTTTCATGGTGGATTAACAGGCGCAAAACCAGAAAAAAATATGAAAGCAAAGTTCCTGGTTTGCCATGGAGGAAGCGATCAGTTTGAAAATTCGCATGTAACTGAATTTAAAAAAGAAATGGATTCTGCTAATGCTGATTATATTTTCAAAGTTTATCCAAATGCTGAACATGCTTTTTCAAATCCAAATGCTACAGCAAAAGGAGAAAAATTTAATATCCCTATAAAATATAATGCTGCCGCAGATTCTGCTTCATGGAACGATATGAAAGAGTTCTTTAAAAATCTGTTCAATAAATAATTTTAAAAGAAAAGTCATATTATTTTTCTGTTTTTTAGCAAAACAACTTTTACTACTATTCTGTTTTAAATTTTTTTGTAGAAACAAGTCAACATAATTTTAATCCCTTCGATTGCTAAACTTAGTTTTAATCTGATTTTGATTTTATAAAAGAAAATTTTACAATTTTAGAGATGTTTTAAGTTCGGTTTTCCCATAATTAATCCCATTTTCTTTTCGAAAAAAACGGAATAGTTTTTTCTTATTTATTACCAATTAAATCACTTTAAATTTTGAGTAATGAGAGATTATAACTGGAATCCGTATAAAGACAATTGGCGTTTCCCTGATGAATACCGCAATTCAAACTGGAACTATGATCCGCGTGATCAGAATTATTATTTAGGCAGGATAAACCAATCAGGGAACAATGATATGAGCAGGGAATATTTTACAGACAATCGTACTGACAGATATTACAGAAGAAGTGAACTGGAAAATAAAGAAGGAACGATGAATGATTATCAAATAAGGAATCCTTATAAGAATAATGATTTTTACGGGCATCGGAAAAGGAATTATTCTTATGAAGGGCCACATCGCGGAAAAGGTCCGAAAAATTATATGCGTCCTCCTCAAAGAATTAAAGATGATGCCGCAGACCGGCTTATGGAAGATTCTCTTGTAGATGCTTCGAATATTGATATTGAGGTAAAAGACAATGATCTGATTTTATCCGGAACAGTAAACAGCCGTTTTGAAAAACATCGTGCAGAAGCTTTGGTAGAGAACGTTTCAGGAGTAAAAGAAGTTCAAAATAATTTACGGGTTAACGGTGAAAAGGCAACAGTCCCGCATACTTTTGGATAAAGAAACCCCGATGTTTTTTTCTCAAAAAATATTTGAATTTTACATTTAAATGGTTTGGAAATATAAATCCTATCTGCCTTTTTCGTTTTAAATTTGCTAAATGGCGGAGAAAAAACAGCGAAAAAAATTATTGGATCTGAGTGTGCTGAAAAGAGTTTTTAGTTATGCCTTGCCGTATAAAAACAAGCTGTACCTCTCTATTTTTCTCTCCATTATTCTTGCCGTTATTTCTCCGCTTCGTCCATATTTGATTCAATACACTGTTAATCATTTTATTAAGGATAAAAACATGTATTGGCTGGTTATGATCACTATCATTCAAATTGGAATGTTGTTGCTCGAAACCATTCTCAGATTTTATTTTGGTTTTATCACTTCCTGGCTGGGACAAACGGTAGTGAAGGATTTGCGCGTAACGGTTTATAAAAAGGTATTGAGTTTGAATCTTCGGCAATTTGATAAAACTCCTATTGGAACCTTGACAACAAGAACTATAAATGATATCGAATCTATCAATGATATTTTTGCAAACGGATTGATTCCGATCATTGCAGATCTGCTTTCGATTATTTCCATTCTGCTGTTTATGTTTGGCGTTGATTGGCGGCTTTCTTTGATTAGTCTTGCGCCATTTCCGATTCTCATTATCGCAACATATTTTTTTAAAGAAAGTGTCAATAAATCATTTATAAAAGTGAGAAATGCGGTTGCAGCGTTGAATGCTTTTGTGCAGGAACATATTACAGGAATGAGTGTGGTTCAGGCTTTCGCTGTTGAAGACAAAGAATTTAACAAGTTTAATGAAATCAATAAACAACATCGTAATGCAAACATAAAAGCGATTTTTGCATATTCTGTTTTTTTCCCTGTTGTAGAAATTGTGCTGGCATTTTCGATCGGGCTTTTGGTTTGGTGGGGAGGAAATTATTCAGCCGATGCAGGTGTTATCATTTCTTTTATCATGTATCTGAATTTATTATTCCGGCCATTGAGAATGATAGCTGATAAATTTAATGTTCTACAAATGGGAATGGTAGCCAGTGAAAGAGTTTTTAAAGTATTGGAGAATGAAGATGTGACTCCGAATAAACATAATGGAATTCATTCAGGAGTTATAAAAGGTAAAGTAGAATTTGATCATGTTTGGTTTGCTTATAACAAAGAAGACTATGTTTTAAAAAACATTAATTTTTTAATAGAACCAGGAGAAACTCTGGCAATTGTTGGTCATACAGGGAGTGGAAAAACTTCGATCATCAGTTTGCTTAATCGACTTTATCCAATCAACAAAGGCGAAATTAAAATTGATGATCATAACATTAATGATTATGATATTGATTTCCTGAGAAGCAGCATAGCAGTGGTTTTGCAGGATGTGTTTTTATTTAGCGGTTCTGTTTTGGACAATATTACTTTAAGAAATCAGGAGATAAAAAGGGAACAGGCAATTGAAGCAGCAAAGATGATTGGCGTTCATAATTTTATTATGCAATTGCCGGGAGGGTACGATTACAATGTGATGGAAAGAGGTGCGACTTTATCCCTTGGACAGCGGCAATTACTATCTTTCATTCGGGCACTTTTATATAATCCTTCGATTTTAGTTTTGGACGAAGCTACTTCTTCAATCGATAGCCAAAGTGAATTATTAATTCAGCATGCGATTGACAAACTAATTCGTGGAAGAACTTCTATTGTTATCGCTCATCGTTTATCGACGATTCGAAAAGCCAATAAAATAATGGTTTTGGATAAAGGCGAAATTAAGGAAATAGGCACTCACGGCGAATTGATGAACTTACAGGGACATTATTACCAGCTTCATAAAATGCAGTTCGAAATGCAGGAAAGCGAGGCTTAAGCTTTTTTTAAGAAGTAACTAGACTCATCAGAATTTTTATTTCCCTGGAATATTGATTTGTAATCCATCATAAGCTAAATGAATATTTGATGGTAGTTCTTTACTGATCTCATCATGTAAACCAAGCTGGTGGCTGATATGGGTAAAATAAGCAGTTGGAGTTTTTAATTCTTCCACAAGTTCTATTGCTTCCTCTAAATTGAAATGAGAAATATGTTCTTTTTTACGCAACGCATTTACAACAAGCACTTCGCTTCCTTTTATTTTTTCCTTTTCTTCTTCATCAATTCTGTTCGCATCAGTGATATAAGTAAAGTTTCCGAAACGAAATCCCAGAACCGGCATTTTTAAATGATGAACGAAAACAGGAGATGCCGGAATATCTCCAACCGTAAAAGGTTTATTTGTAATAGTATGAAGATTAATGCTTGGAATTCCGGGATATTTTTTTTCTGAAAAAATGTAATAATATTCCCGTCTAAGTGCTTCTTCAGTAAGCGCATTTGCATAAACTTCCATCGGTTTTTGCTGGAAAAAATTATACGCTCTGATATCATCGAGTCCGGCAATGTGATCTTTGTGAGGATGCGTAAAAAGAACCGCATCTAGCTTTTTAACATTTTCGCGAAGCATTTGTGTGCGGAAATCAGGCGTTGTATCTACAACTAAAGTTATTTTTTTACTTTGAACCAAAATGCTGCTGCGCAGTCTTTTGTCTTTTTCATTTTCAGATGAACAAACCCCGCAATCACAACCAATCATAGGAACACCGCCGCTTGTGCCGGTACCAAGAAAAGTAATTTGAAGATCAGGATAAGTCACCTTTCAAAGCTATAAAATAATTTGGAGGTAAAATCCTAAAATAAGTGCGTATTAAAATCCAATGTTATTTTTCGAGGCTTTCAGTTTTCGCCATCACTTCATCATGCAATTTCTGAGAATCGTGAGTCAACAAATCATAATTGATTTCCAAAACAGGAATGATATCAATCAGCGTATTGATTCTTCCTTCCGGGTTTAAAAATTTATTAAGAACAACAACTTTTTTTGCTTCAAGAATGCAATAGCCACTTTGAAAAGAGCCACGTTCATATCTTACAATATATCCGCCTTCACTTAGGATGCGTTCTAATTTAGTTAAAGTACCTTGATTGTATTTCAAAAGAAAATTTTATTTTTTGTTGCAACAAATTTACTAAAAGGTCTTAACTTTTTAATTGTACGCAACTCACAAATCTTCCACAAAATAAGCATTAATTTTACCAGCTAAAATACGAGTTCCATTGGCTGATATCATTAACTTATTACCTGAAAATATTGCTAATCAAATTGCTGCCGGAGAGGTGATCCAACGTCCGGCTAGTGCGGTAAAAGAATTACTGGAAAATGCGGTAGATGCAGGAGCCACAGAAATAAAGCTTTTTGTAAATGATGCCGGAAAAGCTTTGGTGCAGGTAATTGACAACGGTAAAGGAATGAGTGAAACAGACGCCAGGATGTGTTTTGAGCGTCATGCTACTTCTAAAATAAAAAATATTGATGACCTTTTCCAGATAAAAACAATGGGTTTTAGAGGCGAAGCGTTGGCAAGTATTGCTGGGGTAGCGCAGGTTGAATTAAAGACTAAAAAAACCGGTGAATCGGTCGGAACATTTATCGAAATAGAAAACAGTATCGTGAAGTCGCAGCAGCCTGTCGCCACAAACGAAGGCACTAATATTTCGATGAAAAATTTATTTTTCAATGTGCCGGCGAGAAGAAATTTTTTAAAAAGCAATGCTTCTGAATTACGCCATATTGTCGATGAATTCATTCGTGTGGCCATGTCTTTTCCATCTTTGTTTTTTTCACTTTCTTCAAATGGCCAGGAAGTTTTTCATCTTGAAAAAGGTTCTTTGAAACAAAGGATTATCCAGATTTTAGGAAATAATTATTCTGCAAAACTGGTAAGTGTAAAAGAGGAAACGGATTACATCAATATTTATGGATTTGTTGGCAAACCCGAAACGGCAAAGAGGACGCGCGGAGACCAATATTTTTTTGTTAACAACCGTTTTATTAAAAGCGCTTATTTGAATCATGCGGTGATGAATGCTTTCAGCGACATGATTCCAAAAGATAGTTTTCCGATGTACACTTTGTTCATTGATATTGATCCTTCGCGATTGGATATTAATGTTCATCCTACAAAGCAGGAAATAAAATTTGAAGATGAAAAACTAATTTATGCATTTGTTCAATCTGCAGTGAAACATGCACTGGCACAATATTCTGTAACTCCAACACTCGATTTTGATCTTGATGCTTCCATTCAACAAACGGATGCAGTAAGCAAACCATTTACCTCTGAAAAACAATCTTATGCAACCGGCACTTCATTATATAATACGTTTACCAAAAAGAACCAGGCTCATTTTATTGAAAGCAAAGCCGATCTTGGAAAATGGAACGACAGTTTATTAAAGCAAAATTATTCAGAACCTTTTTCTCAAAATGATTTGGAAAAAAACATTGTGGAAAAAGAAGATTTTTTTTCTTCTTCTTATAAGCGGGAAGTTACGCCAAATAAAAAGCCTACATCAACTGACTATGTACAGGTCCATAAAAGTTTTATCGTTGCTCAAAATGAAAATGGATTTATTGTAATTCATCAGCAAAATGCACATGAAAGAATTTTGTACGAACGATTTACTGAAGCGTTGAAAGGTAAGCCGATTGCCATTCAAAGAAGTTTATTTCCAGCAGCGATTGAGCTCGCTCCGCAGGATGCAGTTTTATTAACGGAGCTGCTTTCTGATTTGAATATTTTAGGTTACCAGATAGAGCCTTTCGGAAATAACAGTTTCATTATCCAGGGTTCGCCTGCGGATGTTCCGGATGGAAATGAAAAAGAAGCATTAGAAAAAGTTTTAGAACAGTACAAACATTTTAATATGGACATGAGCTTTTCCAAAAGGGAAAAATTATTAAGATCGATGGCATGGCAACAATCAATCAAAGCCGGAACATTTTTATCTGAGAAAGAGATGGAAGTGCTGGTTGAAGATTTATTTAATTGCAGTATCAGCAATACAACTCCAAATGGGAAACCTGTTTTTCTTGAATTTAAAAAAGATGAGCTGGATAAGTTGTTTGGAAGGTAAGTTGTTTGTTGAAGGTTTAATGTTAAGCAGTGAGATGAGAAATAATTGCAATATTTTTGGAAATTGTATGAATTGTAATTAAAAAAAATAAAAGAAGTTTAAAATAAAAGAGGCCGTCTCAAAATAAAAACTGAGACGGCTTTTTTAATTTTACTAATCCTTTAGAAAGTTAGTTTTTTAAAAAATTAGATTTTAACTGCTCAGCATTTTTTCTGGAATCAAAGAAAATGTTTAATTAAAGTAGAA
>DATNFV010000055.1:0-130202 GCA_035606215.1 Hanamia sp.
TGCCATTATGGAGTTTTGCTCAGACGAATTCTACCACGGATTCAACAATAAAAGTGGCACCAAATAATTGGTACCAGTTAGACAGGGGCACCACAGGATATTATGGGATCAGCCTTGACAAAGCTTACCAGTTTTTGGATAATAAAAAAAGTAAAACCGTTTTGGTAGCTGTGATCGATAGCGGTGTCGACACATTACAGCCCGACCTGAAGCCGATTCTCTGGCACAACCCCGGCGAAATACCCGGAAACGGAATTGATGATGACCATAATGGTTATGTAGATGATGTGTACGGATGGAATTTTCTTGGAGGCAAAGACGGAAAAAATGTTCACCAGGATTCTTATGAGGGTGCAAGGGTTTACTGGAGTCTGAAAGAAAAATATGAAGGCAAAAATGTAGACACTACCACAATGACAGATGCTCAGAAGGAAGAATACAAAAGCTACCTGAGAGCAAAAGAGGAGGTTACTACAGCAGTACCGCCTGCAGAACTTCTGCAGATGGAAAAGATATTGCCCATCCTGGAAAGAGGTGATTCTGTTATTGCAAAAGACCTGGGCAAAACAGAGTTTACCGGCAATGATCTGAAAGGTTATACTTCCGCAGATCCTGACGCAAAAATTGCCGCTGCCATTTATCTGAATATGGCAAGAGCCAATAATAATTACGACATCAGCAATACAGATATTCTTGATTACCTGAAAGGAGAAATCCGCAAAGGGGAAGCTGCTACTACTCCACCTCAGAATTTCAGAAACGACATCGTAAAAGACAATCCAAATGATTTCAACGATCGTTATTATGGAAACCCTGATGTGATGGCCGGCACTCCTTCTCATGGTACTCACGTAACAGGGATTATTGGCGCTGTGAGGGATAATGGAATTGGTATGAATGGAATTGCCAACAATGTAAAGGTCATGATGGTTCGTGCGGTTCCTGACGGAGACGAACATGATAAAGATATCGCCAACGCGATTCGTTATGCTGTTGATAACGGTGCTGAGGTGATCAGCATGAGTTTCGGGAAAAGCTATTCTCCCCAGAAAGCATGGGTTGACAGCGCAGTGAAATATGCAGAAAGCAAAGGAGTTCTTTTGGTTCATGCAGCAGGAAACGATGCAAAAAATATTGACTCTGCCGCTAATTTTCCAAACCCTTATTTTCTGGACAAATCCGGAGAAGCGCCTAATTTCATTACGGTTGGCGCCAGCGGCGATTCTACCAATGGCGGGTTTACAGCCAGCTTTAGCAATTATGGAAAGAAGTCTGTTGATGTATTTGCACCTGGTGTAAATATCTATTCCACTTTGCCCAATGATAAATTTGGCAACTTTTCGGGAACCAGTATGGCCACCCCTGTTGTTGCAGGCGTTGCTGCTTTGATCCTTGAATATTATCCTGATCTGAGTGCAGAACAGGTTAAATATGTGATCACCAAATCAGCTACACCGATCACAGAAAAAGTAAAACTGCCTGGCTCAACTGATAGTGTTTATCTTTCTGATATTTCCACTTCCGGCGGAGAATTGAATGCTTATAATGCTTTACAGCTTGCATCAACATTGAAAGGAGAAAGAAAAAAAGATGCGAATGGCGCTGATGGCTCGATGAAAAAAGAAAAGAAACACAAGAGACATAAGAAAAAAGACAGAGATTAATTATTGAGAATTCTTTTTAAAAGCCGGCAATCATCATTGTCGGTTTTTTTATCTGGTGCCGTAAACAAAAGTATAGCTGATCTTTATTTTGCACTTATTCAATTTTTAATATTAGTATTTTTGTTTCCTATTTTTTCAAATCATTAAATTTTAAAAAAAATGTCTTCCAAAACTTCAATTGGCACTTATCCAAATTATTTTGAAAATTATATCAGGCTGGTTGCAAATGAGGATTTAAAAACAGTTTTAGAAAAGCAGCTTCGGGAATCTGAAGCATTTTTTAACTCCATTCCTGAAGAAAAATACCTGTATCGATATACAGAGGGGAAATGGAGCATTAAAGAAGTGTTGCAACATATTACAGACGCAGAGCGGGTTTTCAGCTTTCGCGCACTTGCCTTTTCCCGGAAAGATCCCAATATATTTCCTTCCTTTGATGAAAATGCATACACTAAAAATTCAAATGCCGACAATAGAAAATGGGAACAATTAATTGAAGAATTTACGGCAGTGAGAAAATCGACCATCGATCTTTTTAATAGTTTTTCAGAAGAACAACTACAGTCTGTTGGAAAAGCAAGCGATTACGAAATAAGTGTAAAAGCGTTAGGATATATCACTGCTGGCCATTTTCAACACCATGTCACTATTCTTAAAGAAAGATATCTTCAGTAATACGCACGATGAAAATATTTTCTGCTTCACAAATAAAAGCATGGGATTCTTTTACGATCCAGCATGAGCCTGCAAAATCCATTGAGTTAATGGAACGCGCTGCTACGGCCTGTTCCCATTGGATCAGCGGGAATCTTTTAAAGCCCGGCGCAATAAAAATATTTTGCGGAAGAGGAAATAACGGCGGTGATGGTCTTGCTATTGCAAGGCATTTATCAGCCGAATACAAAGTTTCTGTTTTTATTTTACAGGATAAAAAAGAAGGCTCTCCTGATTTTGAAAAGAATCTTCAACGATTGAAGAAAACATCTGCTAAAATCTTCTACCTGGAAAATGAAAATTCTTTTCCTGACCTGACAAAAAGAGATTTAATTATTGATGCCATCTTTGGAACCGGATTAAATAAAAAACCAGCCGGATTGGTTTCAACGCTTATTGATTATATTAACCGGAACCCTTCAAATATAGTATCGATCGATGTTCCCAGCGGATTATACATTGATAAAAGCTCCGCTGACAATAGCATCATTAAAGCCAGCTATACGCTTACTTTCCAAAATCAGAAGCTTGCTTTTTTAATGCCGGAGAACTCTGGTTTTGTTGGAAATATCGTTTTGCTTGACATCAGGCTTTCAAGTGAATTTGAAGTAAAAGAAAAAAGTGAGTTTGAATTTGTAGATGAAAAAATAATTTCAGGAATATACCTCCCAAGAAAGAAATTCTCCAACAAAGGAAATTACGGTTATGCATCACTGGTAGCTGGCAGTTATGGAATGATGGGCGCCGCGGTTCTGGCTTCACGCGCCTGTTTGAGAAGCGGCGTTGGAAAACTTACCGCTATTATTTGCGAAGCAGGATATACTGTTTTTCAAACTGCAGTACCGGAAGCAATGTGTAAAGTTTCAGGAGAGCAATTTATTAAAGATGTAAAAGATTTTTCTGATTACGATGTAGTTGGCATCGGCCCCGGCATCGGAAAACATCCTTCTCATAAAAATCTATTAGAAGAATTATTTCAAACTAAAAAAGCGGTTGTTATAGATGCTGATGCGCTCAATGTATTAAGTGAGAACCAGGAATTATATCAATTGATTCCTGCAGGCAGCATTATGACGCCGCATCCCAAAGAATTTGAAAGGTTGTTTGGAAAAAGTAATTCTGATTTTGACCGGATCAATCTGTGTTTGCAAAAAGCAAAAGAGCTGAACATCTTTATAGTGTTGAAAGGCCATTATACTTTTATCGCCTCGCCACAGGGAAAAGGATTTTTTAATTCGACAGGAAACGCTGGAATGGCTACCGCCGGCGCCGGAGACGTTCTTACAGGAATTATCACAGGCTTGCTTGCGCAAAAATATTCCTCTTTGAATGCTTGTATTCTTGGAGTTTATCTTCATGGACTTGCAGGCGACATTGCGGCAAAAAATATTTCAAAGGAAGCTTTGATCGCTGATGATATTATTCAAACCCTGGGAAATGCTTTCCTTGAAATCTCAGTAAAAAGAGAAATTTAAATTTCTATTTTTCCCTTCGGTTACTTTTTATTTTCAAAAACAATCATACTTCATTTTCTACTTTCTTAATGGGAAATAAAATGTTTTGTTAATAATTTTTTTCTACTTTCGTAGCCACAATTAACTAACACCTCCATGAGAAAACTAACACTAACGTACCTGCTCGTACTGAGCACATCCCTCATTTTTGCTCAAAAAGAAAAAGAAATTCCCGGCTACGGAAAAATTGACAAAGCAGATCTTCAATTAAAAGAATGTGAATTTGACAAAGACGCAGAAGCATACAAGCTTCTCTCCTTCTCAGATGTTCATTATGATATTGTTGGAGACGACATTGAAATCATCACAGATTCAAGAACACGCATTAAAATTCTAAAAGACAAAGGACTTGACGAAGCGAACATCAAAGTTCGTTTTTACAGTAGGGAGAGATATGAAAACATTAATAATATCTCCGGCGTCACTTACAATCTTGATGATGCAGGAAATGTTGTTACCACCAGGCTTGATAACTCTTCGATCTATATTAAAAAAATAAACAACCAGTATTCGGAAGTCACTTTTACCATGCCTGATGTAAAAGTTGGAAGCGTGTTTGAATATAAATTTACTGATACAAAGAAATCGTTAGGAAATGTTGATGACTGGTACTTCCAGGATGATATTCCCACAAGATTCAGCATGTACAGAATCTTAATTCCCAATATTTTTCGATTTGTAACACAGGTTCTGTCCTATCAGAATGTAGATCACAAAAGTGAAGTGATTAACAGCAATATATATTATCACGGAGGTCTTGTTTCTGATCATGCTGAGGAAAGAACTTTTTCTTTAAAAAATGTTCCTGCATTGAGAGAAGAACCTTTTATGGGTGCAGAGAAAGATTATCTGCAGCGTGTTGTTTGTCAATTGCAACGGATTGTTTACAACGACGGCCAGGAAGAAGAAGTAATGTCCAGCTGGGAGAAACTTACACAACAATTATTGGACGATGAAGATTTTGGATTACAATTAAAGAAGAACGTTCCTCATACAAAATCTTTGGATGATTCATTAAAAAATGTGCAGGGGGACTATAACAAAATGGTGGTGATCTACAATTACGTTCGGGAAAATATGAACTGGAATAATTCCGAACATATTTATTCTTCACAGGGAGTGAAAACTGCATGGGAGAAAAAAATTGGCAGCAATGCAGAGATCAATTTTATCCTCATCAGCCTTTTGAGAGATGCAGGGATCAAAGCTTTCCCACTATTGGTCAGCACAAAAGACAATGGAACGGTAAATACCGTTTATCCTTTCCTGGAGCAATTCAATTGTGCCATGACTTGTGTTCTCATCGGTGACAACAAATATTTTTTGAATGCTGCTGATAAATACAATCCTGCTAACCTTATTCCGTATGATGTTTTAGACAATGAAGGATTTATTGTTGACAAAGAATATGGGGGCTGGGTAAGACTTTCAGATGCAAAAGACCGCTGGAAAAATATTGTTTCATATTCTGCAGAAATTACTGCTGATGCTCAAATGGAAGGAAAAGCAACTATCTACAGTTATGGCTATTCGAAAAATCCACGGGTAAAAAAATGGAAAGAAGAGAAGAGCTCTTTTGATGATTATTTTACCAAAGACCTTACCGGACTTAAAGTAAAAAATATTGAATTGAAATATGAAGATGTTGATACAATGCCCCTGCAACAGAAACTGGATTTTACAATGCCTGTAAATGCATCCGGAGACTTCAAATATTTTACATTGAATCTTTTCCAGGGGCTTGAAAAAAATCCATTCATTGCCGATGAAAGAAAAACAGATATTGATTTCAATTATCCTCAATCATACATGCTGATTGGCAAAGTAGATCTTCCGGCTGATTATGAATTTGACGATCTTCCAAAGAGCATAAAAATGATCATGCCGGATTCATCCATTACGCTCGAACGCCTTATCCAGCGCGATAATAATGAAATAAATTTCAGGATCTCTCTCGATTTTACACGCTCCTATTATCCCGCAAGCTCTTATGGTGACTTCCAGGAATTTTATAAAAAATTATTCAGCACTTTGAATGAACAAATTGTAATCAAAAAGAAAAAAACTACCTGATGAAAAACTTTTTGCTGATCCTTATATTTTCTTTCTGCACTACACAAATTTTTTCGCAGGTAAATATTTATGATGCCTCCACCATCCCTGCCGCTTTAAAAGAAAAGGCGCACAGTGTGAAGCGTGAAGAGAAAATTAATTTTGAAGTAAAGGATATTAGTAATGCAAAGATTTCTATTCACCAGGTGTTCACTGTTCTCGATCCTGAAGCAGATGATGTTCTTTTCTTTAAACAAACCACTGACGAGTTCACAAAGCTTGATGATGCAGAAATAAGAGTTTTTGATGCGAACGGAAAACAGTTGAATAAATACAAAATGAAGGACATGAAATCGCAGGGAATTGGCGAGGGGCTTGTCATTGACGGAAAAGTATATTATCTCAAAGTTGCCACTGCTACTTACCCGTTAACGATTCAATATGATTATGTAATAAAATTAAAAGGGACTATCCGTTATCCGGATTACTCTATTGAAGATCCGGAACAATCTGTAGAACAGTCTCAATACACTGCTTCTGTTCCGGCAGATTTGGATTTGAAATTTAAAGCGCAACATGTTTCAATAGCGCCTGCGATTTCTTCTGACAGCAAGAATAAAATTTATTCATGGGAAGTAAAAAATCTTGCTGCTGTTCCCGAAGAAGATGGTTCGGGTAGTTATAGAAATAGTTATCCGGCAATTTTAATTTCTCCCAATAAATTTTCAATGGATGGAAATGATGGTGATCTTACAAGTTGGAAAAACCTGGGAGACTGGTATACACAGCTCACAAAAGGCTCTTTGAATTTATCAGAAGAAACAAAAATGTCTTTGAAAAATTTAGTGAAGGATGCAAAAAGCAATCGCGAAAAAATCGACATACTTTATAATTATTTACAAAAGAATTTCAGGTATGTGAGTATTCAATTAGGAATTGGCGGGTTGAAACCTTTTGATGCCGATTTTGTTGATAAGAAAAAATATGGCGATTGTAAAGCGCTTGCAAATTATATGGAGGCAATGCTTGATGCTGTTGGAATTGTAAGTTATCCGGCGCTTATTAATGCAGAATATAATCAGCAACCTGTTGATCCCGATTTTCCTGAAGAAGCATTTAATCATGTCATAGTTTGTGTGCCTGAAAATCACGATACCACATGGCTCGAATGCACAGACAACACAGCTGACCCGGGCATATTGGGAAGTTTTACGGAAAATAGAAATGCGTTACTGATCACACCAAATGGCGGAGTTTTGGTTCCGACACCAAAAAGTAAAGCATCCGAAAATACATTGTGCCTTCATACAAAAGTAATTCTTAAAGAAGATGGTTCAGGAGAAAGTGAAAGCGTGATGAAGACAACGGGAGAATACAAGCAGGAAATTATTAATTATGTAATGAATGAAAAAAAAGATGATCAGAAAGAATATCTTATTAGAAGGCTGGGCTTTCTTCAGCCTGATGCATTTGAAATGAATACCAACAAAAAAAATGATTGTGCAGAAACTTCATTCAAATTAGACTTTGAAAAAGTTCCTGAATTTTCAGCCGGAAGTAAAATGTTTTTGAACCCGAGAATTTATAAAATAATGAATGCCACTTTGCCTGACACTAAGAAAAGAACGAAGCCTTATTATTTTCATTCTCCTTTCATAAAAACTGATACAACAATTTATCAGCTTCCTGAAAATTACATGGTCGCCAATCTTCCACAGCCATGGAATGAACAGTTTGAATATGGGAAATTCCTGACAAAATATTCTTATGATGAAAAAAGCAATACGGTTACTTCTGTAGCTTTTCTCCAACTTTCTACCAATGTTATCCCCGCAGAAAAGTTTGAAGATGCAAGAAAATTCTTCAACAAGGTCATCCAGGAATACACGGAGAAAATTGTAATCACGAAAAAATAATAATAATAAACCAACCTTGTTCTTTCTTAACTGTAATTAATTTTACCATACATCGATAATTTTTTCTGTTCTCTTAAATCGTTGTGCGTTAAATGCATCGCCTAACAATCCACCGAAGCCTATCCGGTAAGTATAGACAGGTTTAAAACCATTCTGAAAACCGGCAACCGCGTCAATTCTAAAGAGTTTAAAAATATTCTCAAGGCCAACAAACACTTCTGAATACCGCGTGTTTGGATTGATATAAAGGGCATTGGCTCCTTCAACCAAATTCCATTTCAATTTTTTGAATCCCGGAATTTTATTCGTTATTAATCCATTCGAATGATGTTCAAAAAGAAATTCAAAATAGAAATTGGAAATATTACTAAACTGGTAAGTAGAAGCCAGTTGCAAAGATTTTACATACTCACCGGCAATGTGAGAATAGCTTGAATAAAAATGTGTGTAATCCTGCGCAAATACAGATTTATTATTTAAAAAACCTCCAACGGTTAAACTATATTCTATAACACCCGCCAGCTTTAAATTATTGTTATCAGCAACATTCAATGACCATTTATCGTAATCAACATCACTTCCAAAAATATTCTTAAATCCTTTGGTGTAATCAAAAGTAAACGTTGGATACGTAGATCCTATAGCCATTCTGTAAGTTGGAAATTGAATGTAATGTTGTCCGGGCTGGATACTGAGCGATAACCGCCCTAAAACTGCCTGGTGTCTTGGAAATTGTGATGACAAAATTTCAACAGGGTAATTTGGAGTAAAACGATATTGCCATTTCTTATTTAAAATAAAATCAGTGGTGTTATCAATTGGCAACCGATCTTCATATTCACCTTCAATTAAAAAATTGACGCCACTCTCCCACTTTTTTGCAAAACCGGTTTTTGCAAAATAATTCTCATAGATCTTCATATCGTTCGTTCCATAAAGAAGCGTGCCTATGCTGTTGGTCAAACCAGTGATCTGGCTTTCTTTGAAAAACTGGCTGACACGTTTGCCGCCGGCCACAAAAAAAGATTCATTCTTCATTTTTTTATCAGGATCAAAAACATCTGCACTGGTGAATTTTGAACCAGCCCACGGATTGAGATGATTGTTATTAAATCCATATCGTGCATCAGCAATGAAACTTATTTTCGCTTTTAATTTTTTCGAAAATTTTGAAATCACTAAAGATGGATTTATTGCCAAACCTTCTACCGTATTATATTGCAGGGTTTTCAACAATGGATCAAATTGTACCTGGTAAGGATTAGAATAACTGTAATGAGTACGATTTACGCCAGACCAAAATACCTGCGAAAGTTTTACCGGTCCTTGTTTTTTTCTCAATGAATCAAGATTTTCTTTTGTAGAATCCTGTTTGGATGCAAAGGCACTGTCCTTTGTCCGGTAATCTTTTATTTCCTGTGGCTCAAGAGGAACTGGCCTTATTGAATCCCAGTAAGCATGAGGTTTTTTATTTACCGAAGTATCATATTTTATCATCACACGATCAAAAAATCCTTTTGGAAAATGAGGATTCAAATTGTAATCAGAATATACATTTACAAAGTTTCCTCGGAGATTTTTTAGTTAAGGTAAGATTGCAGCTATAAATGCGCCAGTCATTTTCAGTAATGTTGATGATACCTGAAAACAAAGGCTCATAATTACGTTTAGGGATCACTGTTATAACGTTCACTTCATTTCCGTCTTCAAAAAAACTTCCCATGAATTTATAGTTATAAAAATTAAAAGCGTTATCAGCAATCGGCGATACAAAGCCACGAGGATTTAATTGATCTGCAATATTCACATTGTTGTCATAAAAGCTCAGAAATGCCGGAAAACTAAATCCGAGTCCGTTATTACCACTCACTCTTGTAGAAACCACTTCCAGTTTTAGCTTGTCTGGTTCTTCTGCAGAAACTTTGGTAACAGATTCTGTCAGATAAATAATTCCTTTCCCCGAAGAATCAAGCCCCATCTCACTTCTGTCATCTTCAGGAATTTTCTTTCCGAAAATTTTCTCAGGAAGATTGATCATCCGGATCATTCCTTTTATATAGATCTGTGCCTGAAAAGCTTTAACCTCGGTTTGATAGAACTTTCTTTTTTTAATCGCATTACGAATAATTTCGTAAGCCGGATCTTCTGCACTTTTTTTAACCACCACTTCTTTTAAAGTCAGCTTCTGTTGCGTTAATACAAAATTTACTTTTTGATTTGCTGAGTCAACAGTGATTTGTTTTGAAGACGTAGCGTATCCAACATAATGACAATCCAAAACATATTTTCCAGGTGAAAGATGGATGCTGAATTTTCCTTCCTGGTTGGCTGTAACGCCTGATGGAGTGCCCTTGACAAGAACAGAAGCAAACGGCAGAATCCGGCCTTCGGTATCTTTTACTGTTCCTTCAATGGTTTGAGAAGAAACTGAAATCGCAGGAAAAATAAATAACAGAATCAGAAGTTTGTGCATAAGCGAAAATAACTTCTAAAATTATACAACGATAATTTGAATAAGAAACTTGCGCAACAAATCATTTTATCTTTTCCGTTGTTCCGGAAAGAGAAGTCGTCCAATGAATATTATCATTTGAAGATTGAATAAAAAATTCATATTTCGCATTGTTCAAAAAAACATTCAAAGTGCGGTTATAAACTTTTATTCCATTTTCCAAATGGCTTCCGGGATAAATTAAACTATCGCCGGTGGTGATAGCAGGAATTGAGAATGGCTCAATGCCAGGAATGCCAACTAAAGTAAGTTTATAATGATTGAGGCTATCGTAAGAATAAATAGAAAGATTATTTGTTTGATGTCCTTCATGATTTATCATCTGATCACAAACCAGAAAGTTTTTGTTTTCTGAAAAGTGACAGGCAAAAACAGCAGATGTACTATCACCGGAGCCAGCTTGGTTTTCTGCTTTCCACTTGCCTTCCAAAATCGATAATTTATTCAGCCCGTCACCTTTTAATACGGTGGCCTTTTGTGCAAGGATTGGTGCAGAAAAAAATATGGCGAGAATCGTAAAACATGTTCTGAGAGCGGTCATAATTTAATTTTTAATGCGGGAAATAAAAGATCTTAAACAAATATAATAGAAAGTATTATTTAAAATTAACACCTCTAAACAATCGTTTAACTGATTTCTAAATGAATGTATGTTCGAAAAATAAATTTAAAAATCATCATTATTTGCGCACCTGCTCTTAATAAATAATTTCTAAATCATTACTCAACCTCTTCAAATAAATTTTGAACATTTATCTTGCAAAAAATTTTTTCATGCAAAAAGTTGGAATACTAGGCGGTGGCCAGTTAGGAAGAATGTTATTGCAGGCGGCAGCCAATTATCCCGTAGAAACTTTTGTACTGGAAAAAGATCCGGAATGCCCTGCGGCTCATTTGTGCAGTCATTTTATACAAGGCGACATTACCAACTTTGATGACGTATATCATTTTGGTAAAAACCTTGACTCCATTACGATTGAGATTGAATCAGTTAATATTGAAGCATTAAAAAAATTAGAATCAGAAGGCGTAAAAGTTTATCCCAAACCTTCAGCACTTGAAATTATTAAGAATAAGATTTTACAGAAAAATTTTTATAAAGAACATCAGATTCCGTCTTCATCATTTGTGATCACTTCAAAAAAAGAGGATATTCAAAACCATCTAAGTTTTTTACCTGCTGCTCACAAACTCGCTGTTGGCGGCTACGACGGGCGCGGCGTTGAAATTTTAAAGAATGAAAATGATGTTGAAAAAGGTTTTGACGAAGAAGCAGTTTTGGAAAAATTAGTTAGTATCAAAAAAGAAATTTCAATCATTGTTGCGGTTGGTGCGGATGGAAAAACGACTCTTTATCCGCCGGTAGAAATGATCTTCAACAAAGATTTGAATTTATTGGAATACCAGCTAAGTCCGGCAAATATTGGTGAAAAAACTTTATGGAAGGCAGAAGCAGTGGCATTAACGGTGGTAAAAAATCTTCGAAGCCCCGGTATCTTTGCGGTCGAATTATTTATTGATATTGACGACAATGTTTTGGTGAACGAAACCGCGCCAAGAGTACACAACAGCGGTCATCATACGATAGAGGCCGCTTATTCTTCGCAGTTTGATATGCTTTGGCGTATCCTGCTTGGTTATCCCTTAGGATCAACAAAATCCATTACAAATTCTGCGATGGTCAATCTTATCGGTGAAGAAAATTATAAAGGCGAAGCCAAATATCAAAACCTGGCAGATGTGCTGCAAATCGAGAATGTGTTCGTTCATATTTATGGGAAAAAAGAAACAAGGCCTGGAAGAAAAATGGGACATGTAACAGTTCTCAGTAATGAAAGACAAGAGCTTATTCATGTTGCCAATAAAGTGAAACAATTATTAAAAGTAATCGCTTAACAGAAATTAAAGCGAAGGTTTTTTTAACTTTCAGCGTCTTATAAAATTCAGACAAAAAAAATCAGCGTTAGTATAATGAAATTGAAGCACGGGAAATTGATAGCAGGCATTTTATTTTTATCTTTTATTACTGCCTGCGGAAGCAAAACAAAACAAGAAGATCCTCCAAAATCAAATAATAAATCTGCTGCTCATGCGGGGCCATTATCCGTTCAGGGATACATTATTTACCCATCCGTTTTGCATTCAAGCATAGAAGTGGCGGGCACATTGATGCCTTTTGAGGAAACAGAAATCCATCCGGAAGTATCCGGAAAAGTTACTTATCTTTCTATCAAAGAAGGCGCTCATGTTTCCAAAGGAACTTTGCTGGCACGTCTTTTTGATGGCGACCTGCAGGCACAGCTTCAAAAACTGGCCGTCCAATTACAGGTTGCTGAAAAAACCCAGGAACGGCAAGAGGAATTATTAAAGATCGGAGGGATCAGCCAGCAGGATTATGATCTAAGTGTTTTGAATGTGAGTAGCATTAAAGCTGATATGGAAGTTTTAAAAGCTTCGATCGATAAAACGATTATCCGTGCTCCTTTTGATGGGAAACTTGGTTTTAAAAATATCAGTATTGGTGCATTCATTACTCCAACTACTGTCATTACCACCATTCGCCAGGACAGAAAATTAAAATTAGAATTTAGTGTTCCGGAAAGATTTACTCCGGCAGTAAAACTCGGCAATGTGATCAATTTCACCACTGAGGCAACCAACAAAAAATATCAGGCAAAGATCTTTGCAACAGAATCCGGCATCACGCAAGAAAACAGGAGTTTAAAAGTGCATGCAGTTGTTGAAAACGTTGATAAAAATATCACCGCCGGTTCCTTTGCCAAAGTATCTTTTGACATGGGCGATAATGACAAAGCGGTAATGATCCCAACACAAGCAATCATTCCGGAAGCAAGGGATAAAAAAGTGATCGTTTATAACGGCGGCCTTGCAGATTTTAAAACAGTAACTACCGGCACAAGAGATTCTGCAAGAGTTGAAATTCTCAGTGGTCTTTCCATCGGTGATACTGTTATTACTACTGGTCTGCTTTCGATCAAACCCGGAAGTAAGATCGATCTTTCATCTTTAAATAAGTAGAGTAACAAAAGTGAATATTTCTCAAATAAGTTTACGGCGTCCTGTATTTGCCATTGTTTTAAACCTGGTGATCGTGTTATTTGGTATCATCGGATTTAAATTTTTGGGTGTAAGGGATTACCCCGCAATTGATCCTCCCAATATTTCTGTAAGAACAAATTATGAAGGTGCCAATTCAGATATCATTGAATCGCAAATTACAGAGCCACTTGAAAAAGCCATCAATGGAATTCCTGGGGTAAAAAACATCAGTTCCTCAAGCAACCAGGGAAGCAGCAATATCAATGTGGAATTTGAATTGAGTGTTGATCTTGAAACTGCGGCCAATGATGTAAGAGACAAAGTTTCACAGGCAACAAGACAATTACCGCAGGATATAGACGCACCACCGGTTGTTTCAAAAGCAGATGCAAGTGCACAACCCATCATTGCAGTAACAGTCCAAAGCAATACACAAAATCTATTGGAGGTAACTGAATACGCGGAAAATAATATTGTAGAGCGCTTGCAAACTATTCCCGGTGTAAGTTCGATTTCTGTTTGGGGAGAAAAAAGATATGCGATGCGAATCTGGTTCAAGCCGGATAAATTACAGGCTTATGGCCTTTCTACCAACGATGTGCAAAATGCTTTGCTAACGCAAAGTGTTGAGCTTCCTGCCGGAAAAATCTCAGGAAATTATACAGAATTATCTGTGAGAACTTTTGGAAAATTAAATACAGAAGATCAATTCCAAAATTTGATCGTAAAAAATATTGGCGGTGTCAACGTAAAATTAAGCGATGTTGCAGATGTTGTTTTAGGTCCGGAAAATGAAGAGTCAGGACTGAAAGAAAGTGGAGTTCCGATGATCATGCTTGCGATTATTCCGCAGCCTGGTTCCAATTATGTTGCGATTTCTGATGAGTTTTATAAAAGACTTGCTGATATTAAAAAAGAAATTCCACCGGATTTGAAATTAGATGTAGGAATGGATCAGACAAAGTTTATCAAAAAATCTATCTCTGAAGTAGAAGAAACACTTTTGATTGCCTTAGGCCTGGTAATTCTGATCATCTATTTATTTTTCAGAGATTGGATACTGGCTCTTCGTCCTTTATTTGATATCCCGGTTTCTTTAATTGGCGCTTTCTTTATTATGTACATTTTTGGCTTCACTATTAATGTGCTTACTCTTCTCGGAATCGTATTGGCAACGGGACTTGTAGTGGATGACGGTATTGTGGTCACGGAAAATATTTTCAAGAAAATAGAAGCGGGAATGAATAAATACCAGGCGGCAAAAGAAGGTTCCAAAGAAATTTATTTTGCTGTTATTTCTACTTCTATTACGCTGGCAATTGTATTTTTACCGATTGTTTTTCTGCAGGGCTTTGTGGGAAGATTATTCCGTGAATTTGGAATTGTAGTTGCAGGGGCCGTGCTCATTTCAGCATTCGTTTCATTGACATTAACCGTCGTTCTGAATGTAAAACTGACTCATAAAAAGATTGGCCATTCCTGGTTTTATAGAAAAACAGAACCTTTCTTCCAGGCAATGGAAAATGGTTACAAAAAAAGCCTTGCCGCATTTATGAAAGTAAAATGGGTAGCGCTTGCTTTGGTGGCAGTTTGTTTAGGATTAATCTATTTTATTTTCAAAGGACTTCCTTCAGAACTTGCTCCGTTGGAAGATCGCAGCCAGTTTCGTTTAAGCGTTACTGCTCCTGAAGGTACTTCATACGATTACATGGATTCTTACATGGACACACTGAATACTTTCTTAACTGATTCGATTCCTGAAAAGACAATGCTTATAAGCCTTACCGCTCCGGGATTTGGCGGAGGTTCTGTCAACAGTGGTTTCTTTAATGTAATGCTTACTGATCCAAAAGACAGAAACAGATCGCAACAGCAAATTGTAGAAATGGTCAACAAGAATTTGAAAAACTTCCCACAGGGAAGAGCTTTTGCGAGCCAGGAAGAAACTATTTCTACCAATCGTCGCGGCGGTCAGCCGGTTCAATTTGTAATTCAAAACAATGATTTTGATAAAATCAGAAAAGTGCTTCCTGAATTTTTAGATGAAGCCAAAAAAAGCCCTGTTTTACAAGGCGTCGACGCGGATTTAAAATTTAATAAACCTGAATTACGGGTGAACATTGACCGGCTTCGTGCAAGTGAATTAGGAATAAGTGTGGATGATATTAACCAGGCTCTTGAACTTGCTTATAGCGACAGAAGGCTTGGTTATTTCTTGAAATCAGGAAAACAATACCAGGTGCTCGGACAAGTAGATCGAAGCGACAGAGATGATCCGAATGATCTCAGCAAAATCATGGTGAAAAATAATGTTGGTCAAAACATAAGTCTTGATAATTTAGTTACTATTTCTGAGGCATCGGCACCTCCGACCATTTATCATTTCAACAGGTATAAATCAGCTACCATTTCTGCAGGTCTTCAACCGGGTTACACTGTTGGAGATGGAATTAAAGAGATGGAGCGCATCTCTAAAAAATTATTAGATCCAACTTTCACCACAGCACTAAGCGGCACTTCCAGGGATTATTCAGAAAGTTCGGGAAACACACTTTTTGCTTTTGTGCTTGCATTGATCCTGATTTACCTGGTTCTTGCCGCCCAATTTGAGAGCTTTGTGGATCCGTTTATCATTATGATCACAGTGCCCCTGGCGTTGGCAGGAGCTTTGCTTTCGCTTTGGATCTTTGGGCAAACATTTAATATTTTTTCTCAGATCGGAATGATCATGCTGATCGGCCTGGTTACAAAAAATGGAATTCTGATCGTTGAATTTGCCAACCAAAAAAGAGATGCCGGCATGAAGAAAATTGATGCGGTTGTTGAGTCTGCTTATCTGCGTTTGCGCCCGATTTTAATGACCAGTCTGGCCATGTCTCTTGGCGCATTACCGCTGGCGCTTTCGATAGGAGATGCCTCTACAAGCCGTGTGCCATTGGGAGTTGTGATCGTTGGTGGAATTTTATTTTCACTGATCCTGACATTGTATGTGGTGCCTGCAATGTATGCTTTTCTTTCACGTAAAAAACAACCTTTGAATGAAGCGCTGTTATAAATTTTTATTCTTGATTTTTGGTTTTAGTTTGCTTCTTGATTTTTCTGTTCGTGCGCAGGATTCGTTGCTGACAGCGCAGAATGCTGTAAAGATTGCCATTGAAAATAATTATGGAATCATCATCAGTAAAAATGAAATTGAAATAGGTACGATCAATAACAATTGGGCAAATGCAGGCGCTATCCCACTTATAAGCGCAACCGCCACAAAAGCTGTTGGAGTTAATAACCTGGAGCAAAAATTAAGCAATGGCACTGTTACCAGGAAAAACGGAAATACTACTCAAAATCTTAATGCAGGAATTGCAGTAAACTGGCGTGTTTTTGACGGATTCAAAATGTTTGCCACCAAGAAAAGACTGGAAGAGTTAGAACGAAGCGGCGAATATTCTTTCAGAAAAAACCTGAATGAAACCGTCTTTAATGTTATCAGTTCCTATTACAATATTGTAACGCTGGAGGAACAAAAAAAAGCTACTCTGGAACAAATTGTTTTATATACGGATCGCTATAACCTTGCCGAGCGGAGATTCGAGATCGGAACCGGAGCAAAATATGAAGTGCTGGAAGCGCAGGTAGATCTGAATGAACAGCGTTCAAATTTGCTTTCATTGCAAAATTCCATTGCTGTTGCCAAATCTTCTCTGAATAATCTGCTGGGAAAAAATCCTGATACTTCTTACAACGTTGTTGATACTATTGTCGTAGTGCCTTTGCCGGCTTATGCTGCTGTTCAAACCAAAATTGCAAAGCAAAACCCGGATGTGCTTCTTGCTAACAGCCAGTTATTGGTATTGGCACAGGAAAAAAAAGAAATCAATGCAGCGCGACTTCCATCTGTTGATTTAAACGGCTTTTATAATTTCGCAAGAAACAGCAATGGCGCAGGTTTTACACTTTTCAATCAAACATACGGGCCTTCAGGATCAGTAGGAATTACGGTCCCATTGTTCAATGGAATTTTAGTTAAAAAACAATTGCAGATCAGTGATATTCAAATAAAAAATCAAAAGATTACCATTGATCAAACAAAAAATAATATTGAAACGGCTCTTACCAATGCATACATCAATTATAATAATGCACTGAAATCAATAGAGCTTGAAAAAAATAACCTGGTTCTGGCAACAGAAAATATTAATATCGCCACAGAACGTTATAAAAAATTAAACATTACTTCAGTAGAACTTCGGCAAATACAGATCAGCTATAACGATGCAAAAAACCGATTGTACAATGCCCTTTACCAGGCAAAAATAGCTGAAGCAACTGTGGCATTGCTGGATGGAGATATTGCAAATCTTTAATTGAAGCCTGAAAGCCGATGGTTGAATGTTAGTTCAGATTTCGTTTTAAAATAAAAGCTTGAACTATATTTGTTCAAATTAATTCAATGGCAAAATCAAAACAACCTCTTGTTGGGATTATCATGGGAAGCGACAGCGATTTAAATATTATGCAAGCTGCTGCTGAAATTTTAAAGCAATTCAGTGTTCCTTATGAATTAGATATTGTTTCTGCTCATCGCACACCATTGAAAATGGCAACATATGCTACAACTGCCGTTGAGCGTGGGTTAAAAGTGATCATCGCAGGTGCGGGTGGCGCTGCACATCTTCCCGGAATGATTGCTTCGCTTACAACAATTCCGGTAATTGGTGTACCGATAAAATCTTCCAATTCCATAGATGGATGGGATTCTGTTCTCTCCATTTTACAAATGCCAAACGGCGTTCCGGTCGCTACTGTAGCTCTTAATGCTGCAAAAAATGCGGGAATATTGGCAGCAGAAATTTTAGGTACTTCTGATAAAGAACTTTCAAAAAAATTGATGGATTTCAAAAATCAAATGAAAGAAGAAGTAGAGAAGAAGTCAGAAAAACTATTGAAGTAGCAAATCCATTTTTACATCTTAGCGCTAACAATCATTTCATTCATCGTCGGTGTCGGACTTCCACCTGCTTTTTCCAGAGTAATGGCAAAGGCCTGAACATTGCCAAAGGATTTCATTTTCTGAATATGATAAGTGCCTTTACTTGTTTCGATTAGCCCGGCATCAACAGGTTTTCCGTCAACGATTGCCCAAAGCTGGTATTGCTTTCCTTCCGGCACGTTTGGCAGATTCTTAGGATCAATATAAACTTCGCCCGTATTTTTCATCCAGAATATTTTAGCAACTGCATCTGGTGCATTTTGGGTACCATTCAATACAACAGGCAACGCATTTTTATTTGTCATCACGTCCAAATCATGGCTCATTGCCTGGGTCGATTTTTCCTGTTCATCCAGTTTTTGCTGAGCATTTGCCAATTCATCATTCAGCTGGTGATATTTTTCGTAATAACTATAATTAAGAACAATACTTCCTATCAATAAAATGAAAACTGCTGCTGCAATAAACTTATAAAATACCGGGCGACGATATTTTTTATTTATAGAGATTACCGGTGCTTCATTATTCTCATCACCTCCCTCTTTTGTAAAAAGCTGGTTGAATAATTTTTCTTTTACGTGCGCAGCAGGTTGCACTGCATTTGCCTGCGCATAATTTTCAAGAGACATTTCTATCTCCTTCAGTTCGTCTTTCAATTCCGGAAATTCCTGAAGATGCTGCTCAACGATTTTATTTTCTTCTGCTGAAGAAATCCCCATTGCATAAAGCTCGAGCAAACCGGATGATATGAATTCTTGTTTATTCAATTTAAGGTTGTACTAATTTTTTTAAAACAGATATTGCTGTTCTCATTCTTGTTTTTACGGTTCCTAATGGTATTCCCAATTTCTTCGAAATCTCTTCCTGTGTAAATCCATCAAAATAAGCCATATCAATTATTTGTTTCTGATCCTCTTTGAGCAGCAAGGTTTGTTTCCTGATTCCCATCGCATCAAACTTTTCATTTTCATTGACATTATTGCCCGCATAATTTACGGCATTTTCGCTTCCGTGGATTTTTGATTGTTTTTTATAACTTTTACTTCTGAGTGTATCAATTGTTAAGTTTCGGGTGATGTTGAGCATCCAGGTAAACAGGCGGCCTTTTGAAGAATCGTACGAAGAAAAATTGTTCCAGATCTTTACAAATGCTTCCTGAAGAATATCTTCTGCCAAGGCCCGTTCGCCAATTATTTTAAAAATAACTCCATACAAGGCTCCGGAATAATGGTCATACAAATAACTAAAGGCGGATTGATCAGCGCTTTTGAGCAATTGAATCAATTCTTCTTCACTGTATTTAATGGTTTCCTGCAAAAAGATTATTTGTAAAAAATTTGTATCGAAAAAATAAAGATAGAATAAATTTTTTCTATGACTAAAAAAGAGAAAATAATTTTTGAAACAGTAAACAGATAAGTAAATCAAATTTTTATTGGCCAAGAAGCGAACTCTCCCCGCTGAAAACCTTATTAGCTTATTACGAATAGATTCAAAGGCCTTATATTATAATTTTTTTCCCGATAAGATTGACCAGCTTTTTATACTACTGAATGATATTAAATGTTGCCCGGATATCCGATGCTTGCGAAGGCACAGTAAAATCAAGATACGGGGTTAAATCAATCAACACGATTCTATAGCCGGCAATAGCAGTATCATTAGGATAACCGATAGATGGAAAACCTTTGAGAGACATTTTAAAAGTGTGTACATTGTCCTTTTCATGAAAACTTACTTTAATTACTGCCGTTCCTGACCAAAAACATACTCCTGGCTTTGGACAGCGGCTATCAGTTATTAAAGAATCAAAACAAATATAAGGTTCGGTTGAGCTTGAGCTGCAATTATAAAGTGTGGCAGAGTTATTATTGATCGATTCAAGTTTGTATTTTGTACAACCTAAAAGAAAAGGAATTCCAGTTAAAAGGATCAAGCGATAAAAAGATTTATTTTTGAAAAGTGTCATTTTAATTTCTCTGACACTATTAATTCAGATAACGTTGCATTTCCCCTCTTTCTTTTTATCAACACTGCCTTTTCAATCAACATTTAATTAATAAATTTGACGCGGCTCTTCAAAACACCGACCCCTAATTATTGATCTCATCCAACTTTCGAAATTATGAGCACCGAAACAAAAATTGAATGTCCTAACTGCCATACACAAATAGATGTAAACAGTATTTTATACAAGCAGATGCAAACTGAATTGCAGGCAAAATTCAACCTGGAACTGGAAAGAGAAAGGAAAAATTTTCAAAAGCAATCGGAAGATCTGAAGAATGAAAAAGATGCATTTGAAAAGAAAAAACAGAAGGAAAATGAGTTGTTCCAGGAGCGATTGAATGCGAAGCTGCAGGAAGAAAGAAAATCGTTGGAAACTTTTCTAAAAAATAAAATCGAGAAGGAAAAGTCTGACGAATTTTTATTATTGCAGAAAGAGCTCAATGAGAAATCCGAGCAGTTAAAAGAACTCAATAAAAGTAAAGCTGAAGTTGAAAAACTGAAAAGAGAAAAAGACGAATTAAAATCAGCGATTGAAGCAGAAGCGCAGAGAGTTTTGAATGAAACGCTGTCGATTGAAAAAGATAAAATCAAAAAAGCGGAACAGGATAAAAATGAGTTGGTGCTGAAAGAATTGCAAAAGCAGCTTGAAGATCAAAAAAAACTTACGGAAGAAATGATCCGGAAGCAGGAACAGGGTTCGATGCAATTGCAGGGTGAAATCCAGGAACTGGCGATTGAAGAATGGTTGCGGAGCAATTTCCCTTTAGATACCATCCAGGAAGTGAAGAAAGGTGCGCGGGGAGCAGATTGCAGGCAGGTGGTCAATACCAAATCAAAAGAAGCATGTGGCTGCATTTATTATGAAAGCAAAAGAACGAAAGACTTTGGAAAAGGCTGGATCGAAAAATTTAAAAATGATATTCGTGAACACGGCGCTAACATTGGAATTTTTGTTACAGATACCATGCCGGCCGGTATGGAAAGAATGGGTTTAAGAGAAGGAGTTTGGATTTGTTCTTATGAAGAATTCAAAGGATTATGTCACGTGATCCGCGAACATATCATTGCGCTGGATCTCGCCCTTTCCTCACAGGAAAATAAAGGCGATAAAATGGTATTACTTTATGATTACCTGACGAGTAA
Organism: Hanamia sp.; assembly: GCA_035606215.1. Taxonomy (GTDB): domain Bacteria; phylum Bacteroidota; class Bacteroidia; order Chitinophagales; family Chitinophagaceae; genus Ginsengibacter. Next base: position 21,573 of record DATNFV010000055.1, read on the forward strand.
TGAATTTAAATTACAAGTTGAAGGAATTATTGAAGGATATACACAAATGAAAATTGACCTGGAAACAGAAAGACGTTCCATTATGGGACATTGGAAAAAACGTGAAAAACAATTGCAAAAGGTTTTGAATAACACTAACTTCATGTACAATTCTTTGCGTGGAATTGCCGGAAATGCTATCCAAACGATAAAAGTTTTAGAATTGCCTGAATACTTTGAGGAAGAAGAAAGCGACTGATGAAAAAATAAATAGTAGTTATCTCAGGAAAACAAATGCATTTTCGATAGAGCATGAGTTGAGAGATTTATGAGTTAAAAATATTAAACCAATTAACAGTAACCATTAAGCTTATAAATCTTTTGCAGGAACCCAATTATAAAACCACTCTTTTCCGGAAATACCGTATCGCTACCAGTCTTTTTTTCTTTATTGAAGGACTTACTTTTTCAACATGGGCAAGCCGCATTCCTGCTATCCAGGCAAAATTACATTTAAGCGATGGAGCCTTGGGAGGCGTACTTTTTGCCCTGCCTGCCGGTTTGATGGTTAGCCTTACTGTTTCCGGGTGGCTGGTTTCCCGCTTCGGAAGCAGACCGATGATGGTGAGTGGCTCGATAATTTATCCGCTCATCCTTCTGCTGCTTGCATCTTCAGCATCAGTAACTCAATTAACATTAAGTCTGTTTTTTTTCGGCATCATTGGCAATCTAATCAATATTGCAATGAATACACAAGCTGTCGGAGTGGAAAGTTTATATGGAAGATCCGTTATGGCTTCTTTTCACGGATTTTGGAGTCTTGCAGGTTTTACCGGCGCAGTAACCGGCACATTTTTTATTTCAGAAGGCTTCTCTCCTTTCTTTCATTTTTCAATCGTTTGCAGCTTTGTCATTTTACTCGTTCTGATTTCTTATAAATTTACTTTGCCTCATGATGCCAACAAACATCAATCACAGAAAATATTTGTGAAGCCTGACAAAAAACTCATGATGCTTGGGATGATTGCTTTTTGTTGTTTATTGTGCGAAGGCGCCATGTCGGACTGGAGCGGAGTTTATTTCAAAAAAATTGTTGAAGCTCCTGCTACTTTGATCACTCTCGGCTATGTAGCTTTTACAGGCACAATGGCGTTAGGAAGATTTATAGGAGATTGGCTCGTTACAAAATTTGGCGTGAAACGTATGTTGGAAATCAGTGGAACGATGATCAGCAGCGGCTTGCTGATCTCGGTTATTTTCCCTTATTTGATTTCTGCGACAGTAGGTTTTTTGCTTGTTGGCTTTGGCGTTTCTTCCGTGGTTCCGATTGTCTATGGACTTGCAGGAAAATCTACAACGATGTCTGCCGGAGCGGCGCTGGCAGCTGTTTCTACCGTTGGTTTTCTTGGGTTTTTAATCGGTCCTCCTGCTATCGGGTTTATTGCCCAGATGATCAGTTTGCGCTGGTCATTTGTCTTCATTGCTTTGCTTGGTTTTGGTACCGCTTTATTAGCAGGAAAATTAAAAATTCCGGAAGATTTGCATAAAGTTCCGGAAGAAATTTTTCCAACTTCAATGGGATAATCCGCTTTAGATAATTCTTACATTCCTCAATCTACTTTCCTCAATTCGTCCCAGCGTGAAGTGTATTTTGGTGAATGAAATTCCCGTCTCATTTTCCAATCATTTTTTACTCCTGACGATGCAAATTTTATAATATCATTTCGCATACTGAAATTCAGATTATCCAGCGTATCCATCAAAAGTCGTTTGTTGTTTGCAGCGGCAGGCATAAATAAATTACTTTGAATAGAATGATCAGGAACAATTCCACTGAGGATAACACCTGCTTTTTTATATTCCCGTCCCGGTTTAAAAATTCTTTCAGTCATTTGCAAGGCCGAAGCAATTAATTCATTAGTAACAGAAGTTGCCATAGGCAAAGTTGCAGAAGCGCTGATTGTTGCGCCATGACTGAAAGTGACGGAATGACTTTCTTCTTTTGCTACCATAAAAATATGTATGACAGAAGCTGCACAATATTGCCGGCGGAGTTTTTCTGCGGCTCTTGAAATGTAAGTGGAAATAGCTTCTTTTATGTCGCTTAATTGCTTTACATTTTTCCCAAACATTCGTGAGGTTGTAACCATTTTTTTTGTGATCAGTTCGTTTTTCATTTCGATACATGGAATTCCTTTCAATTCCTTTACCAGTCTTACTCCCACAACTCCCCCAAGATGTTTTCGTACCCAATCTTCATGCATATTACTTAAATCCCATGCATTTGCTATCTCCCATTTCACCAGTTTTTCTGCATTCGCTCTTCCGATGCCCCATATTTCTGAAACCGGTGTCATTTTTAATACTTCTCTTATCTTATCCGGATGAATAAGTGTATAAATACATTTTGTGGCGGCTTTATTTTTTTTAGCCACATGATTGGCAATTTTAGCCAGTGTTTTTGTAGTCGAAATACCTACAGATACTGAAATTCCTGTCCATTGTTCTACAACTTTCCTGATATGCAATGCATAATCATTAAAAAGATTTATATCACTTGTGGGAACATTTAAAAAGGCTTCGTCAACCGAATAAACTTCTACATTTTCTTCGCCCACCAGCATTTTTAAAGTGTCCATAACCCGTTTGCTCATATCACCATATAAATTATAATTGGAGGAAAAAGTAGCAACATCATTTTTCTCGATCAGGTCTTTTGCCATAAAATATGGACCGGCCATTTCAACACCCAAAAGTTTTGCTTCATCACTTCGTGAAATAATACAACCATCGTTGTTACTTAATACCACTACAGGCTTCTTCTGCAAGTCGGGACGGAAAAGCCTTTCACATGAGCAATAAAAGCTATTGCAATCAACAATGGCCTTAAACTTTTTTTCTTCCTTCTCCATAACATCAAATTATGGTTTATGGATAACATAAGTGACAACGCCCCAGACAGCAAAACCATCACAGGTTGAATCAACATCTATCGGAGACAAATTATTATCGGCGAGCAATCGCACTTTATTATTTACTTTTTCAAACCGTCTGATAAGCATTTCCCCGCCAAATGTGGCAATAATTACTTTTCCATTGGCCGCTTTTAAAGAGCGATCCACAATTACCACGTCTCCAATATAAATTCCTGATGCTTTCATAGCATCGCTGCTAACGCGCATAAAAAAAGTTGCTGGCTTATTATGAATAAGTTCTTCATTGAGATCAATACCCCGTTCCATATAATCATCTGCAGCGGCGCCAAAACCTGTTGCATTTGCTGTTCGCACTTCATGTTGGCTAAAAGTCTTTGTCCCCTTATATCCGGCAGAATAAAACTGATCGTTTTGCATAAAAAGAATTTGATTAAATACTAAAATATTTAGTAAATTTACACTAAAATATTTCGCTCACAAATTATTTTATCAATTATGGACTTAAAAACAATCCCACAAATACCCGGATATAATTATAGTGAATATCTGCTTGTACTAAATCCACACGAGGATTTACGCAATAAAATTGTACAGGTAAAAAAAGAATTTTCTGAGAAGTATAAGGCGCCGTCTGCGTTTTATTCCAAACCCCATATCACCCTCGTAAATTTTATACAATTTGAAATGAGAGAGGACCGGCTGGTGAGTCATCTAAATAAAATAGCGATGAGTTATCGTCCTTTTAAAGTTGATTTAAAGGATTATGGCAGTTTCCCCAGCCATACCATATTTATTAATGTAGAATCAAAACTACAGGTTAAAAACTTGCTTAAAGAATTGAAACCTGTACAACATCTAATGGCATTAAATAAAGAAAATAAGCCACATTTTATGGATAATCCTCATCTAACAGTTGCAAGAAAATTATTGCCGTGGCAATACGAAAAAGGATGGCTCGAATACAGTAACAGTCATTTCACAGGAAGATTTGTAGCAGATAATATGCTGTTGATGAAACGAAAACCTGGCGAAAAATACCAGTATGTACAACGGTTCGACTTTTTGAATTTATCTGCAAAAGGTCAACAAATTGAATTATTTATTTAGAAAAATTAAGAACCATCGAAGCTGTTTCAATAAAAAAAATCATCTATGAAAACACAATTAAAACAAGATCATTTTAAAGTAGCGCCTGAACAAAAAGAAGAACAACAACAATATTTATCCGGTCGTGGCGCGCAATTCAATACTTCCAACCGGTTTTTAAAAACCGAGGAATCTAAAGAAGAAATTGAATCGATTGACGATTGGGAAAAACCAAATGTAAACACACAGTACATTGAACAAAATGTAAAAACAATTGTGAATAAGGTGGAAAGCCCCGACCTGGGAATGATGTACAGCATGAATCCTTATGCAGGCTGCGAGCATGGATGTATTTATTGTTATGCCCGAAACGTGCATGAATACTGGGGCTACAGTGCGGGTCTGGACTTTGAAAGAAAAATAATTGTGAAGATCAATTCGCCTCAAATGCTTCGAAAACAATTGATGCATCCCAAATGGGATCCCCATCCAATCATGCTTAGCGGCAATACAGACTGCTATCAGCCGGCCGAACAAAATTATAGATTGACACGTGGCTTGCTTGAAGTTTGCAATGAATTTAATCAGCCTGTAGGAATTCTTACTAAAAACTCCTGGATATTAAAAGACAAAGACATTCTGCAGGAAATGTCGAAAAAAAATTTGGTTTCCGCGATGGTTTCTGTCACTTCTTTTAATGAAGACCTTCGAAGAGTAATGGAGCCAAGAACTGCAACTGCAAAACAAAGATTAAAAGTGATAGAAGAATTAACGGCGGCTGGCGTTCATATGGGAATCATGATGGGGCCGATGATTCCGGGATTGAATGAACATGAAATGCAAAGGATTATGAAAGCAGGAAGCGAAGCCGGAGCAAAATTTACGGCTTATACTTTCATTCGTTTGAATGGAGCTATCAAATTCTTATTTCATGACTGGTTGTATAAAAATTTTCCTGACCGTGCCGATAAAGTATGGCACCTGATAGAGGCTAGTCATGATGGAAAAGTAAACGATACCCGTTGGGGATTGAGGATGCGCGGAGAAGGAAGCATCGCTGAAATAGTAAGCCAGCAATATAAAAAATATGGAAAATTATATGGAATGAATTGCGATAGATGGAAAATGAATATGTCAGATTTCAGAAGACCAGGAGAACAGGGAAGGCTGTTTTAAAACATAAATAGATGCTGTTAAAATTAAAATCGTTCACATACTGTTTGTTTACTTAATTTTAGCAGAGCCAAAAATTTCTAACTAAATAAACAATCATCATGGACATTGCATTGCAAATTTTATTGAGCATTGTAGCACTCATCTGTTTGCTGGGAGGTATGAATCTATTACTAAAAGGCGCCGGTTCATTTCTTGCAGATCGGGCAGTTCTCACTCCAACATTAGATAATCTTTTCAGATTTTTGAGTGGCATTTATTTTAGTCTTGGATTTCTGATGGCGTATGTCGTTTTTAATTTTCATGAAATTAATGACCTGATTTATTTTATTGGCCTCGTTGTGATCTTTTCTGGTTTGGGAAGATTGTATTCGAAAGTGAAAGTTGGTTCTGCAGGAAAATATTTTGACTACATTATGGTCTTTGAAATTCTTTTAGGAATTGCAATTATTCTGCTGGAATATTTTAGATAAAAGAGAACTTGCGGATTCAATAAAACAATAGCACTCAAACCACTCTCTATTTCATCTTCACCCTTGGATCAATAATTCCATATAACACATCTGCCAGGATATTGATGAGCACAAAAATCGTTGCCGCGAAAAGCACAGAACCCATTACCACGGGATAATCAAGTTTTTCCAAAGCATCCACGGTTACTTTTCCAATTCCCTTCCAGCCGAAAATATATTCTACAAAAAAAGCACCCGCGAGCAATTCAGCAAACCAGCCTGTAATAGCCGTCAATACAGGATTTATAGCGTTTCTAAGTGCATGATGAAGCACTACTTTTCTTTTGCTTAATCCTTTTGCATAAGCGGTTCTGATATAATCCTGGTTGAGCGTATCGAGCATCGAACTTCTTGTCAATTGGGTTATAATGGAAAGCGGGCGAATACCTAAAGTCAATGCAGGAAGAATGAGATTTTGCAAAGTAAGATATCGCTTTCCGGTCACCTGGTCAATATTAAACCAACTTCCCGTAAGCGACAAGCCCGTATAATCGTGCAGTACCAATCCAAATACATAAGCGATGACAATTGCCATAAAAAATGAAGGCGCTGAAATGCCAATAACGCTGGCAAAAACAGAGGTTGTATCCAGCCAGGTATTTTGTTTCACCGCCGCAAGGATTCCTAAAAATATCCCGACAATAATGGCAAATAACATGGCAGCACAAGCGAGCAAAATCGTTCCCGGCAAGGCCTCCATCAAAACTTCTGTTACCGGTTTTTTAGTTTGATAACTTCTTCTTAAATATGGAATCTTAATGCCTAATTTTTCATTTCCTCCAATCGAAATAAAAAAGCCATGCAAATCTTTTTGTATTATTTCTTCTTTTGTATCGATACTGATCGGTGAAATATCATTTACATAAAAAACAAACTGTTTCCATTTTGGCTGGTCGAGATACAATTCCTTACGAATGTTATCCATTGTTTGCTTATCTCCAGTTTGACCCAAAACCATCCGTGCAGGATCGCCAAATGCCTGGAAAATAAAAAACACAACTACGACAACGCCTGCTAATACAAGAACACCATAGGCCAGTCTTTTTATGAGGAGTTGGAACATTTAGAATTTTAAAATCGCACGTTTTGTTAATTAGAAATGGGTTGCTTATAAATTTTATTCTCAGAAATTAAAAAAAATCAGTTTTTTATTATACAACGTTTAATGCTTTAATAGATTTCAGTATTGTTCCATGTGCTGATAATTGCTCTTCAATATCGAAATCGTTCTGCAAACCAAGCCAGAATTTAGCAGAATTTCCAAAATATTTACTTAATCTCAAAGCAGTATCAGCCGTTATCCTGCGTTTGCCTTTTATGATTTCTGAAATCCTGGTTTGAGGAATTTCAATATCCTTTGCCAGTTTATAAGCGGTTATATTAAAAGGCGCAAGAAACTCTTCTGAAAGGACTTCGCCTGGATGAATATTTTTAAGTCTTGCCATTTTATAAATATTTAATGATAGTCAATAATTTTAACCCCATCCGCATTTCCAGCCTTCCATTTGAAAATAATTCTCCATTGGTCATTAATTCTAATACTATAAAATTCTTTTAAAGTTCCGGATAGTTTTTCTAATCTATTTGAAGGTGGAATTTTTAAATCATTTAAATTAACGGAGTTATTCAACATTCTAAGTTTTCGCCTTCCTATGTTCTGGATTTCATTTGGCAACTTTTTTACACGATTTCCGAACCAAATCTCCTCAGTATCTGAATTACCAAAAGATATAATCATACTCTCGCTTTAAATTACTAACGCCAAAAGTAAGTATTTTTTTTCTAAGATCTGAATTTGTAGTAGACGAACAAATTTATCTCTTTTTCATTCTCATTTCTGTGCCTTCCAGCTATTATTGCTTTGATATTTATCGGGAATCAATTCATTTCCTAATTCAATTTTCCCAATCGAGGAAAAAGGTTTTGAAATGACGAATGTTTTTTCTTTATCAGCATTTTTCCAAACTTCTGCTGTATATTTTTCAATTGATTTTTTGCCATCTCCTGAAAAAATAGTTAAGTAAACAGGAACCGGTAATCCGCCTTTATTTTCAATGGTAATTTTAAAACCATTCTTGTCTTTTTCAACTTTTTTAATCGATAGATCAGGATATTCCCACCCAAAAAACCAACGGTTCCAAAACCAGTTTAAATCTTTACCGCTTGTTTTATTAAAACTATAAAAGAAATCATACGGTGTCGGATGTTTTCCTTTCCAATCATCCATGTATTGATGCAGCGATTTGAAATAAATTTCATCACCCAATAAATCCTGTAAAACATAATAACATAATCCTCCTTTTCCATAAGAATTGGCGAGATAAGCAGTACCGGTGTATTCTTTGGTATTGGTGATCAAAGGAACATAAGCATCCGTGCCTGATATGCGCTCATAGCGGGTTTTACTGAAAATTCCTTCATCTTCCGGCTCTCCCATTATTGGTGAAAGAACCGACTCTCCGATCGTTGCCCAGCCCTCATCCATCCACGCATATTGCGTTTCATTGATGCCCATCATGAATGGAAAATAAGAATGAAAAATTTCGTGGGTTGTTAATTGCACTGCATCTTTATGTGTTGGAGTCGGATTGTCATTTACCATCATCGGGTATTCCATCTGATCTGTGCCGTCAAAAACGGTAATGTGATTAAAAGGAAATGGATATTTTGGATAATAATGACTCGTCAAATAAACAGTTTGATGCGCCTGGTTTGCAACATCAAAGTAATCTTTATGAATTTTGTTGTAAGCCGCTTCTGCAACGCTTCTCACCCCTGTTGCTGAATTTGTCAAAATGGAACTCGCATCCCATAAATAATGATCACTTAATGCAAATGCAAAGTCCGTAACATTTGTTGCAGAAAATTTCCAAATGCCGGTTGCATCACTTTTAAAAACATCATTTTTGATATAATCAGAAGAATCGATAACATGAATAATATCTGTAGAAAGTGAAGCTGTATTTATTTTATCTAAAATATTTTTACTGAAATTATCTGAAGGGTTTTGCCGGTCGCCAGTTGCCCAAACGGCATATTTTGTAGGGACAGTAATGGTTACATCAAAATTTCCAAAATCATTATAAAATTCCTGTGAACCGTTGTAGCTCCAGGTATCCCATCCATCCACATCATCATAAACGGAAAGTCGCGGAAAAAAGTAAGCGATAAAATAAGAAGTACTATCAACCATTCCTGTACGAACAGGCGATCCGGTATTTACATAATAATGCCAGCTGATTTCAAAATCGGTTTTTGAATGAGGAAAGATTGGCGTCGCGGGACGAATGTAAAGATTGGTATTTCTCATAAACGCTTTTTTGCGATCCTGAAAACTTGTAATATTTTCTTCCGCAATTCTGAATGATTCAATTTGGACACCGTCATTCAAATCTTTTTCAGCAATATGACTTAATCTTTCCACGCCTTTTTTATACAAATCCGGATACAAGCGAATGATGACTTCTTTGAGAGTATCCGGACTATTATTTTCGTAAAAAATAGTTTCACTTCCTTTCAACAATTGGGTGGAAGGATCAAAATTTACGTTGATCTGATAGTTCCCAGAATTTTGCCAGTAATTTTTACCAGGTTTCCCAAAATCTGTCCTGGTTTGGTTTTTATAAGAATTTTGGATATTAGTTGTGGTGAATAACTGTTGAGCGTTTCCTGAATTGATTAGAACAATTGTCAATAGCAGTGTAGAAGAAAAAGCCAATTTCATAGATACATTCGTTTACTCGTTACATTTATGAGGAACAATATTATTTTATTTAATTCAGTTTTATAGAAAACATTCTTAAAAAAGTTTCTTAAGCTGGCCATGTGAGAAAAATCTCTTCAAGAAACAGGATTTGTTTTATAAAAAGGATTTTCAATCTGAAAATAAAAAATAGAATTTGTCGGTTTACTCAATTGCTACTGCTCCCCAGAAGGATTTGATTCATTCTTCGCGTATTATTAACCATCTGCCATACTGTCGCAATTTTTTAATTCTTATCTTTGCCGACCTAAGAAATTTTAATTGAAATGCTTGAATTAACTCTTAATAAAACTCATGATGAAAGCAGGCAGGGAGAAGCATTTGTGCCAAAACAACTTGTCGATAATCCTTTTACAAAAAGATTTTATATAGAAAGTTATGGTTGCGCTATGAACTTTGCTGATAGTGAAGTGGTAGCCTCAATTTTGCAGGAAAAAGGCTTTGGAATTACTACTAAATTCGAAGAAGCGGATATGATTTTCATCAACACATGTTCTATCCGTGAAAAAGCGGAAGCAACAGTGAGAAAAAGATTGACAGAATTCCGCAAAATGAAAAAATACAATCCCGGAATGTTGGTGGGTGTTCTCGGTTGCATGGCTGAAAGATTGAAATCAAAATTTTTAGAAGAAGAAAAGCTTGTAGACATTGTGGTTGGTCCCGATGCTTATCGTTCTTTACCTGCTCTGATTGACGAAGCCGAAAGCGGACAAAAAGGTGTGAATGTTTTGCTGAGCCGCGAAGAAACCTACGGTGATATTTCACCCATAAGATTGAACAGCAATGGCGTTACAGCTTTTGTAAGTATCATGCGCGGTTGTAATAACATGTGCTCATTCTGTGTGGTTCCTTTTACACGTGGCCGTGAACGCAGTCGTGATGCAGATTCTGTAATAAAAGAATGTACAGATTTATTTAATGAAGGCTATCGTGAGGTAACATTATTAGGACAAAATGTGGACAGTTATCAATGGATAAATCCGGCAGATAATTCTATGGTTTCTTTTGCTGGTCTTTTGGAAAAAGTGGCCCAGATTTCACCATTGTTGCGCGTTAGGTTTTCAACTTCTCATCCAAAAGATATTACAGATGAGGTTTTGTTTACAATGAAAAAATACGACAACATTTGTAAATACATTCATCTGCCGGTGCAAAGTGGGAGCACAAGAATTTTGCAAATGATGAATCGGACTTATACCCGTGAATGGTATATTGCGAAAGTGGACAGGATTCGTGAAATCATTCCGGGCTGCGGACTTTCAACAGATTCTATTACCGGATTTTGTTCTGAAACCGAAGAAGATCATCAGGAAACTTTAAGCTTGTATCAATATTGTGAATACGATCTTGCATACATGTATTTTTATTCTGAGAGGCCGGGAACGCTGGCACAGAGAAGGTTTCCTGATGATGTGCCGCTTCAAACAAAAAAGAGAAGATTACAGGAAATAGTAGATCTTCATCGAACTCATTCATTAAAAAGTATGGAAAGAGACCTGGGAAAAACTTTCAAAATACTAATTGAGGGAGATTCCAGAAAAAGCGATAAACATTGGGCAGGAAGAACGGATCATAATAAGATGGTTGTTTTTCCTAAAGAAGGAAATTTGAAGAAAGGTGATTATGTAAATGTGTTCGTGGAAAGTTGTACAGCCGGAACTTTGATTGGAAAAATAAACTAATCTTTTGTTGAAAAGAATTTAAAAATTTAAAAAACTAATGGATCAACAGGCAATAAAAAACAGGTTTGGAATAATAGGTAATTCCCCTGGATTAATGCATGCATTGGATGTGGCGATACAGGTTGCCAATACAGACTTAAGTGTTTTGATCAACGGAGAAAGTGGTGTTGGGAAAGAAGTTTTTTCTCACATTATTCATTCTCTTTCTGCCAGGAAACACAATCCTTTTATCGCCGTAAACTGCGGAGCAATACCGGAAGGAACGATTGATTCAGAGCTTTTCGGACATGAAAAAGGTTCTTTTACCGGTGCAGTAGAAAGCAGGAAAGGATATTTTGAAACCGTAAACAGCGGAACTATTTTTTTGGATGAAATTGGTGAACTTCCTTTGGGCACACAAGCACGCCTGCTCCGTGTGCTTGAAGCAGGCGAATATATTCGCGTTGGTTCTTCAAAAGTGCAAAAGACGGACGTAAGAGTGATTGCAGCAACTAACAAAGATCTGCTTGAATACACACACACGGGGAGATTCCGTGAAGATTTATATTATCGCTTAAACACAGTGCCAATAAGGGTTCCGGCTCTTCGTGACCGAAAAGAAGACATTCCGTTATTGTTCAGAAAATTTGCTGTTGATTTTGCAGAAAGATATAAATCACCGCCAGTTCAGCTAAGCGATGATGCCAAAACAATTTTAGAAAATTATCCATGGCCAGGTAATATTCGTGAGTTGAAAAATATTGCAGAACAGATGTCCGTTCTTGCGAAAGATAAAGTAATCAGCGCGGAAGAAGTAAGAAGATTTTTACCCGAAACTAACTTCAACAGACTCCCGGTTCTTGCAACTCAACAATCCGGAAATAATCAAAAGGAATTTGCGAACGAAAGAGAAATCCTTTATAAATTATTTTTTGATGTAAAAAAAGATGTGACAGAATTAAAGAGAATGTTTTTTGATGTGATTCAAAATCCTTCCGTAATGAACGATCATCATTTCAGAAATGAACCTATGATAAATGATTTTCATAATGAACAGCACCATCCGGCAATTACTTCCGGTCAACCTGTTGTTTTGAATAACAATAACAATAATAATAAAATCGATGAACATCAGGAAGTAGAAGAATCATTAAGTATCATGGATGCAGAAAAGGATCTGATCATTAAAGCATTAAAAAAACATCGTGGAAAAAGAAGAGATGCCTCCAGTGACCTTGGCATCAGCGAAAGGACTTTGTATAGGAAATTGAAAGAGTATAATATTAACGAGTAATTCGTAGTTTGAATTTCATAATTTAAATAAAATTCGTGTAATTCGTCTAATTCGAGTAATCCGTGCTCAAAAATTCTCTCTAAAAAAAGAAAATGAAATCTAAATCAACCATAAAACTTTTTGCGGTTCTGAGCTTTGTGTTAATCACTTTCAGCTTTGCAACGTGCAAGTATTCTTTTAAAGACACCGCTCCTATTCCGGCAAACATCAAAACTTTCCGCGTCAATTTATTTCAGAATAAAGCGCGTTATGTAAACCCAACTATTGCTCCACAGTTAACTGAAAAATTACGTCAGAAAATTATCAGTCAAACAAGACTTCGTGAAACAAAAAATGATGATGCCAATTATGATATCAGCGGATATGTTTCAGATTATAGCGTGACTACGAGCGGAATTGCAGGTCAGCAAGCCGGAACAAATAGATTGAATGTCACCTTTCACCTTATCTTTAAAAATACTGTTGATCCTGATCCCGCAAAAAGTTTTGATGCAGATCTTACTACCAATTATGATTTCCCTGCAAGCCAAACTTTGCAGCAGGCCGAAAGCAATCAGATGGATAAAATTCTGAAGAACGTTACAGATGCTATTTTTAATAAAATATTTTCAAACTGGTAATTAAAAACGGAATGGATACAGCAACCAATTACGCAGCAGATTTTTATTCAGCAACGGATAATAACATTGATATGCTGAAAAAAAACATTGAAGATTTTCCAGTGAGCTCTGTTGCGCGCTTTTTGCTTTTGTATCATCATAAGATCAACAATCATCCGGATTTTGAAATTCTTGCAAAACAAACAAGCCCATATCTGAATAATCCTTTTTGGATAGAATATCAATTATTTCAATCCGAAAATTCTGAACAAAATAATGCCGAGGAAGTATCAGATCCTCAAAATAATGTTGAAGAAGTTTCTTTAACAGATCGGGAAAGAGAGCTGCCTTTTGAAAAGAAAGAAGAATTGATTTCAGAATTTAAAAATGAAGCTGAGGAAGCGTTACCGGTAAACGAAGTTTTACAGGAGATTCCCGAAAAGTTTGAAGAAAAAAATGAGGAATTAATTTCTGCAAAAAATACAGATGAAGAATTGCCGGTTATAGTAAACGAAGAAATAATTCCAATTTCTATTCCTGAAAATAAAAATCCGGATGAAGATAATTCTCCAAATTCTTCTCAGGAAAAAAATGAGATCACTAATCCGGAAATAATTTCTGTTAATGAAGAAAAAAATAACGATTCTTTAATAGAAATAAATGCAGATCAGATTGTTGAAGAAAGATCAGTCGATCAGATAAAGATTCCGGATGTACAGGAAAGTAATTCACCGGAAGAAGAAACAAATTCACCAGTTTTTTCCGAAGAAAACGAAGAAGAATCTATTCCTTTTGAGCCACTTCATACAGTTGATTATTTTGCTTCACAGGGGATTAAAATCAGTGAGGAAGCGCTGAATGATCACCTGGGCAAGCAGGTGAAAAGTTTTACCGCCTGGTTAAAGAGTATGAAAAAACTTCATCCAGGCAAACTTCCCGAGCAAAACGAAGTAATTGAAAGGCTTATCCAGGCTTCTTCAGAAGTTTCTAATCAAAATGCAAACGTACTGACAGAAGCGATGGCAGAGGTTTTGGTAAAGCAAGGAAAGCAGGAAAAAGCCATTGAAATGTACCAAAAATTAAGTTTGCTCAATCCCTCAAAAAGCGCGTACTTTGCAGCCAAAATTGAAAGTTTAAAAACAATTTAATATGTTAGTGGTCTTCATAATTATTATCATTTTAGCATCCATCATTTTAGGAATTATTGTACTGATTCAAAATCCAAAAGGCGGTGGTCTCTCCTCTTCTTTAGGCGGTTTCAGCAACCAGCTGATGGGGGTAAAACAAACTACCGATGTTCTTGAAAAAGGCACCTGGCTTTTTGCAGCAATTATCGGGGTGATGTGTCTTACTTCAACTTTATTTATACCAAAAACCGGTGGTACTAACTCAAGAGATAATCTTATTAATGAAGCTCCGGTTGGAACTCCATTGGCACCTCAACAAAATACTACAGTGCCAATGCCTTCGAGCTAGCAAGCTACACCTCCTGCAAAATAATTCATGAAAATATTCTTCGCCCTGTCTCGAAAAAGACAGGGTTTTTTTATGAACTTTTAATTATAAAAAAGCAATAAAAGATTTACTTTCAATAAGAATTTGATTTGATGCGAAAACTTTTTTTATACATTTTTCTGATCATTATCCTTGCCCTCGCCTATAGCGGATGGAGCATTTTTGGGCCGACGATTAACAATCCTGAAAAAAAGTTTCTTTATATTAAAACCGGCAGTATCTATCAGCAGGTAAAAGATTCTTTGATAAAAAATAACTTCATATCTACCGGTTTTTGGTTTGACAAAGTCGCTGACTTTGCTGATTATCCCCAAAAAGTTAAAGCAGGAAAATATAAGGTCGAAGACGGGATGAGTTTGTATCATCTGGTAAAAATGTTGCGGTCCGGCAAGCAGGTTCCGGTTAATTTAGTAATCACAAAGCTTAGAACGAAAGAAGATCTTGCGAAAAAAATTGCAACGCTTTTTGAAACGGATTCTTTAAAAGCAATTAATTTTTTGAACAATGCTGATTCACTCGTACAGTTCAATGTTGACAGCAATACAGTGATGACAGATGTAATTCCCGATACATACACTTATACATGGAATACCTCGATGAGAAACATTTTTAAAAAATTGTATGACCAGGAACAAAAATTCTGGAATCCGGATAGATTGCAAAAAGCAGAACGGTTGCAGCTTTCGCCGAAACAGGTTTATACTTTAGCATCCATTGTTGAAGAAGAAACGAACAAGCAGGAAGACAAAGGAAAGATTGCAAGCGTGTATCTGAACCGCTTAAAAAAAGGAATGAAACTTGCGGCTGACCCAACAGTAAAATTTGCAATGAGAGATTTCGGATTAAAAAGGATTTATCAAAAATACCTGCAATTTCCTTCACCATATAATACTTATCTGAACAACGGGTTGCCTCCGGGCCCGATTTGTACGCCATCCATAAAAACTATTGACGCGGTTTTAAATTCTCCTGCAACGGATTATTTATTTTTTGTTGCAAGATCTGACTTTTCAGGATTTTCAGATTTTGCTTCCACCTATGAGCAACACCAGGTTTATGCAAAGGCATATCAGCAGGCCTTAGACAGTCTCATCAAATCAAGAGAAGGAAATCCTTAAAACAAAAAAGAGTACTTTAGATTTTTTAAAAAGATACAAACGGAATTTTTAAAAAACTGAAAAGTTTTGAATACAAAGAAAAATTTTCACCCGGTAAAATATCTTGTAAGAAAAAGTAAGAAATGGTGCCCGCCCGGTTTCCAGGGAATGACATTGTATGCGGTGATGAGAAATTTTGCCAGGGATTTTAATATGCCGGATTTTACCGAAAAAGCATCGGCGATTTCGTATAATTTTATTATGTCGGTTCCAACTTCATGCTTATTTCTCTTTACATTAATTCCTAACCTTCCCTTCATTTCCAAAAGAGGAATTAAATATCAATTACATGGATTGATACATGATATTATTCCATCGCGGACGTACAATGCAGGACTGATACAGTTTGTAGATAGTTTTATCGATGGCTCAAAGATCGGAATGATCTCTTCCACTTTCATTCTTTCACTTTTTTTTGCATCAGGAGCTGTGATGGGACTGATGCGCTCATTCAACAAAAATTATGTTGGATTCGAAAGAGTTCGCGGGCTGAAAAAAAGATGGGAAGCGATTAAATTAACGGTAATGCTGTTCGGGTTATTATTAATGTGCCTTTTATTATTGTTATTACAAAGAAGTATGTTGAAGTGGCTAGGAATTCAGGATGTGAATTTAAGAAACCTTATCATGTATGGAAAATGGATCTTTATCATTGGTTTGATTTTTTACTCATATGCATTTATTTATCGCTATGCGCCTTCCACTACACGAAGATGGAATCTTGTTTCGCCGGGCGCCGTCGTTGCTACATCTTTATCCATTTTAGTAACCATAGGCTTTACAACTTTCGTCAATAATTTCGGACGTTATAATCTTCTTTATGGATCAATAGGAACCATTATGGTAATCATGATTATGATCTTTTTAAATTCGTTGGTGGTGCTAATTGGTTTTGAGCTTAATTTAAGCATCAACACATTAAAAACGATTGCAGAATCGAAACAGGAAAGGTAGGATGATTAATCTTATCCGTTTATTAGTTAATTGGTTTATTAGTTAATTGGTCAAAAACTCTGTTCACTTTTACAAAGCGTGGAATAAAATAAGAATTCATTCCGGAAATAATAACTCCCCTGCTTTCTGAAGCATGAATGAATTTTACATCGCCGTTTTTATTTTCCGTAATTAATCCCATATGTCCTACAATTCCACTTTTTGCATCGCTTCCTGTAAATAAAATAATATCACCGGGCTTACTGTCTTTTAAAGAGACTTCTTCTCCGGCATTGGTAAAATCTACAGATACTCTTGGAACAGAAATATTGAAATGATTAAAAACATAATTGATAAATCCGGAGCAATCAAAACCTTTTTGTTTATCCATTGAACCATATTTATATTTTATTCCAATCAAAGTTTCAGCAAAAGCAATTACATCTTCAGGAGAAACATTTTTAGTATCAATAAGCCTTTCAGGTACCTTTTTATTAATTACTACAACACTCTTAACTTCTGGACTGGCAGGCGTTTCAGCCTTTTTCATCTTTCGCGAAGCGCTGCAACCGGTTAAAATGATTATGGTAATAATGAAGCCAAAAAATGAGGTTGTTTTCATGAACATCTAAGGAATGATGGATTTACCGGTTCAATTTACAAAATATTTTTGTTGCATGAAGCATAATAAAACCTCATGATTTTCAATTAACGAAAGTTACAATTTTTGTGCTTTCCTCATTCTAAAGTAATTTCGCACCGTTTATAAAAACCATTTTTTAAATACAAATTCAGATCAAATATGGCATACGACGTAATAGTTTTAGGCAGTGGCCCCGGCGGTTATCCCGCTGCGATCAGGGCATCTCAATTAGGAAAAAAAGTAGCAATTGTGGAACGTGAAAGCCTTGGCGGCATTTGCCTCAACTGGGGTTGTATCCCAACAAAAGCATTGTTGAAAAGCGCGCAGGTAATGGAGTATGCTAATCATTCTGTTGATTATGGCGTGGAAGTAAGTGATCCCAAACCAAACTTTGAAAATATGATCAAACGCAGCAGAGGTGTTGCTGATAAAATGAACAAAGGCGTTACATTTCTGATGAAGAAAAATAAGATTGATGTGGTAATGGGAAACGGGAAATTAATTTCTCCGACAAAATTAGAAGTAACTTCTGCTGATGGGAAAAAACAAACGCTGGAAGCAAAAAATATTATTATCGCAACCGGTGCAAGAGCGAGGGAATTACCTTCTATGAAACTTGATGGTAAAAAAATTATCGAATACCGCAAAGCTATGAGCCTTGAGCAACAACCTAAATCAATGATTGTTGTCGGCTCAGGCGCCATTGGGACTGAGTTTGCTTATTTTTATAACAGCATTGGAACAAAAGTTACTTTAATAGAATTTTTACCAAAAACAGTTCCTGTAGAAGATGAAGAGGTTTCTAAAGAACATGAAAAAAGTTTTAGAAAACAAGGAATTACTATCATGACTAACAGCGAAGTAACCAGCGTTGACACAACTGGTAATGGTGTGAAAGCAAAAGTGAAGACTCAAAATGGAGAAGTAACTATTGAGGCTGATATTCTTTTAAGTGCTGTTGGAATTGTTGCCAACATCGAAAATATTGGCCTGGAAGAATTGGGAATTAAAGCAGATAAAGGAAGGATCAGCGTGAATGAATATCAACAAACAAATATCCCAAACGTTTATGCAATAGGTGACTGCACACCGCATCAGGCTCTTGCTCATAAAGCAACAAAAGAAGGAATTAACGCTGCTGAGCATCTTTCAGGAAAAAAACCTGAACCAATTGATTATAACAACGTTCCGGGATGTACTTATTGTTCTCCTGAAATTGCTTCTGTTGGTTATACAGAGAAAGCGGCTAAGGAAGCAGGATATGAATTAAAGATAGGTAAATTTCCTTTCATTGCCAGCGGAAAAGCAACAGCTGCCGGCGCTACAGAGGGTTTTGTAAAAATTATTTATGATGCAAAATACGGCGAGCTTCTAGGTTGCCATATGATAGGATATAATGTTACGGAGGTAATTGCAGAAGTAGTTGTTGCAAGAAAATTAGAAACAACTGCTCATGAAATTTTAAATGCGATTCATCCTCATCCAACTATTAGTGAAGCTGTGAAAGAAGCTACAGCAGTGGCTTATGGAGAAGCTACAGATATTTAAGTATTTATTCATCAATAATCGGAACTATAAATTAAGAATTTAATTTTTTAATTTATAGTTCTTTTTTGTCAGTTATTTTTAAAGATTGAGTTAAGAAAGAACGACAATTCATTTCACTGAAAATTACTGCTTCAGCTTTTTAAAACCCTTGCAACCGCTTCTTCTCCATACATCTGTCCCTTAAATTTTAGAGAAGGTGAAGGAACAAATTCTCCTAATCCAAGGCTCTCCCATTTTTGATCCACAGCTGCAATAGTTTTATCATCAGCAATAATAATATTGGGCCAGTCACGGTAAAAGTCATCAAACTGCGCAGTTTTTAAAGTTCCGTCAAAACCAATACAGGCAAAATACTCACCAGGATTTTCAGATATTTGTTTCTTTCCTATAAAATGATCGCGTTTCGGATCGAGGTTATTACAAAAACGCCAAAGTGCAACAGGCAAATCATTTGGATCAACAGTATGTTCGACGTACAAAATCATTTTAATTCCTTCAATAATTCTCATTTCACAAATTGCTTCATGCAACTTTTTTATATGCTCCTTTTTATTTTTTTCAACAGAGATAATTAAACAGGAAATTTGCTGATCAAGTAAAGAAGAATTAACTGCCTTTATTTCCTGAAAAATATTTTTCAATTCGTCGGTAGAATTGCTTGCATAACGGGGAAGAATATCGGAAAACCGTTCATCTTTTTCTTCATCAAACTTATATGTTCCGTCAATGCACATTTTTCCGCCGAATCCCATTTTACTGCAACTGTGATCGAGCACATCCATGGGACCTTGTGAAAAATAAATATCAGAAGATGGATTTAGATTTTTGAAAACTTCCTTTGCAATATTTAGATAATCATTGAGTTTAAATTCGGTGAAAGAGTCTTCTGAAAAGGGCTTTTGAGAAACCACCACTAAAATTTTATTGAACATCATTTGTCCTGCGCCCCACATTGCATTCATTACTTTCTGCGTTTGTCCGGCATAATCTTTTTGAATTTTTGCAATTACCAGGTTATGAAACACACCTTCTACCGGCATTTCCATATCAAGAATTTCTGGCACCAAAGTCATTTTAATCGGAGCTAAAAATATCCGTTCTGTTGCTTTCCCAAGCCATGCATCTTCCTGCGGTGGAATGCCAACGATTGTAGCCGGATAAACCGGATTTTTTTTATGAGTAATAGCAGTAATATGGAATTTCGGATACCAATCAGGCAAAGAATAATAACCGGTGTGATCACCAAAAGGGCCTTCCCAAATCAGTTCATCTTCAGGGTCAACATAACCTTCAATGATGAAATCTGCATCCACCGGAACTTCAATATCAGGTTGTGAAATACATTTTACCAGCTCTACTTTTCTCTTTCGTAAAAACCCCGCAAGCATGTATTCATCAACGTTTTCAGGCAATGGAGCCGTGGCAGAATAAGCGTAAACAGGATCGCCGCCAAGAGCAACTGCAACAGGCATTTTCTTTTTTAATTTTTTATATTCATTAAAATGTTTGGCTGAAACTTTATGTTTATGCCAATGCATTCCGGTTAGTTTTGGTCCAAAAATTTGCATCCGGTACATTCCAACATTTCGCGAATTTGTATTTGGATCTTTTGTATGAATAACAGGCAATGTTACAAAAGGGCCACCATCTTTTGGCCAGCAGGTAATCACTGGAAGTTTCGTAATATCAGCATCTTTCATAATCACTTGCTGGCATTCTCCTTTCCCGTTAATTACTTTTGGCATCCAGCTTGCGAACTGGCCAAGTTTTGGCAATAACTTTAATTTATCAATAATATTTTCTTTTGGTGAAGAAAGTAAATGAAATAAATTTTCGATGTCTTTAGCAGTGTCATTCAAATCATTTACGCCGAGAGCAAGACACATTCTTTTTTCGCTTCCATAAGCATTCATCAAAACAGGAAAATTATATCCCGTATTTTCGAAAAACAAAGCCTTTCCGCCATCATTGCTTTTGCTGATT
This sequence comes from Hanamia sp., assembly GCA_035606215.1. Lineage (GTDB taxonomy): Bacteria > Bacteroidota > Bacteroidia > Chitinophagales > Chitinophagaceae > Ginsengibacter. The sequence continues at coordinate 42,355 of DATNFV010000055.1, forward strand.
CTATCAGTAATTTCAGCCATTTCGAGCCGTGGATCTACGTATTCTTTGATACGAATCAGTTCATTTTCTTTTTCCAGAACAGCAATAAATTCCTGTAAATTTTTGTACGCCATTAAGCAAAGATAATTGAAGGAAAAGACCAGAAAAAGTTGAAAAAGATGAGTTGTTTTTTATTCTTCACAAACAAAGGACTAGTAGCAATTGCTTTTGTTGTTCATTCTTCGCGATTATTTTTTGGAATAAAAACTGCAACCCTTTCTAATGTATTTACTACTCGTTACTTTTGATTGCAAACTTTTCCCCCATGAACAGAAAAATAATTTATCTATTCTTAATTTCTCTTTTTCATATTTATGCTCCTTGCATTTATGCACAGGATAAAATAAACATTTCAAATTCTTATTCTTCAACGAACCCTTTGCATCAAACAGAGAATAGAAATGATTCTTATGATGAGGAGGAGGATCACTATCTAAAACCGGCGGCATTAATTGTTCCCGGCACTTTTTTAATTTATTCTGGTTTAAAACCTTTTGTAGATGATATCGGGAAACTGGATAATCGGATTATGGCTAACATGCAAAAAAATTATCCCGATTTTCACACCAATGCAGCTGATTATTTAATGTGGGTTCCCTCAGCTTCCGTTTATGCTATGGACGCATTAAAAGTAAAAACCAAACATACTTTTACACAACATTTAATTCTTGATGCCGGATCCATTTTAATCACTGGCGGAATTGGGTATGGAATGAGAATCATTTCAAAACACATAGATGCATACAGTGAAAATGGAACTCAATTTCCCTCAGGCCACGCAGCAAATGCATTTCGGGGAGCAGAAATTCTGCATCAGGAATTAAAAGATCAAAGTCCGGTTTTTAGTTACAGCGGATATGTTGTTGCAACTGGTGTTGGTTTATTAAGAATCTACAATAAAAATCATCTTCTTACAGAAGTGCTTGCAGGCGCTGGTTTGGGCATCCTTTCAACTAAATTAACTTACTGGGTTTTTCATAAAACAAAATTGGATCAATAAAAACCTGTTGCTTTCAAATTTTTCGTGAAAGCATAGGTGCTGCATATAAAATTGAAAAAAGCACTCCTCATTTGGAATAATTGAAATGAAATTTAGAAGTTTTATCTTGCCTGCGTGAAAAGAATTAGTGCGAGTGGTTACCTGTAAATCTTTATATGAAAAATATTAAAATCATTGAGGTTGCCAGTGAAATTGGTGCTGGTACACGCGGAGCAAGTTTAGGAATAGAAGCAATTAAAATTGCAGCGTTAGACTTTATGAGTAATTTTTTTGTGCATTTTCCATCAGAAAAAGTAGCAACAGAAAATCAGCTTTTATTTGAACCTATTCAATCTCCTTATGCAAAAAGGATCAATGGAGTTTTAACAATGTATGAGCGGGTTGCCAAATCAGTAAAAGAAACTATTCAAAATAATTTTTTTCCTGTAGTACTTAGTGGCGATCATAGCACAGCAGGAGGAACAATAGCAGGAATAAAATTAGCAAAACCTGATAGCAGATTAGGTGTAATCTGGATTGATGCGCACGCTGACCTGCATACTCCTTTTACTACTCCTTCCGGAAACATGCACGGAATGCCGCTTTCAGCATCCATTGGAGAAGACAATGAGGAAAGCAAAATGCATCAGCCGGACGAAAAAACGATCAAAGAATGGAATCAATTGAAGAATATTGGAAAAATATCTCCCAAAGTTTTGCCGGAAGATATTGTCTTTATTTCATTACGGGATTTTGAAAAAGAAGAAAAATATTTGATTGATAAATATGGAATGAAAGTAATTACAACAAATGAATTGAGAAGAAAAGGGCCGGAAAATGTTGTACGCGCAGCACTCCGTTTCTTAAATGAGTGCACTGATATTTATGTAAGCTTTGATGTAGATTGTCTTGATTCGTCCATATCAAAAGGCACCGGAACTCCCGTTGGTAACGGATTGCGGGAAAGAGAAGCAGAGGATCTTGTAAGTAAATTTATGCAGAACCGAAAAATTTGTTGCTTTGAAATTACAGAAGTAAATCCCACACTTGATAAAGAAAATCTGATGGCCGAAATAGCGTTTAATATTTTACAGCGAAGCGTAAATGTATTGATGATGTATTAACGAATGTTTTTGCTACTATCCAAAACTTTGAAGATTTGAAAGTATAGTAAAATTCCAGGCTAAGTTTAAAGCAAGAGAAAAAAAATAGTTTCGATTTACAACATGAACTAAAAACTACGAACCGTTATAGTCCCATTGGTATTTCATTTTTTTGCCGATATCTTTTAAGGGACGGATCCATCGAAATGGCGCTGTCGCAAAGCTTTTGTCCTTTCTCTTTTTCCCCTAATTTCTGAAAAGTCATTCCTGACATATATAATACAACAGCATCTTTAGGATTTATTTCTAATGCCTTTGAAAAATATTGAAGCGCTTCATTATATTTTTTGGTGTCATACATAGCATAGGCAATATTTGTAAGTAATTCCCTGTTGTTTGGTTTATGTTCCAATACAATGTTTAACGTTTTCATTCCATTTTCTGTGTCGCCTGTGTAAAGCTGTGCGAATCCGTAATTTTCATAAAAATCATTGCTTTTATTATACCCGTTATTAGCAGCCGATTCAAAATATTTCAATGCATTTTTATAATCATTTTGATTGTAATAAATCAAACCTAATTCATACATCCATTGATTACTTTTTTGCAGTTCAACTGCTTTTTGAAAATATACAATTGCATTTTGAAAGTTATCCAATTCAAGATAGATTCGCCCTAAAGTGTAAGCTGCATCAGCATCCTGTTCTTTTTGCAGTAAAGCGACTTTTAAATACTTTTCTGCTTTTCCAAAATCTTCCAATTGATAATAACTCATTCCAAGAATGCGGGAAGAGTTATTACAGCTGGTACATTTTTGTGCAAATTCAATTGCTTTTTGATATTGATGATTATTAAAAGATAATACAGCCAATTCATTAATTACTTCATTATTTTTTGGATCAAGATCATACGCTTTTGAGAAACTCTCAAATGCTTTTCCCATCACTCTCATGGAAAGATTTACTTTCCCGCTTTCAATGTATGCTTGGGTAAAATTGGAATTAAAATGAATGGCTTTATCAAAGTTATTGGAAGCAACTGCATATAATTTTGCTGCATTTGCTTCCGTTCCTTTATTAAAATAAAATTGCGCACTGTCTGTATTTTGACAAAAAGAAAATGATGCAACAAAAATCGCAGGCAAGGTAAAAACAAGGAATTTCATGTGATTTAATTTCTAAAAAAACTATTGAATTACTATCGCACTTAACGCCGGAAGATTTAGTTTTATTTCAAACAATTTGTTTTTTTTATCAACAACAGTCGTTATAATTTCCTGATTTGTAAATTTTCCTGTGCCCCAATATTTTGCATCATCACTGCAAAATATTTGTTTCCATGAAGTTTTTCCATGCACTTTAATTGTCCAGTCATATCTTTCAACAGGCGTCATATTGAAAACAACAAGCACATCGTCTTTTCTTTTTTTGCCTTTGCGCATGTAAGACATTACACATTCATTTCTATGTTCAAGGTCAATCCATTCAAAACCTTTCGGATCAAACTGGTATTCGTAAAGTGCCGGTTGCGAAGTATATAATTTATTTAGATCTCTCAAGCAATCCTGCAGCTTCTGATGAGGATCATACTGTAATAATTTCCAATCAAGTTCACTACTAAAATTCCATTCTGATGTTTGTCCAAACTCATTTCCCATGAATAATAATTTACCGCCGGGATGTGTGTACATATAAGAATATAAAGTGCGAAGATTTGCAAATTTCTGCCACTCATCGCCAGGCATTTTATAGATCATAGGCGATTTTCCATGTACCACTTCATCATGGCTTAAAGGAAGAATAAAATTTTCATCATAAAAATACATCATGCTAAACGTGAATCTGTTTTGAAAATCTTTTCTGAAGAAAGGATCGATTTTAAAATAATCCAGCGTATCATGCATCCAACCCATCATCCATTTCATTCCAAAACCAAGGCCACCTGCAGTTGTAAATCCTGTAATTTCAGGCCAATCTGTTGCTTCTTCTGCTATCATCTGAACATCCGGAAAATCGCGATAAACCATTTCATTTAAACTCTTGATAAACGCGATCGCTTCAATGTTCCCATTTCCCCCAAATTCATTAGCGGTCCACCCTCCTTCTTCTCTTGAATAATCGAGCCGAAGTATTGAGCTTACTGCATCCACGCGCATTCCGTCAATATGATATTTATCAAACCAGTATCTTGCATTACTGATTAAAAAAGATCTTACTTCTCCTCTCGCATAATTAAAAATATATGAGTTCCAATCAGGATGAAATCCTTTTTGCATATCCGCATATTCATAAGTATGCGTTCCGTCAAACATAAATAATCCGTGCGCATCTGCGGGAAAATGAGAAGGAACCCAATCGAGAATAACACCTATATTTTCATTATGAAATGCCTCGATCATTTCCATCAGATCTTCGGGTATTCCAAAACGCGATGTCGGAGCAAAGTATCCGGTGCCCTGATAGCCCCAGCTTGCATCATAAGGATATTCCATTACAGGCATCAGTTCCACATGAGTAAATCCCATTTTTTTTACATAAGGCACTAAAAGCTCTGTAATTTTTTTGTAGGAATTAAATGAATCTTCATCAAAAGGATTTGGTTTCATCCAACTGCCAAGATGAACTTCGTAAATACTCCAGGGTGCTTTTAGCGAATTAAAATTTTTTCGTGTATCCATCCATATCGCATCATTCCATTCATGCCGGATATTTTTTGTTTTAGATGCCGTGCGTGGACGTAGTTCCCAATGATTTGCAAAAGGATCACCTTTATATAATTTAGCACCTTTGTAACCAATAATATAATATTTATAGCTTTCATATTCTTTGATGTGAGGAATAAATCCTTCCCAAATTCCTGATTTATCGAGGCGTACAAACAAAGGATGTGTTCTTGTATCCCAATTATTGAAATCTCCTACAACACTTACCATTGTTGCGTTTGGGGCCCATACAGCAAAATAATATCCTTCTGTATTTAATACTTTCAACGGATGTGATCCAAACTTTTTATAAAGACTGTAATTGGTTCCGTTTTGAAAATTGCGAATGTCTTCTTCATTAAATAATGAATAATTCCAAACGGATTTGGAAGCATCTACAAAGTTTGCCTGTTCGTAAGGAATGTTTGTCGCCATAGTGCAATTTACAATTTTCGTTCATGCATTTTAAGGGTAGTTAATGTTGTTCATTTTTTATTTTTAAAAAAATCTTTTACTAAACAGTAAACAGGGGAATAACTATAAATATAATTTTCCTTAACATAGTTTTATGACCAAACCTTACAATTTAATGATAATGATAGGACATATTTGCAATAACATTTATCCAAAAGCTAATGAGAAAATTTATTCTTTTTTTAATCGTACTGTATTTATTTCCTCAAATTGTTTTTTGTCAGACTGCCGGAATTAAAGGAAAACTTGCAGATTCTACCGCAACTGAAAATCCTGTAAATGCCGTTGTTGCTATATTAAATCAAAAAGATTCAACGTTGGTGACATTTTCACGCAGCGATAAAAATGGAAACTTTCAAATCAGTCATTTGGATTCAGGACATTATGTTATTTTAATTTCTTATCCGAAATACGGTGATTTTGTAGACCATATTCAATTAAAGAAAAATGAAAATCTTGACCTGAAAACAATTTACCTGACACAGAAAGCCAAGCTTCTGCAGGAGATCGTTATTAAGCAGGCAGCGATGAGATTGAAAGGTGATACGACAGAATATAACGCGGATAGTTATGAAGTCAAACCAAATGCTACTGTTGAAGATCTTTTGAAACAATTGCCGGGAATACAGGTTGATAAAGACGGAAAGATTACAGCACAGGGACAACAGATACAAAAAGTTTTGGTAGATGGTGATGAATTTTTTAGTGATGATCCAACCATTGCCACAAGAAATTTAAGAGCAGATGCTGTTTCAAAAGTTCAGGTGTTTGATAAGAAAAGTGACCAGGCAGAATTTACCGGAATTGATGATGGGAACACAACAAAAACATTAAATCTAAAATTGAAAGACAACGCGAAGCATGGATATTTTGGAAAAGTTTCTGCAAGCGCTTTGGATAAATATTATAATGGACAGGCGCTTATTAATGCATTTAAAGGAAAAAGAAAATTAGCAGCTTTTGTCATCGGAAGCAGCACTGATGCGACAGGATTGAACTGGCAGGATTCACAGAATTATGGATTTCAAAGTGATAATATACAGGTGATGGAAGGCGGTGGAATTATGATTACCTCCAATTCTTCAGATGATTTGGGAACACAAAATTATTATGGCCAAGGACTTCCTGAAAGCGTCAAAGCCGGCTTGCATTTTTCCAATAAATGGGGAACCAACGATAAGTATAATTTAGGTGGAAATTATTTGTTTAATAAACTTGCGGTAAGAAGTTCCGGAAACACTTACACTCAGAATATTCTTGCAGATTCTGTATATTATAACCGCCAATCTGCCGATAATCATACAGACAAACTACGTCATACGCTTTCAGGAACAGCCGATATTCAAATTGATTCATCTTCCTCGGTCAGAATTACTGCTAACGGATTTGTTGGAACTACTCAGAGCTCAAGCAATTTTCAATCGCAATCTTTAAGTGAAGAAAATAATCCTGTTAACAGCAGCGTTAGAAAAACTTCCAGCAATGGCAATAATTCTGCGTTAAACGCAAATGCATTATGGAGAAAAAAATTCAAAAAGAAAGGAAGAACTCTTTCTGTAAATTTTGAAGAGCGATATAATTTGTCAAACAGCAATGGTTTTTTAAACAATATTTCTGATTTCTATGACATAGCCGGGAACATTATTAAAAAAGATTCTACAGATCAGAATAAAATAAACGACAATGAATCGAATGTAACAGGTGTGAGAGCAACTTACACAGAACCTTTATCTAAAAAATCTTTCCTTGAGTTTAATTATTCATTTTATAACAACAGCAGCACACAAAAAAGATTCAGCTATGACAAGGATTTGGGCGGCAAATATTCTGATCTCGTTGATTCCCTGAGCAATGATTTCAGATATATTTATAATACACACAGTGGCGGCCTCAACTATCGTTTTAATGATAAGAAAATTAATTTCTCTTTCGGTGGAAATATTGCCAATACAGCGTTTCAACAAACCGATCTTGTAAAAGACACCACACGTAAATACAATTATTATAATCTTGCTCCACAGGCAAATTTCAATTACAAATTCAATCCTTATAGCGGTATAAGATTTAATTATAATGGTAATACCCAGCAGCCAACCATTGATCAATTGCAACCTTTGAAAAATAATGATGATCCATTAAATATTATCGTCGGAAATCCGTCCTTAAAACAGAAATTCCAAAACAGGTTTAACCTGAGCTACAATAATTATAAAGTTTTATCCGAACGCTCCATTTATATCGGTACTTATTTTACTTCTACCCATAATGATATCAGCAGCACTTACACGATTGATTCATTTGGAAAAAGAACCACAAAATATATCAATGTAAACGGAAATTTTTCAGGCAATCTTTACGGAGGCTATTACATCAAAATTCCAAAAACAAAATTCAGAACTTATCTGAGGCCTAGCTTGTACATTTCTCACAACAATAATTTTATCAACGGATTAGAGAATCTTACAAAAAGTTTCAACGCTTCTTCTTCAATTGGCCTTGGTTATTACAAAGAAGAAAAATATAATTTCGATGCATCATTTACACCATCTTATTCTCAATCTAAGTCCAGTATCAGTACTGTGGCAAGCACTCATTACTGGACTTATAATTATTCATTTAACGGAAGTATTTATCCAGTGAAAAAACTGGAAATTGGAACTGATATCGATTTTAATTTCAGGCAAAAACTAAATCAGTTTGATAAGAACAATGATGTGATCGTCTGGAATGCATTTATCGAAAAGAAATTTTTGAAAAAAGATGCCCTTACTATTCGCGCCAGCATCAATGATATTCTGAATCAGAATAAAGGCTACGACAGAACCATACAGCCTTTTTCAATTGTTGAAAAACATTATCTTACTTTTCAGCGTTATGGCTTAATTACCGTAACCTGGAATTTTAATAACAAAGGCGGAGCAGGTGCTCCAAAATCAATGTTCTAAATTTTATAAAATGAAAACATTATTAATAGCTATCGTTCTATTTTGTTCCCAAAATTTATTGGCACAAACAAAATTTATTACCAAAGGAAAAATTGAATTTGAAAGACGCACAAATGTTTGGGCAGATTTGAAAGGAAGTTTTGCAGAGCAAATCAAAAAAGTAACTCCGCAATATCAATCTTTTTTTTATGATTATGAATTTGATGGCAATCATTCAATTTACAAACCTGGTCGCGAAGCTGACACAAAACCAAATGGATTTTTCGGAGCGCCTGCCACAGATAATGAAGTTTATAGTGATTATTCAACGGGCAAATCGATTGCACATAAAAATGTTTTTGAAAAATCATTTTTGATCGAAGATAGCCTCAGGCATGCCACATGGAAAATAACAAACGACTTTCGCGAAATTGCCGGATTTAATTGCAGAAGAGCTACAACAATTATTATGGATTCTGTTTTTGTTGTTGCTTTTTATACTGATGAAATCATTACTCCCGGCGGCCCGGAAAGTTTTAATGGTTTACCAGGAATGATACTTGGCCTGGTTATTAATCGCTTGCATACAACATGGTATGCAACAAAAGTTGATGTAAATAGTGTTAATGTAAAAGATATTGCCCCTCCTCAAAAAGGAAAAGTTACTACCAATACTGAATTGATGGAGACATTAAAAAAATCACTTTCAGATTGGGGAGAATATGGCAACAGGAATATCTGGGCGATCATGATCTAGATTTTTTAAAAATATTTTTTTACATTAAGGAGTTAAGGATATTAGGACTTTCTCTTAATGTTTTTAACTCCTTAATTTTTTTATCATCAGTTTTATTATTCCTGCACATAATCCTGCGCCAAGAGCTTAGTGAACTTTTATAGCAAGTCCTGTAATTTCATATGAAAGTTGAGTTACCTCTCTTTTAGCATTTTGATAAATTTTAATGATAATTTAATAAAGGAAGATAATATTTTTAAAGCCTACGGAAGTTTTATTCATGAATGAACGAGGATAGTTAAGGCTCTTTTCTTAATTTTTCTTAACTCCTTAATGTTTCCATTTTTTAACCATTAAGAAGTTAATGATAGTAAGACTTTTCTTGACGATTGTTAACTCTTGGCGGTTCTTATGGCATGTATATTGTGATTTTGGCGGTATAATTTTTAATGATGAACGCACAACAAATTGTATTGGCAAGCAGGCCAAAAGGCTTGCCAACAAACGATAATTTCAGAACAGAATCTATCACTCTTCCCGGTTTACAAAATGGTGAAGTTTTAATAAAAACAAAATATTTTTCGGTAGATCCGTACATGCGCGGAAGAATGAACTATGCAAAATCTTATACGCCGCCTTATAATGTAAATGCGCCAATTTACGGTGGCGGGATTGGCGAGATTATAGAAAGCAACTCAGACAATTTTAAAAAAGGTGATGTAGTAAGAGGAAATTTTCCTTGGGCTACAGAAGTGGTTATTGATGCTAAGCCACTGATGAAAATTGATACCAATATTGCACCTGAAACTTACTTCCTCGGTATCCTTGGTATGCCGGGATTAACGGCATATTTCGGACTACTTTATATTGGAAAACCAAACCCAATGGATACAGTCGTGATTTCAGGTGCGGCAGGAGCAGTAGGAATTGTTGTTGGACAAATTGCAAAATTAAAAGCATGCCGCGTAGTTGGAATTGCAGGCAGCGAGCAGAAAATAAAAATGCTAAAAAATGATTTTCATTTTGATGAAGTGATCAATTATAAAACCAATTCTGATTTAAATAAAGCAATTAAAGATGCTTGCCCAAAAGGAGTTGATATTTATTTCGACAATGTTGGCGGAACTATTTCTGATGCAGTAATTGCTAACATTAATTTTCACGCAAGAATTGTTTTGTGTGGACAAATTGCTTTATACAATTCTGCTGAAACCCCTATGGGGCCAAGATTGCAACCGATACTACTAACCAGAAGCGCTTTGATGCAAGGATTTATTGTTGGAGATTTTCAAAATTTTTTTAGCGAAGGGATTGAACAGTTAGCACAATGGATTAAAGAAAATAAACTCTGGTATAAAGAAACAATTATCGAAGGTTTTGATAAATTACCTGACGCATTTTTAGGCCTTTTTTCAGGAAAAAATATCGGAAAGATGATTGTGAAAGTTTAGCAGTAAACAGTTCCAAAAAAAAGTGATAAGTTATAAGTTACTTTAAATTTTTAAAAAAATGTTACTCCGTCTTATATAAAAATTATTTCTCCAATTCCCAAACTCCGCTCTCCATTGGTTCTAACGAGAAATCAGCAATTGGTTTTACTTCGCTTGTCTCAACATTTTTCATTTTTGTAAAACCATTCGTTCTTTCAGCATATTTTTTTACATGAATGTTTAATTTTTCTTTTGCGGTATTTAAAACAGTCATAATTGTTTGTTTACTATCGTAGCGAAAGAAAACGTATTCACCTTTTTCCGGAGCAAATTGCATCATTTTTCCTGTAGTGATTGCAGAAGAATTTTTCCTGAAATTGGCAAGCGTTGCGATGTATTTCCAAATATCTTCTTCTTTGGATGTTCGTCCAGCAACTGTAAATTTATTTAAAGAATCATTTGTCCAGCCACCCGGAAAATCTTTACGTACATATCCGTCATTTGGAGATGTTAAACCAGTCATACCCACTTCATCTCCATAATACAATTCAGGAATTCCCCGGCAGGTGAAAAGCCATGCCAGCGCTGCTTTATACTTCATTATATCTTCTCCGATCACAGAATAAAACCGTGACAAATCATGATTATCCAGGAAAATCACATTACGCATGGGATCTTTATACACAAAATCCTGCGCCAGGGTTGTGTACATTTCATTGATGCCATCAGTCCATCCAAAATCCTTTGTCATCGCATCTGTAATTGCCCAAAGCGTTTGAAAATCTGTAGGCGCCTGCAGATTACTTTTGTAAGGAATGTTGTATTTATTCTGCACAAAATAACTTTGATTAATAACTCCATGTACCCATGTTTCTCCAAACATGGTAATGTCCGGATATTCATCCGTCAATGCTTTGTTGCAACGATTCATAAAATCCAGATCATTATAAGCGTATGTATCAATGCGCCATCCGTCAATTCCAAATTCTTCTACCGTCCAAAGTGCATGTTGAATTAAAAAATTAGCGACATAAGGATTGCTCTGATTCAAATCGGGCATTGACCGGGCAAACCATCCATCACTCATTTTCTTTTTCTCAATTTCACTTGCATAAGGATCAAAAAGAACCTGGTCTTTAAAAGTGGTATTGGTGTAAGTCGGCCATTGATGCAGCCAGTCTTTCATGGGTGGATCAAGCACGGTAATATGGTAACTTCCTACATGATTATAAACCGCATCCTGGATAATTTTCATATTTTTTGAATGCACATCATCAATCAATTTCTGATACATTTTTCCACCTCCGATTCTTGGATCAATGGTATAATGATCTGTAAAAGCATAACCATGTTCTGTCCTGTTTGGCATATCATTTACTATAACCGGATTCAGCCAGAGTGTAGTAACACCAAGGCTTTTGAGATAATCCAGATGATTGTCAATTCCTTTCAGATCACCGCCGTGCCGGGCATAAACTGAGTCGCGATCAAGACTTTGATCTCTCATTCCGGGAATGCGATCATTAGTAGTATCACCATTACTAAATCTATCAGGCATGATAAGATAAATAAAATCTTTTGAAGTAACGCCTTGTGCAAAAGCTGTTCCATTTCCAGCGCGTCTTTTCTTTAATTCAAAATCAATATCGAACGAAGATTGTTTTTCCTTCACTTTTATTTTTAGCATTCCCGGTTTTGCAACCGGAGAAATATTTATATCGAGAAAAACATAATTTTTGTTCTCAACCTTATTTACTTTTTCAAGTTTTACGCCGGGATAATTTATCGTGTACGCATCACTGTTACCAATATCATTTCCATGGATCATGATCTGCACTTTGTTCCACTTCATTCCTGTCCACCAATTGGTAGGATAGCAATTATAAGATGCGTTTTGTGCAGAAAGATCAGAGCAGAAATAAAAAGTGATCAGGAAGAAAAAGGCGATTTTTTTCATGAGCAATATTTAAGAAAAATAATTTTTACGGAAATGAAAATAGATGTTATGATTCAAAGCTCTTAGTAAAATTTGATGTAGAATTATTTATTGATTCTGAGATATAATTCTCTTATTCGACGACCAATTCCATTTTCATTACTTTCGGAATTTTCTCATCTTTATCTACGACAATTAAGTTCATAATACCGCCAATAGCCATACAAATTCCTCCAATTACCAATGCATAAATCGCTTGTTCATGAAAAACATCTTTGATCACAAAACCCATGACGAATGAAGCTACCAATTGAGGGATCACAATAAAGAAATTAAACACACCCATGTAAAATCCCATTTTAGCAGGAGGCAATGCGCCGGCAAGAATTGCATAAGGCATTGTCAATGTGGAAGCCCATGCAATTCCGACAGCAATCATCGGAAGTAAAAGAATGTTTGGAGCTTTAATAAAAACAAGTGCGAATAAGCCGACACCACCAATAATGAGACAAACCAGGTGCGTATATTTTCTTCCAATTTTTTTTGCAAGAAGCGGAAGAAGAAATGCAGCAATTGCAGAGATAGCGCTATAAACAGTAAACATTACTCCTACCCAATCGCCTGCATCCTGGTATGCCTTTGAATGTGCATCAATAGTTCCGTAAGCATTTTGTGCAATTGCAGGAGTTGAATAAAGCCACATGCAATAAAAACCAACCCAGGTAAAAAACTGCACCACTGCAAGCTGGGCCATTGTTTTTGGCATCGAAAAAATTCCCTTTGTAATTTCACTAACAGCAACTAATAATCCTTTTGATTGAGCATTCTCTCTTTTCCATTCCTCAATATTTTCAGGAGGAAGTTCATCAGAAGTGATAACAGTCCATAAAACAGAAAGAAAGAAAACAACCGCTCCTATGTAGAAAGAATATTTTACCGAGTCGCCGATTTGTCCTTCCGGCGCGGTATTGCTGATATGAAAAACATTTGTAAAAATATAAGGAAGCAAAGAAGCGATTACCGCACCGAGACCAATAAAAAAAGTTTGCGTTGCAAAGCCTGTTGTTCTTTGTTCTGAAGTTAATTTATCGCCGACAAAAGCACGAAATGGTTCCATAGAAATATTAATGGACGCATCTAAAACCCACAACAAAACCGCAGCCATCCAGAGCATCGTTGATTGTGGCATTAAAAAAAGTGCAATTGATGCAAGCACAGCGCCAATAAAAAAGAAAGGTCTTCTTCTTCCCCATTTGTTATGCCATGTACGATCGCTCATGTAGCCGATAATGGGTTGAACGAGCAAACCAGTTAGCGGAGCTGCTATCCACAGAAATCCAATCTTGTCAATATCAGCTCCGAGCGTTTGAAAAATTCGGGAAACGTTCGCATTTTGTAAAGCAAAGCCAAATTGAATTCCGAAAAATCCGAAACTCATATTTACAATTTGTTTGAAAGTCAGGCGATGTTTTGGAACAGGATGTGATGACATAGCATTGGTTTAGTAAACAATGTAAAAAATACACTTTGATAAAAATACAGGAATTTTTGATGAAAGAATTTTTTTAAGAAAATATGATCAGAAAATTAAAAACGAAATTCATTAATATATCACTTACTGAATGCGACCGGCTGTCAGGAAAATTATCCAGCCAAAAATTGTTACGGGCAAAAAAATAAGCCCTGTCCGTTTGAACCATGGAAATTTCATAATTATTCGAAAACCAGGAGGAAATACGCAGTTACTCAATCACATATCCATCCGGAACTACTGCACCTTTTTTCACAACAACGATCCCGTCTTTTACCGTATATAATTCCTGGTCGTTATTTTGCAAATGCAGGCCACCATTGATTCTTACGTTATTTCCAATTCTGACATTTTTATCTATCACTGCATTGTTGATATAGCAATTATCACCAATGCCAAGTTTGGGAATACGGCGTTCTTCATCATAGCTCATATCTTCGATCGTTTCATAATAATCGCTTCCCATAATATAAGCACGGAAAATTTTGGTTCCATAACCAATTCTTGTTCTGATACCAATCACACAATTTTCCAATCGCTCTGCGTGAATGATACATCCGTCACCGGCAATGGTATTTAACAGTGAACTTCCACTAATTTTTGCAGGAGGCAACATTCTTGGGCGCGTATAGACTTTTTGCTCATTATGAAAAAGATTGAACGGAGGAAGTTCCTGTGTGAGTGCAAGGTTGGCTTCAAAGAAAGAAGAAATATTTCCAATATCTGTCCAGTAGCCACTGTATTGATAACTGAAAACATGGTGATCTTTGATCGCAAATGGGATGATCTCTTTTCCAAAATCAGTAGAATCTTTTTTCTGATTTTCCAGCAGATCGATCAGTACCTCTTTTTTGAACAAATAAATCCCCATAGAAGCGAGATAATTTCTTCCGGCATTTTGCATCTCTTCACTGGTTTCGCTCACCCAATCCGGCAAAAGATCCAGGCCTGGTTTTTCTATAAATGAAGTGATCTTGTTTTGATCATCTGATTTTAAAATTCCAAATTCTGTTGCTTCTTTTTGGGTAACCGGAATTGTTGCAATAGTAATATCGGCATTTTCTTTGGCATGTGTACGAAACATATTTCCAAAGTCCATTTGGTAAAGTTGATCGCCGGATAAGATCAACACATGATCATATTCTAAAACAGTAAGATAGCGCAGAGACTGACGCACTGCATCTGCGGTTCCCTGGAACCATTCAGAGCTTTCAGGGGTTTGTTCTGCGGCCAGAATATCGACAAATCCGCTGCTGAAATTACTGAACTGGTAAGTGTTTTTGATATGTTTATTAAGTGATGCAGAATTAAATTGCGTCAATACAAAGATGCGGTTGATGTTTGAATTGATACAGTTGGAAATCGGGATATCAACCAGGCGATATTTCCCGGCAATAGGAACAGCAGGCTTGCTTCGGTTGCGTGTCAAAGGATATAAACGGGAGCCTGCGCCACCACCTAGAATGACTGCAATTACTGATTTGCTTATCCACATATTTGTTTGCATTATTTTTTAAAATTAGTTTTTTTATTCAATCCGAAGTTGGCAGTTCACGGTTCGCAGTTTTTGATTTCCTCCAATCTGAGCCAGTTATTTTTATCCCAGGTTGGGGGTTTATCAAACTAAGAACTAAACTACGAACTTAAAAGAATTAAGCGTTATACAAATTAATATAAATTTCTGCGCTCTTTTCCCAGCTATGATCAATCTCCATAATCTGTCGAATAATTTGATGCATTTTTTCTTTGTCTTCATACAGTTCTATCGCACGATAAATACCATGACAAATATCACCAACAGTTGCTGTATTAAAACAAATACCAAAACCACCTTCATCACCAAAATCTTTTACCGTATCCTGCAAGCCTCCTGTACGTCTTACAATTGGAATCGTACCATATCTTAACGCATACATTTGATTCAATCCGCAAGGTTCTATCCTGCTTGGCATCAATAGAAAATCAGCACCGGCATACATTTCATGACTCAGCTTTTCGTTATAACCGATCTGTGAATTATAATATCCAAACAAATGATTATGCAGATTACTTAATTGAAATTCAATATAAGGTTCACCACTACCAAGCACCAAAAAATTCATTCGCCCATCCATAAAATAAATTGAATCTCCTATCACCTGCGGCAAAAGATCCGCCGCTTTTTCCCCAACAAGTCTGCCAATAAAAATAATCAAAGGCTTTGTTTCATCAAGATTAAATCTTTCACACAAAACTTTTTTATTGGCTCTTTTCTTTTCGGAAAAATTATTTATTCCATATTTTTCTTCAAGATATATATCAGTTTCAGGGTTCCATACTTCTGTATCAATTCCATTTAAAATACCAAAGCATTTCCCTCTTTCATATTCAAATAATTTTTCCAACCCATTGGCTGAATATCTTAATTCTTCAAGATAACCATGACTTACCGTGTTTATTTTTGCTGCGCATTTTATTCCACATGCAAGAGCATTAATTGTGTTTCTCCAATCCAATAAACCATATTTCCACTTGTCCCAATCCGGAATATAGTTCGCTTTTCCCCAATCCATCCATCCCTGGTATTCCGCATTGTGAATGGTTAGAATTGTTTTTATAGAAGAAATATTTTTGTAAGCATAACAATATTGCATCATGAAAGGAATCAAAGCTGCCTGGTGGTCATGAACGTTTACAATATCGGGATGATGTTTCCATTTACTGATCCAATCTACTACTGCTATTTGAAATGCCATAAAACGCTCAAGGTCGTCTGCATATCCATAAATCTTTTCACGATCTAATAAATTGTTGATATCAACGAGATAAAGATCAAATCCAAGAAAATTAGTTGCCTCTTTTATAATCGTATATTCAAACCAATAATTGGCCATTCCAAAAGCGCCTTTGTGCACCACTTCAAAATCATGGTTGTATAGAAATTTAGTTCGATACATTGGCATCACCACTTTAGCAATGTGCCCCAATTTATTTTGATATTTTGGCAAAGCTCCTACAACATCACCCAACCCGCCTGCCTTTGCAACAGGATAGCACTCCGCACTTACATGAATAATCTCCATATCAAAATAATTAACGCTTCAAATTAAGCATGATTTTTCTGATTAAAAAATTATAATAAAAATCAGTTCTTTGAAAAAATTATATACTTTCATCCTTAAATTATAATCTAAAACCAAATCTTCCATGGCCACTCCTTCAATGAACCTGACCAAACCAAAAGTGACTTCCACAGGAAAATTACAGCCAACGAATTATGGTGCTTTAAGCACGCTTGTAGTCGTATTTTTCTTTTGGGGTTTTATTGCCGCGGGCAACAGTGTTTTTATTCCTTTTTGTAAACATTACTTTAATCTTGATCAGTTTCAAAGTCAGTTGATTGATTTTTCCTTTTATCTCGCTTATTACATTGGTGCACTTGTTCTCTTTGCCTATGGCTCGTTTGGAGGGAAAGATCTTGTAGCAAAATGGGGTTATAAAAAAAGTATTGTGTATGGATTATTGTTTTCTGCAATAGGCGCAGTGGCAATGATCATCGCAGTAAATGCCGATACTTTTGTAGGAATGCTGGTGGGATTATTTATTGTGGCCCTGGGCTTTTCATTGCAGCAAACTGCGGCGCAACCATTCGCAATTGTGCTGGGTGACCCATCTACAGGAAACAGCCGCGTTAATCTCGGTGGCGGTGTCAATTCTTTCGGAACCATGATCGGACCATTAGTAGTAGCTTTCGCTTTGTTTGGAACAACTGCTGCAATTACTGACCAGCAAATTGCAGGATTAAGTCTGAGTAAAGTAATTATTTTATACAGCGGCGTTGGCATTCTTTTTATTGCTGCGGCAGCATTATTTCATTTTTCTAAAAAAGTTCCTCATGGTATTTCGACAGAGAAAACAGAAAAAGCAAATAAAGCTTTGTACACTTTACTTATCATGACGGGTTTGCTCATTATCATGTTTGTTCCTGTTTTTAGTAGCTATAAAGTTGACCTGACCAATGCAACTGAAGCAGTAAGAATTGATATGGAAACTTATCGCGTAAAATGGTTGTTTGGTGCGCTGGCTGTCGTAGTTTTAAGCTTAGTTATTTCCAATATAAGCGCAAGAAAAAAACCTGAAGGCTGGGGCGCTATGAAATATCCGCAATTGGTTTTAGGAATGCTGGCATTGTTTCTTTATGTGGGTACAGAAGTTACAATTGTAAGTAACATCAGTGACCTTTTGAGCAAACCTGAATTTGGAAGCATTCCTTCTTCTCAGGCTGCGCTTTATATTTCAATGTATTGGGGAAGTTTGATGATAGGCCGATGGGTCGCTTCAATATCGGCTTTTGATTTTAAACCTTCTACCAAACAACAGCTCACTTTTATTGTTCCAATGGTTGCCTTTGCAATTGTTCTGTTGGTGAACGCAGCCTCAGGCTATGCGGTGCAAATTATGTACTATTATATTATTTGTGTTCTGATCCAGGTTGGTGCTTTTTATGTCAGTAAAGACAAGCCGGCAAGAATGCTTCTGATCTTTGGTTTGCTGGGTGTAACAGCAATGGCAATTGGATTAGCAACAACAGGAAAAGTTGCGATTTATGCATTTATCAGCGGCGGTTTGTTCTGCTCTATCATGTGGCCTGCGATCTTCACATTATCTGTTGCCGGTCTTGGAAAATATACTACCCAAGGCTCCGCTTTCTTAATCATGATGATTTTAGGGGGTGGTGTTATTCCTCCAATACAGGGAAAATTAGCTGATTATCTTGAATCAAAAAGTACAGTTGTCGGTTCCGGTATTCATCAATCTTACTGGATTCCTTTGGTTTGCTATGCTTATATCACCTTCTTTGCATTTTTTGTAAAAGGTGTTTTAAAAAGACAGGGAATTGATTTTGAAAATCCTGCTGAAGTGGAAGGTGTACTTGAACCAACTTCACCTGAGGGAGGATTTGATGTGCCGGGGAATTAAGAAACTCTTAGAAAGTGGAATCTCATATTTGTTTATGAATTGATTCTGTATAAAAAAATTTGAAAATTAATCCCTTCAACCCGGAGGAATTAATTTAAATAAAGCTTTTCTTTATTACCTATTATAATCCGGTAAATAAAGATACCAATCGTTATTATTTGTTTACTGTAATCGGAACCAGCTGATTCATTTTAAAACTTGTCAAAGATGATTTCAAAGACGATAAAAACTTCCTGGTTAAAATTTTCATTTGCTGTTATCATTTCTTTTTTCTTTTTCGCAGTATCTTCAAACGCACAATCTCCAAACACGTTGCCCTCATGGGCATTTGGCGGGTTTGTTCGTCCCGAAAATATCAATCCTATTATTTCTCCTGACAGTACCGCTGTTTTTATTGATCCGATGAGCGGAAAAAAAAATCACTGGGAATCTGATAATACTTTCAACCCTGCGGCAACAATTAAAGACGGAAAAGCAATTGTACTTTACAGGGCAGAAGACAATTCGGGCAATGGAATTGGTTTTCATACATCACGGATTGGTTTTGCAGAAAGCAATGACGGATTGTATTTTAAAAGAAAACGTGTTCCTGTTTTATTTCCTGCAAATGATTCTCAAAAAGAATTTGAATGGCCGGGAGGTTGCGAAGACCCACGCGTTGCTGTCACAGAAAATGGAATGTACGTAATGTTTTATACTCAATGGAATCGTAAAATTCCACGCCTTGGTGTCGCCACTTCTACTGATTTAATTCATTGGAAAAAGTATGGACCGACTTTCCAAAAAGCGTACAACGGACGGTTTTTTAATATGGCTACCAAATCCGCTTCGATTCTGACAAAGATGATTGGGGACAAACAGGTGATCACAAAGATCAATGGAAAATATTGGCTTTATTGGGGCGAGCATCATGTATATGCTGCCACCTCATCTGATTTAATAAACTGGCAACCTGTTTTAAACAAAGATGGAAAACTGAAGGAATTAATTTCTCCAAGAAAAGGTTTTTTTGATAGTGATCTTACAGAATGTGGCCCGCCTGCCTTGATAACAAAAAATGGAATTCTTCTCTTTTACAATGGCAAAAATAAATCAGGTGATGAAGGTGATAAGCGCTACAACGCTGATTCCTATTGCGCCGGACAGGTTTTATTTGATTTAAAAGACCCTTCAAAACCAATTGCACGTTTAGATGTTCCTTTTCTGAGGCCGATGGAACCATTTGAAAAAAGCGGCCAATATGTAAATGGAACGGTTTTTATTGAAGGGATGGTTTTCTTAAAAAAGAAATGGTACTTATATTATGGCTGTGCCGATTCGAGAGTGGGTGTTGCTGTTTATGATCCTTCCCATCCGGCTCCTGGCGATCCCGTGATTTTAAAATAATTAATAAAATTTATTTCATTTCTTCCCTTCCAGGATTGCTACTGTCAGTCTGCTGACGCAAAATAATTTTTCTTTGTCATCATAAATTCTGATGTCCCAAACGTGCGTTTTTTTTCCAAGATGCAAAGGTTTCGCAACAGCGGTGACCGTTCCTTCACTTACACCTCTCAAATGATTTGCATTTATTTCAAGACCAACACAATAATATTTTTTGCGGTCGATAACGAGCGCAGAAGCAACGCTGCCAACAGTTTCAGCCAATACACAAGAAGCGCCTCCATGCAAAAAGCCATAAGGTTGCCGCGTCTTTTCATTTACAGGCATCGATAATTTTAAAAAATCATCTCCAATTTCTACCCATTTCAAACCAAGAAAGTCTGCCATTGTATTAGCACCAATTTTACTTAATTCCTCAACAGAATTTATTTTTTGAAACCAGATCGACATTATTTAGTTAATTGGTTTATTGGTTAATTGGTTTATTCGTTTATTTGTTAATTGGCTTATTGGTGATGAGTAGCGAATATCAAGCTACTTATTACTTTTCACTCATTTCAATTAACTTATCTCTTCTCACTTTTCCCTTCGAATAAATGGACTTCTTTACTACCTCAGGAAGAAACTGAGAAATATCGCCGTTATTCCTGATAACGTCCCGGATCAAAGTACTCGCAATTGAAGTAAACTTTGGAAGTGTGGTAAGAAAAATGGTTTCCACATTATTTTTCAAACTCCTGTTCATATCAGCAATTGCTTTTTCGTACTCAAAATCATTCACATAACGAATGCCTCTTAAAATAAAATCTGCACCCACTTCCTTGCAACAATCTACAGTTAATCCATCATACGCCAATACACCAATACGCGGCTCATCTTTGTATATTTCTTTAAGCCAGTGCAATCTTTGTTCTTCAGAAAACATTGGAATTTTGTTGCTGTTTCTTCCTAATCCAATATATAATTTATCAAACAAAGGAAGCGCACGATCTATAATATCTGTGTGGCCTAATGTAACAGGATCAAAGGTTCCGGGAAATAAGCAGATTCGTTCCATAAAAAGTTTTTGATTTGAAAAACAAAATTAGGTGGTAAATGTTTGTTTATTGCTTAATAAATAAAGCACAGCCATTCTTACCGCTACTCCATTTTCTACCTGTTGCAAAATAATAGATTGTTTCGAATCTGCTACATCACTGTCAATTTCAACGCCTCTGTTGATGGGCCCGGGATGAAGAATAATAACTTCTTTATCAAGACTATCCAATAATTTTTTGCTGACTCCATATGCAAGATTATATTCTCTCAATGAAGAAAACAGAACCTGGTTTTGTCTTTCGAGTTGAATCCGTAAAACATTGGCAACATCTGCCCACCTCAATGCCTTTTCAAGATTGTATTCTACGCGAATATCAAATGCTTCTTTGATGTATTTGGGAATTAAAGTTGGTGGCCCGGCAACCATCACTTCAGCGCCGGCTTTTTTCAACAGATAAATATTGCTGAGTGCCACTCTTGAATGCATAATATCGCCAACCAAAACGATCTTTTTCCCTTCGAGAGTTCCTAATTTTTCTTTAATTGAAAACGCGTCAAGCAGGGCCTGCGTAGGATGTTCATTGATTCCATCGCCGGCATTTACGATTGCTACCGGAATATGTTTAGCCAAAAAATGTGGAGCACCACTGGCACTGTGTCTCATTACCACCATGTCCACTTTCATAGAAAGAATATTGTTAACCGTATCGAGCAAAGTTTCGCCTTTGGAAACGGAAGAACCGGAAGCGGTAAAATTCAAAGTGTCGGCGCTCAATCTTTTTTCAGCAAGCTCAAAAGAAATTCTTGTGCGTGTAGAATTTTCATAAAACAAATTGACGATAGTTGTATCGCGCAAAGACGGTACTTTTTTTATCGGCCTTTGTAAAACTTCTTTAAATTGAGTAGCGGTGGAAAGAATTAATTCGATATCGCTGAGTTGCAGATCTTTAATGCCAAGGAGATGTTTGGTGGATAGTTGCATTAAAGGTCAAAGCTAAATGAAAAAATTATTTTGGCAAAAAGGAAAAAGCTCTGTGATTATTCATTTCATTAAAATCATCACTTATCTCTGAAAAAACGAAAGAACTTTCTGAGCGCTGTTATTTCTCATCTTCTCAAATAATCCTCACGCTGCTTTATTGAAAAAAAATGAGACCAATGAAAGTAGGTAAGTCACAAATTTTCCCCTTTCATATACTCCTCATACACCTGGCATGCATTCCATATACATTCCTCATACTTGATCAGCAAAGGATAAATGCTTTATCCAATATCTGAGCAGCGATGAATACTTTTCTTATTGAGAATAATACGCATCTCACTTTATAGAATTTTTAGTATTCCATTTTAAAACATTCCCATTTCAAATTACAGAAACCTCCTGCACCAGCGGGAGGTTTCTGTAATGGAACATATCAATGATGAGGAGCTGTAACAGGTGGAGCGGCCGGCGGTACTATATTTTGAATGGGCTTTATTGATTGTAAATAAGCGAAAATGGCACTTAATTCATTATCGGTCATTTTGCTAAATTCCTGCCACGGCATTGGCGGTAATAACTCCCGGTTATTTTTCATTCCTTTCCACTTTCCCTCCCTTATCGCAGTGAAGAACTGTTCTTTAGTCCAGCTTCCAACTCCGGTTGGATCGGGAGTTAAATTATCAGCATAACTAATACCCCATGGGCCTGCCCATGCTGTTAAATCACTGGTAACAGCCAACCCCTTACTTTCTATCTCTTTGCGGTTCACATCCGGGAATGGAAGTTTTGCCGGATGTCCTGATAATAATAAACTGGTATCGGGCACTGGTCCCATTGCTGTCATTTTTTTCGGCGTATGACAGTCGTTACACCCGACGATCGTAACAAGGTGCTTTCCGTATTCAATCTGGTTTTTATAACCGCCATTATCATTTTGGCTAAGGGTACTGTCTGATGTACTCTTATTTTGAGATGATTCATTTTGATTACATCTCACGCCAAAAAGAGCAGTTAACAACACGAGAAATAGTGTGGTAATGGTTGTTGATTTCATAATAAAAAAAATTTTAGAATAAAGCTAAATAGATCCTTTTTTAAAATCTGTATCCGACAGAGAGTTGGATCACTGCATTTTTAGTATCAATATTTTTAAATTTTGCCAATGGGTTAAAAGATGAAGTTGGATCGGTTTGGGCGACGTCGCTTTGTTCTTTATATAATTTTGCAAAGCCCATATTATATCTGGCATTCACGATTAATCCCTTAAAAGGATGAATTTCTATTCCGGCAGCAGCCCCATAATCAAAGCGATTCATCAGGTCAAGCGCGACTTGTGAAGGGTCTATGCTGCTGCTCTCCTTTGGTTGGTTAGAATCTTTGGTATGCAATAAATACCCGGCAAAGGCGCCAGCCTGTAACTGCACAAACCTGGTAATGTTCAAAGCTATCATTTGAGGAAGCATCAGGTAATCGTTTGAGACAGAGCCGGTTTTTCCTGAGGGATCAGTGTAATCAAACCCTTGTTTCGAATATAATAATTCACTTCTATAGCTGATCAGGCCAGTTGACGCCGGCGCTAAAAATACTGCTACCATCAAACCCGGTTTGTACCGGTATTGAATGGAATCGCTGCCACCGCTCACTTTGGCGTAATTTAATCCTACCCTGAAGCCAAAGCCTGATTTTGATGAACCGGTTTTGCCTGTCATCATTGTCTGTGCAGATGTTTTTTGGGTTAAAAACACACAAGCTGCCAGCAGCAACAAAGAAGATAATTTCCGAAAGTTCTTTTTCATAATTTTTTCTTTGAAATGGTTAGATAAAAAGTTGCTGAAGAAATTAATGTTTTACTAATCCTTCAAGTGCTACCGTATATTCTTTTTTATTTGAGTCGTAATGAATACTGTATTTTGTTGGATAGTAACCTGATTTTTGAAAAGCAGCCGGTTGTTTTACAGGCATAGTAACATTGGGATGAGTTTCGAGATATTCTCTGGTGATCATTGGTTCTACAAACAACATTTTGCCATGATAGAATCCATAAATAAATGTGGTCGTAAATTTCTGTCCCTGGTATTCCGAGGAAAGTGTATCGGCCCAATGAACGCCCATATTTGGAACTGCCATCACACCGGTTACATAATCTTTTGGAATGTATTGCGGATTCACACTAACAGTATCCGGGCCTGGAATTATCTGGGCAAGTTCATCTGTGCCAACTATATAAAAATGAAAATCAAAATGAGGATAACCGTAAATCTGCACAGGATCATGCCCATGCGGATTCCAGTCTAATTCCGCATGATCATATCCTGCTGCGGCTGCCTGTGGAGGAAAATTTAGAATATGCATGTTGGTCATATCATCTTTATCAGGCAATCCTGAGAGCATATCTTCTGTGAACTGATAACCAATGGTTTCAGGATTCCGATCATCGTTCAATGTAACAAATGTGCGTACTGTGCCGTTTCCAACGCTTGTCTTTTCGCCGTAAAAAGTACCTGATTTAGAATCTTTTTTGCAACCTGCAAAAAATGCGGACGTGATCAGCGCTGCTGTAATAAATAATGAATACCTTTTCATGAGATTAATTGTTTTGTGGTGAATAAATATGTTTACACATCCAATTTTTCTTCATTACAGAAGTTTAATGATTTCCTATAATCTGTCATAAGCCGGTTTCCCTGATGTTGGATGAATATTGATTAAACCAAAATTGCTGGGACAAAAGTAGAATGAGAGCGAAGTGGTGGCAATAGAACGAAAGTTATATTTTCCCAGATCGGAGCCGTATTAGTTTTTGGTAAATTGGTTTGTGTATTAGTTGATTTATTGAAAGGATTTGATTAATACCTTAAAGATGATTTTCAAATTTCATTTCTTCTGTAAAATTTATTGATTGCTTCCATTCTGTTTTGTACATGAAGCTTCTCATAGATGTTGTGAATATGCTGGCGCACTGTTCCGGTAGAAATGAAAAGCTGATCACTGATCTCTTTGTATAAAAATCCCTTTGAAAGCATCGACAGTACTTCTTTTTCACGTTTTGAAAGATTGAAGTTTTCATCTGTGATGTTGTTTCCTTTCTGAAAAAAGGAAACAACTTTTCTTGCTATTTGCGTACTCATCGGAGCGCCCCCTTCATGCAGTTCTTTCAATGCTTCCAGGATTTTATCCGGAGAAGTCTTCTTTAAAAGATAACCACTCGCGCCAGCTGCCAGGGCCTCATATACCTGTTCATTGTTTTCATAAATGGTAAACATCATGAACTGAATTTCACTACACTTTTTCTTCACCTTTATAATGCATTCAATACCGTTCATCCCGGGAAGATTGATGTCCATCAAAACAATATCCGGTTTCAGTTTTGGCAATTCTTCGAGTGCTGTTTCTGCGTTGCTATAAGCAGATAAACAAATAAATTCTTCTGACTCATCAATAATACTTTTCACTTTCTCACGGACATCATCCATATCTTCAACAATACTTATTGAAATCGAATTTTTCATTTACCGGAATTTATAATAGCTACCTTCTACAAAATTAAACGAGCCATTTTTTATAATAATAGAACATTCGTTATACCGTTGCTGTCTCTTCTGGCTGTTTCAAAGGACAATATAAATGAATCGTTGTGCCTTTTGCATTTTCAATTTCAAAACTGCCCCCGATGCTTTCCATTCTCTGTTGCATATTTTTCAGGCCGTTTCCAAAACGCCGTTGCGAGGATATTTCAAACCCTTTTCCATTATCGTGAATGCATACCCGCAAACCGGAGTTTAATTGAAAGGAAATATTTACTTCTGAGGCGCAGGAATGTTTTACAATATTATGTAGCGATTCTTTAATCACCAGGTAAATATTGCGCCGTTGTTCACCGGAAACGTGCACGTCCGGGAGAGTCTCAGGAAAATCAAAATGATACAGAAGACAATGGTTTTGTAAAAACTCTACTGCGTGCTCGCGGGTGTAAGCAATGAGGTTATCAAGGGTATCATACTGACGGTTCATGCTCCAGATGATTTCATTCATTTTATCAACAACGCTTGTGGCGATCGTAGCAATTTTATCAGCAATTTTATTGTCCTCTTCTTTACTTTTCGCTTTCAGATCGTCACTAAGATAAAGGATCGTAGTAAGCGCAGAGCCAATGTCATCATGCATTTCACGGCCAATGCGATCACGCTCTTCTTCCCGGGCCTGCATTTTCTCCTTTAGTGTACTCACCTCGTGTTCCCTTTGTAAAGTAAGCAAAGACTGGCGATGTAAATTTTGTTTATGACGGTAGCTACGTACAGAAAGAATGAGAATCGTGAAAAGAGCAATTATTCCTGAAAGAAAAACAAAGATCCACATATTTTTTCTTTCTATCGCTGCTTTATTTCTTTCTATGCTTAAGCTTTGCTCAGCAATCTTTTTATCTTTTTCAGCTGAATGAAACTGGATATTGAGGTGATGAATATTCGTCTGGATCTGCGCATTCATCATTGAATCTTTCAGGTCAACATATTTATTTTTAAATAACAAAGCCTCTGCCGGTTTTCCCATACTTTCTTTTATCACTGACATCGTATCATACATTTCCATCAGTTCGGCAGAAGTATTTAGTTTCTCTCCTATAGCAATTGCCTTTGAGGCAAATTGTTCGGCAGCGGGAAAATCTTTTTGATCTTTTTCGACAACAGCCAATTGAAACAGTCCATATAATTTTTCAAAAGGAAGATTGTATTTTTTAGAAACTGCTAATTGCTGCTGGTAAATATTTTTAGCTGTATCAAGTTTGTGCTGTGAATAAAAAACAAGTGCCTTATCTGACAAAGCATCAGCCACCAGCGACATATCATGGATTTGGTATCCGATCTTTTCCGATTGTTCAAAATGAAGAAGGGCTTCCTGATACTTCTGCTCATGTATTTCTGTTACGCCTACATTGATGAGGCAGTTTCCCATGGTAACGGTATCATGTAATTTTGATGCAAGTTGAAGGCCCTTATTACAATAATTTTCAGCAGTCGGATAATCTTTTAAAGAAATAAAAACAGAGCCAAGGTTGTCGTTTATCTTACTTTGCATTCCTTCATCACCTGTTGAAGAAGCAATTTTTAACGATTTCAGATAATACCGGGAAGCCGGTTGAAATTCCCCAAGATATTCATATTCATTTGCTACATCATTATATCCTTTAATTAACATTTTCGGATCTTTCAATTCCATTACAATTGAAACGAATTGTTGGGCCATTGATAATCCTTCTTCAAATTCTGCTTTTTGGTTTAACAGATTGATCTGGTAAGAAAAATACTTACTTAATCCTTTCTTATCATTCAGGCGATTGGCAAGTGACTTTGCCAATTCATAATAATAAATTGCAGAGTCTGGATTTGAAGTTTGAAATATTTGTCCGTAATCCAGGTAGAGAATTACTTTTTCTTTGTTCCCGGGAGTTTTTTTTAGTAACTGAAAAAGACTGTCTTTGGCTGTTTGCTGGCTTTTGACAGCCTGAAAATTTAATAAAAAAAACGTGATGTATATTAAAATACGGACTGACACAATAATGATTTTAATAACAATTTCTTCATCAAATATAAATGAAGATTTTTACTTTTTTTTGCTTTAGCGGAGAGGAATCTATTGAAAAGATATCGGGAATACTGAAGGATCATAGAGGAGCCGGTCGTTTGAAACGTACCGATATCTTTCAACTTGTAGCATCTATTTTTTTTCTTATTTTTTCATGGTTGAATTTATATCAATAACCCTTTAGTTTTGTAAATCAATACGCGTCAACAACTCCTACTCTACTTACAGGGACTGGGATGAAACAAGCAAGTTTGCTTTTACTGAATAACAACAATCCGACTGTTTTACATTGGTTGTTATTCGCTTCCTGGGAGCGAATAACAACCGAATAAGAACCGAATAACAACCGAATAAGAAGCGAATAAGAGTAAAATGAAATACGGTTGAAAATTCTTTGTCAATATTGAAGGTAAATTGTCACTTCAGCAGATATCCATTGGCCAATTCTGAAAATACTTTCACCTGCTGTTCTTTCCACGATGTGTCTTGTTTCAATTCTTTCATTATTAATTCTCCTACTTTTGGCGCCAGTTTTTTCGCCAGTTTTGCATCCGTAAATAATACTCTTGTCCTTCGGGCAAGAAAATCTTCCACAGTTCTTGCCATTTCATTTCTCACTGCCCAAATTACCTGTGCTGCAATGATATTTGTTTCATTATGAAGCGGCTTAGCAAAAGATTCGTCTTCTGCCATCAGTTCCATTAATTTCATTTTATCTGCACCGTAAAATGAAAGAGTTTCATTTGAATTTCCAAGTAGGTAACCATGTATTTTTAAATTACTGGTAATACATTTTCTGTTTGGAAGCATTTTCCTTTTCATCATTTTAGACAATGTATCTTCTGCCATTTTTCGATAAGTAGTCCATTTGCCACCTATCACAGATACCAGTCCACTTTCTGAAATAATTATTTTATGGCTCCTGGAAATCTCTTTTGTTTTCTTCTTTCCGTCATTAATTGCAGCCAAAGGGCGCAGGCCTGCAAATACACTTAAAACATCTTTTCTCTCAGGTTGCTGTTCTAAGTATTTAGCGGCAGTTTTTAAAACAAAATCAATTTCTGTTGTCAAAGGCCTTGGCTCAAGAGAATGATTATTCAATGGAGTATCGGTGGTTCCGACAAGCACTTTATCATACCATGGAATAGCAAAAAGTACCCTTCCATCTTCAGTGTGAGGAATCATAATAGCATCCTTACTTTTTAAAAATGAATTATCCAAAACCAAATGAATTCCCTGGCTGGGCCGGATCAATGATGGTGATCTGGCATCATCCATTTTAATGATATCGTCTACAAAAACTCCTGTTGCGTTAACAACCGTTTTTGCCTTTATTTCATAAATAATTCCTGTCTCTTTATCTAAAATATTTGCTCCAATAATTTTATTATCACCAGATTTAATTAATGAAACTACTTTACAATAATTGAGTGCTACTCCGCCATTCTCAACACACGTTTGGGCAAGATTTAATGCAAGCCTGGCATCATCAAAAGTGCCGTCATGATAAAGAACTCCCGATTTTAGTGACTCTTTTTTTAATGTTGGAAGTCTGTTGATCAATTCTTTTTTAGAAATTATTTTCGATTTACCCAAAGTCAGTTTTGCGGAAAGCCAATCATAAAAAGTAAGTCCGGTTGCATAAAAAACAGCTTTCGGCCATGAATAACAGGGAATAATAATCGTTTCATTTTTGGTAAGATGTGGCGCATTCTGTAACAACAACCCGCGTTCTTTTAATGCTTCTTTTACAAGACCTATATTTCCCTGTGCGAGGTATCGCACGCCACCATGAACCAATTTTGTACTCCTGCTTGATGTTCCTTTTGCAAAATCATCCTGTTCCACCACCAATGTTTTAAACCCCCTTGATGCGGCATCAACCCCAATTCCCAAACCGGTCGCTCCACCCCCAATTACCAAAACGTCGATGGAGTTGTCTTTTAAAGCGTTGATGAGAAATTCTCTTTGAAACAAATTGATTAGAATTTTAATCTTTCTCAAATAATAAAAAAGTACTTGAGGGAAAATTACTAATTTGCTATCTAATAATTTATTTTAATTCCTTTCATTTTAAAATAGAAACCAGGAAAATAAGTTGTCTTACTGTCGCATTGCCGGATTGATGTTGCGAAATGTAAAGGAATATTTCGAACTATAACTGCAGTAATGGAAAAATTCATCTTAACGCTTGACCAGGGAACGACCAGTTCCAGGGCTATTTTATTTAACAAAAACGGGAAGATCATTTCCGTCGCCCAAAAAGAATTCACACAAATATATCCGAAACCGGGATGGGTAGAGCATGATCCAATGGAAATATGGTCTTCACAGGCGTCTGTAATTACTGAAGCGATTTTGAAAGAAAACCTGAAAACTGAAAACATCGCTGCTATTGGCATTACGAATCAAAGAGAGACAACTGTTGTTTGGGAAAAAGAAACAGGCAAACCGGTTTATAATGCAATAGTATGGCAGGACCGGCGAACAGCTGAACAATGCGATTTATTAAAACAAAGAAACTTAGATACGATCATCCGGGAAAAAACAGGACTGGTTCTGGATGCCTATTTTTCCGCAACAAAAATTCAATGGATATTAAATAATGTGGCCGGCGCAAAGGAAAAAGCAAAACAAGGAAAATTAGCATTCGGAACAATAGATTCATGGCTTATCTGGAATTTAACGGAAGGAGATTTGCACATCACGGATGTGAGCAATGCTTCCCGCACCATGCTTTTCAACATCAATACTCTTTCCTGGGATAAAGAATTATTAGAACTTTTTGAAATTCCCGAATCTATGCTTCCTGAAGTAAGATCTTCCAGTGAGAAATATGGTGAAACTTCGGGAAAATTATTAGGAACCAAAGTTCCGATTGCCGGAATTGCCGGCGATCAGCAGGCCGCACTTTTTGGTCACGTATGCACCAAACCGGGAATGGTAAAAAATACTTACGGCACCGGTTGTTTTATGCTAATGAACATTGGTAATAAACCCACCTTATCAAAAAATAACCTGATCACAACAATTGCCTGGAAAATTGGCAATGAAGTTCAATATGCGCTCGAAGGAAGTATTTTCATTGCAGGCGCTGTGGTACAATGGCTGAGGGATGAGCTTAAAATCATCTCAACCGCGGCGGAAATTGAAGAGTTGGCTTCAAATGTTTCGGATTCAGGAGGAGTTTACATGGTTCCTGCTTTTGCAGGTCTTGGAGCGCCCTACTGGAATCAATATGCAAGAGGAACTATTTTTGGAATTACGAGGGGAACGAATAGAAATCATTTTTGCAGAGCTGCACTTGAAAGCATTGCTTTCCAGGTAATGGAAGTGCTCAAAGCCATGGAATCAGATTCAGGAATTGAGATAAAGGAATTACGTGTGGATGGCGGCGCCACGCAAAATAATCTGCTGTTACAATTCCAGGCAGATATTTTAAAAGCAGATGTAGTACGCCCCGAAGTAACAGAAGTAACTGCGATCGGTGCCGCTTACCTTGCTGGCCTCGCTGTTGGTTTTTGGGAAAATGTGGAAGAAATTCAGAAACAGTGGAGGATTAACAGGCGTTTTGAGCCGGCAGCAGACAACAAAGAAGAATTGATACGTGGCTGGTACAGGGCAATTCAGGCCGTTAATGCCTGGTCAGAGACTGAAAATCCATCTAAATAATTTTCATCCTAAAAAACAAATCCAAATTATATGACTCCCTTTATTGCTGAATTAATTGGTACCATGATCTTAATTCTTCTTGGAAATGGTGTGGTTGCAAACGTGGTGCTTAAAGATACCAAAGGAAATGGCAGTGGCTGGATCGTTATTACCACCGGCTGGGCTCTTGCTGTATTTGCAGGCGTAGTAATTGCAGGTCCTTACAGTGGCGCTCATCTGAATCCTGCAGTAACACTGGGATTGGCAATTGCAGGAAAATTTCCATGGTCGCAGGTTCCGGCATTTATTATTGCACAATTGATTGGCGCAATGCTGGGTACATCACTTGTATGGCTCATGTATAAAGATCATTTTAAAGCAACCGAGGAGCCCGGATTAAAATCTGCGGCATTTTATACAGCTCCCGCCATCAGAAATCCAAGGCTTAATTTCATCAGTGAAGCACTTGGAACTTTTGTTTTGCTACTGGCAGTTTTTTATATTACTAACGGAGAATTGGGCAAAGAAAAAACTCCGATTGGTTTAGGTTCCATCGGCGCCATTCCTGTAACTTTTATTGTATGGGCAATTGGATTATCGCTTGGCGGCACAACAGGATATGCCATCAATCCTGCACGTGATCTTGGGCCGAGGATCATTCATGCGATTCTCCCGATTCCGGGTAAAAACAAAACTGATTGGAAATACGCGTGGGTTCCTATTATTGGCCCTGTAGCAGGAGCAACAATTGCCGCAGCACTTTATTTATTGCTGAGCATTTAGAATGATAAAAAATTCCCATTCTCATCTATCCAAAAAATCCTGGTAAGAAACCTGCATGTAAGCCTTTCCATATTTTATCTGCGAAGTATCATAACCGGGTGAGATAAAAATTGGTTTTCGTGAAACATTGTCAAAAGTTTCAGTTCCGTTGGGCGTTACAAACCCAAAACCGTTATTGAAGGAATAAAAGGCAAACGGTTTGGCAGAAGAATCTAACAAATCTTTTCCCCATTTAAAATTGTTTGTTGGAAGATGAAGCTGATCTAAGATCGTAGTAGCAATATCAGTTTGCGAACCAATCGTATTTATTTTTCCTTTCAATGTTAATGCACCACCGGAAAAAATTAATGGAATATGAAATTTTGATGGACGATCATTGGGATCATGGCCCGGCAAAGGATGGCCGTGATCGGCAACAAAAACAATGAAAGTATTATTCCAAAGAGGATCTTTTTTTAATCTCCTGATAAAACTACCCACAATGCTATCGGTATAATAAACCGAATTTTTAAAAAGAGTCGTTTCATCTTTTCCCGGAAACTTAGGCTTCATCGGTACATCATACGGTTCGTGACTGCTAAGCGTAAACAGTGCTGCAAAAAAAGGCTGTTTTTCTTTCTGAATATCTTTATAAAAACGATCAAAAACATACTGATCATGAACGCCCCAGGAAGTAGTTCTTTCCTCTACAGGAAAAGAATATTTACTCAGCAATTCGTCCATGTGAATATTGATCAGATAAGACTTGATATTGGCAAATTCAAGCTCGCCGCCATAAGTATAACTGGAATGGTAGCCGATTTTTTCAAGTGACTGATTAATGGAAGGAAGCTGCCGGGTTTTTCCTGGCGTTTTAATAATAGAAGTAATTGCCTGGTTCGGATAACCACTTAAAACTGCTACCTGTCCTTTCTCGCTTCTGTCGCCCGCCGCATAAATATTCGTGAACAACAATCCGTCAGTTGCAATGCTGTCAAGATTGGGAGTTACGCCTGGAACGCCGCCCAAACAACCAACCCATTTTGCTGTATAACTTTCCAAAATAATGATGATGATATTTGGTTTTTCAACAGACAAGATTGATGGAGTTTTCTTTGGACCGGATTCATACAAACTATTTACGAATTGCTGCGCTTTTTCTTTGGGAAAATAATCAAATGGATTTTTCGGATTATGCCGATTCAAAATGGAAAACATAATATTCCACGGCAAATTGATGGCAGCATGATCCGCAAATATTTTTTCTGAAAAATAAACATCGCTGATGTTCATCGGAATTTTTTGAATCCCTCCGCGAATCGGAACAAAAAGAAATACAATCAGAAAAAGGGAAATGAAACTGTCAGCAACATGAAAATATTTTTGATTTCTATGAATAAAAGGATCGAAAAATCTTTTATAAATAAAAACAAAAAGCACGATCAGAAAAAGATAGATGAGCAACAACAAAATCACAGGTGCAGATGAAACTGTCGCAGCCATTTCTTTTGGAGAATTAAAATATTGTAATGGCGTTGCATCCATTCTATAGCCCCAGGCATTATACAATTCGAGATCGGCAATGATCAGAAATGAAAAAATGATTACCAGGATGAATGTATAAATCCTGATGATCTTGTTGATATGAAATTGTAGAGCGATTGATTTTATGAACAATAAAACAAAAGGAAAAATGCAGATGTAACCGGTGAAAGACGCGTCCATCCTTGCTCCGTAAAGAAATACTTTAAAAATTTCTGATAAGCTTAATGTTTCAGTAAGATGAAAATGATAGAGTAAAAATGCAATTTTTGCAACAATAAAAAACAACATCCAGTACAGGAAATAAAAAATGTAAGCCAGGTATTTTTTCACTGTACGAAAATAAATAAAACCAAAGTTCAAAGTTCAAAAGCTTAAACCTTGAACTTTGAAACCTATAATGCTTTTATCGTTGTTGTAGAAGTAACTTTTGAAGTCATTGGAAAATCCTGCCCCATTGCAGAAACAGTTCCGGAAGCATCGCCAGTAGTTGTGTTTAACTGAACAACACCGGTTTTAGCGTCCACTTTTTCTTCCCCTGAAAATTTGCCGGTAGTGTTCGTGTTCACTTCCATTCCCTGCTGTTCCATAGTGGTTTTTGTAGATACAGTACCATTAAAAGAAACAGTTGCAATATTTCCTGAAATGTCTTTAATCGTATAATTAGTGGTTCTTGAAATTCCATTTTCATTGCTGCTGTCTGTCCAGCTTGTTCCTGCTTTTGCATTTTGAGGCAAAGCGAGAAATGCCAGTTGTGCGCCAAATCCTGAAGCCGCAAAATTTAATTGTTTTGCAATTCCTGCTGCAGATGAGTCTTGAGTATCCGTTGAGATTATTTTTCCGGTTTGATCAATAACCACATTTTTAGGTTTGTTGATATAATCTTTTAATGCGCTTCCCATTTCGCCGCTCATATCTTCCGGCTTATTGGAATCAAAATTAATTTCTGTGCCCATCATTGTCATATCCATCAGTATACGGGTAATCGTATTTGAAAGATTGTAATTATTATTCGCTTTATCTTTCACTTCTATGTTATAAGTAGAAGTTACATTCGCTTTAGATTCCATTGCCTGCCCCTGAACGTTAGTAGAACTGGTAGTTTGAAGTGTATTTTCAACCTGGTATTTTTGTCCTTTGCTTAATTTCAAAGTCCCGTTTGACTGCCCAATCGTTGCCGTTGAAAAACAAACCGCTGCTGCAAAAAGGAGATTAACTTTTTTCATATTTTTTACAAATTTTTAGAATGACAAATATAAGCTTCCCATAAAGCTTTTAATTTATTTTTTAAAAATAAAATTCAAATAAAATTACCGGTTAAAATTTTCAATACTCAGTTGAAGGCTTTCCCGTTTTTTTAGATTTATTGCCAGCGTTTTGATTGTCTTTTTTAGCATTATAATTCATGGGACCCATAACGGCTTTTGGTTGTTGTGTACCGGGAGTATTTTTGGGTTTACTAAAATCGGATTCAACCGGCACGTCAGTTGGCGGAGCATAATCTGCGGCATTACCATTTCCATCTACATCTGTTGAATCGATCCCCTGCCCTTCTTTGGCAATTGTTGCAAAATTCTGATCGGCATAAATTGGATTATTATTCAGTTCTGCCGGTTTTTGAAACTCTGCTTTCGGATCAATTCCCAATGATTTATCCGCATAAACTTTTTGCATGAAAAATGCCCATTCCGGCATTGCCATCTGGTTTCCTCCTGATGATTGCAGTATCTTTAAAAATGGATCATCACATCCAACCCATGCACCGGCAAGGATTTGCGGAGTATATCCAATGAACCAGCCATCTGTGTAATCATTGGTGGTTCCGGTTTTTCCACCGATAGCGCTATTGATATTAAATCTCCATCTCATAGATCCGGCAGTTCCATAATCTACGACACCCTGCATCATTCTTACCATTGTATAGGCATCTACTTCACTGATCACCTGTTTCACTTCCGGCTCAAATGTTTGCAAAACGTTTCCATCCTTATCTTCAATTTTTGTAAGATAAATTGGTTCTGTATTAAAACCGCGGTTTGGGAACATGGTATAAGCGCGCAACATTTCTATCAATTGAATATCGGCAGAACCCAGCGCGATAGATGGAGCGACAGGAATATAACTTTTGATTCCACATAAATGGGCAAATTCAACTGTCTTTTTCGGCCCGATGCGACTCATCAGATCATACGCTGCTACGTTAATGGATTTCGCAAGACAATATGCCATTGTACCTCCCGGCCCTGAAATCGTTTTGTTAGCAAGCGTAATCGTTGTTCCGCCAATATAGCTATCAGGCGTAAGTCCCGCGTCAGTAATCGCCAATGTATAAAGGATCGGTTTAAATGTAGAACCAACCTGCCTGTTAGCAGTGACATGATCAAATTTGAACCATTTAAAATCAATTCCGCCAACCCACGCTTTTACTTCGCCTGACACAGGATCCATGGCACAAAATGCAGTCTGCATCATTTGTTTAAAATATTTGATGGAATCAAGCGGTGTCATCACAGTATCGGTTTCCCGCTTTTTATCCCATGCAAAAACCTTCATACTTACCGGCTCGTGAAATGATCTTTTTATTTCAGCTTCGGTAGCGCCGGCTTCTTTCATGTTTTTCCATCGCTCGCTTTCTCTCATAGCCCGGTTAAGAATATCTTCATGACCTTTCCAGATATTTTTTTGCAACTGGCGGTTAAAAATCTTTTGCATTGAGGTCATATGTTTTACAACCGCTTCTTCAGCATACAATTGCATTTTTGGATCTATCGTTGTATAAATTTTCAAGCCATCGCGATAGAGATCATAATTTTCGCCCGTTTTCGGATTCTTATGTGTGCTGCACCAATCCTGCAATCTCTTAGTAAGAACCGAGCGGAAGTATGGAGCAATTCCCTGGCTCTCATCCACTTTTTTATATTTGACACCCAAAGGTTTTTTCTTCAGCATATCTGCTTCTGCTTCCGGAAGTACTTCATTCGTAACCATTCTGTCTAAAACCAGGTTTCTTCTCGCGAGGGCTGCATCAGGATGACGCCGCGGATCATATTGTCCCGGGCCGCTCAACATTCCAATCAGCAAAGCCGCTTCATCAGGCGTAAGGGCGGCAGGTTCTTTTTGAAAATAAATCAAAGAAGCATTTCTGATTCCATATACATTTAACCATGAAACACGATTTAAATAAAGCGCTATGATTTCCTGCTTGGTAAAATTTCTTTCGAGCTTGAGCGCTACGATCCATTCTTTTATTTTATCAATTCCTCTTTTCATCACAGAACCTCTTCCCTGCCCAAGAATGTTTTTGGCAAGTTGTTGTGTGATCGTACTTCCTCCACCTTGCCTTCCAAAGCCTTTAATGGCGCGGCCTATAGCAATCGGATCTATTCCTGAATGGTCATAAAAACGAATATCTTCCGTAGAGATCAAAGCATTAATTACATTTTTTGAAATGCCTTTATAATCTACTGAAACACGGTTTTCGGTATAAATTTTCCCCATCAATGTGTTTCCGTCATCGGCATAAATTTCTGTAGCCAGATTGGCCTGAGGATTCTCCAATTGCTGAAGAGAAGGTAATTTTCCAAAAAGACCAAAGTAAGCAGCTGTCAAAACCAAAGCAAATAATGCAAAGCCGGCGGCAACCATTGCCCATAATATTTTTACAGCCGGTTTTATATTGTTAGAAACTTTCTTTTTCGGAGGATTTTGCATTTTTAATTCTTTAAGGGGCGGAAAAATATTAAAATTATTCTTACGGAAAATTTAAAATTTACCAGGATATTTTTTATTTAAAAGATCTATATAACCTTGTAAATTTTTATTTTGTTTTAATAGTTCAAGATTGCTTTCAGAAATAATATAAAAACGATACTTCTGAGCAGGCAGCCATGAAACCTGTACCGGCGACTGTTGTTTTAATTTATCAAGATATTTCATGGCTTCATCTGCATCAATAAATTCAGAAAACACTAAAAAACTTCGTTCACTGTCGAGCGTATCTTTCACAATTTGAATTTGATTCGTAGCAGCGCTCTGGCTATTAAAACGATTAAAAGCATTTCGCGCTTCGCTTACATAAACCGGATCTACTTTTGTAAGTACCATCAACACATTTTGAGAGTCTGTAGGATTAAAAGAGAATTGAGCATTTTTGACAGGAGCCGGAAGTTTTTTCCCGGGAGCTATTTCTACTTTTCCCGGTTGGATGGTTTCATTTTTAATTGCAGGCGCTTCATTCTTAATAGTTGGATTCACATTCACTTTTTTTGATTGATCAAAAACAACTATCTGCGAATCTTCTTTTGCTCGTGTAACATTGAGACGTGTCAGATAGTTTTCAATGCTGTCTCTTCTGCTCAAAACATCAAGCATTGTAGTTGCTTTTTCCTTCATAGGTGATGTTGGATATTGATTGATGATCTGACGCAAAACATTCATAGCTGCACTGTCCTGGCGTTTTTGAATATAATAAACTGACTGGATATATAACAACTGTGGATTCCAGTAACTCTGTCCATAAAGACTATCAGCCGCATTTTTTTCTTTGACAGCTTCATCAAAATTGCCTTCAATAAACAGATTATAAATCCGGTCGTAACGATGGGCAGCTGCTGTATCTTTTTCAGCTGAATTAAAAATTTCAGGATGCAAAAGATTTTGTGCATAATAAGTATTACCAAAATTCTTCAGCAAAAGATTTTTATAATAATCAGCCATTTGCCGGTTTCCTGTTTTTTGATAACAAAAAGAAAGATCCATATACAATTCACCATTGTATAAACTATCCGGAAAACGTTTTAAAGATTGCTGATAAGCGTCAATGGCTGCGTAATAATCTTCCAAAAGATTCTGATAATTTTTCCCCAGTTGAAAAAGTGACCTGGCAATTTTTGAATTGGAGGTATCCATTGCCGGTTTTGTAAGCGGCACATTTGCCATCAATCCTTCAACTGAAATATCCTGTTGATAAGGCGTTGAAGGAGTTTGCGGCGTGGCAGCTTCTTCCTGGGAGGCCATAGGATCGCCATAAGCAGCACGTGCCTGATCAGCATTACTTCCTGCTGCCGTAGAATTTGTGCCTGAATTCAAACGCCAGTTATCTGTATTTTGCCTTTTACCCCAAACTCTTTTAAATTCATTGAATCCCTGCCCTTTTAAAGCGTTATTATAAAAATACCAATCACCTTTTTTATTGTTGCCCGAAAAAATATCGGAGGTTTGATTGTTTCTGTTGAAGAAATCTGCTGCTGATCCGTTGTAATTTTCTTCTTCTTTTATGCCGCGCTCTTTATGTAGTTTCTTAGATAATTTTTTTAGAAAATCTGCTCTTGCATCAGCCGTCATCGCAGCAATTGCCTGAAGACTATCTTCTCTCTGAATAACATTCAGATGCGTTACAATTTGTGCCAGCGCTTTTTTTCTGGATTCTATTTCTGCCACATTTAGTAATGCAGTATCAGCGGCAGTTTGAATGCTGTCATAAAAATTATAAGATTCCTGATATTTTTTTTGCTGGTAATTTATTTCTGCAAGATTTAAAAAAGCACGGTTTTTTAAAGAAAGATTTTCCTGGTTATAGAAAGTGCTGGCCTTATAAAAATTTATAGCCGATGCGGTATCAGGCTTTGCCATCGCCAGTTGTGCTGCGGAATAAAAAACAATATCCCGGTAAGGCAAAAATTTATCTTTCTTAGACATTCTGACTAATTGCGCAATGCTTTTATCAATCTCAGCAGGATCTTTGCTTTTCAGCATTTTCGCTTTGTTCAGATTTGCATAAATATCCATCAGCGGATCGGTTGTATTTCTGATTGCTTTATTATAATAATCAGAGGCGGTATCCTGGTTGTTGTTCATTTCATACAACTGGGCCAGCAAATATTCGCGTCTTGCCTTGTCAGCCATATCAATTGCATTTGGAAGCGCATTTCGGATATACCCAATGGCGCTGTCGTACATTTTTTGTTGAAAAAACCAATAACCAATCACTTCCTGAAAATATGGCCGGAGGCGATCCGGAAACAATGGATCATTCTTCAAAGTATTGATCAAACCTGCGGCCTCGGCATAATTTCCCATATCGGTCAAAGTACGCACCTGCCAGACCAAAGCATCATTTCTGCTTGGAGGTCTTGATAATATTTTATCAGTAAGACTCCTATCTTCTTTGCTGGAAATGGTAAGAGAATTATTAGCACGATTTTCATTTGTTCCAATGACAGGCTGCTCCTCATTTTTTTTACCTGTGGGAAAAAGATGGTAGTTGATGAATTGAAAAGTCATCGAAGCCGAATCAAATTCTTGCCGAAAATAATAAGCTTCTCCAATCAGCAAATAAAAATTATCAACCCAATTGCTTCGAAGATCATGAAGTAAAATCCCGGCAGTAGCTTTATAAATAACAGAATCCAGCTGATTTTTTTGAGCCGCTGTATTATCCAGACTATAACTGTAATAAGGTATTAATTTTGAATAATCATCTTTGGCTGACATTCGCGCAAGCTCAATTACAGAATTAATCTTATTGTTTGCGTCAAAAAAATAATTGTAATGACTGGTTGTATTTTGAATAAATCTACGGGGAAGCGTAAATTTTTTCTCACCCGTTTTTTCCGAACGAAGCTGGTCATTTTTGAATTTTTCGGGTTTGTCTTTTTGAACATCCACAATCACTTGTTGCAATTGAGCATGAACCTCCGGCAGCAAAAAAAAGAAAAACAACAAAGCAGAAAAAAACTGGACGATCCGTTTATTCATGAAAAATTTTCAAATGTTATTATAGTAAATGAACAAAAAAAATTCTTTTATTTATAAGAACTTCTTTTTGACAAAATTATTTTAAAAATACGGTTATTTTAATCTAATATGCCAATATATACTTTCGCTGTATTATTTTTAACAACATTAGATTTTTGATCAAGAAATAATAATTTGAAAACAAGAAAGGAAACAAACCGGGAACTGATGCGATATGCAGGCATGGGAGCGCAATTTTTAGTAAGCATTGCTGTGGGAATTTTTATTGGGTTAAAAGCAGATAAATGGTTAAATTTTTCTTTTCCTTTGCTGGTTTGGTTGCTGCCTTTGTTTATCATCATCGGCCTTATTATTAAAATCGTTAACGACACTTCAAAAAAATGAATCAGCCTCTTAGTAGAAAATTTGTTCCTGTAATTGGATTTTTTATTCTCGCCAATATTCTCATTTTTATTTTTATAAAATTTCTGCGGTCAGCAGGATTTAATATCAGTTTTTTGTTAGGAGCCAACGCTGTCCTTTTCCTGTTAAGTTCCTTTGGCTTTTTTATCCAGACAAAAGGCGTGAAATCCACTAATACCAATGCTTTCATAAGAAGCATTTATTCTGCTCTTTTGATGAAACTATTTGTAGTTGTTGCTGCCATTCTTATTTATGTTTTAATACTGGGTGGAAAAGTAAACATTCCATCTTTGTTTACAGCAATGGTATTTTATATTATCTACACTTCTATCGAAGTAATTCAATTAATGAAATTAGTGCGAAAAAAATCAGATGTCTAAAAGAGAATCTCCATTAAGTCAACTGAATCCTTATTTGCCGGAAGGGGCATTTGATGATGTTGTTTTTTATCTTACAGAATATAAAGTTCATCTGACTGTAACGCGCCAACGGCTTACAAAACTTGGCGATTACCGTAACAAACATTTGAACCAGAATCACAGGATAAGTGTGAATGGGAATCTGAATAAATATTCTTTTCTGA
The DNA here is from genome assembly GCA_035606215.1 of Hanamia sp. Lineage (GTDB taxonomy): Bacteria > Bacteroidota > Bacteroidia > Chitinophagales > Chitinophagaceae > Ginsengibacter. Next base: position 83,846 of record DATNFV010000055.1, read on the forward strand.
TAACGTTATTGCATGAACTTGGACATTTGGTGGCTTATGAAAAATATGGAAACAGGATACAGGCGCATGGTGTTGAGTGGAAACAGGAATTTTCAAATATTCTCTCACGATTTATTTCAAAAAAAATATTTCCTGCTGATATTGAAAAAGAATTATTAAAAACATTAAAAAATCCTGCCGCCAGTTCTTGTGCAGAAGCTCCACTGACAAGGGTTTTAAAAAAATATGATCCGCATAAACCGGGAATTTATCTTCTCGAAGAATTGCCGGATGAAAGTTTATTCCGTTTCACGAACGGGCATATTTACCGGAAAGAAAAAAAAATCCGCACAAGATTTTTATGCAAAGATCAGGCAACTCATAAGTTATTTTTGTTCAGCCCGATAACAGAAGTAGAACTGGTAAAGACCACCGAAAAGGATTTTTGAAGTAAGCAGAATAAAACAATCTTTTTATTTTATCAGTTTATCCTGCATTACTGGTTATCCGGATATACTAACGACAATATTATTTCTGTATCAGCAATAGATAAAACCGGAGCCTTGACAAACTTTTCAAATTATGGCGCAACAACAGTAGATATTGGTGCTCCGGGTGTTACAGTTTATTCTACCTTCCCTGCTAAAAACGGAAAGAATATTATTTCGTCTTATGCATCTTATAGTGGAACTTCCATGGCAACTCCACATGTTACAGGAGCGGCAGCATTGTATGCATCAACACATCCAGGCACCACTGGCGCACAAATCAAATCTCCAATTTTGAGCAGTGCTACTCCTACAGCTTCATTAAAAAATAAACCAGATATTGGTGTAAGATTGAACGTAAGTGGATTTTACAACAACATACTGATACCAAAATTTATCTAAACAACCGGCACAGTGCGGTTGTTTTATTTTTTTGCACTGTCAACAGGAAGTTGATTTGAACTGCTTCCGGTATTGTTCATTCTTCCGGTTTGTTCGCCAGTAGTGTCCATGCCATTCGGTTGCGAAGGATACAATGTGTCCATTACATTTGCTCTATTATCATTTCCGGCTTCGAAAGAACCGGAATTGGTTGAATTGGGAGTTCCGGGGTCGGCCTGAACCGGATCGCGATTACAGGAAAAAATCAGTAAAGAAAAAAATAGCGCAAGAAGTAGTTTTATCTGTTTCATAATTATTCTTTAAAAAGTAAAATCAAAATTTTTGCCATTCATAATTGGAATCATTTTCTTTGAAATACCTTCTGAATGTCTCCTGAATAATCGTTTTTTGTTGAATTGATTCTACACTATCCGGTTATATTTACTCAAAAAAATCTTTTTATTAATAAAACGAATCGTATTAAACAAAAGCAATACTTCTGGAAACCGGGGCATGAAAGTTGATTTTATTTCAAAAAAATTAAAACCTATTTTATGCAAAATTCACCAAAGACCGAGCGCAAAGAAGGCGATGTAACTAAAAAAATTGAAGATCAGACATCAAAAGTACCATCTGATACTTTTTTATGGGCAGCAATTGCTTCAATGGCTGTGTCACTAACTTTTCAATTAGCGGGAAAGAAACATACAAGCTTATTTTTCGGGCAATGGCCAGCACCATTTTTACTTTTTGGAATCTATAACAAACTTGTGAAACAAGAAGGTCACGATGCCACTGAATATTAATTCACTCAGAAAATGTGACAGTAAATTGATTGTTGATTTAAAGAGTGAGAATAATTTTTTATGAAAATTATTTTTTGAAAATCCGAAACGGAATAACAAGAATAAAACTGAGCGGATGAAATTATTCCGAATCATTTTATGGATACAATCCATTTATTATTTTCTAACAGCAGCGTGGGGCTTGTTTGACATTCAATCTTTCATGCAACTAACCGGGCCAAAAACAGACGTGTGGCTGGTGAAAACCGTGTCATTACTGCTTCTTGCGATTTCATTTTCATTTATTGCTAATCTTTTTACAAAAACACATCCGTTGCCTGTAGCTATTCTTGCAATAGCTTGTTGCCTGTTTCTTGCAGCAATTGACTTTTATTATTCTACTAAAAAAATTATCTCATTTATTTATGCCATTGATGGAATTATTGAAATAATTCTTCTTTCATTTTGGATCGTTATTATTTTTAAAATAAAAAATCAGATAAGAATTACTGAAAATATTTTTTACAAATAAAAAACCTGCGCGAAATCGGACGCGCAGGCAATCACGAACTAAAGCCACTAAAAAACAATCCACGTTGAACTTCTTAATAAGACTATATATGCTCTTACTTATTTTCTATAACTGCAAACAATTTCTATAACTGCAAACGAATAATACATTTCTTTTTCATATTGGCTTCAGTTACCACAATTATTTAAAGCCCATTGCTGTGGCAAGGCTATCGGCCATTTGCAAATGCATTTGTAAAACAGGCAAATATTTATTTGCATAATTGATTACACTGGACTTGTTTCCTGAACTTGTTTCTTGTTGAAAAGTATTAATTGCTGCCTGGTGATCTGCAATCTGGCTGATAATATAGGCCGAATCAAATGCACGGCCGTTAAGCATTTTTAAACTATCCAACTGGCTAGCATGCATAGAATCAACAGAATCAGTAACAGTCACATTTAAAGAATTGCCGAGAGTTTTCAAGTCATTTTGAGCATTCCGATGATCTGCAACCATCTTTGCAGCAAATGCTTTGATTGAAGTTGCTAATGAATCTGTTGTAGAATCTGCTGTTGAATCAGCGTATTGTCCCGCCTGGATTTCAGCATTATTACTGAGAGAAGCTTGTGTAATAAAATTTCGATCCTGAGTGGTGAGGCTTTCGTTGTTGCTACTGTTGTTCTTTTTACATGAAAAGAAGAAGAATACTGCGACAATAAATAACAACAAAACTTTTGACATAATTTTCATAGATTAAGTTTTTAATTTTTATTAAAAAAATTTCAAGTACAGGCACAAAAATCAAATGGCGTGCTAATTTTTTGGCACACTTTAAAATATTTTCTCCCAAAGACTTACCCGTTATTATTTTTTATGCTGTTAGAAAAAATGTGAAATGCATTATACATCTTTATAAAAAAGAAAAGTATCGTGGAGGCAATTGGACAATCTTTATTGCGATATTTCAAATGATAAAAAAAATTTCACACTTTATTATTTACAATAAGAATAAATGAAATGATGAAACATCAACTTTTGTTATGTCTGTAAACTGCACTGGTTCTAACTTCTAATAGTTATCAATAAAAATTCATTGTATGCGTGATGAAAATTTTATGAATAAAAAAAATCAAAGGTTTTTTATAATCCTTTTGTAAAAGCAGTAAAGCAACTATTAGCGTTTAAATTTTTTTAAAAAAAAAGAATAAGAAGCAACTTTTTTTAAAAAAACTTCGATTTGAAATACAAGATGAATCACAAACTTTTTTATCAATCTCACATAAAGAACAGATGATAAAATCGCATTCTGAAAAAAATTAAAAATGAACTTTATGAAAACAAAATTTCTTGTATTAACTGCAGCAGTAACGATTTTATTTTTCGCTTCCTGCTCTAAATCAGGTAGCAGCAGTCAGCCTGCAAGTAATCCAAACAGTATCAATATTACAGGAATGTCTTTCCCTGCAACGGTTACAATAAAACAAGGCAGCACTGTTACATGGCATAATAAAGATGGTATTGCTCATACAGTAACTTCCGATGATGCAACAACGTTTGATAGTGGTACATTGCCTGCAGGTTCTTCATTTTCCTACACTCCAAATACTGCAGGAACATACTCTTACCATTGTAACTTTCATTCAGGAATGAAAGGGACATTGATCGTAACTCCATGAAAACACTATATAAATTGCGTTTGAATTTTTGGCTTGATTTGATTATGGAAAAATGCCGGGTTGTTTAATCACCCGGCAAATTTTTTTATTTAAACCAATAGGAAAGCCAGCCTTAAAAATTATTCATCAAGCTTCAGAACCGCCAGGAATGCTTCCTGAGGCACTTCTACGTTTCCTATCTGCTTCATTCTTTTTTTACCTTCTTTCTGTTTTTCAAGAAGTTTTCTTTTTCTGCTTATATCGCCTCCATAACATTTTGCGGTAACATCTTTTCTAATTGCACTGATGTTTTCACGCGATATGATTTTTGCTCCAATCGCCGCTTGTATTGCTATTTGGAATTGTTGTCGCGGAACAAGATCTTTTAATTTTTCACAAAGTTTTCTTCCAAAGTCCTGTGCGCGACTGCGATGTATTAATGAACTTAGTGCATCGACTTTATCACCGTTTAATAAAATATCCATCTTTACAATATCACTTTCTTTGTAGCCAATTGGATGATAATCGAACGAGGCATAGCCGCGTGTAACACTTTTTAATCTGTCGTAAAAATCAAAAACAATTTCTGTCAAAGGCATCTCAAACGTAAGCTCTACACGGGTTGGCGTTAAATATCCCTGGGATGTAAGGGTTCCACGCTTATTGATACAAAGCGTCATAATGTTACCAATATAATCAGGCTTTGTAATGATCTGTGCTTTGATATAAGGTTCCTCGATCTTCTCTATCCTGCTCGGATCGGGCATTTGTGAAGGATTGTTTACAATGATTTTTTCGCCTTTGGTTGTGTATGCATAAAAACTTACGTTAGGAACGGTGGTGATAACCGTTTGATTAAATTCACGCTCCAGTCTTTCCTGGATAATTTCCATGTGCAGCATTCCCAGAAATCCACAACGAAATCCAAAGCCCAATGCCTGCGAAGTTTCCAATTCAAAGGTGAGAGAAGCATCGTTTAACTGCAGCTTTTCCATGCAATCTCTCAGCTCTTCAAACTCATCAGTATTCACTGGAAATATTCCCGCAAAAACCATTGGCTTCACTTCTTCAAAACCTTTGATAGATTCTTTACAAGGGTTGGCGGTAGTAGTTATGGTATCTCCTACTTTTACTTCTTTCGCATTTTTAATTCCTGTAATTACATAACCAACATCTCCGGCTTTCACTTCATTTTTCGGTATCATTCCCATCTTCAAAATCCCTACTTCATCTGCATTGTATTCTTTCCCGGTATTTGAAAATTTAATTTTATCATTCTTTCTAAGGATGCCGTTAAAGACACGATAGTAAACAATAATTCCCCTAAAACTATTGAAAACACTGTCAAATATCAATGCCTGTAAGGGAGCATTTTCATCTCCTTTGGGGGCAGGAATGCGCTTAATGATCGCCTCAAGAATGGCTTCTATTCCAACTCCTGTTTTTGCACTTGCATGTAAAATATCTTCCTGCTTACATCCAATCAATTCAATGATCTGATCTTCAACTTCCCCGATCATTGCTCCGTCCATATCTATCTTATTCAGAACCGGAATAATTTCAAGATCATTGTCAATAGCGAGATATAAATTAGAAATAGTTTGTGCCTGTATTCCCTGCGTAGCATCTACCAAAAGCAAAGCACCTTCGCATGCAGCCAACGCACGGCTTACCTCATAACTAAAATCTACGTGACCGGGAGTATCAATTAAATTCAATACATACTCAACTCCTTCAAATTTATAATTGATTTGAATAGCATGACTTTTTATGGTAATTCCTTTTTCTCTTTCAAGATCCATATTGTCAAGAACCTGCGCCTGCATTTCACGTTCAGTTACAGTATGTGTGAATTCGAGCAAACGGTCTGCCAGCGTGCTTTTGCCATGATCAATGTGTGCAATAATGCAAAAATTCCTGATATTCTTCATAATTGGGCAGCGAAGATAAGAAAAAGGGAAACGCCTTATACTGACAGAGTTTCAGCATTTATTTTAATTTTAATAATGATACGTTAAACCTCATCTTTATTAAAAAACCAATTTTAAAAGAAAGATGTTTATTTTGAAGCGCTAAAAAAAGCTATCATAGCAAGTTAATGAAGAACTTTTTAAAAGAAATATTAGCAGATCCGATAACAGGAAAAGATCTGAAAGAAGAAACAAGAAATGGAAGGCTTTTCCTTTCTTCGGATGAATCTATATATTCACTTTCTGAAAATGTACCCGTATTACTTCCTCAGGAAAATCAGAAAAGCATTAATCCGGATCTTCATTCAAAACACAATTCTCATTTTAATTACCAGCAACATTATAATGAAGATGCTTTGTTTTTTGATTATTTTAAAGAAGATGAAACTGCAGCGGGCAAAGAAGAAACAAGACGATTACACCAGGTAATTTCAAAACATACTCCAAAAGAATCAGGCCTCATCCTGGATGTTGGTTGTGGCAATGGATGGGCTGCAAAATATTTTTTATCAAAAGGGAGGAAAATTATTTCAATGGATATTTCTATTCACAATCCCATGAAAGTTTTAAAAGAAAATCAACATAAAAATCATGCTGCTGTTGTAGCAGATGTTTATCATCTGCCTTTCAAAAAAAATTCTTTTGATGTGATCATTGCTTCAGAAATTATGGAACATGTTTCAGATCCGGAATTATTTATTTCAAAATTGATGCAAGCGCTGAAACCAAATGGCAGGCTTATTATCACAACCCCTTACAATGAGAAGATTGAGTATTATTTGTGTGTTCACTGTAATAAACCAACTCCCAAGAATGCACATCTCCATTCGTTCAATGAAAAAAATATCTTAAATTTTATTCCATCAGAATACGCAAATTATTCGCTTAAAAAATTTTCAAATAAATACATGGTACGATTGCGTTTAAATTTACTTTTATCTTTTCTTCCGTTTCATATATGGAGAATGATTGATTCTGTTGCTAACAAGATTTTGAAGAAGCCAATGAGATTTTTAATAGAAATAAAAAACAATAATTAATCAATAAAAATCTTTGTCTCATTATCAGCCAAAACAATAAAACCATTGCTGCACACAAATTTTCCTGGTTGCTTTTAGGAAGAATCCTTCCCGTGTTGATTCTTTTTTTAATCACTGTTATTTACTCAAGAAAATTAAGTTTCGACGAGTACGGAAAATTTCAAAGTGTCTGGATGTATGCTAATATTGTAAATGTCATCATCACATTCGGATTGACATCAGTGATTCTCTCCACCAACTTAAATTTTCTTTTTTCTTTTATAAAAGGTCATCAAAAAAAACTTTCGGTTTTTTATCTGCTTTTATGGATCATTGGATTAGCTGCATTTTATTTTTTCGCAAAAAACTTTACTAATGAACTGAAACTTTTATTGATTGCTTTTATTGTGATTCAAAATATAAGCACAGTTGCAGAAACATTACTAATTAAACGACAGGGCGAAAAGATTTCTTTCATAATTAATTTTTTCTATTCTGTTTTTTTTCTTGCATGGCACCTTTATATTCTCTTTGCTGATTATTCTCTAACCAAACTGATCGCCGGCATATGTATCATTTCAATTTTAAAATTGATTGCAATGCTTATGATTCCTTTTAAAAAAGGCGTTTACCTTGCAGCAACAAATGAAAAACATTTTTTACAGCACTGGGCCTTTCTTGGTTTGAATGATATTTTAGGAGTAATTTCAAAATGGATCGATAAGTTTTTTTTATTGTATATCCTTACTGCTACTGACTTTGCCATATTTTTTAATGGCTCTTTCGAAATTCCTTTATTTGGTTTATTAATTAGTGTAATGGGAAGCTTTTTGCTGATAGAAATTTCAAAGAATGTTACCTTAACTTCTAAAATTGTTCAGCTTTACCGGGAAAGTTTTTTAATACTTTCTGCGCTCGTTTTTCCAATGTTTTTTTTCTTATTCTTTTTCCGCAATGAATTATTTGCATTCATTTTTCAAAATAAATATGATGCCTCCCTGCCTGTTTTTGTCATCAGTATTTTTGTTCTTCCGCTTCGTATCAATAACTATTCAGTCATTCTTCAATGTTTTTCAAAAGGGGAAAAAATTTTGCTCGGATCAATACTTGATATTTCAATTGCAATCATTCTGATGCTCGTCTTATACCCTGCAATGGGCACACAGGGAATCGCCCTTGCTATTGTTGTTGCCACTTTTTGCCAGATCATTTTCTATGTTTTGCATTCTGCAAAAACACTTCACACTTCTGTTTTGCAACTTCTACCTTTACAAAAGCTCGTTCTCCGTTTTTTAATGCTCGGTGCTTTTTATTTTATTTTATTTTTAATTCTCACAAAATGCGATTTGAAAATAAAATTATTAGTTGCAGCTATCGCTACGACATTTTTAGTTCTGATTGGCTTTGTAAAATATTTTAAAACTTTTTTTAAAAAAGAACATGTTCAAAATTAGAAAGATCAATCCGAAAGCGAAATCTGAGATCAATACTGGCTTTGGTGTTAATTCATCAGATTACGGCGGCCGATTTGTAAATAAAAATGGCAAACCTAATGTTGAAAAAAAGGGTGTCGGATATTTTGAAAAAATAAGCTGGTATCACATCCTCCTTGATATGTCAAGGGGGAAATTTCTGTTAACGATCTTTTTGTTTTATCTTTTTATCAACCTGTTATTTGGCGGTATTTACTTTTTACTCGGCATTAATAAATTAGGTGGAATCGTTGCTCATTCACGTTTACAGGAATTTGGTGAAGAGTTTTTCTTTAGCTGTCAAACTTTAACCACAGTAGGATATGGAAGAATCAGTCCTGTCGGTTTTTTGGCAAGTGCGATCTCCTCACTGGAAGCTTTAATTGGTTTATTAACCCTTGCTGTGATCACAGGTCTGTTATATGGAAGATTTTCACGGCCAAGAGCTTATATACGTTTTAGCAAAAACGCTTTGCTGGCGCCTTTTCATGAAGGGAATGCTATTATGTTCCGGCTTGTTCCTTTTAAAAATACAACCCTGACCGACGCTGAAGCAAAAGTAACTTTAGGATTGATCATCGAAGAAAATGGAAAAATTGTAAATAAATTTTATCAGCTTCCTTTAGAATATAAAATGGTAAATGCTCTTAACCTAAGCTGGACAATAGTGCATCCCATTAATGAAACAAGTCCTTTTTATAATTTTACTGAAGAAGATTTTAGAAATGCACAGGGCGAAATCCTCGTTTTTGTAAAAGCCTTTGATGATATGTTTTCAAACACAGTTGTTAGCCGCACCTCTTATTTATTGAACGAAATTATTATTGGTGCAAAATTTAATCCGATGTACCACAAATCAGAGAAGGATAATAAAACGATTTTGCATTTGAATAAATTAAACTCTTACTCTCCTGCTGAATTGCAATTCAATTCTCAGAAATAAAAAATTTCAATAATTGTTTATAATAAAAATGGCCGGAAAATTCCGGCCATTAATTTTATTCAATCTATTACTTTTTATTGGCTTTGTATCTTTTATCAGGCGTACCATCTTTCTTCATTGGGCCTGCAGCAGTAGTTGAAGCTTTATTTTCTTTATATCTTTTATCGGGAGTACCATCTGCCTTCACGTGTTTTGTAGATGCAGTTGTTGTTTTATCGACTTTTGCATCTTTAGTTTTTGTAGTTGCAGCAGTAGTCGTAGTTTTTTTACTATCCTGCTTTTGTTTGGTTTGTGCATTTGCAAAACTGAAAGTACCAGCAAATAAGAGTACAGCAATGAGGAGTCTTTTCATTTTATTTTAGTTTAAATTTTGAGTTATAAAAATAAATTATAAGTAAACGATTAGATCTGTATGTACGGAATTTTACAATTCTATGATTTTTCCTCTAACTCTTCAGACTTACAATTATTTGCGCAAATTCATCTGCATTAAGTGAAGCACCACCTACAAGTCCCCCATCAACATCTGGCTTACCGAAAATTTCTTTTGCATTATTTGCTTTTACACTGCCTCCATATAAAATTGAAATGCTCTCAGCTACATCATTTCCATATTTTTCTGCAAAAACTTTTCTAATATGAGCATGCATTTCCTGTGCCTGATCTGCGCTGGCGGTTTTGCCCGTGCCTATTGCCCAGATTGGTTCATAAGCGATAACGAAATTGGTAATTGCAGAAGGTTCCAAATGAAATAAACTTTCTTTTAATTGATTTTCTACAAATTCATTTTGCGCTCCCTTTTCTCTTACCTCCAAAGATTCGCCACAACAAAAAACCGGTTTTAAATTATTTTTTAAACACACATCCACTTTTTCGGCAAGAACTTTATTGTCTTCCCAAAAATATTCTCTTCTCTCACTATGACCGAGAATTACATATTCAATTTCAAGCGATGAAAGCATTGGCGCGCTTACCTCTCCTGTAAAAGCACCTGATTCTTTTGTATAGCAATTTTGTGCAGCAACAAAAAAACCTTTGGTGTTTTTCACTTTATCTTTTGCTAACAGCAAATAAGGAAAAGGCACCGCAAAAACCGCCTCCTGGTTTTCTTTAAGAGAAATATTTTTCCCTACGATTCCATCTAATAGTTCATTTGCCTGTTGAACATTTAAATTCATTTTCCAGTTTGCAGCTGCTATTTGTTTTCTCATGATATTTATTTATTGATATATTTTTTTTAATGATTGAATTTCAGTTTCAGTTATTTCAAAGCCTTTTAATTTCTTCCAGTTATTAATATCTGCAATCGCTTTTTCAAAAATATATTTTTCATTTCCCCACGTGAAATTGTCAATAAATTTTGGAAGAAACGAATTTCCGAAAATGCTGCAAGACACGCCTACAACAGTTCCTGTGTTAAAAGAAGTATTGATGGCACAACGGCTGTAATCTCCCATTAGCAAGCCGCATTTATTTCCGGCAACTACAAAATCATTGTCTTTCTTGCTCCAGATTTTTACTACAGAAGCATTATTTTTTAAATTGGAATTGCTGGTACCGGCTCCAAGATTGCACCATTCTCCTATCACCGAATCACCGAGATAACCATCATGTGCTTTATTTGAAAAAGCTGTAAGAATTGAATTTTTTATTTCCCCGCCGGCAAGACAATATGGGCCAACTGTAGTGGCGCCATAAATTTTTGTTCCCATTTTTAATCGTGCTCCTTCGCCAATGCAAATCGGGCCGCGTAGTAAACATCCTTCCTCAATCTGTGCGTTTTTGCCAATATAAATTGGCCCTGCTTCTGCGTTTAAAATGGAAAAGTTAACTTGTGCGCCTGCTTCAATAAAAATTTTATCAGGAGAAATTAATTGATTTGTTGAAGAGATTTTTTCAGAAATCCTTGCTAAAGTAAGCCTGTCAAAATCCTGCCGGATTGCCCAATTATTGAATTCGAAAATCTGCCACGGATGTTCTAAGATTTTACAATCAGATGTAAAAGAAATTTTTTCCTGGCCGGCAGAAAGTTCTTTTAAAAATTCATTTGAAGGAATAAAATTAGCAGGATATTTTATGCATTCTGATTCATCAAATCCGCAAATCCATTTTTCCGAAGCAATGAAAACTTTACCAGGAAAATAAAATTGCCATTTTTCAAAGATCGTCAGAATGCCAATCCTTATATGCGCCATGGAGCGAACGACACCAAAAGGAAACAAGGAATTTGAAAAAGAAATATCATCCAGCAAAATATTCATCCGCTATTGCTTAAAAGAGTTGATGAAATTAAAAAAAATCCCCCGATTAAGGGGGATAAAAAATCAAAACTAAAATTATTATTTCTTTTTCTCGTAACGTTTTCTAAACTTATCAATGCGTCCTGCTGTATCTACCAGCATATTTTTACCGGTATAAAACGGGTGTGAAGTATTGGAAATTTCCAATTTTATCACAGGGTATTCTTTACCGTCTTCCCATTGAACAGTTTCTTTTGAAGAAGCTGTAGAACGGCTTAAAAACATCGTACCGTTACTCATATCGCGGAAAACTACAAATCTGTAATTTGATGGATGAATATCTTTTTTCATATTTTTTGTTTTTAAACATGGCTTCCTTTAAAAGTCTCCATGTATTTTTTGAGTTTGCGAAGGTAAGGGAATAAAATAAATTGACAAAACGAAAAAAGCTAATTTTTCATTCGTAATTTTTTAAAATTTAAGGAAAAAACTTATCTTAAAGTGGTTCAAAACTCTTTAAAATAGTCACAGCGTCATGATAATATTCAGGTGCATAAGAGATCCAGACATAATAACTAAGGTCCGGATAATCAGGATTGATCAGTAAAAGCGCTGAAGCAGAAAAACCTTGTTTGACGCCATCAATTGCACAGCCCCAATAACGGTTTATATCTTTCAGATAAATGGGTTCTGTATTTGCATCATAAGAGAGCGAAACATTGTTTGCCCAATTCATAATTGCATTTTTCATTCCATCATAAGTCAGATTTTCCCCTTTGCGCGGATAAATATCAAGCGTAATACTATTATTAGTCGCCTGATAACCTGTCTCATCGTTTTGCTGGATAACCATATTATCCGGAGCTTTAAATTTCATTTTGTAAGTATCCCACCTCCACGTTTGTAATGTTTGCGCGATGGGAATAGAAGTTATTGCAAGCAATAAAATACTTAGAAAGAGTTTGAGTCGCATACCAATTGATTTTAAAAAGAAATGAATAAAAATTTTACCAACCGTAAAACACCCATTTCATATGGTACAAAAAACCCGAAGAGCAGTTGTTTTAAAAAACAAAATTAGTATTTCTAAATAAATAAAATGTAAAAATGTAATAATAATTTTACCTGAAAGAACGATTAATCCGACAGTGAACAAAGAAAAAACTGAAATCCTAATTTTTCATATTCACATATTGCAGGGCCAGTCCAAGGTCCCACCCTTTTGAAGCTTGTATAACTGACTGAAGATCATCTATTTTTTTTCCTGAAACTCTTACCATATCATCCATAATTGAAGCCTGAACTTTAAACTTTTCGTCTTTGATCAGCTTCACAATTCTCTTTGCATCTTCCTGGCTGATTCCATTTCTTACCGGAATTTCTTTCTTTACCACCTTTCCGCTTTGATAAGGTTCTTTTTTCAAATCATAAATTTCTGCCGCCAACCCCTGCTTCATACTTTTACTGATAAGCACATCAATAATTTGATTCAATTTCATCTCGCTGTCAGCTTCCAGGTTCAGTTTCAAGTCCTTCTTATTCAGATCAATTACCACATGATTTCCTTTGAAATCAAAACGGTTTTTTATTTCTTTTGAAACAGTATTAACAGCATTGTCCAGCGTCTGAAGATCGATTTTGCTTACGATGTCAAATGAAGGCATTTTTAATTTTTTTGATGATGAAAAGATTTATAGAACTTACACTATTGGCTCGCGTGCAATTTACATTAAAAAATAAAAATTTATTTTTGCAAGGTTTTTAAGGGAGAAGAATTATTTATTTCCCCGAACCAAGAAGAATAAACAGCACAAAATTCCGGCATTGCCGGAAATGTAAAATTGAAATTCAAATTTGTTTTTCAATTCTTTTTCGAAATGTGCAATTCATTTTATTAGAAGATTCTTTCAATTTTTATTATGGCAATGAACATCGGAATCGGTTTTGTTACTGGCAGAAAGCATTTTAAAAACGTACTTACTTCTTACATTAATAACTGGCTGGAGCATGGGTTGTTTTTGAACAAAGATATCCGCCTTCATTTGCTGGTTGCCTATGATTTAAAATATTCAAAAACTGAATTAAGCGATTATAAAAATATTGATCCTGAGTTGGCGAAAATGGTTCATTCGATCAGGTATTACGGCAAACATTCTATAGAGGAAGAACGGAAAGTTTTAGAAAGCCAGGGAGTTATTTCGCGTGAAGAATCTGAAATGCTTTTCGGGGAAGGATATGCAAAAAAAAGAAACGTGGTTATCTATTTCGCAAAGAAAAATAAAATGGACAGGTTGATGTTTCTGGACGATGATGAATATCCTTTGGCAACGATGAAAAATGAATATGGCAATTTGATCTGGATGGGGCAAAGTGTGCTGGCGACACATTTAAAATACAATGCCGCTGCTGATATTACGCATGGTCATCACTGTGGATATATTTCGCCGATACCTTACATTTCCTTTAATGATGTTCTGACAGAACACGATTTTAAATTATTTATTGAAGCAATCAGCAATGAAATCATTTCGTGGGATGTTGTAAAAAACACGATCATTCATAACAAAGGGGTTACTTATGCGAATCCGGATATCATTAATAAATCAATTGTGGAAGAAGTAAAAGAAATTAGTGGAATGAAATTTATTTCAGGCGCTAATCTATGTTTCAATTTAAAAAATATCAAAAATCTTCCACCATTTTATAATCCACCCGGAGCAAGAGGCGAAGATACTTTTATGAGCACAGCACTTTCTGACAAAAAGGTTTTAAAGGTTCCCTGTTATACTTTTCATGATGGATTCCTGAATTATAAAAATATTTTGAATGGAATTCTTCCAAAAGTTTTGGAACCGGTTGACTGCAGTTCGCCTTCTGTAGTAAAAAGATTTGCCAATGCGGCAATTGGCTGGATTCGCTACAAGCCACTGATGATTTATATTACACAGCCGAATGAATATGAAACGATCATGGAAGAAGTTGAAAAAAAATTAGAATTAACCATTCCAAAATTGTGCAGGTATTTTCACAACACTCATTTTGAACAAATCCGTCATGAACTTTTCCATTACAGAAATAATGTGAAAAGACATTTTGCAGCGTTTCAGCAAACAAAAAAAGCATGGGCAAAAGTGATGACGAATATTGAAAGTATTCCTGCGGCTGAAAAGATTTTGCATTAGAAAGAAAATAAAAACAAACTCCGGCAATTTACTTTTCCTTTACTTAGCAAAATAAAAATTTAGATTTATTTCTTGTTTACTATTTTATTGTTATGAAAAGAAGAACATTTCTTTATCAATCCGGCGCTGCAAGTCTTACCATATTTACTCCAAACGTTTTAAAATCAGCAAAATTATTTTCGGAATTACCTGACAAAAGACCGAAACTTTCTGAAAGAAATTTCAATAGTGCTGCCATAGAAGCCACTATCACGAAAATGAAAAAAGTGATCAAAGACCCGCAACTGGCATCTCTTTTCGAAAATTGTTTTCCCAATACTCTGGATACAACAGTATTCTTCAAAATGATCGATGGAAAGCCTGACACCTTTGTGATCACCGGCGACATTCATGCAATGTGGTTGCGTGACAGTAGTGCGCAGATATGGCCTTATTTGCCTTTCATGAAAGACGATCAAAAACTGCAACAGCTGATTGCAGGTGTTATCAACCGTCAAACAAAATGTATTTTAATTGATCCCTATGCCAATGCTTTTAACGACGGTCCTACAGGAAGCGAATGGGACAAAGATCTCACGAAGATGAAACCGGAATTGCATGAGCGAAAATGGGAAGTGGATTCTTTGTGTTATCCAATTCGCCTGGCTTACAATTATTGGAAATTAACAGGGGATATTTCTCCGTTTGGCTCGAAATGGGAAGATGCAGTGCGCCTCATTGTAAAAACTTTTAAAGAACAACAAAGGAAGGAAAACAAGGGGCCGTATTCGTTTGGGCGTACAACTTCATGGTCAACGGACACCGTTCCTGGAAACGGTTATGGCAATCCGATCGTTCCAGTCGGACTTATTGTTTCAATCTTTCGTCCTTCTGATGATGCGACTATTTTTCCCTTTTTAATTCCTTCCAATTTCTTTGCTGTTGTTTCTTTAAGACAACTAAGCATCATGTCTTCAAAGATTTTGAAAGAAGAAAAATTTGCAGAAGAATGCAATGCATTGGCAAATGAAGTGGAAACAGCTTTGCAGAAATATGCAACAGTGCATCATTTGCAATTTGGTGAAATGTATGCTTATGAAGCGGATGGATTTGGGAACCAATTATTCATGGACGACAGCAATGTGCCAGGCTTACTTTCATTGCCTTATCTGGAAGCGGTTTCATTAGACAATACCGTTTATCAGAATACAAGAAAATTTATATTAAGCGATAAAAATCCTTATTTTTTTAAAGGAAAATATGCAGAAGGAAACGGCAGTCCTCATACACTTGATGACATGATCTGGCCAATGAGCATTATTATGCGAATCATTACCAGCACCGATGACAATGAAATAAAAGCATGTTTAAAGACGTTGAAAAACACGAATGCTGACACGGGTTTCATCCATGAATCTTTCAATAAAGATGATCCAAAAAAATTTACAAGAAAATGGTTTGCATGGGCAAATACATTATTTGGTGAAATGATACTGAAACTGAATAATGAAAGGCCTTATTTGTTGAGCAAAGAAATTTAATTTATTGACTTTCTGTTTGAGGCCTTTCTTTTACTGCCACTAAATCTGTAATTCCAACAGTAATAGGAATGCTTCCGATCTGCACCACCGCCTTCTTTCCACGAATACTGGTAACAATTCCAATTTGCCGGTTTTTGATCATAATTACTTTATCACCTTGTTTTACCGGTTCATTCGTTTCAATATATTTATTGTCAATTTTATTTTGCTTTTTTTGCAGAATTTGTTTCTCAGGTTGTTTAAAAAGTAATGCCTGCATCATTTTGACAACTTTATTTTTATCCTCGGTTTTTTTCCATTCTGTTAAAAGAGATTTTAATTTCCGATCCATTTCTTTCAGGTAAATAAACTTCGCTTCGCTGATCTGATTTTGTTCTTTTAATATTTCAACCTGTTGTTTGTGTCTTTCCTTACTAATAACGTGTTGCATTTCTTTTTGCAGCTTTTCGTTTTCTTTCAACAACTTATCCAACCGCTTTTTTTCAGATTGAATTTGTTGCATATCCTGTTCGGTACTGTTCAATAATTTATCTAAAGAGAAATGATTTTCATCAACTAATTTCCTCGCTTTATCAATCAGATATTGTGGCAACCCAATGCGTTCTGCAATAGAGAAAGTATAGGAGCTGCCGGGCTTTCCGATAATAAGCTTATAAAGAGGTCTTAGATTTTTTTCATCAAAAGCCATCGCGCCATTGATGATGCCGCTTACTTTATTGGCCATTACTTTGAGGTTCAGGTAATGAGTTGTTACCAACCCAAACGAATGTTTTTTTGCCAGCTCTTCCATGATCACTTCTGCAAAAGCGCCACCAAGATTAGGGTCACTGCCACTGCCAAGTTCATCTATAAAAAATAACGTTTTCCCATTTGCATTTTCCATGAAATACTTCATATTGATAAGATGCGATGAGTAGGTGCTTAATTCAAATTCCAGGCTTTGTGTGTCTCCAATATGAATCATCAGTTGTTTGAAAATTCCAAACTCGCTGTCATGACTGCACGAAACCAACAACCCGCTTTGCAACATCATTTGTAACAAGCCAACCGTTTTTAAAGTAACCGTTTTACCTCCTGCATTTGGGCCGCTAATCACAAGAATGCGGTTCTTGTCATCTAAAGCAATATCTACAGGAATCGTTGACTTTTTCAACTTTTCATTATAAATAAAAAGCAAAGGATGTACAGCATTTACCAATTTTACAGTCGCTTTATCATGCAATGCAGGAAGACTGCCATGATAATCCAAAGCCAGCATTGCTTTGGCTCTTATGAAATCATACTCGCCTATGATTTGATAGTAATTGTTTAACAAGGAATGATACGAGCGCATCCTGGAAGTGAGTTTTTGAAGAATAATATTTACTTCTTTTCGCTCTTCATTTTCCAGAGAAAAAATATCATTATTCAGATGTGTTGTTTCTTCCGGCTCAATAAATGAAGTTCTGCGGCTATCACTTTCGCCATGCAATATTCCTTTAACCATCCTTTTTTGTTCAGCAAAAACTGCCAGCACTTTTCTTCCATTCATAAAACTTTCTTCAATGTCTGTCAGATAACCTTGCTTTCTTAATTTGCTTACAATGCGATCAAAAACTCTTTTCAATTCTGCTCTCTTTTTATATAAAGACATGCGGATAGAAGCAAGTTTTTCAGAAGCGGTATCTTTTACAATCCCATACTCATCCAGGATCTCATCAATTAGCTTTGAAATATTTTTTTCAAAATAAGTTGCTTCAATAATGAGAGAAAGTGATTGATAAGCGATCTTTCTTTCCGGAGTAAACCAGCGAAATATCTGTTGAATCGCGTTTGCTAATTTTTTGATTTGTAAAAATTGTTCCCCGGAGAGAATTGAACCTTCAATTGATAATAATCTTAATTCTTTTGAAAGATTTAAAACCGCATCGTCGGGAAAATACAAGTGATTTTCAAAAAGCAACTTGTATTCATGTGTTTGTAAAAGTTGAGGCTCTATAAATTTTTTATGAGTATGGATCCGCAAATCCATTGCTCTTTTTTTTGCAAATTCTGAGCGGCAATGTGCAGTTAGTAACTCCTTAATTTTATCAAATTCTAATTGATGGGGAGCAGATTCAGGGAAAAGTTTCATGTATTCTAAAAGTAGAATTTTGTTGCAGTAAAAGTAAAATAACTTTTACGGTTGGGCATTTTTATTGAGAAGATTCTATTTGATATTAGCTTTTATTTTTCATTTCAGAAACTGTAACAAGGAGGGATATTTTAAATTGTCAATATTTAAAATAGAAATTACATCCGCTACAACTATTTTTACATTTTTATTATGGAAATGATTGAAAAATATTTTGCTGATTTTTCTGAAAAACAATTACAGCAATACCGGGCGCTTAAGCATTTGTATGAAGAATGGAATCAGAAAATAAATGTGATCTCACGAAAAGACATCGATCATTTTTATGAACATCATGTGCTGCATTCCCTGGCAATTGCAACACAATTTGACTTTCCTGATGGTTATCAAATTATGGACCTTGGTTCTGGTGGTGGCTTTCCCGGAATTCCTCTTGCCATTTTTTTCCCGGACGTTCATTTTCATTTGGCTGACAGCATCAATAAAAAATTAAAAGTAGCGGAAGCAATTGCTTCAGAAATCGAATTAAAAAATGTAGCCATCGAACACACGCGCGCCGAGGATATCAAAAACAAGAGATTTGATGTGGTCGTTTCAAGAGCGGTTGCGCCTTTAAAAGATTTGTGGTTCTGGAGCAAGCCTTTACTGAATAAAAAGCCGGTTGATCAGCCTAAAAAAATTTCCGGACTGATCTGTTTGAAAGGTGGCGATCTGTCAAAAGAAATTCATGAAAGTGGCCTGCGTCCAAGAGTTTGGGAGATCAGCAATATTTTTGAAGAAGATTATTTTAAAGAGAAGTACATTTTATCAATTAGCTAATCAGCCAATTGGCTAATTAGCTAATTGAAGGAACTACCAATTCAACTTAAGCACATTGTTATCCAGGTTTACATCTGCCATTCTTTTTGTAGGATCTATTTCTGCTTTTATCAATTGATTTAAGGGATGATCAAACTCAACAATGTATGTTGGATTCGTCCAGTTCCATTCAGGATGAACGATTCTTTTTTCGGAATTTTCAGCAGGCTTATCGGCCAGCATCATATCCATAGGAATATAATGTAATTCTTTTGTACTGTCTTTGAATGTAAGCTCAAGGTCAACAGGCATTGGCATTTCCCCAATTCTTCTCAATCGTATTTTAGTAACATTTCCTTCTTCCCAAAGACTATCAATGCTGTAATCAATTGTCTTGATCGTATTCAACCAATATTCTTTATACCACCCCAGCTGAATACCACTTACGTCTTGAGCAACTTTAAAAAAATCATTCGGGTTAGGATGTTTGGAATGCCAGAGATCATAGTACTTCAATAAGATTTTATCACGTACAGAATCACTGACAATATATCCCAATTGCTCCAATAACATTTCTCCTTTTGAATAAGCATTTATTTCATAAGCCACATTGGTATTATAATGATCAGCGTTTGTTGTCATTGGCTCTGCGAGATTGATCTTTTGTAAAAAATAATATCCCCTGTATGCACCTGAATGATTTAGCGGCAAGGCTTGCGAAGCATTTTCATTTCCTTTTACTTTATTATAATAAGCATACACTTCTCCTTCCGCATAACTCGCATAACCTTCATCCATCCACGGATGCTCATTTTCGTTTGAGGCAAGCATCATCTGGTACCAGCTATGCATCCATTCATGGAAAGCAGTTCCAAGACTTGGTCCTTTCATCAAAGTTGCCATTGGATACTCCATACCGCCGTCGCCACCCTGGATAAAAGAATATTGAGGATAAGCATATTTTCCAAAACGTTTTTCCATATAAGGCAAAACGATAACAGCAGCATCAGCAACAGTTTGCCAACTTTTTTCCAATGAATCTACTTTTTTGTAAATCACATTAATGGTTACTCCATCCACCTCTTTGACAATATGCTCATAGGTAGGATCAGCGGCCCAAACAAAATCATGTACATTGTTGCCAACAAAATGCCAGGTACGTTTTGAAGAAGAAATATTTTTTAATTCTGTTCCTTGTTTATCATATCCCCAACCGATCTCATTAGCATTTTTCAAAACTCCGGTTGCGCCGATTTTATAAGATTTATCAATTTTTATCGTCACATCATAATCGCCCCAAACACCGTAGAACTCACGCGCAACATATTGCGGCGTATGCCAGCCCTCATAATCATATTCGCACAATTTGGGATACCATTGACTCATGCTGTACCGGATCCCTTCTGCATTATCGCGTCCGCTTCGTCTGATCTGAACAGGAACCTGCGCCTCAAAAACCACATCAAAATTTACTTTACTTTTTTCTGCGATTGGTTTGGTAAGATCCACTTCAAGAATGGTTCCATGAACTTTCATGGGTTGTTCCACCCCATTCATTTTTAAAGATTTTATTTTTTGAAAACCAATTTCCGAAGGTGTTAATTTTGAGATTCTGTCTCTAACTCTTGAATCCCAGTCGGATCTGCCGTTTACTAATATTTTTCCAAGTTCACGGCTTCTCACATCCATTTCACTTCCTGGTTGAAACGCGTTCCAGTAAAGATGAAAATATACTTTGGTCAGTTTTTCCGGAGAGTTATTGCTGTATTCCAATTTTTCGGTTCCATTGATCAGATTGGTTTTAACATCCACATCAACATTCATGTTATATTTTACTCTTTGCTGCCAGCGATCCGGCTGTGCATAAACAAAAATTAAAAATGTACAATTAAAAATTACAAAAAGGGCGAGTTTTTTATTCATGATTCTGATTTAAAAATGAAAGTTGTAAACATCGTAAAAAATGAGGGGATAAAAAAACTAAAACCGAGTGTCGAAGGAAAAAGATTTTGGAAGTATAGCAACAAATATGATCATTGATCGTTTACACTGTTTCTGTACTGTACATTCCGGCTTTGCCATTTTTGTCTATGAAACCAGAAAAAGAATATGTTCCTTTCAAAATTGGTCTGAGACAGGAAAAAACGGAAGAGATATTCTAAAAAACTGTATCTTTAAAATTCCTTGCAAGGCTTATTTTTCAATAGAATCTAATACCTGTTTTCTTAATTCCTTATTCCATATTCAGGGAGGCCAGCAGCGGTGCAAATCCAGGCCAACTCCGGCCCAAGTCCGGGGTAAGTCCGGTTATATAGAGTATCTGAATAGTAGTATCTATGGCTTTGCTAGGGGGTATCTATAGGGTATCTACGGCTTTGCTATGGCGGAGATGCAGGAAGGTTACGTAAACTATCCTCTTGTCGTAGATATTTTTGCAAAATTTAAGATACAAAAAATGTACTGTTTCAATGCTGAACGATTCAATCTTAATGGGAGAAGGTTAAGATGAATCATCTATCAGGATGGCGCAATTAAAGTTTAAAAGGCAGTGTTATATATTAATAAAAAAAGGCAAGGATTTAACGGTAAACACATGACCATCTCTATTCCTTTCCTCCAACCACGATCACAATTTCTCCTTTTACATTTTTGGTGTCAAAGTAATCATGAACCTGCTGTAAAGTTCCCCTCTTATTTTCTTCAAAAACTTTGGTTAGTTCGCGGCTTACACAACATTGTCTGTCAGCGCCAAAATATTCTATAAAATCTTTTAATGTTTTTATTAAACGCATCGGGCTTTCATAAAAAACCATAGTCCTTTCTTCATCAGCAAGCTTTTTTAAAAAAGTTTGTCTTCCTTTTTTTAAAGGCAAGAAACCTTCAAAACAAAAACTGTTCATTGGCAATCCGCTGTTGACCAATGCAGGAACAAGTGCGGTTGGGCCGGGAAGACATTCCACTTTGATATTGTTTTTGATACATTGGCGAACCAATAAAAACGCAGGATCACTAACGCCGGGAGTTCCTGCATCTGTAATCAAGGCCATCGTTTTTCCTGAAGATAATTGTGAGATGAGGTGATCCACAACTTTATGTTCATTATGCTGATGATAAGAAGTAGTTGGCTTTTCAATCTCATAATGACGAAGAAGTTTAGAGGAAGTTCTGGTATCTTCTGCAAGGATCAAATCAACTGATTTTAATACTTCAACAGATCTGAAAGTAATATCACCGAGATTGCCAATGGGAGATGGAACGATATAAAGCATTTTATTTAATGTGCTGATGTGCTAATTTGCTAATGTGCTAATGGATTGTCTTCAATTATTAAATCAATTCTTTTAATTGCTAATTAAAAATCCCATGGACTATTTTAAGAAGGCCAGTTTTTTAAGAGAGGCTTCGGTTCAATCATTGGTATCACTGAATTGAATTACCGAACTGATACAGTAAACTCTTCCATTACAGGATTCGCCAGTAATTTTCCGGCGGCTTCCTGCGCGATTGATTTCGCTTCTTCTGCTGAACCTGCTTCCACATTCAATTGAATATGTTTTCCGATTCTTACGTCTTTCACACTTCTGATTCCCAGGTTGGAAAGTCCTCCCAGCACCGCTTTTCCCTGGGGATCAAGCAATTCTTTTAAAGGCATAATTTTTATTTCAACTATAAAATTCATTCAGGCTTTTTTTTGAGTTAGAGATAATAAAACATAAATAATAAAAACAACAGGTACTGCAATCCATTGCAAAAATAAAGCGGCAATAATTGCGACAATCAACAAAATCATTTTCGGCAAATTATTTTTCAAAGTATAATCTGAAAATTTCAAGGCCACCATCCTGTGATTGCTTATCATCAAATAAGTAAGCACAAGAATAGACAAATACAAAAACCATTTATTGATAATTATATTGTTGACAGCAGGAATAAAATCAAAATGTAAAATAAGCGGAAATGACGCGATCAACAATCCAACAGCTGGAACAGGAACTCCTTTAAATGAATATTGCTGATCAGTATCTAAATTAAATTTTGCAAGACGATAGCCAGCGGCACATGCCAGAATAAAAGCAGGCAATAAAAATATAATTGAAATCTCCAGGCCATTTTCTTCTCTTGCGAAACTGAAGCGCAATAATTGATAAAGAATTACTGAAGGAGCCACACCAAAACTTACTACATCACTTAATGAATCTAATTGCTTTCCCATTTCGCTGGTAGCTTTTAATAACCGTGCTACAAATCCATCGAGGAAATCTATAACAGCCGCAATGATAATGCAAATGGCCGCCCAGCTTATCTTTTCAGGAATATTAAAGCTGCTGCTATACTGATCATTCAGATAAAAAATAACACTGTTTGTTTGCAAGGCAAATACAATTGCGATGCATCCAAAAAATAAATTGAGAAGTGTGAAGAGGTTGGGAATTTGCTTCATTATATTGAGACAACCGACAAGTGACCGCCGACAACCGACGATTCGCATTAACGGCAATTTTTAATCAAGTGAGTTTTTAAATTTTTTGAATCATTGCTACTAATTTATCAAGAGTATTATAATGGATAAAAAATACTTCTTCAGAAATCAAATTTCTTTTTTTACCAAGAAACAAACAACTTACAACTTCTAAAGCAGATCGCTGTGAAAAACCTAAAAATCTTTTTTGTTCAGCATTCGATTGCCCTGTTGAGCCTTCCGCTATATTCAAAGAAATAGAATCAGCAGCCCTTTTTATTTGTGCGGTAAGAATGAATAATTCTTCTTTAGGAAACGTTCTGGTAAGGTTATGAATCTCATAAGATACTTCTATAGCCATCTGCCAAATTTTTAATTTCTCAAATTTGAAAGCCATGATAATAATTATTATGGTGTGAAAATCAGCTTTGCAATTTTTTATTAATACGGATTAAAGCTCACGTTAAAAATCGTTCAGAACATCGGTCGCCGGTTGTCTGTCACCGGTCGTCAGGAAGTTCATCTCATCAGGCTTTCGATCTCATCAACTGTTATCGGAATATTTTTCATCAGATCTTTATTCCCGTTTTTTGTGATCCAATAATTGTCTTCAATACGGATTCCCATTTGTTCTTCTTCAATGTAAATTCCCGGTTCAATTGTAAACAGCATTCCCGCTTTTACCGGTTCATTTCTTGTTCCCAGGTCATGAACATCAATGCCCAGGTGATGTGAAATTCCGTGATATAAATATTTTCTGTAAGCCCTGTTTTCAGTATCCTCATTTTTAATATCAGATTTTTTCAACAACCCGATTTTTTGAAATATTTCTGTTGCCTTATCTCCTACTTTTTCTGTGTAATCAATGATACTGATACCAGGTTTTAAAACAGATGCGCAATAATAGTGTAAATCAAGACAAGCATTATAAACGGTTTTTTGTCTTTTGGAAAATTTGCCATTTACCGGAACTGTTCGTGTAAGATCGGCAGCATAATTTCCATAACGGGCACCGAAATCCATCAGGATCAGTTCACCATCTTTACACTCCTGGTTATTGTTTACATAATGCAACGTTCTTGCACGATCGCCGCTGGCAATAATGCTTCCATAAGCCGTTCCTGAAGCGCGTTGCGATAAAAATGAATGCATGATTTCCGCTTCAATTTCGTATTCCATCACGCCAGGCTTTATAAATTTCAATAAACGTCTGAAAGTATTATCTGTAATGTCAATTGCTTTCTGAACCACTTCAATTTCCAAAGGAGTCTTTATGGCACGCAGTTCTTTCAAAATTTTTGCAGCACGTTTATAATTGTGCAAAGGATAACGGTTACGCATATATGCAGCATAACGATAATCACGAACCGGCACTTCATTTGCCTTCCGGTCATTTTCATTCGTGTTCAAATAAATAGTATCTGATAAATGAATCCATGGTTGCAGATATCCCTCCAATTCATCAAGCCAAACAATTGTTTTCATTCCTGAAATTTGCTGTGCTTCATCTTTTCTGAACTGATGTCCGTTCCATTTTTCTTTAAGTTCATTGGGCCTTATCAAAACCAACACTTCTTTATATTTCGGATCAGGATTACCGGGAAATAAAATCACCATCGTATCCTCCTGTTCAATTCCTGAAAGCCAGAACAAATCTGCGTTTTGTGCAAATGGATGCAATGCATCACCATTATAAGGCAACTCGTCATTGCTGTTAAAAATTGCAATAGAATTCTTATCCATTTTGTCAATAAACCTTTTGCGGTTTTGGATAAAAATTTCAGGATTTAATGGTAAATATTTCATGTTGTCGCAAATTTATCTGTAAAAAAATTTAGCTTATAAAAGATGTTTCTTTATTCGCTTCTTTTAAATCCGTTGCAATATACATGAATAAAACATTTTAAGTTTTTGATAAATGAGAAGTATGTAAAAGCTACACAACCTCCAAAAAATCTTTTTATTCTTTTTAATGAATTCGAATTTCCAATATCATTTTATTTAATCATTATCGAAAATTATTGAAGATAAAATGATGCAACCTTTGAAGTGTAAGATACAAACACAGTAAAACCGGCCTTTCCGGGGAAGTCAAAAAAATTCAATGACTAACTTTGCTGTGAACAAAAAACCGATTCATGTCAGTACCAACGATGTTTGCAGTTCCGAAGAACCTTTTATTTTCAATCGGACTTCCTTCTGCAGAAAATACTTTTTACCAGCTTACTCCGGATGAATTAACGGAGCAATGTCTTGAAAGAAATGAAGGGGTATTAAGTGATTCGGGCGCCCTGGTGATTAACACAGGAAAGTTTACAGGCCGTTGTCCGAAAGACCGTTTTATAGTAAAAGATAAAATCACTGAAAATTCTGTTAACTGGAACGACATTAACCAGGCAATTGAAGAAAAATATTTCAATGGTCTTTACAGAAAAATGATTGACCATCTCAGAAAAAGAGAAATCTGGATAAGAGATTCCTATGCATGTGCAGAGCGGGAATACAAATTAAATATCAGGACAATTAATGAAGATCCTGCGGGCAATTTATTTGCTTACAATATGTTTTTGCGTCCGTCAAAAAAAGAGCTGGAAAATTTTAATCCTGATTGGTACATCATTCATGCACCTTCATTTTTTGCAGATCCCGCTGTTGATGGAACAAGACAAGGAAATTTTACGATTATTAATTTTTTAAAGAAAGTAATCCTGATCGGCGGTTCGGCCTATACAGGTGAGGTTAAAAAAGGAATTTTTTCCATTCTGAATTTTGTGTTGCCTCATGACAGAAATGTGCTCAGCATGCATTGTTCTGCCAATGTTGGAAAAGACAATGATACTGCTGTTTTTTTTGGATTGAGCGGAACCGGCAAAACAACATTAAGCACCGATCCTTCCAGAAAATTAATTGGCGATGATGAACATGGGTGGACTGAAAATTCAGTATTTAATTTTGAAGGCGGATGTTATGCAAAAACCATTGATCTGAGTGAAGAAAAAGAACCGGAGATCTATAATGCTATTCGCCCCGGCGCTTTGGTAGAAAATGTAACGTTCTTTCCCGGGACTAATAAAATTGATTTTGGAAGTAAAAAGATAACAGAGAATACAAGAGTTAGTTATCCTTTAAGTTTTATCAGTAATGCTTTGCATCCTTCAATTGGTGATGTTCCAAAAAATATTTTTCTCCTGACTGCAGATGCCTATGGAATTTTTCCCCCTGTCAGCAAACTAACTGCCGGCCAGGCAATGTATCAGTTTATCAGTGGTTACACCGCAAAAATAGCCGGAACCGAAGACGGAGTAACTGAGCCGAAACCTGTATTCAGCGCTTGTTTTTCTTCACCTTTCATTCCGCTTCATCCTGCAAAATATGCAGAGATGTTTGGTAAAAAAATAAAAGAAAATGACGTAAATGTATGGATGATCAACACAGGTTGGAGTGGCGGACCTTATGGCATCGGAAGCAGGATCAGATTATCTTATACAAGAGCAATGATCTGCGCAGCACTCGAGGGAAAACTGGAGAACGTTGAATACGAAAAACATAATGTTTTTGGAATGATGATGCCAAAAAATTGTCCCGGAGTTCCGTCAGAAATTTTAAACCCGAAACTGACATGGAAAGACCAAAATGCTTACGATAAAATGGCAAATGAACTGGCGGAAAAGTTTATCGAAAACTTTAAAAAATTTGCTGATCATGTGAATCAGGAAACTTTGAATGCCGCTCCTTTAGCGGTTTAGAAAGAAATATAAAAGATTTTATTTCTTCGTTTAAGATCACTTAAAATATAACCGATCCACTAAAACAACCCATACAACTGAGCATCAATCTGGTTAATGATAATTCCCAAATCTTCTTCTCTTTCGGCGAATTTATTTTTGTCGGCATCAACAATTAACAACGGACCTTCTTTATAATTGCTGATCCATTTATTATAATATTCGTTTAGCTTTCTCAGATAATCAAGACGAATATTTTCTTCATATTCACGGCCACGTTTTTGGATCTGTGCTACCAGCGTTGGAACCGAGGCATTTAAATAAATTAAAAGATCCGGTGGCTGCACCATTGATTTCAGTGTTTCAAAAAAAGAATAATAGTTGGTAAAATCTCTTTTGGTCATCAGTCCCATATCATGAAGATTGGGGGCAAAGATATTGGCATCTTCATAAATCGTTCTGTCCTGGATCACCGTTTCAGTTCCACGCTGAATCTCCAATAATTGATTCAGTCTGCTATTCAAAAAAAATATTTGAAGATTAAAACTCCAGCGCGGCATTTCATCATAAAAATCATTGAGATAAGGATTATGATCAACATCTTCAAACTGCGGAATCCATTTATAATGCTTACTCAACAATTCGGTCAACGTGGTTTTTCCGGCACCAATATTTCCTGCAACCGCAATGTGTTTTGGTTTTTTTGATTTGGCCATTTGCTTCTAATGATTTTGTTTCGATATTTTTTATCCTTAATTCAAGTAAATATAAAATCAAAACAATAAATTTTGAATTATTTTTTTAATCAA
The DNA here is from genome assembly GCA_035606215.1 of Hanamia sp. Taxonomy (GTDB): domain Bacteria; phylum Bacteroidota; class Bacteroidia; order Chitinophagales; family Chitinophagaceae; genus Ginsengibacter. Next base: position 111,898 of record DATNFV010000055.1, read on the forward strand.
TCAACCAATTAACCAATCAACCAATTGACTAATTAAACTGATAAACGGATCAGCCAAAATAATTCAATCCCATTGCATCTCTTACTTTCTGCATTGTTGCTTCCGCACTTGCGGTCGCTTTCGCAGCTCCCTGTTTCATTACTCTTTTCAAATAATTTTCATCATTTAAAATGCCGTTGATCCGTTGTCTGATGGGAGAAATAAATTGTACCATGTCTTCTGCCAATTGTTTTTTCATATCACCATACCGGATGGAACAGTTGTTGAATTTTTCTTCAAAATGCTCTAACGTTTCCTTTTGGCTTACCAGTTTCATCAGCAAAAATAAATTTTCAATATAATCAGGCTTTACAGAATTACTTTCTGCAGGACCTGCATCAGTCCTGGCTTTCATGATCTTTTTCCGGATCGCTTCGTCTTCATCTGAAAGATAAATGGTAGCCATTTCATTTTCGCTTTTGCTCATTTTTCCGGTGCCATCCAGTGAAGGAACTTTCACCAGCTCGCTGTTGAAATTAAAAGCGTAAGGTTCAGGAAAAACTTCCCGATAGCGATGATTAAAACGATTCACATAATTTCTGGCGATCTCAAGGTGTTGTTCCTGGTCTTTTCCGACAGGAACATATTTGGCCCGGTGAATTAAAATATCGGCAGCCATCAAAACAGGATATGTCAGTAAGCCGGCATTAATATTATCAGGATGCTGACGAACTTTGTCTTTAAATGTTGCAGTTTTCTCGAGCTCACCTTTATAAGCCAGCATGTTCAGATAAAGGTATAATTCTGCAGTTTGGTACAAATGACTCTGGCAATATAAAGCCACTTTTTCAGGATCAAGTCCGCACGCAATATTTTCTGCCAGAACACGATGAACATTGGCTTTCAGCCCTTTCGTATCAGGATGGGTTGTTAAAGAATGTAAATCCGCCACCATAAAATAACATTCAAAATCTTCCTGCATCTTCACATAATTCCTGATGGCTCCAAAATAATTTCCCAGGTGCAGAAAACCTGTCGGCCTTATGCCACTCATTACTATTTCTTTCTCCTTTTTCATAAGGTCGCGAAGATAAAATAGTTTTGGAAAACAGTTTGATGATCCTTGCTTCCAAACCTTCCAAAAGCTTCTTAAAAAAGTGATGAACGGAAATTCGATTGGCGGCATAAAAACAATAAAGCCGTTATATTTGCCCAATGAAGGTTAACGATGCATTAATAGAAAAGCTTGCCAACTTATCAAGACTTGAATTTGCTGAAGAAGAAAAAGCAGAAATAAAAAATGATCTTGAAAAGATGATCGGCTTTATTGATAAACTAAATGAGCTGAATACCACCGGCATAGAGCCTTTGCTTCACATGAGCGACAATGTAAATATTTTTAGAAAAGATACAGTAAAGGGAGAAATAAACAGAACAGATGTTTTCAGAAATGCTCCTCTTCATGATGATGAATTTTTTAAAGTTCCAAAGGTGATAAAGAAGTAATGTGCAAATTGGAAAATGTGCAAATTGGAAAATTGGGAAATTGAATACCAAACTAAAAACTAAGAATTAAAATCTATGCCTTCAATCATTGAATTAGAAAATATCCAGAAAAGTTACTACCTCGGCAAACAGGAATTAAAAGTTTTGAAAGGTATCAGCCTTGAAATTTTTAAAAATGAATATGTTGCTTTGATGGGGCCGAGCGGTAGTGGAAAATCTACTTTGATGAATATTCTTGGCTGCCTCGACTCTCCTACTGCCGGCAGATATATTTTAAATGGTGAAGATGTAAGTAAAATGCCCGATGATGATCTTGCGGATGTTCGGAATAAAGAGATCGGTTTTGTCTTTCAACAATTTAATTTATTGCCACGTCTGACGGCAGCGGAAAATGTAGCACTTCCATTAATTTATAATGGCACTACCAAGAAAGTTCGTACTGAATTAGCACTTGCGATGTTGGATAAAGTTGGATTAGCAGATAGAAGTCATCACAAACCGAATGAATTATCAGGCGGACAAAATCAGCGTGTTGCCATTGCGCGTGCTTTGGTAAATAATCCTTCCATCATTCTCGCTGATGAACCAACCGGGAATCTCGATTCAAAAACCTCTGTAGAAATCATGCATATTTTCGATAAAATCCAGGCCGATGGAAACACAGTTATTTTAGTTACCCATGAAGAAGATATTGCAGAATATGCCCACAGAATTATTCGCTTAAGAGATGGCATTATAGAAAGTGACCGGTTGAATGAAAAGAAGGTTGCTACGATCGGATAGGGCTTCGGCCTGTTTTCCTGAACCAGAAGGCGCCCCGCTGCTGTTGGCATCCCTGCCAAGCGTTTAAGAATGTTTAAAAGCGAGGTAAAAAAGAATGGCTGTTGGCGAGGGCGCCAACAGCTGCAGGAAATTCTGACACATTTTACAGGTAATTGAGAGGAGTATCACTTGATGCCGTTGGTCATGAGACCAGACGGCGGCAGCATTCGATGAATAGACAGTCTGAAAGACAGGAACACCGACATTGGCTAAAAAATACCTGTTGTTCTCGTTTAAGAATGTTTAAAAGCGTGGTAAAAAAGAATGGCTGTTGGCGAGGACACCAACAGCTGCAGGAAATTCTGACACATTTTACAGGTAATTGAGAGGAGTATCACTTGATGCCGTTGGTCATGAGACCAGACGGCGGCAGCATTCCATGAATAGACAGTCCGAAAGACAGGAACACCGACATTGGCTAAAAAACTTTAATTTCTTTTTATTTTTCAGGAAGAGCCTCCCAGATTTTTAATTCGTAAGGAGCAAGAGTAATTGAAAAAGTATTGCCGGATGAAACTACCTGGTGAGAAGCATTACCCGCGGATGAAATTATATTTTGCAATCTAAATAAGTTTAAATCAGCAGATGGCAATTCAAACACTTCTTTAAGATTGACTTGAAAAGTTTTTTTTGTTCCTGATGGATTTCTTAATGAAAATACGCCTTTACGTGGATTCCAGGCAGCATATCCATATACTTCTCCTTTTTGCGGATCGCCGCCAATCCAATGAACATCTTTTAAAACATCTGCATTTTCGTTGGCCCATTTTGCTGCTTTTGCAAGACAATCCCACATCGCCGGAGTGAGCAAATGCGGATTAATATACAATTCCTGGAGACTGGTGCCGCTTGCAAAAAAAGACCAGATGCCATCAGAAATATTTTTCAAATCCATTTCTAACGTTGCAGGATAGCCAACATTTGTAATACAAATTCCATGAAGCATCACAGAATTTAAAGGATATAATGGCGCTCTTTTCACTACGTTTTTATAAGATTGTCCATCGCGATAAGTAATCCATTGTTGCCGTTTGCTGCCCGTTCCTGCAAAACCAAAATCATCGCCTGCACGCCAAATGGCATCGCCATAATAAAGCCAATAAACCGAAGGCCATGTTCCAACCGTTAGGCTTAAATATAAATCCAGATTGATGCTTCGCAGCTTCTGAGTCAGCAGCAGCAAGGCTTCTATGTCTTTTTGATATTTCAAACCAGCGCCGCTTGCACCGTTTCCGGCACCTACTCCATCAAATTTGAAAATGGCCACTTTATCTTTTCGCATAAAATCTGTTGTCACTTTTTCAAACCTTTTAAAATAAACCGGGCCTGACAATGAAAAGCCATTTTCATTGGTTTCAAATGGCGGATTTTGCAAACGTCCATATTTTAATCTTTCCATTTTTGCAGAATCATATCCACCCCAGGGCGAAAGCCATAAACCCAATTCTGCCCCATAACTTTCTGCCAGATTTTTCATATTCGTAAATCCCTCCGGGAAAAATTTGTTTACTTCCCAAAGTGAAGCATTATCATCCCAGCCATCATCAAATAAAAATGCTTTTAGTTTCACATTTCTTTTCCGGATCAAACTATCGCCATAGATTTTGATGCGGTCAAAACATAAAGAATCAGTCATTTTTCTATCAATCCATGAAAGGTCGTACCAGGAATTGTAATGCAAAAAAGGCCGGTAGGGATGTGCTCTTTCTCTTTCCACATAATACAAAAAGCCACGTCGCAACTGATCTTTCGGAGTAACGCCAAAAACCGTTGTGATGACCATGCTGTCAGAATGTTTCAAAACTTCCTGCCGTGGCAAATAAGAATCAGCACTTTTATTATTGATCTCATTTTTACTCATTGGATGCTCCAATGCAAAAAACATTTGATTAGAAACCAAAGGCGTTCCATCTACGGTTCCTGCTTGTTTTACTTCTGATGAAGGGATTTCAAGCATGGAATATTTTACAATTTCCAATGAATCTTTTGCATAAAAAGACCATTGTTGTTTTATATAATTAGAACCGTCTTTTAATTGCGCTTCCCATTTGATCGTTAATCCTGAAGATTTATTTATGAGTGTTGCAGAAATGATTTTACCCTTTACTTTATCAGCACATTTTGCTGAATTCATTTTTATTGAAGCAGGCTTTATTTCCGGAAGATTCTCTAATTTAAAATCTTTTCCGGTAATTATTTTCCCGTTTTTAAGAGTAATAGAAAACCAATTAAATGGAAGAAGATCCATTTCCTTTTTATTCTCTTTATCCATAAATTTTTCAGGTTTAATTTGATTTTCATTAACCAGGAAAATTATTTTTACTACATTATTTTCAAGAGACAAATGATGACCGGAATGCAACGCTATAGCGTTTCCCGGAGATTTACCGGGGTACGTTGCTTGAGAAAAGACATTGATTGATGCCATTACAAAAAGGAAGGTAAAAAAAAGGTTGCGTAATATTTTCATTGGATTTTTATTTTGATTCGAAAAAGTTTTGAAAAAACCTGACATGAAATTTAGTACTCTTAAAAATGTATGAAATCCATAATTTTCTCATTAATTGAATTTCCAAAAGAAGGTAATAAGGTGCACCCAATTATTGATTTTTTTACTAAGGTTTTGAACACCGTTCGTAAAAAAGTAGGTTTCTTTTCACCACCTGTTACGCTATTTACTTTGTGCTTATTTATTGATGCTACAAAAGAAGTTGTCTGCGGCAAACAAACAAATAATCCGAATTCTTATTTTACACTTTAAAAAATATTTTCTTCTTATACAACCAATAACATAAATACCATTGGAGCATAAATAAAACAAGTGCTGAAATAATCATAATAGCTGCTTCAGATAAACCGGTTGGTGATATGACTCCTTTCACGATCGTATTGCTGTAATCAAAAAGCCAGCGATGTACCACTATTTCGAAAAAGAGATAAATGAAAATGGAATTCATCCCCACAATGGTAAAAAAGCTAAGAAACTTTTTATGTTCCAGCACATCAATCCAGTAATAAAGAAATGCCAGAGCGAGCAAACACCAGCCACCGCTTGCAAGCGTGAAAGAAGAAGTAGCAATTCGTTTGATGATCGGCGTTACACCGGAAATATCCAAAGCAAATCCTGCTATTAACGTAATTAATCCGAAAATTATAATCGGTTTTATTTTATTATTTCCGGTTCGTGTAAGCAGCCATTTTCCTGCAACTGCACCCCAGATTGTATGCGCTGCCGTTGGAATACAATTGATAGCAACCCAGCCACCCGGATTAATTTTATTCATCAAAATCACATCGATATAATTTCCAAAATTATGCTGGTCGGTAAATGGTTGATTGAAACCAGGAATATTTATAAAGCGATACAAACATTCATTCAGAATTAATAATCCAATGCTAAAAAGAATCTGATAACCGGGCTTCCACCGAAAGATGAGAAAAGCAACAAGCATCGTAAAAGATAGTTGTGTCAATACATCCCAAAGTTCAAATGACAAATGATTTCCGCGTACCGCATAATCTAGTACACCCCAAAAAAATAACCACCAGCTTCGTCTCAAAGCGTGTTTAAATTGTTGCTTCCATGTACTCCCTTTGGCAGTTTGTTTGGTAAGCGAAAACGCCATCGCTGTTCCGGCAATAAACATAAAAGCCGGTTGAATCAAATCCCAAAAGTGCAATCCGTGCCACTCTGCATGGTCAAATTGAATGGCAAGGGAATGAAGAAAAGAACCGGGCTTTGAAAACGTTCTTGCATATTCATATAAACCTGACGCTTCCAACATTAAAAGCACCATTACCAAACCTCTGTAAAAATCAAGGGAAGCAAGCCTTACGCCACCGCTAATATTTTTTTTCAAATTATTTTTTTCGGCTGTTGGCGCTGCAATATGTCCTGAAAAAATATCAGGTTGATAATCGGGTGATGAGGTCATAAATGCGAAGTTTTATTATTGAATTCTTTTTTGTCTGACAATCTCATTATCAAGCGTAATTTATGGAAGTGGTAGATTATTCCCCTAATTCATATTACTCGCGTTCTTTCAAAAACCAATTTGATGAAAGTATTGATATTCCTATCTTGGCCCTATAAAACGGTCTCCGTTAAAATGTATCATATGTTCAGGAAAATCAACAACCCACACCTCTGTTTCCCATGCAATCTTTGTTGAATGTTTTTTGAATTCTGCAAAATCAGGAAACGCTGTAACATATACCTTGCCTGCCTTACAATTTTTTAATAATTCTTCTAATTCAATAATTCTTTTTGGTGAAACCGGGCCGTGAGAAGTTACCGCTTCAATTAAAAATAGCCAATTTCTTTTTTTGTCAAACAAAACAACATCTGGAAGTTTACTATGTTGGGTAATTGGAATTCCTATTTCTTTCAACGTTTTTTTATCAACATAAAGGTCTTTCCTTGCTGTGTCGCCTAAATATAAAACTTCACTTTCGTTTGCAAAACGTGCTGCAAAATCCTGTACAATTGCAGCTTGCACCAAGTTGTGTTTTCCTGCTGAAAGTTTAATTGTTTTGCCGTTGCTTAACTTTACTGGTATTAGATTTTGTTTTCTTTCCTTGAGATAACGTTTTGAAAGCTCGCCCACTTCTGATTTAAAACTTTCTGCTGCTTTTTTCCATGCTTTTGTTCCATAAGTTTTAATTGCTTCCAGAGCTTCGCTAGTCAATGCGTAGTGAGCATTTGGGCTATTCACTGGAAGTAATGGATTATCAGGATTGTAATCAGCTATCCTAGCTTGTACAAATTGATGAAGCACTTGCCTTCGAAAGTTTTCCCGTGTGTTTGGTGCGTAATCTTTTTTGTAAACATCCTTACAAAAACCCATAATATCTTTGGAAACTTTTTTGCTTTCTCTTGTAGCTTTGCTCCATTTACTATTTGGTTTAATAGTAGAAAGTGCAAGCAAGGTGTAAGCAGCAATTTCCTTTTGCTGTGCTGCCGGCATACCTAATTCTTTAAGTATTTCTTTTGCATCATCAATTTTGCTCATAAGCGAATATATGTTCCAAGTCAAAGTGTTGATTTATAAGGTCATCAAGCTTCGACTGTGAAAAGTCATTCAATAAAATTATTTCATTGCCAATTTGTTTAATATCTTCTATTGGCGGTAATGGCATTTCTCTCAGTTCTGTTGCACTTACATTAATGTTGCCATTAAATGTTCTGAAATAAGTGTCAAACAAACTGCTATTGAGTAATGCAGAAATACCTAAAATTTCATTTCTTTCAAGGTTTCCTTTTTTCCTATAGATATAATTCAAATGATTCTCAACTCCAATAAATTCGGCTTCAGAAATATCTGCAAAATAGGGACAGGCAACCAATCTGCTTTTGTCATCTTTGGCACTAAAGCGGCGAAGAAAAACATAATTCTTATTTGGAAGCAACAGTGATTTTGTTGCTTCGCAGTTTTGGATGTATTGCGGCTTATTTCGCTTAGCGACGGGCCATTCAAAACCCATTTTTGAAGTGTTGATGAGTTGATATAATGGCACTAAAAAAACTGTTCCATTTTGGTATTGTTCAAACAAATATTTAGTAGCTCTAAATGAAACGACCGGCCCTGTTGAAATTTGAATATCATATTGTTGTAAACTTCCTCGCCATGATTTAAACAATTTTATAACATTTTCATCTGTTTCATCGGCTGGCAAGTGAATAATTTTTTCTTTTGAGTTTAAATCAATCAATTCATCAGTCCGATAAACTTTTTCGGTGTAAGATTCAATGTCTTTAATTCCGTTAGAATGCGTTACAAGAATGCTGGATGAGGCTCCGTTTAATTTTTCTTTTTTTCCTTTTAGTATCAATGTTTCCTGCAACACACTATCGCGATCGAAAGTGTCAGTTCTTGAGCCAAACAAATGTATTTGCTGAATTTCAATTTCCTGAAAAAAGGCTTCCCGGAAAGCTCTGAAATAATTGCCTGAAGCAAAGCTTCTCGGTGTAATAAAAATAAGATCACCGCCTTGCTTTAAAAGTTTTGTGGCAACCATCATAAAAATTGAATAGATATTTGGTTGACCCCAAACAATAGATTTTGCAACAATGGCGCGTTTGTCTTCTTTTGATATTTTGAAATAGGGTGGATTTGAAATTACAATATCGAAAGTAGCATTTTGAGGGTCTGAAAACAAAGTGGCAGATTGCTGAAAACAATCTTTGTTTTCAAGTACAAAATCGCTGGTATTAATCGTTGATACAAACTTAATGTTATACTGCTTTAGCCATTTGTCTAAGTAATTAAGTACCGTTTTTGTATATGGTAAAATATCTCGATCAGTTTCATAAACAATTAATTCAATTTCCGTTAAATTGGAATTCTGCTTTGCAAGTGTTTCAATAAGCGAACTGGAAAGAATGGCTGTACCACAACCTGGGTCAAGAATTTTAAGTTTATTTTTGGTTTGTTTGACAAGTCCTGCCATAAAATGAGCAATTTCTGTTGGTGTAAAAAATTGTCCGTTATCTTTCTTGTGTTGATTTGTAACAATTTTTGCATAAACCTGTCCAATTCTGTCTGCAAAGAGGCTTGGTAGCTCATTACTGAATGGTTTTATGTCTATAATCTCTGTCATGCCAACAAATTTAGTAAAATCCTTTCGCTTCTTTTGAAGTTTGTAAATTTTAATAAAACGCCATTTATTTAGCCTCGACTCTTACGGCAAACCAACAAATAATCCACTTTCCTATTCACTCGTATCCAAAAAGAAAGCCGGCGATCCTGAATCCGGTGCGGTTCCAAGAGTGGCACTCCAATCGCTTTTGGTTGCCACCATTCCAATCTTTAATCCTTTACCGGTAAGGCCTTGAATTTTTGTCCGATTGATGCTTCCTTCAAATTTTAAAATACCACCAGATTCCACAACAGTCCCAATCTGGTAATAATCACTCATCGTTTGTTGATTAAAGGAAAAACTATTTTGATCCCCGGTATGATAAAAAACATCAAACCAGTTATTGAGCATTGCTCCTTCCATCAATACGTCAAAACCACCATTTGGAAATAATGAAGTGAGCAAACCTGTGCCTGCATTGTTGTCAGGATCAATGTAAAAATCAAAAATATCTCCGTTCGATTTCTTTGATGCCATTTCTATATAAAAATAAATATTAGCACCGTCATAATCGAATTTTACAGTTCGGAAAATGCCTCCTTTTGCACCGGAAGTAATCACATTGTTGTTCAACGTATCCCAGTCAGAAAGCGTATTATCATTCAATTTTACCGGAGACCCTTTTGAAATACGAAGCACAGTTGAGCCTTCAAATGTTTGCCCGGAACCAGTGCTCACATACAATGTAGGTACGTATTTCCCTTTTAGAGAATAAGTGTGTACCGGGTTTTGTTCTGTAGAAGTTGCTCCGTCACCAAAGTCCCATTTGTAAGTGGTAACGCCTTTTGTTTGATTGGTAAATGTAGCAGTGAGGCCATCTACATTTACCGTATAAATTACATCTACCTGTGATTGCGCTTTATCTTTTTTACAGGAAAAAAAACAACAGGCAATCATCGCGATAATCGAATAAATTATCAATGGCTTTAACGATTTCATATCTTTTCAGTTTAATATTTTAATGAAAATTTGATTCTGTTTTTTCATGAATTTTATTATGGATTCTGAGTACAAAGCAGATTGGCTTGAATCTCATCAATCGGTATGTAATAAATTATTTTAGGATCACTCCAGTTTACAATCATGTTTGGATAACCCGATGGATTTTGAGCTGGATTAATATCTGTTTCTTTTAATCCCGGCAAATGATAACCCCAATAAGTGCGGTTCATGTTTAGTTTATTTCGATAAACATCAAAAGTGCGATGACCTTCAAATGCAAGTTCCATGCGCCTTTCATTCAAAACAACTGTAAGCGCAGTATTCCCTGTTGGCAAAACTCTATTGTATAAAGAACTTTGCAATCCACGGTTTTTACGGATCATATCTACATCATCCAGTGCTGCCGTAGTCATTCCTTTCTTTGCTTCTGCTTCTGCCTTGTTCAGATACATTTCGGCAAGACGAAACATTACCGGCGAACTAAGCGATGGGCTTCCTCCCTGGAAGGAAAATTTGGTGATGTAATAAATATCAATACCGTTTTTTTGCTGCAGGTTTCCGCTACCATCTTTTAATGGAAAAATATAAGACCATCTCACATCTTCAGGATGGGCAGACATCAGATCACGTATAGGTTTTGAAGCATATTCTTCGCCCCATCCGGAATTGCCGTCGGAATAAAGCATGGATGAAATAGAGGCTTTTCCATAATCATCCAGGTTAGTAAAAGCGATACAAAAAATAGTACCTGAACCTGCCGCCGCATTTGCAAAATAGCCCGGATAAGCATCTGCAGTTTCTAAAGTAAACTTTCCGGAATTAATTACTTTGTCTGAATAAAAAATAGTGCTGTCATTATCATTTTTATATAAAAATGCCCGTGACAACAAAGCCCATGCGGCTTCTTTGGTAGCATATTGTACCCCGCGTGATTGATTCATTAATGCCGCGCCGGCTTCGGCATCTTCGATAATGGATTTATAAACTTCTTCAACCGTTGACCTAGCTTTTTGTGCGGGATCGCTTGTGGAGGTTCGTAAAATAATTCCTGGGGATGACGGGTCCTGTGTGTAAGGCCTGGCAAAAATTCTTACTAAATTAAAATTGCAAAATGCCCGGAGAAAATAGCATTCGCCAAGCAGCTGTTGCGTTTGTAAATCAGGATTAGAAACTTTTTCCGCGGCTTCAATTACCGTGTTTACATCATTAATTATTTTATAGGAAATGTACCAGAAATAGCGAATGTTTGTTTGTGTGGGTGAATGATCTAAAGTGAAACTTAGAAAGAACGGATCAGTAGTTGGTTGCCCGCAGACAATATCATCACTGGCAAAATCTGACAGCTGAAAATATTGCCGCAGGTACATTAAATTAAGATCGGTGGTGCCGTTGAATTCAACATGATCTTTAAATAACGAATACGCTCCATTCACAGCTTTCATAACACCATCAGGCGTTTGCGTAAGTGTGGCGGTAGTAATGGCATCACTGGGAAGCACGTCTTTTATACATCCCGAAACCAGTAAACCAACAAATAAGATGAAAATGATTATTGCTTTCATGTGTAAATTTTTTATTGTTTTTCAATTGTCACATGGAATTCCACATAAAAATTTTCATCGCAGTTTGGAAAAATTTGCTTGAAAATTTTTATGTTCCATTTCATGATAATATTTTTTAGAATTTAAAGTCAATGTTGAATAAAAACTGGCGGTTGTTCGGATATTTAAAATCCGAAACTCCCGGTGTTACAAAGGCCGCAGGCGTAATCGTTGTTTGTGGATCCTGGCCGAAAAAATTGGAAAAAGTATAAACATTATCTGCAGAAAGAGAAACAACAATTCCATTCACTTTTAATCTTTGTATCAATGCAACCGGTAACTTATAAGAGAGTGTAATATTCCGGATCGAAATAAAACTTCCATCTTTTAAATAACGCGTGGAGGTTTCTGTTGAGTTGGCAGAATTTTGTGGACTTGGATTCGTAGCCACATCACCAGGCTTTGTCCAGATGCTGTAACCTTTTGGTAGTACCGCCTGGTTCATGTAAGGATCGCTGCCGTCATTCATTACAAAACGCAAATCATTGCTGAACACTTTATTTCCTGAAAGAAAATACGCATTCACGCTAAGTGAAATATTTTTGTAAGTAAACTGGTTGGTAAAACCTCCCTGGAACTTTGGCAAAGCTGAACCTACTTCCTGGTAAGTAGCATCCGCGTAATTGGAAGTGGTTGTTTTACCGGTAGGATTTCCCTGAGCATCCTGCGACACTTTTTCCCAAAGCGGCGCGCCTGTTTGCTTATCTACGCCTGCCCAAACCGGCATATAAAATTCGTATAAATTGCCGCCGTTTCTATAGATCTGTGAAATAGCCCATGAACCGGTTTTGATAATATCTGATGGAAGCTGCTGAAGCTTATTTGTATTAAAATTGATATTAAAACCAGTGCTCCATTGAAAATTTCTTCCCTGAACATTAATCGTGTTCAGATTAATTTCTACTCCATTGTTTACGATTTGACCTACATTTTCCCAACGTTGTTCAAAGCCGACAGACAAGGGCTGCGAAACCTGCAGCAATAAATTCTTTGTAACATTATTATAAACATCAACGGTAAGATCTATTCTTTTGAATAAACTCAAATCAATTCCGGCATTTGCCTGGTATTTACTTTCCCAGGTAAGGTTTGGACTTGCCAATTGTAATGGCGTAGCAGCGCCTTGTGAATTATATTGGCTTGTAAGAGAATATAAACCTAAATACCTTGAGGCGCCGATATCCTGTGTACCTGTAACGCCATAGCTGAGACGAAATTTCAAAAGGTCAATAGATTTGCTGTTGAAAAATGATTCGTTGCTTGCTAACCATGCTCCGGAAATTGCAGGGAAAGATGCATAGCGTTTTGAGGAAGGAAAAGCAGATGAACCATCAACACGATAGGAGCCGGTTAAAAAATATTTATTTTCATAATCATAACTCAATTGCGATATAAAAGATTGAATCATTGACTTGTCATTATTACCATTTACCAAAATATTATTGCTTACCACATTCAACACATTCAATCCCTGAGGAAGTCCTTTTCCCGAAGCGCCTAAAGTTTCTGTATTGCTTGCCTGCACTGCAAATCCTGCTAGTCCACTCAAACTGCTCTTACCTTTTTTTACATTAAATTTCAGCAGCTCATTTGAAATAAAACCATAGTTTAAAATACTTTGTTCTTCCAGAAATCCCGTTCCATGATACTGGCCTGCAACTGTTGGAGAATAATAATTCGTGCTTTTATTGTATGCCGCCGCAATCCTGTTGCTGCTGGAAAAAGTAAGCCAGTGAGTAAGATTAATATTCAGGTTCAAATCATAATTCAAATCAGCGCCTTTATAAGGATGATTGGAATTATCAATCGTATTCAACGGATTGATTTTATCTCTTGACCACCATTTGAATGGAGAGTTCCCATCCACATATCTCGCATTTCCGCTGCTGTCAAAAGGGTTGTCCCAGGGCAGATTTAAAAAGGCATAATAAATATCATTGTAATCATAAGTTTTGCCTTCAGAAACATCCAGGTTAATGTTATTCGTAAGAGATATTTTCGGATTAAAACGATAAGTAGAATTGACGCGCATATTCAGGCGTTTAAAATCCGTATTGCGGAAAGTTCCTTTTTCATCATAGTAGGAAACACCCATGTAATAATCATTTTTCTCAGTTTTTCCTGAAAGAGAAAAATAATAATTCTGCATAAAGGCCGGTTTGAAAATAGTGGTAAGCCAGTTATAATTCTGATCGCGCAAAGTGAGCGGACGTTCGTCATAAAATTTAAGAATATCAACTTTATAAGAATTTCCCGAATCGGAAGGAACATAATCACGGTACAATTGCTTTTGATAATTGTACAATTCGCTTCCATTCATCATTTGCATTTTGCCAAAATCAGGCGTGCGAAACCCGCTTGTAATTTTTGCTTCATAATTTGTTTTTCCCGGCCTTCCTTTTTTTGTGGTAACGATAATCACTCCTGCATTAGCCTGCGAACCGTACATGGCAGTAGCTCCGGCATCTTTTAAAACGGTAACACTTTCCACATCATTGGGATCAAAGTTGCCACCGATAATTCCATCAACCACAAACAAGGGACTTTGAGAAGCATTTACAGAAGAAATTCCTCTTAATCTTATTTCCGGAACTGCTCCCGGAACTCCGGAGCTATTTACCACCTGCAATCCCGCAACTTTGCCCTGCAGCATATCGCCGATATTGCTGGACGTTACATCACGAAGTTTATCGCCCGAAACCACAGTCACAGCGCTGGTTAGAGCGCTTTTGCTTTTTTCGCTATAGCCAACCACAACAATTTCTTTTTGCTGCTGATTACTATTTTGAAGCGTCACATTTATGGTTGTTTTACCATCAACTTTCACTTCCTGTGTTTCCATTCCTACAAAGGAAAACACCAATATTTTAGAAGAATTATCAGGAACATCAATGGTAAATTCTCCGTTTGCATTTGTATTTGTCCCAATAGAACTTCCCTTTATCAAAACTGAAACACCTTCCAGCGGTCTTCCATTTTCATCTGTAACTTTCCCGGTTATGGCTTTGAATAAAATCGCAGGAGCCAGAATTGGATTTAATACAGCTTTCTCCGCTTCTTTTTCTTTGATGACAATTGTTTTATCAATAATGGAATAAGTAAGCCCGGTCTTCTGCAAACACTGCTGCAGCGCATCCTGCAGAGGTGCATTGTAAATTCTTACATCTACTTTTCCCGCTTTTTCCAAAAGCTCATAAGGATATAAAAAATTATATCCCGTTTGTTTGCGGATTTCTTTAAATACTTTTTGCAAAGGCGCGTCGCGCATCGAAAGCGTTACTTTCTGCGAGTAGCTTTTTGCCGTTACCTGCAGGCAGGCCATTAAAATTAAAATTGCTGTAAGTTTCATAATCAAAAGCGTTTTGGTTAAATTTTGCTTTGATCGAACAGAGAGAATCTTTAAAAACATAACTTTGTTTTTTTGGTTAAACAATGAACATTCCCGAATGATTGTATTATTGATAACTAAAAATTTTCGCCGGAAGTGTTGCAACCACTTCCGGTTTTGATTTTTAGAAAGGCCTCACCCCAACCCCTCTCCGAAGGAGAGGGACGCGCTCTATTACGGCATCACTACCACTTTTCTATCCTCTATCTGAAATTTTACTTCTCCCGTCAGATGCAGCATATTCAGCACTTGCGACAGATTTACATCGCGTGAGATCGTTCCTCCAAAATGACTTGAAACCGTTCCTTTATATTCAACGTCCACATCATACCACCTCGCTAATTGCCGCATGATATCGTGAATATCTGCCCGGTCAAATTGGAATTTCCCTTCTTTCCACGCAATCGCTTCTTCCACATCTGCATCATTTATTATTTTGATTTCTCCCGCTTTATTCATCTGCGCCTGCTGGCCCGGTTTTAATAAACTGGAACTATTATTCTTATTTATTTTGATACTTCCTTCCAATAATGTAGTGCGAATAGTAGATTCATTTTCGTAAGAATTAATATTAAAATGTGTTCCCAAAACTTCAACTTCCATTCCATTCACTTTTACTTTAAAAGGCATCGCTGCATTTTTGGCCACTTCAAAATAAGCTTCACCCAACAGTTCTACTTTTCTTTCCTTTCCAACAAAGTTTGCCGGAAAGCGAAGAGAGGAAGCGGCATTCAGCCACACTTTGGAGCCATCAGCAAGCATGAGCAGGTATTGTCCTCCTCTTGGCGTAGAAATGGTATTGTAAAGAACTTCTGAAGATTTATTTTTCAAAGTGTTATAAGAAAGCATGCCGTTTAGTTTTAAGATTTTAGAATTTCCCTGGGTAGTAAGTGTTCCGTTTGCAACGCTGTCAAGAATAATCGATGAACCATTTGCCAAAGTGAGGATCGCTTTGTTTGTACCGGGCGTTACATCATTTTTATTGCTTTGAATACTTTCGGTTTTACTGATTTGATATTCCACTTTTGGTTTAAATAAAAAATAAAGAGATACCGAAAGCATGCAAATAATAATTATCGCTGCTGCATATGGAACATTCCATATTCTTTTTCGTTTGGCTGAAGCCATTGATACTACAGGCGTTTCATGTCTTGCTTCCTTCATCAGTAAAGCAAACTTTAAGTCTAATTCTGATTCTCTTAAAACGCTTTCCTTTCCTGATTTTTGCCAATAATCTTTTAAGGTTTGGGTAAGGCCTTCCGCTTCGCTTTCATTTTCAACAATAGATAATAACTGTTCCAATTCCTTTTTTGTACAGGCATTAGCGACATATTTTTCTATTAAATCGTTCAACCTGTTATCTGGATTTTCCCGTTCTGCCATGCTAAAAATATTTCTTTATAAAAATCGTTACAGTATAAAGACGATTAAATGAAAGCGAACAACTAATGGAGTAAGAAGTTTTTTTATTTTATCTTTAAAAGCTGTAACATTGTTCAGGAAATGAACAATATTTTTATTTTTTGAAAAAAATAGCTTAAGTTCGTAAAACAATTAGTGATGATAATCATTTCAAAAAAAGCAATAACCGAATACTGTCTTAAAGAGCATCAGGCAACTGATTCTTTATTGAATTGGTATTCAGAAACGAAATCTTGTAGTTGGGCAAATTTTTCTGAAATGAAGCAAACTTTTAATTCTGTTGATGCGGTTGGTAACGACAGATATGTTTTTAACATTAAAGGAAATAATTACCGCTTAATTGCAATTATTCATTTCAATGTGAGAACGGTTTACATTGCTTTTATTGGTACTCATAAGGAATACGAGAAAATTGATGCTTCAAAAGTAAAATATAAAAAATAATATTATGCCTTCTAAAAAAATTACATACAAAGATGAAAATTCATATAAGGCAGCTATGGAAGAAATACTTGCTTTAATGAATAAAGGTGAAGGAAATTTAACGCCTTCCGAAATAACAAAACTTCGGGATATGGCAACAGCCGCTGAAGAATTTGAAGACAACTTTTATCCTTTACCAATGCCAGACACTATTGCCCAGATGGTGGAATTAAAAATGTACCAAATGCATCTTACGCAAACAAAGATGGCAGAATTACTTGGGCTTGGCCGTCCAAAACTTTCTCAAATATTAAATGGAAAGAGAGAACCGGATGTTACCTTTCTAAAAGCTGCCTATAAAAAATTAAAAATAGATGCTGCCTTTTTATTAGAAAAAGCATAACGATTTAGTAATTCCCTGATGAAACAAATAGCCTTTTTATTTTACTATCGCCGGCATGAAAACGATAAGAAAGGCGATGTCAAAGTTTTTGGAAAGATAAGTGCGGATGAACCGTTGGGCTTCAACGATGTGATTATTAATAGTATGCTTTGAAAGATTTAATTGCGCTGCAATCTGGTCGTGTGTCATATCCTGTTCACGACTCAATTGGTACACTTTTTTTCTTTGTGGAGATAAAAGAGAAACCGCTTCGCGAAGTTTGATTTCATATTCATGTATTAGAATTGATGAGTCTGACTGAACATTATTTGCCAACTGAATATTTTCCCACAGCAAATCCCTGAACTTTGGGTCTCTTGCAACTGAACGAAGAAAATCTATTGATTTATTGTGTGCAACCCGGAAAAGAAAAGCCTCAAAATTTTGAATTTGGGGAATAATATCTCTGCCCAGCCAGATTTTTAAAAACACATCCATCACTAATTCCTCAGTAACTTCCTTTGATTTGATGAACGAAAAAATATAATGGTACAGTTGTTCATAAAATGTCTCAAACAAAGACTGAAAAGCCTTTTCATCGCCTGCAGATATTTGCGCAAGCAGTTCTTTTTCTGTATGAAAATTAGCGTGTGACATTAAAAAATAAACAGGAATATTTCAGCAAAATTTTACAAAAGGTATTATTAAAATCTTTCCAAAACAAATTGTGCAGGAAACTTTCCAATGATGAGCTATTTGAGTCTAATCGTTCTAACTTCCTGTAAATTATATTACAGAAACTTTTTTATTTGTAGCGGGATGGCAAATTTGTTATTGCAAGAACTGTGAAATTTTTTTCATTATTGATTTATAACAATGTGCTGTATGAGGGTTTGTTTACTTTGCCAGCATTTCACTTAATTGCTCAATCATCTTCCTCCCGGTTTCAATATCAGCTTTTAATTTATCTTCTTTAAAATCCTTTTCGTCATTTAGAGTTTGTAATTGAGTATTAAAAGCAGCCATTAACTGTTTTACCTTTTTATCAGAAGATTTTGCCGTCAGTTCCCTGATGATCCTTATTTTCTCATAATCAGCAATTCCTTCACGCAATTTTTCAAATCTGATACAACTGTTGCCATCCGGGTAAACTAAAAAACAATCACCCGCTGCCCATGAACCATATCGGGCATCACGCATC
>DATNFV010000056.1:0-9680 GCA_035606215.1 Hanamia sp.
TAATATTCATTGCTCCAGGTGAAGCCGAGCCAGCGAATATCTTCCTTAATACTTTCTACATATTCAGTATCTTCTGTAATTGGATTGGTGTCATCAAAACGAAGATTCGTATTGCCTTCATATTTTCTTGACAATCCAAAATTCAAACAAATACTTTTTGCATGGCCAATGTGCAAATAGCCATTTGGCTCAGGCGGAAAACGGGTTAAGATCCTTTTATATTTTCCGCTTTCCAGATCTTCTTCGATGATCTCTTCTATAAAGTTTAAACTCTTTTCTTCAGACATTTTTTTAACTATTAAACTACAAACTGAAACTGCAACTATCAATTACCAATTAGCCGCCTAACTTCTCCTTCACATAACAATGAAACAGTGTCATCCTTCGCTGCATCGTCCGATCATCGCCGTACATACCCGCTATATCCTTCAAGATGAATGCAGACCATAAACTTAAAAACTATTCTTCCATGCTTTCGGCAATCAATTCTGCAAGGTCAATCACCTGAACCTCTTCTTCTTTTTTATTAAACTTTACCCCATCTGTAAGCATCATCATGCAAAATGGACAATTAGATGCAATCACTTTAGCGCCGGTTCCAATCGCTTCTTGTGTACGTTCTTCGTTAATTCTTTTATTTCCTTTTTCTTCTTCTTTAAAAACCTGTGACCCACCTGCTCCGCAGCACAAACCGTTACTGCGTGAACGGTTCATCTCTATCAATTCAACATCCAATGCTTCCAAAACTTTTCTTGGCGCTTCATAAATATCGTTGGCACGACCGATATAGCAGCTATCATGATAAGTGATCTTCTTTCCTTTAAAACTTCCCTTTTCTTTCATCTTGATTTTCCCTTCATCAATGAGTTGTTGCAGAAAAACCGTATGATGAACTACTTCATAGTTCCCACCTAAAAGCGGATATTCATTTTTTAAAATATTAAAGCAATGGGGACACGTTGCTACGATCTTTTTAATATTGTATCCATTCAACAATTGAATATTTTGATAAGCCATTGTTTGGAAAAGAAACTCATTACCGGCGCGTCTTGCCGGATCGCCATTACAAATTTCTTCTTTTCCAAGTATAGCATAATTAATTCCGATCTTATTTAAAATCGCTGCAAATGCCTTCGTAATTTTTTGGGCACGCTGATCAAAACTTCCTGCACAGCCTACATAAAATAATACGTCCGGAGTTTTACCTTCTGCTGTCAATTCTGCCATTGTCGGGATATGCATTACCTGTTAATTTTTGCGGCTAAAATACAACAAACAATTTTGATAGTCAGGCTTCTTCTTCAACTGTTTCCACTTATTTTTGCCACGTGAAAAAAATGAATAAGATTGATTAAAAAAATCAAAAATTGGGAGCAATGGCCCTTTAAAATTTTATATGCGCCAATTGTTCCTGCTTGGCTTTGGTATATGATTCGCTCCGGTGCCGTTTGGTTTTTTACTGCAAGCAATCCCAGGTTGACTTTTGGAGGTATGGAAGGTGAGCCTAAAAAAGAAATGCATGATCTTTTGCCGCCTGAATTTTGTCCTGTTTATTTTAATGTAAAACCTACAGAAGATTTTTCAGAGGTCACGAAAAGGTTAGAAAAATCTGGCATTCAATATCCATTAATTGTGAAACCGGAAATCGGGGGACAGGGAATTTTATTTAGAAAAATTGAAAATGAAGAACATTTAAAGGAGTATCATACCAAAATTCCTGCTGAATATTTTATCCAGGAGTTTGTGCCTTATCCGGTTGAGGTAAGTTTATTTTATTATCGTTATCCTGACCAAAAAAAAGGAGCCATCACAGGCTTTCTTCAGAAAGTTCCGATGCGTGTTACGGGTGATGGAGTTCATACACTTGAACAATTACTATTAAAGAATTTAAAAACCAAAAAGCGTCTTGATGAATTAAAATTAAAACATGAAGTTAATTTCAATAAAATCATCCCTGAAGGAGAAATTTATATTTTAAGTTATGCCGGCAATCACAATCGCGGCGCGCATTTTATTGATCTCAGTTCGGAAATTAATGATGATCTTGTAACGATGCTTGATAAAATCAGTCTTGGTATTGATGATTTTTTTTATGGCCGTTATGATATCATGTGCAATTCAATTGAAGATTTGAAAAAAGGTAAAAATTTCGCAATTCTTGAATACAATGGATGTGGCGCAGAGCCTAATCATTTTTATGATACTGGTTACACTTTGATTGGTGCTTACAAAGAAATCTTGAAACACTGGAAAATATTATTTGAGATCAGCAGGTACAATTATCAACATGGAATAGATTACTGGCCTCTGATGAAAGGAATCCGTTTTCGTATAAAAACAAAAAAATATTTTAAAATAATTAATAAGGCGGATAAGGAAATCTCCTGAATTTTAAACACCTTGCTAAAATAAAATTTATGAAAATGATGAAGAATCTTTTGTTCTGTTTATTTCTTATTTCGATTAAAGCGGCCTCACAGAATTATACTCCTGTTGATTCGGCAAGTAAAGTTCATTTTGTAATTAAAAATTTTGGAATTAGTACAGGAGGCGATTTTTCAGGACTTAAAGGAGATATTCATTTCATCCCTGAAAATCTTTCTGCATGTAGCTTTAACGTAACTGTAGCTGTAAAGTCTGTTGATACGGATAATGAAATGCGCGATAAAAATCTGGTAAGTGATGAATATTTTGATGCAGCGAAATTTCCTGTTATTAAAATAGTTTCTGCTAAAATTGATAAGACTAATCAAACAGGTTCCGGCTTTTATTATTTTACCGGAACACTTACTATTAAAGGAGTTTCAAAGAACATCGCCTTTCCTTTTCAGGCAAAAAAAGTGAATGATGGATATTTATTTACCGGTAATTTTCAAATAGACCGGACTGATTTTGGAGTAGGTGAAAAAAATATGGTGTTAAGCAGTAATGTAGCGGTGTCGTTGTCTGTTACAGCAAAAAAGCTATGATTTTATGGCATTAGCAAAAGTCTTTTTTTGGGGATTGATCGTAAGCTTTCTTGGTTCACTTCCTTTGGGGACTTTGAATGTGGCAGCGATGCAGATCAGTGTTCAGGAAAGTATCCGGAATGCCATTTATTTTTCTCTTGGATCCTTATTGGTAGAAATGTTGTATGTGCGCATTTCTTTAGTCGGTATCAACTGGATACGAAAGCAAAAAAAATTATTCCGCTGGATGGAATGGATTACATTGGCAATCGTTGTTGCACTTGCAATTGGAAGTTTTGCTGCTGCCATGCAAACACACCATGCAAAAAACGTAATACTGCATAATAATATAAACCGCTTTCTTTTAGGCATAATGCTTAGCGCAATCAGTCCAATGCAGATTCCTTTCTGGTTTGGATGGAGCACCGTTTTATTTACTAAAAATATCCTTCAGCCAAAAAATTCTTTTTACAATATTTACATTATCGGTATTGGCTTAGGAACTCTTTTTGGAAATTTTGTTTTCATCTTTGGCGGAAAATGGATCGTGCAACAATTAAATGGAAACCAAACATTAATGAACTGGATCATAGGGGGAATTTTTGCAGCAACAGCAATCATATTTTTGATAAAAATCCTGATGCATAAAGATGCAGCGAAGAAGATAGGAGAGATGAACAGCGGCCATGAAGTTCTTAACAGTAATTCATAATTATTTTGAAGTAAAGAAAGAAATAGGGCGATTATATAAATAATAGAAGTGAAATTTTTTTGTAAAAAATAAAAAATAAATTTGGTGGTTTCATTTTGTAACCTACATTTGCTCCCGCAATGACAATCACAAAAGCAAATACCGGCTTCTTTTATTTTAGCTACTATTTTAGAAATAGTCCGGGATGCCTTTGTTAAAACTGAAATAAATCAGAATTAAAATAAAAGAATCCCGGCAAAAAAAGCCGGGATTTTTGTTTTTATATGAAAAAGAAAATAGCAATACAAGGTTTTGAAGGCAGCTTTCACCAGGCAGCGGCCAGAAGATTTTTCGGTAATGATGTTCAGGTAATTTGTTGTTCTACTTTCCGTGATGTGGTAAGAATTGCTGACGATAAAAGCAGCAGCGACGGAGGTTTGATGGCAATTGAAAATTCTATAGCCGGCAGTATTTTACCGAATTACAATCTTCTGCAAAAAAGTAATTTGAAAATTATTGGAGAAGTTTATCTTCAGATTGATCAGAATCTTTTGGTAAACCCGGGTGTTTCTCTTGATGACATCCGTGAAGTTCATTCCCATCCTATGGCGTTGTTGCAATGCATGGATTATCTTGAAAAACACAACTGGAAATTAATTGAAACAGAAGACACGGCTCTGAGTGCGCAACATATTCATCAACACAAGAGCAAACACATTGCCGCAATCGCAGGAGAATTAGCTGCAGAACTTTTTGGCCTTAATATGATTGCTCCAAACATTCACACACAAAAAAATAATTACACACGTTTTTGGGTTTTGGAAAATGCCGAAACGGCTGAAGAAGTTTCTGACGCAAATAAAGCTTCCGTAATTTTTCAAACAGATCATTCGAAAGGAAGCCTGGCAAAGGTTCTGACAAAGATTTCTGAAGGCGATGTGAATTTGAGTAAACTTCAATCGATGCCCATTCCGGGCAGCGATTGGAAGTATTCTTTTCATGCTGATTGTGAATTTAGCAACATTGAGCAACTCAATACTGTGCTGGAAAAAATAAAGCCATTTACCGCAGATGTAAAAGTTTATGGAGTTTACAAAAATGGAAAGTAGAAGGTAGAAAGAATTATTGAATTATTGAATTATTGAAAATGGAAAATAAAATGGAAGATAAAAAAATTGCCGGTGTTGCTGACCGGCTTTCAGGGATCGAAGAATATTATTTTTCTACGAAGTTGCGGCAGATTGATGAGATGAATAAAGCTGGTAAACAAGTGATCAATTTAGGTATCGGTAGTCCTGATCTTCCTCCGCATCCTGATGTGATCAAAACTTTGGAAGAAGAAGCTGAAAAGCCTAACCAGCACGGTTATCAGAATTATAAAGGAAGCCCGGTTCTCAGAAATGCAATTGCAAAATGGTATCAGAAATGGTATGATGTAAACTTAAATCCTGAATCGGAAATTTTGCCTTTGATAGGAAGTAAAGAAGGAATTATGCATGTCTGTATGACGTATATTAATGAAGGCGATATTGTTTTAATTCCGAACCCTGGTTATCCAACATATAGGAGCGCTGCAAAAATTGCCGGTGCTAACATCCATGCATACACGTTAATTAAAGAAAAAAACTGGTGCCCTGATTTTCAGGAATTGGAAAAACTGGATCTGCAAAATGTGAAATTGATGTTTGTGAACTATCCACAAATGCCAACTGGCCAAATGCCAACAAAAGAAATGTTTGAAGAGCTAATTGCTTTTGGAAAAAGGCATCAGATACTTATTGTTCATGACAATCCCTATAGTTTTATTCTGAATGATCATCCGATGAGTTTGTTAAGTTTTGAAGGAGCCAAAGATGTTGTGATTGAATTAAATTCTTTTAGTAAAAGTCATAACATGGCAGGGTGGAGAATTGGAATGCTTTGCGGAGCAAAAGAAAGAATTGGTGAAGTTTTAAAATTCAAAAGTAATATGGACAGCGGAATGTTTCTTCCGCTGCAACTTGCTGCTGCAAAGGCTTTGGAGCTTGAACAAAGCTGGTATGATTCAGTAAATGCTGTTTACAGAAAGAGAAGGGAAAAAGTTTTTGATCTTTTGAATTTATTGAACTGTTCTTTTGATGAAAACCAGGCTGGGTTATTTGTCTGGGCATCAATTCCGGCAGATTATAAAGATGGATTTGAACTAACCGATAAAGTTTTAAATGATTCAAATGTATTTATCACTCCCGGCGGAATTTTTGGAACTGCTGGTGAAAAATACATTCGTGTGAGTTTGTGTGCAACAGAAGAAAAACTAAACGAAGCAATCAACAGAATTAAATAATAACGTATCAAATGTTTGAAAAAGTAACGATAGTTGGTGTTGGTTTGATCAGCGGTTCTTTTGCGCTTGCATTAAAAGAAAAAGGTTTTGCAAAAAAGATAATTGGCGTAAGCAGAACTGAAGCAAGTGCTGAAAAGGCAAAAGAACTTGGAATCATCGATGAGGCATTGCCATTGGAAGAAGCAGTGAAGCAAAGTGATTTTATTTATGTCGCAATTCCTGTGGATGCAACAATTCATGTGATGAAACAAATAATGGATTTGATAACAGAGAAACAAATTGTAGCGGATGCAGGATCTACCAAAATGGTGTTGTGCCAATCTCTAGCTAGCCATTCGATGCGTAAACGCTTTGTAGCAACTCATCCAATGTGGGGAACAGAGTACAGTGGGCCGGAAGCTGCCGTGAGAGAAGCTTTCAAAGATCGTTCATGTGTTATTTGCGAAAAAGAAAAGAGCGATGCAAATGCAGTAGCAGTTGTTGAAAAAATTTATGAATCACTTGGAATGCATCTCACTTATATGAATCCGGAAAATCACGATGTGCATGCTGCTTATGTCAGTCACATTTCTCACATCACTTCTTTTGCATTGGCAAATACTGTTTTGGAAAAAGAAAAAGAAGAAGATGCAATATTTCAATTAGCCGGCGGTGGTTTTGAAAGTACGGTTCGATTGGCAAAAAGTAATCCATCAATGTGGGCGCCCATTTTTATGCAAAACAGAGAAAATGTACTGGATGTTTTGAATGAACATATTTCTCAACTTAGAAAATTTAAAGCGAGTCTTGAGAAAGAGAATTTGAATTACTTAATTGAACTGATGGAAAATGCGAATAAGATAAAAAGGATACTTAAATAATTAAGATTGAAAATAAGAATCTTAAATATTTGTTGATTTACTGGAGAAGTAATTCGTGCAATTCGATAAAATTCGTGTAATAAAAAAATAAAAACAAAATAAAACAATGAACGAAACAATTGAAAAAATCTGGAACAAACGTCCATTAATTATTAGTGGCCCTTGCAGTGCTGAAACAGAAGAGCAGGTAATTGAAACCGCTACCAGGCTTGCAAAAACAGGAAAAGTAGATGCGCTTCGCGCAGGTATCTGGAAACCAAGAACCAAGCCTGGAATGTTTGAAGGAATTGGCGTAAAAGGTTTGCCATGGCTTGCCAATGCAAAGAAAATTTCCGGTCTTCCAATCGCTGTTGAAGTGGCCACAGCAAAGCACGTAGAAATGGCTTTGCAATTTGATGTTGACATTCTTTGGATCGGTGCAAGAACAACTGTAAATCCTTTCAGTGTTCAGGAAGTTTGTGATGCTTTACGTGGAGTTGATGTTCCGGTTCTGATCAAAAATCCAATCAATCCCGATCTGGAATTATGGTGTGGTGGGATAGAGCGTTTGCAAAAAGTAGGAATGAAAGACATTGGTATGATCCATCGCGGATTTTCAAATTATGGAAACACAGAATTCAGAAATGCACCAATGTGGCATTTGCCAATTGAAATGAAAAGAAGATTTCCTGAAATGCTTATTGTGTGCGACCCATCACATATATGCGGCAACAGGACAGGATTAAATGAAGTTGCTCAAAAAAGTATCGACCTTGATTTTGGCGGATTGATGATTGAAACTCACATTGATCCCGACAAAGCCTGGAGCGATGCAAAGCAACAAATTACACCGGAACAATTGTCTGAAATGCTTTCAGGTTTGAAATGGCGTTTGGAGAATACGGATGAAAAAGAATTTGTAAATGCATTGACAAAATTGAGAGAACAGATCAACCAGATTGATGATGAATTGTTTTCTCTTCTGGGTCAACGCATGAAGATTTCCAACAAAATCGGTGAATACAAAAGAGAGAATAACATTACTATTTTACAAACCAACCGCTGGAATGAAATTCTTGCAAAAGCTTTTGTGAAAGGAGAAAAATTAGATCTCAGCAAAGAATTTATCACCAAATATTTTGATGCAGTACATATGGAAAGTATCAATCATCAAAACAAAATAATGAATGAAGAATAAGGAAATGTTTTCAAAGAAATATCAATTCTCTGGCAAGATTGTCCATGCATATTTTGATGCAGAATTTGCAATGATTGAAAATCTTGTAAACAAAGAAAACGCGATTCTGATCACGGATAAAAATATTTTTGACAAGCATAATGAAAAATTTTCTGCATGGAAAACAATTGTTTTAAAAGCAGGTGAACAATTCAAAAATCAAAAGGCTGTTGATGAAATTATTAATCAGCTTATTGAATTAAATGTGGACCGTCAAAGTTTTATTATAGGTGTAGGAGGAGGCGTAGTTACCGATATTGCCGGTTTTGCGGCGTCCGTTTATATGCGCGGAATAAAATTTGGTTTTGTTCCAACAAGTATTTTGGGAATGGTAGATGCAAGTATTGGGGGAAAGAATGGCATTGATGTAGGAGTTTATAAAAACCTGGTTGGTGTTATCAGGCATCCTGAATTTTTATTGTACGATTATTCTTTTTTGGAAACACTTCCGGATTCCGAGTGGATCAATGGCTTTGCAGAAATCATAAAACATTCCTGCATAAAAGACGAAAAAATGTTTGAAATTTTAGAAGAAAAAAGTTTTACGGATTTTCAAAGATCAAAAGAGCAGATTGGAAAATTGGTAGAAAGCAATGTGGATATTAAATATAATGTTGTTGCTAATGATGAATTTGAAACAGGCGAAAGAAAATTATTAAACTTTGGACACACTATCGGACATGCAATTGAAAACACAGCAAAGCTTCCCCATGGAAGTGCGGTGAGTATTGGGATGATGGCTGCTTGTATCATTTCAGAGAAGATAAATAACTTTTCAAAAGAGGGAACTCAAAAAGTAAAAGAGCTTCTTACTAAATATCATTTGCCTGTTGCTTTTGATTTTGATAAAGAAGCAACATGGAATATTCTTTTGCATGATAAAAAGAAATCCGGAAGCGATATGAATTTTGTAGTGCTCGATAAAATTGGAAAAGCATCGATTAAAAAAATTAACTTAACCGATTTGCGTGAAATATTTTTCAATCGCTTCGACTCATAACTGATTACTGATAACTTATAACTTTTCAAAGTGAACATAACCATTACACCTTCTCCCGTTTCAGGAAAAATAAAAGTACCGCCTTCTAAAAGCTCGATGCAACGTGCATGCGCGGCTGCCTTGATAACTCCTGGCACCACGATCATCGATAATTTTGGAAACAGCAATGATGAAAAAGCTGCGATGAATATTATCAGCAAACTGGGTGCAACTATCGATATTAAGGGCAACAAAATGGCAGTTACTTCCAATGATTTTATTTTTCATTCTCCTTTGGTCACAAAAAATGTAATTGTCAATTGCGGTGAAAGCGGATTATCGATGCGCATGTTTGCACCAATTGCGGGCTTATTTAATTATGATATTACTTTCACGGGTGAAGGAAGTATTTTGAAAAGACCGATGAATTTTTTTGACGAAATTCTTCCTTTGTTGAATGTTGAAGTAAATTCAAATGATGGAAAATTGCCAGTCACTTTGCGCGGTCCTCTTAAGCCAAAAAATATAACTGTTGATGGTTCACTCAGCTCTCAATTTTTGACAGGATTGTTATTTGCATTTGCAAAAGCCTGTACAACAAATGTCAGAATTACGGTGAAAGACTTGTCCAGCCGTCCTTACATTGATCTTACGATTTCTGTT
>DATNFV010000057.1:0-17283 GCA_035606215.1 Hanamia sp.
TATCGGCTTGCTTTGTGATGGCCATGTTTTGATAGAAGGTGTGCCCGGCGTGGCAAAGACGCTGACCGCCAAACTACTTGCCAGGATCATCAATACCGATTTTTCAAGAATACAATTTACACCCGACCTGATGCCAAGTGATGTATTAGGTACTTCAGTCTTCAATCCAAAAGATGCAGAATTTGAATTCAAGCGAGGGCCTGTTTTCAGCAATATTATTTTAATTGATGAGATCAACCGTGCTCCTGCAAAAACACAATCTGCGTTGTTTGAAGTGATGGAAGAACGGCAGGTGACGATTGACGGAATCACTCATTTAATGGATTTTCCCTTCCTCGTTATTGCCACGCAAAACCCAATCGAGCAGGAAGGAACATACAGACTTCCGGAAGCTCAGCTGGACAGATTTTTATTTAAAATTGTCATCACCTATCCAACGATCGAAGAAGAAGTGAACATCCTGATGAACCAGCAATCTGTTTCACAAAATGCATTGCTTGACCAGGTACAAAAAATTATTTCACCTGCGCAGATAACTGAATACCGCAGTATTATTCATGAAGTGATCATCGATCCCAAACTGGTAGAATTTATTGCAAAAATTGTAAACGAAACAAGAAACAATCCTTCTCTGTATCTTGGCGCATCACCTCGCGCTTCGCTGGCTATTTTAAGGGCTTCCAAAGCCAATGCAGCTATGATGGGAAGAGATTTTGTAACTCCTGAGGATATTATAGAAATGGCCATTCCGGTGATGAGACACAGAATTATTTTAACTCCTGAAAAGGAAATGGAAGGTTTTACCGCCGATGAATTAATCAGGGATATTATCAGTAAAATTGAAGTGCCCAGATAATTTTAAAAACAAAATTTCCATTGCAATCTTTAATAAAATATTTTAGTGATTTATTCATCCGGCAACGTTTTTACATTGCCCTTGCTGCCATCGTTTCTTTGTTCATCATTGCTTTTTATATTCCGGCATTACTTGAAATTTCCATTGCACTGTTTTTTGTTTTTATTATTTTTTGCATCATTGATTATTCCCAGTTATTCTTTACGAAAAGATTCGTGAATGCACAAAGGATCACGGGTCACCGGTTTAGTAATGGCGATAAAAATCCAATAGATCTTATCATAAAAAATGAATTCAGGTTTCCGGTTTATGTAGAAGTAATTGATGAATTGCCGGTGCAACTGCAATTGAGACACTGGAGAAGAAAAGTCCAATTAAAATCAAGGCAGCAGAAAAAAATCAGTTGGGTTTTGAAGCCATTACAAAGAGGCGAATATCATTTCGGCGATATTCATTTGTTTGTTTCATCACCTTTGAAACTCATCAGGAGAAGGTTTACGACAGAAGCGGCAGAGACGATCCCTGTATATCCTGCGTTTCTTCAGCTGCATAATTATGAAATATTTTCAGGAACTACTTTGCAGACGGAAACTGGTAATCAAAGAATGCGAAAGATTGGCCAGAGTATGGAGTTTGAGCAGATCAAAGAATATGTTTCTGGTGATGATATCCGCACATTAAACTGGAAAGCGTCAGCAAGAAAAGGCGGACTGATGGTGAATAGTTTTATGGAAGAAAGATCGCAACAGGTGTATTGCATTATTGATAAGGGCCGGTTGATGAAAATGCCTTTTGATGGAATGACACTTTTGGATTACGCGATCAACAGTACCTTAATTTTAAGTAATGTTTGTTTAAGAAAACAGGACAAAGTTGGCGTGATCACTTTTTCGAATGAAGCAGGAAATGTGCTGGCAGCGGATCGCAAGCCTTCACAGGCAGAAAATATTTTGCAATTATTATATAAACAGGAAACTGATTTCCTGGAAAGTGATTTTGAAATGTTGTATTCATTAGTGAGAAGTAAAATTAAGCATCGGAGTCTTCTGATCTTATTTACTAATTTTGAATCGCTTTCAGGATTGAACAGGCAAATAGATTATTTGCGTTCACTCGCCCGGAATCATTTGTTGCTGGTTGTATTTTTTCAAAATTCGGAATTAGATCAACTTATCAATTCTTCAGCAAAAAATGTGGAAGAAGTTTACATAAAAACCATTGCCGAAAAATTTGCTTTTGAAAAAAGGATCATTGCCAAAGAACTTTCCAAATATGGAATTCTATCCATCTTATCTTCGCCGAAAAACCTGACGGTGAACACGATTAATAAATATTTGGAATTGAAGGCACGCGAGGCGATTTAAAATTTATTTTCTAAAAAATATTACAGGTATAATGACTGAAAATTCTTTTGCAGAAGGAAAAGTTTTATTGATAGATAAACCACTGGAATGGACTTCTTATGATGTGATCAGGAAATTAAGAAAGATCATTAATTTAAAAAAGATCGGACATGCAGGAACGCTGGATCCCTTGGCCACAGGCCTTTTGATCGTATGCACAGGAAAATTCACCAAAAGGATCAACGAATTTATGGCACAGGAAAAAGAATATACAGGCACGATCACTTTAGGCGCTGTAACTCCTACTTATGATTTTGAAAGTGAGCCACAGGATTTTAGATCTTTGCATGGAATTACTGAAGAAAAGATCAGGGAAACAACAAAGCAATTTACCGGTGAAATCTTACAAACACCACCCATTCATTCTGCGATAAAGCAAAATGGAAAACCTGTTTATTTGCTGGCGCGAAAAGGAGTTGATGTAATTCTTGAACCAAGAAAAATTACTATTAAAGAATTTGAAATCACTCACATAGATCTTCCGGTAATCTCATTCAAAGTAGTTTGTTCAACAGGAACATACATCAGAAGTCTTGCCAACGATTTTGGAGCCGCTCTTGGTTGCGGGGGTTATCTCAGTAAATTGAGACGAACAAGAATTGGAAATTTTAAAGTAGAAGATGCAATAACGATAGAAGAATTTAAACAACAGTTGCAATAAACTAAATACTTTTCTTATATACAGCCCGCATAGGAAATATTTCGAATTTTTGCAATCCGTTTGCAGGATCAGCAGCTACAATTTCCTTCAATTGTTCCAGGCCATCTACTTCTACTACTCCAATTCCAAAAGCTCCTTTTGGATCCATCACAGGGCCATAGGCAATTGCAATTCCTTTTTCGAGCAAAGTGCGCCAGTAAGCAACATGTTGGTTCATTACCTGGCGCTCTTCATCAGTCATATCCGAAATAAAAGTTACACGCGGAGGAGTTAACGTGACGAAAAAGTTTTTCTTTTCCATTGTGTAAATTAAGAGCGGAAGACGGGACTCGAACCCGCTACCTACAGCTTGGGAAGCTGTCGCTCTACCAGGTGAGCTACTTCCGCATTTGTAATGCAATTTAAAATTTACTAAATAGAAAATGCAATTATTTATTTCTTTACTGAATAATATTTTGTTGGTTTTATTATAAAAAAAGTTCAGTAATAGCGGATCGGATTTCCGTTAATGTCCAGGGCAGGCATAGGCTTCCCATCTTTTGGTATAAAAAATTTGTGTCTTTCAACGATAATCCTGTCTTCAAATAATTCAAAAATAAAAAGTCCTGAATGCAGGAAGTTTGATTTATCAAGAGTCAGATAATCCTGGGTAATCCTTTTTAGTTCAAACAAAAGAGTTCCGTCTTCATCGTAAAATTTTACCGAATATTTTTTGTGTATTGCATTGGGCAAAGAGATAATTACATTGTTATCTTTTCCGGTAAAAATATGTGTGGAAGGGACAAACAAATTTCGATATTGAGGAACCGGCGTTGTTGGCTGCTTTACTATTTTCGGAATATCGCTGAGAGTATCTTTACCAGGCCGATGCGAATGTGTGAACAAATAAGAACCACCATTGAAGGAAATAAACAACCTGTAATATTGTGGTGATCCGGGAAATTCTTTTGCGTCTGTAAAACCATTTACGCCAGGGCTTACATCCAAAACACTTCCAATCGTTTTAAAATTTTTTAAACTGTCATAAGACCTTTGAATATTGATATTTGCAACATTTGAGAAGGGATTGTTCCATGAGACCAGAACTCTTTTCCCAAGTTGTGTTACTGTTATCTTAGGAAGTGTATCCTGTCCAAAAGAGAACTTTTGTATGGACAAAAACAGGAGAATTAAAATCGAAAATTTATACATTGTAATGGCAGCGAAACTATTGGTTTTTCAGAATTGCAAATATAATCTCTTGTTAAAGAAATTAAAATCGGAATTAAGATTGAACTTTCTAAAGCTGCACTTCTTTTCCCTACATTTGAAAATATTAAACTAATATATGACATATAATTATCTTCCTCTCGATAAAAGTATTCTTACTTTTCAACAAGTAAAACATTTCTTAAAATACAAACAACTGGTTTCAGTTACTTATGCGGCTCATGAAGCGATTTTGAAATGCCGTGAGTACCTGGATCAAAAAATAAATTCTTCTGACGAACTTTTTTATGGCATCAACACTGGCTTTGGTTTTTTGCAAAATGTAAAAATTGAGAAAGCACAATTAGAAACACTTCAGCAAAATTTATTGCTTTCGCATGCCTGTGGATTGGGCGAAGAAGTGCCTGATGAAATTGTAAAACTGATGATGATGCTCAAAATAAAATCATTGAGTTATGGTTATTCAGGAATTGGAATTGAAGTAGTGAAACGGCTTATGGATATGTATAACAATGAGGTGTTTCCGGTTATTTACACTCAGGGTTCGCTTGGGGCTTCCGGTGATCTGGCGCCACTTTCACACATGAGCCTCCCGTTGATTGGCAAAGGAGAAGTAAGAATCAATGGAGAGAAAATGCATGCAGAGAATGCTTTAAAAAAATTTGATTGGAAGCCCATTGAATTACAAAGCAAAGAAGGGTTGGCGCTGATTAACGGGACACAATTTATGAGCGCGTATGGATTGTTTAATTTGATTCATTCTGAACGATTATTAAATTGGGCCAATGTAATTGCTGCCATTTCTTTTGATGCTTTTGATTGCAATCCTGATTGTTTGTATGATCGACTGCAGGCTGTTCGTCCTCATCCTGGACAAACTTTTGCAGCAGATCAAATCAGAAATATTTTAGAAGGAAGTGAAATGATTGCACAGAAAAAGATGCAGGTTCAGGATCCGTATTCTTTCCGCTGTATTCCGCAGGTGCATGGCGCTTCAAAAGATTCGTTTGATTTTGTTTTAAAAACTTTTTTAACGGAAATAAATTCTGTTACTGACAATCCAATCATTTTTCCGGATGAAGATCGGATCGTAAGCGGTGGAAATTTTCATGGAGAACCGCTTGCTTTTGCCCTCGATTATTTATCTATTGCGATGAGTGAAATTGCCAATATTTCTGAAAGAAGAACTTACCAGTTGCTGAGCGGTCAAAGAAATTTGCCGTTGTTTTTGGTAAAAAATTCAGGGCTTAATTCCGGTTTAATGATCCCTCAATATACCGCAGCCGGAATTGTAAGTGAAAACAAACAATTGTGCACGCCGGCTTCTGTAGATTCCATTTCTTCATCCAACAACCAGGAAGATCATGTAAGCATGGGCGCTAATGCAGCAACAAAATGTTACCGTGTAATTAATAATGTAGAAAAAGTATTAGCTATAGAATTATTAGCTGCAGTACAGGCACTGGAATATCGAAGACCATTAAGATCTTCTGCTGAAATTGAAAAGCTGGTAAAGGAATTCAGGAAGATAATTTCTTTCAATGAAAGCGATCGTTTTTTGCATGATGATATGATGAATGCGGTGGAATTTATGAGGGAATATGAATGGGGATAAAAAGGTTTTGCTGTTTTTAAAATTTGTAAATTTGATTAAATAAATTTTTTATGAAATCATCAAAAGAAATAAAAAAAGAACTTCACGAATATATTGATAATATTGAGGATGAAGAAACTTTGTGGATGGTGCGTGAAGAAGTAGTTGAGTATTTAAAAAAGGAAAAACTGGAAGAAAACGAAGACTATCTTACCGGTGATCAAAAAAAGCAATTGAATGAAGCTTTAAGACAAGCAGATGCAGGAGAATTTATTTCAGAAGAAGAATATCTAAAAGCAACAGCCAGATGGCGTACAAAATAAGAAAGACCAAAGAATTCTTAAAAAATGTTACAGCTATTCTCAGTTATCTTGAAAAAAAATGGGGAATAAGTTCGGCTGAAAAATTTCAAACCATTTTAGATTCAAAACTTCAAATGCTTTCAAATGATTTAATAAGCGGAGCAGAAACAGTAAAAAATAAAGAAATTAGAAAATTATCAATTACGATTCATAATAAAATCTATTAAAATAGTAAAAGATGAAATTATCATCCTGACTTTATTTGAAAACAAAATGAATCCGAAAAGGAAACCGTTATCAATAATACGGCCTCTTAACTATTTACCGGTTTGCCAGAATATCTGAAAAAAATGGGGTAAAAATAAAAGAAAAATGCCTTTATATCATTACGTTGTTTGATACCCGTCAATTTCCACAAAAGAATAAGTATGAGTGAAATTTCCACAAAAAAATACGACCCCATAAAATACAAAACCCCAACGGGCACCCGACTTTCCTGCAAAGGATGGATACAGGAAGCAGCGCTTAGAATGTTATTGAATAATCTGAATCCTGAAGTTGCAGAAAAGCCGGATGAATTAATTGTATATGGAGGTCGTGGGAAAGCAGCAAGAAATTTTGAAAGTCTTGATTTGATCATTAAGGCTTTAAAAGAATTAGAAAATGATGAATCGCTTCTAATTCAAAGTGGTAAACCTGTAGCAATTTTAAAAACTCATAAAAATGCTCCCAGAATTTTAATTTCTAATTCCCAGCTTGTTCCAAAATGGGCCACATGGGAAGTGTTTGACGAATTGGAAAAAAAAGGATTGATGATGTATGGACAAATGACTGCCGGCTCGTGGATATACATAGGCAGCCAGGGAATTGTACAGGGAACATACGAAACTTTTGGCGCTGTTGCTAAAAAGCATTTTAATAATTCACTTAAAAATACATTGAGTGTAAGCGCGGGACTTGGAGGAATGGGTGGCGCACAGCCACTTTCAATTACCATGAACGATGGCATTTGCCTTGCTGCAGAAGTGGATGAAAGCAGAATTGAAAAAAGATTAAAGACGGGTTATCTGGATGAAATGATCCGTAATATCGACGAGGCAATTGATAAAGCGGTCAAAGCAAAAGAAGAAGGAAAAGCCTGGAGCATTGGTGTTCATTGCAATGCGGTTGATTTGTTGCAAAGATTGATTGATAGAAATATTACTGTCGATATTTTGACCGATCAGACTTCTGCTCATGACCCTTTATTTGGCTATGTACCGGATGGAATTTCACTGGAAGAAGCAAATGAATTAAGACAGAAAGACCCTGAAAAATATACAGCTCTTTCCTATCAAAGTATGAAGAAGCATGTGGAATTAATGTTGGAACTGCAAAAGCACGGCGCCATCACTTTTGATTATGGTAACAATTTGCGTGCAAGAGCTTTTGAAGCAGGATTAAAAAATGCTTTTGATTTTCCCGGTTTTGTTCCCGCTTACATCCGTCCTCTTTTTTGTGAAGGAAAAGGGCCATTTCGATGGGCAGCGTTGAGCGGCGATCCTGAAGATATTCGTGTAACCGATACCGTTATGATGGAGTTATTTCCCGAAAATGAAGGAATGATCCGCTGGATAAAAATGGCTCAGGCAAAAATTAAATTCCAGGGATTGCCTGCAAGAATTTGCTGGATCGGGCAAGGGGAAAGAGAAAAAGCCGGGCTTGCATTTAATGAGCTGGTAAGAACCCGAAAAGTAAAAGCGCCGATCGTGATTGGGCGTGATCATTTGGATACAGGTTCCGTAGCCAGTCCAAATCGTGAAACTGAATCCATGCTTGATGGAAGTGATGCAGTAGCTGATTGGCCGATATTAAATGCATTGGTAAATACAGCAGGTGGTGCAAGCTGGGTAAGTCTTCACCACGGAGGCGGTGTTGGCATGGGATACAGTATTCATGCAGGAATGGTAATTGTTGCCGATGGAACTGATGATGCGGCAGAAAAACTAGCCCGGGTTTTACGCAATGATCCCGGTCTTGGCGTTATTCGTCATGCTGATGCAGGCTATGATGTAGCAAAAGATTATGCAAGGAAGTTTCATCTGGATATTAAAGAAAGATTGGAATAATCATGAAAATAGAAAATTGAATTATTTGTTGGTGAACCTCTAACCAGCATTTATTAAAACCAACATGCGCCAAACCTGCACGCTTTTTTTTCTGTTGTTGTTAAACGCTTCTGTAACTGCGCAAGCGCATAAAGTTTTTGGCAAAATAACTAATACTCAATTAGAACCGCTTGCATTTGCAAGTGTCGAGGTGAAAGAAACAAGAAGTGGCGCTATTACAAAAGAAGATGGCACTTATTTGCTAATGCTGGACGAGGGAAAATATGACCTCATTATTAGCATGATTGGATATAAATCACAGGTAGTAACAATTATTGTTGGCAGACAAAATCTTGAAAAAAATATTCTTCTTGAAAATGAAGAATCAAAAAATCTTTCTGAAATACTGATAAAAGGAAGAGATCAGGCGGAAGAGATTATCCGAAATGTAATACGGCATAAAGATGAAATCATCGCTGCTTCAGGTGATTATTCCTGCAAGGTTTACATCAAAGCAACCCAGGAAGATTCCTCCTTTAAAAAAAGAAAAAGAAATGAGAAAGATACTACCACCGATTTCAACGAAGATTTGAAAAAAATGGCAATGGCGGAGATCGCGCTGAATCTTGATTACAGCTCACCAATCAAAATAAAAGAAGAAAGAACAGGTGTGACTAAAGGAAAAAAAGCAGACGGATTATTTTATTTATCAACCACTGAAGGAGATTTTAATTTTTATAACAACCTTTTGAAAGTTCCGGCCGTTTCAGAAGTGCCGATACTTTCACCCGTAAGCTATAGCGGCTTGATGGCTTATAAATTCAAAACAAAGGAGATACAAAAATATGGAAATAGAAAAATATATGTCATTAATGTAAAACCGCGCCAGCTAAGCAATGCAACAGTCGAAGGGGAAATTTCTATTGAAGATAGTTCGTGGGTTATCCTGCATACAAAATTCAGTTTTCCAAAATATCATTTACCGGAGTATGATTTTTTTGAAGTCGAGCAGGATTACAACTTTATCAATAATAAAGCGTGGATGATCACCAGACAGCAATTCTCCTATTTCTCAAAAGCAGGAAAACAAAAAGTTTCCGGACATACAACAGTTACTTACAAAGATTTTGAGTTGAACAGGATTTTTAATAAAAAATATTTCGGCGTCGAAGTAAGCGCAACCGTTCAATCAGCTTATGAAAAAGACAGCAGTTTTTGGCAAACGGTACGAACGGAACCATTGACAAAAAAGGAAGTTCGTTATATGCGTTATAAGGATAGCATTTATACTGCAACACATACAGAAATCTACCTGGATTCTATGGATAGGGTGATTAATAAAATCAGTGCCAAAAAATTATTATTTACCGGGCTCACTTTTAATGATCATCAAAAAGAACGGAGTTGGTATATTGGTTCTCTTGCACAGCTTTATCAACCGTTTCAGTTTGGTGGCACACGTGTTTCCTTATTTTTTAATTATAGTAAGGTCTATCAATCAAAAAAAGCAATTTCTGTCTGGAACAATATCAGCTATGGCATTCGCAATCACGATGTAAATGGGAATATCAGGTTTACAAAATTATACAATCCCTTCAGCCGAAGTTATTTTAATATCACTTTAGAACGCAACTTTGAATTTATTTTCCAGGGTGATGCGTGGATCAACATGCTGAAGCGAAGCAATATTTATTTAAAAAACGGCCTCGGTGCAGGTCATAGCTTTGAAATCATAAACGGGCTGTATTTATTTACTGATGTCAACATAGCTTTCAGAAGATCCGTGAGTGATTATAAAACAAATCCAAAAGTTGACAGTCTTTTTGGAAATATACTGGAAAACAATGAGGCAATTTATTTTAAACCTTACAATGCAATGTATGGACAGGTACGTTTACAATACACACCTCACCAGCGCTACATTCGCGAGCCAAAAGAAAAAATTATTCTTGGTTCCAAATGGCCAACTTTTTACACGCAATGGCGAAAAGGGATTCCCGGAATCATCAACAGCAAAGTTGATTTTGATTATCTCGAATTCGGAATGGAGCAGGAAATAAAACTGGGATTAACAGGTATTTCTTCTTACACTATCAGGTCAGGATCCTTTATTTCACGAAACGATTTGCGGCTGGTAGATTATAAATTTGAGCGCCAGGGCGATCCGGTTTTATTTCTAAATCCAAAAGAAGCTTTCCAGGCATTAGATTCTACTTTCCCCGTTTTTAATCGTTTTTATGAAGCACATTATATTCATGAATTTAATGGTGCAATAATCAATAAGATTCCTTTCATAAAAAAGCTGCAACTGAGAGAAGTTGCTGGAGCAGGGTTTTTAATCGCACCAGAACGAAACCTGCAATACGCAGAAGGCTTTGCAGGTATCGAAAGGGTTATCAAATGGCCTTTTAATCCCTTAACGAAATTCAAATTAGGTGTTTATGTCGTTGGCTCCGCCGCTAATAAATTCAGTAATCCTGTGCAATTCAAAATTGGAATTACTTCATGGGATAAAATAAAAAATAAGTGGTATTAAAATCTAAATTTCAGAGTCGCCGGTATTAATATTCTGAAACTTCAGGCAGAAAAATTCAGTTATTTTTATTTAACCAGTCATTGCTCTACCGGAAGCTCAAAATAAAAAGTACTGCCCTTTCCTTTTTCGCTGATTAGCCCAATTTTTCCATCATGTTTCTCAATAATTTCCTTACAAATAAAAAGTCCTAAACCAAGGCCCGGAAATGTATTTAAATTATGTCCGGTGATCCGGTAGAATCTTTCAAAAATTTTCTTTTGTTCTTCTGCAACAATTCCTTTACCAAAATCCTGAACAGAACAAATCACTTTTCCATCTTCACGGTTTAAAGCAACAATTATTTTCTTGCTATCAGGAGCATATTTTATGGCATTGTTTAAAAGATTAATTAATACCTGCCCTATCCTTTCACGATCAGCATTGATTTTTGCATCAACGTTATTTTGAAAAATAAACTCGTTATCAATCGATATAGGTTTTATATCAGCTATCTTTTCTTTCACAAGGTCTTTAAGGGAAAAAATTTCTTTATTATAAACCAAATGATCATTTTCTATTTTGGAAGTATCCAGCAAATCATTAATTAATGAAGTAAGTTTATTGATCTGCGCGTCCATTCTTTCAAGCATTTTTTTATGTTGCGAATCACCAGCGCCTTCTGCATCCATCAGCATTAATTGTGTGTATGCTTTCAAAGAAGTTACAGGGGTTTTTAGTTCGTGACTTGCGATGCTAAAAAATTCATCTCTCCTATAAATCAGGTCTTCTGTTTCCTTTTGAATTTTATCTTTTTGAGAAGTAAATTGCTGCAAGTCCTGCTGCATCTTTTTTATAGAAATTCCAAGAAGATCTTCATCACTTCTTGGCCTTACCTGCACATCAAAATTTCCTTTCCCGATTTGATTCGCAGCTTCTGCAAGCAGCAAATTATTTCTATCAATATCAGTAATGCATGCAGCAAGGTCTCCAATAATTCCTTTCGGCATATTTTTTAATTGTAAGCGGGTCGCTCCCCGTGAGATTTTTTCCGCAGCCGTTTTTATTTCCTTCAATAATCTGTCGATGTGTCTTACTACATAAACAACAAAAAGAATAACACACAAAATAGAAATTACCATCAACAGCAAAGCAAGATTTTTTGACCTTACTTCATTCTGATAAATTTGCTTCATTCCTACATCTACTTTTTTCCAAAGATCTCTCTGCTGTGTTCTTAAGACAATCATTGCTTTGGTTGATAAATCCCACCATTGATTGGCATTGTAACTGCTGTCAAATTTAAAAGTGGAAAAAACTTTATCAATATAATGAAGCATCGGTTTAAGAGCGGTTGTTCGTTTTTGATCTTCGTAAAACTTTATAGTAGCCGGTGACGCTTTTAATAAAAATTCTGTTTCATAAGTATTAAAAACTTTATAAACGCCTAATGTTCCAAATAAAGTTTCTACCACATATTTCCTGGTATATAAAACACTGAAAATATTGGTTTGAAGAATTCCGAGATAAGTGATCATCTCAGAAAGAGTTTTTTGTGCCAGCAGATCCTGGTAAACCGGCTTCAGAAATGTATTTCCCGGAATAGCAGAATTTAAAGTATTAATCCTAAAAATAGCATCAGTGTAATATTGTATTACTGCATCAGGTCTAAATTGTTTCACAGTATCTATTGCAGCACGGGTGCTTGCAAGATTATCAAGGAAAGTATATTTTGTAAAATCATGCAAGGCAAGGTCATCACTTTTCTTAAGAACTGTGATGATAGAATCAACCTTCTGCCGATGTTCCAGTATTTTCTGATGGTTGATGTCTTTATCCGTGTCTTTAATTGTGAATAAATAACTGTAGCGGCGCTCCTTAGCAAGTTCTGCAATCAATTCCCCAATGTTGGCTGATTGGTCAACATGTTCAATATAATCCCCAAGCAGCTCCACTTTCCGGGCTTTCTCGCGATAAATAACCAGTGAGAAATAAATCAGAAACAATATAGGAATAATCCCTATCAGCAACAGTTTTGCAGTAAGCGATAAGTTTCGAAATCTAACAAGCATTACAAAAAAATAGGATGGTCAAAAGGATTTTGAATTTTTAAGTTGAATAAGCTCCACATAAATAGTACCAAAGTATTACAACTAAGATAACGGACGTCTTGAAAAGATGTTGTGCTGTAAACATCTCCTTTTTAAAATTGAAATTAATCAACCAATCCTGAGACATTTTCCTGATTTACTGCTGCAGACTCTTCAACAAAAATGGAATTTTTATTCAATCATTTAATAGCTTTGGTTTTATTAATATTATTACTTTGGAAATATTTGATCTTCTTCGTCGTCCCTGGCCATGGTATATCGCTGGCCCCATTATTGGATTAACTGTCCCTCTTCTTTTACTTGCCGGAAATAAAATATTAGGGATTTCAGGCACATTACGACAAGTATGCGCCATGTGTTTTCCGGCAAATATTCCTTTTCTGAAATACAATTGGAAAGATCAGTTGTGGAATATTTTTTTTGCAGTCGGACTTTTAATCGGAGGTTTTATTGGAGGGGTAATTTTAAAGCCGGTCCGGCCAATGCCCTTATCATCTTCCACTGTCAAAAATCTGCAGGCAATGGGAATTTCGCCACAGCCCACTATTTTACCTGTCGAAATTTTTAGCTGGTCACATTTATTTACATGGCAACATTTAATTATCGTTGTGGGCGGCGGCTTTCTCGTTGGCTTTGGTACCCGATACGCGGGTGGATGTACAAGCGGACATGGAATTGCAGGCTTATCCACTTTACAATGGCCATCGCTTGTAGCGGTTGTTTTATTTTTTGCTACAGGAATTTTGACGGCCAACTTTTTATTACCCTTACTTTTAAAATAATGAAAAAAAGAAATTTTTTATATCTCCTGATTGGAACAATTTTCGGAATCACACTGATGAAAGCAGATGCCGTTTCATGGTTTAGAATGCAGGAAATGTTTCGCTTCCAGGGTTTCCAGATGTATGGAATTTTTATGACAGCAATTCCAACTGCTGCCCTATCTGTTTTCCTCATTCGCAAATTCAATGTGAAAACTTTGGATGGCCAACCCGTTGAAATCAGGAAAAAACAATTTAACTGGGGCTATGTTTATGGTGCTATTTTATTTGGAATCGGGTGGGGTTTAACTGGCGCTTGCCCGGGCCCAATTTATGTTCAGATCGGAAGTGGTTTAAGCATTGCAATTCTTATTTTATTAAGTGCATTAGCCGGAACATGGGTTTACAGTCTTTTAAAACCACACTTACCTCATTAAAAACCTGCAGAAAAACTTTTGCGTGTAATTGAACAAATAAAGATTTTTACTTTATTTTTTTCTGAAGAAAATACGAATCGGCACACCGGTAAAA
This sequence comes from Hanamia sp., assembly GCA_035606215.1. GTDB lineage: Bacteria > Bacteroidota > Bacteroidia > Chitinophagales > Chitinophagaceae > Ginsengibacter. The sequence goes on from DATNFV010000057.1 coordinate 14,028, forward strand.
TCAAAATTCTCCCGCATCTGATTTTCCAGGTAATTTTTATAAGGCGTTTTTATATCGGCGGGATAATTACAGAAAAATGCAAATGAAGGAACAACAGTTGGAAGTTGGGTAACAAATTTTATTTTCACCGCATGGCCTCTTACAACCGGCGCGTGATAGGACTCCAATGCCTTTTGCATCACTTCATTTAATTTGGAAGTTGGAATTTTTTGCTGCCTGTTTTCATAAACTTTCAAAGCCGTTTCCATTGCCTGGAAAATGCGGATCTTTTCAGTTGCTGAAATAAAAAGAATGGGCACATCATTAAAAGGTGCCAGTTTTTGCTTTAATATTTTTTCATAATCACGTGCCGTGTTCGTTTCTTTTTTTATTACATCCCATTTGTTTACCAACACAACAATTCCTTTTCCTTTTTTTACTGCCAAAGAAAAAATATTCAAATCCTGCGCAGTAATTCCTTTTTCAGCATCTAATAATAAAATGCAAACATCGGATTCGTCAACAGCGCTGATCGCACGAATCACGGAATAAAACTCAAGGTCTTCGCTCACTTTTTTCTTCCGGCGAATTCCGGCAGTGTCAATTAAAATAAATTCTTTATTGAATAAATTGTAGGTCGTATGAACGGCGTCTCTTGTAGTACCTGCAATCTCACTGACAATCGTACGTTCCTGTCCTGTCAAGGCATTCAGCAAAGAAGATTTACCAACATTTGGTTGGCCAATGATCGCAAATTTTGGAAGCGCATTCGGTTCTTCAATTTTTTCTTCAGGAATTCTTGAAGAAATTTCATCAAGTAATTCTCCTGTTCCTGTGCCACTTATTGAAGAAACAAAAAATATTTTCTCAAAGCCAAGGCCATAAAATTCGGCAGCTTCTAATTGTCTATTATGATTATCAACTTTATTGACAACAAGATAAACCGGCTTCGGCGAACGACGCAACATTTCAGCCATGTCCTGATCAAGGTTGGTGATGCCTGTCGTAACATCTACCATAAAAATAATAGCGTTCGATTCCTCAATCGCTGTATAAACCTGTTTACGAATTTCTCTTTCAAAAATATCGTTGCTGTCAGCAACAAAACCACCGGTATCAATCACGTTGAACGTTTTGCCAATCCATTCAGCAACACCATATTGACGATCACGTGTAACGCCACTAAAATCATCAACAATTGATTTTCTTTCTTCAAGCATCCGGTTAAAAAAAGTGCTTTTGCCAACATTGGGCCTTCCTGTAATTGCTACGGTATATGACATTTCGAGTTTAGAGTTGACGGTTTAAAATTTGAGGGTTATGCCGTTAGTTTGCAAAGAACGGAAAGAATTTGCAAATAGAAACGAATAGAGAATAAGAAAAGTATTGAAGAAGTTTTTTGAATTACAGACTATGCGGATTAATTATTTTTAAGCCCCCAATATTTTGAAAGTCAGATTTATTACGAGTGATTAAAACTAAATCATTTATAAGTGCGGTAGCGGCTATAATAGCATCGGGTAATTTTGTTTTAAAGTTCTTGCGAATCTCAATACTTTTATCTACTACACTTTCAGTAAGATTCAATATTATTGCGTCATTCATAAAATCATTCAGTAATTGATAGTGATCATCCGCTGCATTAAATCCTAATACTTCAATTTTAGAAATTACAGATAATGTTGGAATATCATCAATTACAAGATTCATGAAATCCATGCCATCGGAAGGAATTTTTTTTCCCAGATAATCAATTACTGCATTTGAATCAATTAAGTACTTCTCTTGTTCCATTCATTTCGGCTTTGCGTTAGATAATCCTGAAGTTGATCAGCAATTTCAGAAGGTAATTTACCCCCGTATTTTTCTGAAAGCTTTTGATTTAACGGAAAGCTTTTCTTAACAACTTTAATGATGTTGAGAGATTCCAAATCTTCCAAAAGGCGGTATGCTTTACTGTTATTTATTTGTATAAGGACAGTTTCCATAAAATATTATTAAGAAGGAAAATTAATTTAATTAATGGACAACAAAAAATACAAATCGTTAATAAAAGTTCATTTACTTCAAAAATGACCTCATAATCTAAATCACATCCTTCTTTTTTGAATCTGTATTAGTTTTTACCGATTTCAAATCTTTATAAAAATCAGGATAGGATTTCTTTAACTCCTTTCGAATTAGAGAAAGTCAACTTTTGGTAAAAGCAAAAATATTTCCAAACGATTAACTTTTTGTAAATTCAATTATGATTAGGATAACAGTCCTTTTAAGTATGTCCGTTTTTCTGATAAATAATTCTTTCTGTCAGCAAAAGGACAGTATATTAATGGATCATTATTTGCGAATAAGTGAAAATCAGAAGAAGGATTCATATATTCTTGCAGGAACAAGTGTTACTTTAATTTTAGGTTTTTTTGTCGCTGATGGAATCAATAAGATTGATGCCGATGGTAAAACTTTTGTTATTGCCAGTTGTGCTTTTCTTGCTTCTGCTTATGCATTAAGAATTGCGTCACTACTGAATCATAAAAAAGCACTTCGACTATCTGCTAAACTTATTAGAACAACCGTCATATTAGGGAAACAAAGTGCAATCTTTACTCAATCCTTTCCTGCTTTAGCTTTGAATTTTAATTTAAGTAGATAATTTTTTTTTCTAAATCACATCCATCTTCTTTGTATTGGATGTATTAATTTTTATTGCTTTCAAATCTTTATAAAAATCAGGATAGGATTTCTTTACAGCTTCCGCATTTTCGATGATCGTATTTCCTTTTGCAGAAAGCGCCACAACTGCTGCTGCCATTGCAATTCTATGATCATTATGTGAAGAAACTTTTGCCCCTTTTATTTCACTTCCTCCTTTTATCGTCATCCAATCTCCGTTCAATTCTACTTCTATATTCATCTTTTTAAATTCGTCACGCAAAGAAATTGCCCGATTACTTTCTTTGAATAAAAGCCGGTTTACTCCTTTGATCATTGTTTTTCCTTTGCAATAAGAAGCAAGCGCTACAAGCGGCGGAAACAAGTCGGGGCAATGAGTTGCGTCAAATTCAAATGCTTTTAAAGGAGCTTTATGTACAGTGATGTCTTTTTTGGTAAGCTTTACATCTGCTCCGGAATCATACAAAGCCTGCATAATATTTTTATCTCCCTGTGCTGAATTAAGATCTGCTCCCTGCAAAGTGATTTCTCCTGCAATGGCACCCGCAACTAAAAGAAAGGCCGCATTGCTCCAATCACCTTCAACTGTATATTTTATGCTGTGAGA
>DATNFV010000058.1:0-16684 GCA_035606215.1 Hanamia sp.
AAACGGCTAATATTGAATATATTGAATGTTGGGTTCAGGATCCGTTCATTACTGATCCGGCAAGCAGTGGTGGACAGTTTTATATTAACCTCGGAAATGTTTCTGAGGATGTTCTGAAAGATTCGAGGAGATTTTATGAAAATGGATTACCAACGCCTAATTTACCTGCCCAGGTTGATCGTTCTATTTGGGGGCTTGTACCACGAAATCCAATTCAGGTTACCAATGCGTTCAGCAATGATCCCGCAGACAGGCCTTACCAGGATGTTGGATTTGATGGTTTGACCGATAGTGCGGAAGTTTCTTTCAGAAGAAATGATTACCTGGATATTTTAGCTGCTAATTTCGGCGCGGGTTCAAAAGTTTATCGTGACGCACTTGCTGATCCATCATCAGATAATTATCAATATTATCGTGGAAATAATCTTGATGCTGAAAATGCTGATATTCTCGCCCGTTATAAAAAATTCAATAATCCCCAGGGAAACTCGCCGATTGCAGATAATAAATCCCAATTTTCTACTGCAGCAACTATGTATCCTGACCAGGAAGACCTGAATCGTGATAATACACTTAATGAAACAGAAGAATACTTTCAATATGTCGTTGACTTGAAACCACCTACCGATCCTGAAATGAATATTGGCAGTAATTACATTGTAGACAAAAAATCAGTTCGTGTTGGACCACTTGCAGATGGTTCATTTAGAAATGAAACATGGTACCAGCTTAGAATTCCAATTGATTCTTATGATAAAAAAGTCGGTAATATTCCTGATTTTAAATCTATCCGCTTTATCAGGATGTTTCTTACCGGTTTTGAAGATAGTGTCACCGTTCGCTTTGGAACATTGAGCCTTGTAAGAAATACCTGGAGAAAGTTTGAATACAAATTGGATACCACCGGAAATTATTCTCCAACTTCCAAAACTGATTTTAATGTTGGCGCAGTAAATATTGAGGAAAATGATAAGCGTTCTCCTTTGCCTTACCGCACACCAAGGGATATTCAAAGAGTCCAAACTTTAAGCAATAACGGCGTCAATCTTTTAGAAAATGAACAGTCACTTTCATTGCAGTTTTGTAGTCTTGCAAAAGGTGATGGCAAAGCAGTTTTCCAAACTTATCCCAACAGGGATCTGAGGCAATTTAAAAAATTGCAAATGTATATTCACGCTGAGCAAAAGGAAGGAACTACTTTAAATAATAATGATCTTACGGCTGTAATTCGCATTGGAAGCGACTTTGTAAGTAATTATTATGAGGTGAGAATTCCGTTAAAATTAACTCCTCTTAATACAGGATTAAGTCCCGAGAGCAACGCTTACAATGATACTTTATGGATCAAAAGTAACAATCTTGATCTTGATCTTGCTGATCTAACCAATATCAAAACAAAAAGAAATCTTTCCAACACTCCTTTAAATACTTTGTATTCGCAGCAGGAATCGAACGGGCAGACTTATGCGATTATGGGAAATCCAAATCTTGGCCAGATAACAGGTATCTTAATGGGCGTAGAAAATACCAACGCTCCATCAGCTTGTGGAGAATTATGGTTTAATGAATTGCGTCTTTCCTCTATGGATGAAAAAGGCGGATGGGCTTCGCTGGAAAGAGTGGATGCCAATCTTGCTGATCTTGGAACAATTTCAGTTTCGGCAAATACTCACAGCAATGGTTTTGGAACTTTGGAACAGGGAATCAATGATAGATATAAAGACAACTTTGTTCAGTTTGATGCAGCAGCTACACTGGAGCTTGGAAAACTTTTGCCAAAAAGTGCGGCGCTGTCTATTCCTTTTTATGCAAGTATTACCAATTCGATCAGCACACCGCAATACGATCCTTTTGATATGGATCTGACGCTGAAACAAAAACTGAGTGAAGCACGAACAAAAAGCGAGAAAGATTCTATCAGGAACAACGCTATCGATTTTGCTTCTATCAAAACAATAAGTTTTACGAATGTTCATAAGAACCGAACGAGCAATAAAAAGCCCCAATTGTGGGATATTGAAAACGTGGATCTGAGCTATACTTATACCCGAACGGAAGCACATAATCCATTGATAGAATATAATAATGTAACAAGGCAGCAGGGAAGTCTTGGCTATAATTTTATGCCCCAGGCTAAATTTATTTCTCCATTTAAAAAACTGTTTAAGAAAACGAAAACGCATTGGTTTGATCTCATAAAAGATTTTAATATCAATCCGGTTCCAACGCAGCTGACATTTAAAGCTGATGTGTTCAGGCAGTTTGGAGTTTTAAGACCAAGAAGCATCGGTGGTGATAAATATATTACGCCCGAATCTTTTGATAAATATTTTACTTTTAACCGGAATTATATTCTCAGATGGGAACTTACACATTCGCTGACACTCGATTACTCCGCAATCAATAATGCCGTAATTGATGAACCTTTTGGACGCCTTGATACAAAAGCAAAAATAGACACCGTAAGACAAAACTTTTTTGACGGAGGAAGAAATGTTCTTTTTAATCAAACGGTAAATCTTTCTTACAGTGTGCCTTTGAACAAATTTCCTCTTACTGACTGGATGAATCTAAGGTTGGATTATACCGCCACTTACAGTTGGATCGGCGCTTCCAGGCTGGCAGTAAATCTTGGAAACTTTTTGGAAAACGGGCAACAGGAAAATGCAACCCTTCAACTTGATTTTTTAAGATTGTATAATAAGTCAAAATGGTTAAGAGCATTAGATCAACCGCGACAACCACGGCAAGCTTCTAATCCTGACACTTCCGCGGCAAAGCAATTGAAAATTCCAACAGCTAAGCCTAATCCGAATGCTTTGCCGGAAGTAAACGGAGCTTTAAGAATTTTTGGTAAATTACTGACCAGTATAAAATCGGTTAATGCAACTGTAGCACAAGTCAGCAATACGAGATTGCCCGGCTATACGGACAGTACCAAAATTTTGGGAGAGGATTTTCGAAGTATGGCTCCCGGTTTTGGATTTATCATGGGAAAGCAACCAGATAGTAATTGGCTGAATAATGCTGCCAAAAGAGGTTTGATCACCAAAGATTCTTTATTTAATGATCTTTTCATGCAGAGTTTTGATCAGAAAATAAATGTTTCTGCGCAACTGGAACCTGTTCGTGACCTAACAATTGATGTAAACATTTCAAAAAGTTTCACCAAAAATTATTCAGAAACATTTAAAGACACCACAGGGACAGGTTATCATTTTTCTCACTTAAGTCCTTATATCAATGGAGGATTTAATGTCAGCTATATTTCGTTCAGCACGTTATTTGGAAAATATGATCCAAACAGGATTTCCGGGACTTTTTTGAAATTCCAGGATTATCGTAAAATTCTATCTCAAAGATTAGGAGCACAAAACACGTATAATAAAATAGCCGGAAACCCAACCGGGGCAGATGGTTACGCTTTAGGCTACGGAAGATATTCTGTTGATGTGTTGGTTCCTTCATTTATTGCTGCATATACCGGTGAGGACCCGACGAAAGTAGCCCTCATTAAACAGCAGAATTCGAATATTAAATCCAATCCTTTCAGCGGGATTATTCCAAAACCTAACTGGAGAATCGCTTATAATGGGTTGAGCAGAATTCCCGGTTTGGATAAAATCTTTACGAATTTTTCATTGACACACGCTTATAATGCAAGTCTCGGAATGAACAGTTTTACTTCGGCCTTATATTACCAGGATGTTTCAAGGTATGGTTACCCATCGTTTATAGATACTACCGGAGGAAGCCATAATTATATTCCATTTTTCTTAGTTCCCAATATCACCATCCAGGAACAATTTGCTCCATTGATCGGTGTTGATATGACCTTCACTAATCAATTGAATCTGAAATTTGATTATTCAAAACAACGGCAACTGAGCCTTAGTTTGATAGATTATCAACTGAGTGAACTTCGATCTACTGAAATTACTTTTGGCGGCGGTTTCCGTAAACGTGGACTAAAACTTCCATTTAAAGTTCCATTCAGTAAAAAGGATACAAAGAAATTAGATAATGAAATAAATTTCCAAATGAGCTTCACTATCAGGAACAATGTTACTTCCAACAGTATTTTGGATCAAAACAGCGCTTTTGCAACGAACGGAAGCAAGGAAATTACGATCAGTCCAACATTGGATTATTACATCAGCAATCGTATCAATGTCAAATTGTACTTTGATCAAAGAAGAGTAAATCCATATATTTCTTCTTCTGCACCAACGGTTGATACAAGAGCAGGAGTCCAGGTGAGAATTTCGCTGGCTCCATAACATAATCTGGAGATGTATTATGTTTAGAGCCTGCTAATCTAAATTCCCCAATTTCTTGATTTTTTAAGTAAAAAATTAGCTTCTTCCGGGGTATAAACAGTATGTTTTATACATTCATTCACTTACCTTTGCACCCCACAAACCCGAAAAATTATGAGCGGCGCATTAAAAGAAGTAAGGAACCGTATCAAAAGTGTTCAAAGCACACAGCAAATTACTAAAGCCATGAAAATGGTAAGTGCGGCAAAATTGAGAAGAGCGCAGGATGCTATTGTGCAAATGCGTCCTTATGCGCAAAAGCTCCAGGAAATGTTAAGTAATATCGTTGGAAATGCTGAAGGCGATATCAATCTTGCCCTGGCAAAGGAAAGGCCGGTAGAAAAAGTGCTCATCATTGTTATCACCAGCGATCGCGGACTTTGTGGTGGTTATAACAGTAACCTGATAAAAATGGCCAAATTTGATATCAGGGAAAAATATGCGAGCCAGTTGGCAAAAGGAAATGTAGAGATTCTTCCTTTAGGTAAAAAAGGCTATGAGCATTTTTCTAAAAATAATTTTAAAGTAATTGATCGTTTCTGGAATATCTTTTCTGATCTTTCTTTTGAACATGTTGCCGAAGCTGCGAAATATGCAATGGATGCTTTTTCAAAAGGTGAAGTGGATGCTGTTGATATTGTTTACAGCGAATTTAAAAATGCCGCAACACAAAAATTTATCGCGGAGCCGTTTTTACCTGTAAAAAAATCGGAACCTAAAAAAGGAAATACAAAAGCGGATTTTATTTTTGAGCCCGGAAAAGAAGTTTTGTTGCAGGAACTGATGCCGAAAATTTTAAATACTCAACTTTACAAAGCCATACTAGACGCTCATGCCAGCGAACATGGAGCCAGGATGACTGCTATGGATAAAGCAACTGAAAATGCCAATGAACTTTTGAAAGCGTTGAAGATAAGTTATAACCGTGCAAGGCAAGCTGCTATCACAACAGAGCTTACAGAAATCGTGAGTGGCGCAGCAGCATTGCAGGGGTAATTAATTGGTTGATTAGCTGATTGCTAATGAAATAAAAATGGAATTAAGTCTCATTATCCCACATATTGAAGCATTGATTTTTGCCACGGACAAACCTTTGGCAACAAATGAACTTGTTGAATTGGTCAACAATGCGATGGGATTTATTGAAGATCGGGCCACTACAGAACAGGTAGAAGCTGCTATCAATGCAATCAAAGAAAAATATGAATCTGAATTTTTTGCATTTGGATTAATAGAAAGCGGCGGAGGCTGGCAGTTTCTTACAAAGCAGGAATATCATAAAACGATTGCACAATTAAATGGAGATAAGTTTCTGAAAAAATTATCTGTAGCCGCGATAGAAACACTTGCCATTATTGCTTACAAACAACCTGTTACTAAATCTGAGATCGAATTGATCCGGGGAGTCAATTGCGATTATGCAGTTCAAAAACTTTTAGAAAAAGAATTGATCGTTATTTCCGGAAGAAGAGAAGATGCTGTCGGAAAACCTTTGATCTATTCTACATCTAAATATTTCATGGATTATTTTGGAATTAATTCTTCTGATGATCTTCCGAAGATCAAAGAGATTTTGAACCATGAAATAATTGAAGCGACTAAAATAGAAAGAGAAGAAAATAAAGAAATAGAAAAGCAAAATGAACTTTCTGAAAAGCCTGAAGTTGATGAAATAACGGAAAACCGAAAGCGTGATCCGGAAGAAAATGTTTAACTGTTTTTGTAACGCTATTTTTAATTTCTATTTTCCTATTTTTATTGTTTTCAATTAATTTTTTATACTCAAACTCAATGCCCGAGGTGTTATCCCACAATCAACTCAAAGCTATCGCTGACGAATTTGGAACTCCTGTTTACGTTTATCATGCCGAAAAAATAGCAGAGCAATATCAGAAATTAAAAGATGCTTTTGCCAAACAGGATGTTATATTTTTTTATGCATCAAAGGCTTTAACCAACGTTAATATTCTTCAATACATAAAATCAATTGGCGCTAACGTTGACTGCAGTTCAGTTAATGAAGTGAAACTTGCCCTGCATGCAGGTTTTGCTCCGGGAAAGATTTTATATACTTCCAATGGAATTGCTTTTGAAGAAATTGAAGAAGCTAAAAACCTGGGAGTTCATATCAATATCGACAGCCTTTCTAATCTTGAAAAATTTGGAAAAAAGTTTGGACATTCATACCCGGTCGGAATTCGTTTGCGTCCGAATATTTTAGCAGGCGGCCATTTAAAAATTTCTACCGGTCACGATAAAAGTAAATTTGGAATTCCTGTTGATCAGTTGGAAAAAGTTTTGGAATGTGTTGAAAAAAATAATCTTTTTATCCAGGGTTTACATATTCATACCGGAAGTGAAATTAAAGATGTAGACGTTTTTGTAAAAGGAATCGGAGTTTTATTTGACATTATTCCTTTCTTCAAAGAGCTTGAATTTGTTGATCTTGGCGGTGGTTTTAAAGTTCCATACAAAGAAGGAGATTCTGAAACTGACATCACCCTTCTTGCCGAAAAAGTAAAAGAAGCTTTCGCCAATCATCCCAATCCGGGAAATAAACCATTGCAGATTTGGTTTGAGCCCGGAAAATTTTTGGTAAGCGAAGCAGGTTATTTTATTACGCAGGTTAATGTGTTGAAAGAAACTGCTTCAACCATTTTTGCCGGGGTAAACAGTGGTTTCAACCATTTGATCAGACCTATGTTTTATGATGCTTATCACAAGATTGAAAATATCAGTAATGGGAAAGGTCCTGAAAAGGTTTATACCGTTGTAGGGAATATTTGCGAAACCGATACATTTGCTACAGACCGGAAGATCAATGAAATTCATGAAGGAGATTACCTGGTTTTTTACAACGCAGGCGCTTATGGATTTGAAATGTCTTCGAATTTTAATTCAAGGTTGAAGCCTGCGGAAGTATTGGTAAAAAACGATAAACCGATTCTGATCAGAAAGCGGGATGTGTTTGAAGATTTGTTGAGAAATCAGGTGAATCTATAAGAAGATCGAAAAGATCTGCCGAATAAAAATTCCTGCGTTTTTTTGGTTACTACCAGTAATTTCCAGGCGAAATATTTATAAAATGGAAAAAATAATCATTGTTGGCGGCGGTATAAACGGGCTTTGTGCTGCTTATTATCTGAACAAGAAAAATAATTTTGATATTACTGTTATTGATAGCGGTGACATTTCTAACAATTGCTCTTTTGGCAACATGGGCTTTTTATCACCCAGTCATTTTGTTCCACTTGCATCGCCCGGAATTATTTCTGAAGGTTTAAAATACATGCTGAGCAGTACAAGTCCCTTTTATATCAAACCAAGGCTGGATCTGTCTTTTATTGAATGGGCTTTAAAATTTTATCAAAACAGCAATCAGAAAACGGTTGATAAGAATTCCCCGCATTTGAGTGAACTTTTAAATCTTAGCCGAAGATTAATGAATGAGATCAAAGATGATATCGGTGATGTTTTTGATATGGAAGAAATCGGCTGCATGATGATGTGTCATTCACAAAAAGCTTTTGAAGATGAATTAAAACTTTTGGAAGGTGCCAAAAAATTTAAGCTTGAAGTAGAAGTTTTAAATCGGGAGGAATTGCAAAAACGCGAGCCTGATGTGGAATTAGATATTTATGGTGCACTTTTATTTAAAGATGATGCCCATATTCATCCGGGCAAATTTATGCTGGCAATGAAAGATTATTTGCAAGAAAATGGCATCAATTTTCAACTCGATACAACAGTTACGGGATTTAAAAAGAATCACAAGAAAATTGATTCAGTAATCACAGATAAAGGAATTTTTACAGCGGATGAAATCATATTATCGGGCGGAAGCTGGCTTGCAAAACTTGCAAAAATGGCTGGCGTTAAATTATTACTTCAGGGCGGGAAAGGTTACAGTTATACTTATGAATATGTTGAAAAAAATATTCGTTATCCTGCAATTCTTGTAGATGGACGATGCGCTGTAACGCCGTGGCATCAAATGCTTCGCATTGGAGGCACCATGGAGTTCAGCGGTAATAATTCCAATGTTTTAATAAAAAGAATGGAAGGGATTTTTAATTCAGTAAAAAAATTCTATCCGGGTTTAAAAATTGAATTTCCTCCAAAAGATAAAATCTGGACAGGCCTTCGTCCTGTATCCCCTGACGGCCTGCCTTATATTGGAAAAGCTCCTGGTTTTGATAATCTTTTAATTTCCGGCGGTAACGCTATGTTAGGAATTTCTGAAGGAGCTGCGGCGGGTCAGATCATTAGTGATATTGTTGAAAAAAGAAGCACACCAATTGATATCAGTGCTTTTAAAGTGGGAAGGTTTTAGCAGTTGCTACCTGGTTTTTTATAAAGAAAAAAGTAACTAATAGTTAGCAATCAACCACTGAATAATTGATCCTAATTACTAATTACTTCTTACTGATTACGTCAAACCATTATTATTGCTGCAAACTCGCATCCATCGAAATGTCAATGCTTGAGTTCAATGATTTGGAAATCGGGCAGTTTTCTTTTGCATTATTAGCACATTCCTGGAATTTTTCTTTGCTGATGCCCGGAATTTTTGCGGTTACAGTTAGATGTGATTTGGAAATAACGCCATCGCCAAAAGTAATATCACATTTTGTTTCGATCTTGTCAGCAGTATAACCTGCTTCATTCAGCACAAAACTCAGCTTCATAGAAAAGCAGCCGGCATGTGCCGCTGCAACCAATTCCTCAGGATTGGTACCATTTTTTGCATCCCCAAATCTGCTGGCAAATGTAAAAGGCGTATTGTTCAACATCTTTGTTTCAGTAGTTAAAACTCCTTTGCCTTCTTTTCCGGTTCCTTGCCATTCGGCATTTGCATACTTACTCATGATTTTTATTTTTTAATGTTTATAAATAGATTTTTTCAATTAATAATCTTCAACCATAATGGCATCAATTTTTTCCAAAACTTCCGGAGTTAGTTTTTCTTTTACTTCAATTGCTTTTAAATTATCCAAAAGTTGATCTTTTTTGGTAGCGCCTAAAATTGCTGTGGTAACATGTGGATTTTTAATACACCACGCAATTGAAAGAGCCGCCATTGACACGTCCAAATCTTTTGCCACGTTCGATAGTTTTTTTACTTTTTCTATTTTATCATTTACCAGCAAACGATCCTTCAGCCAGCTTAAATCTTCTAAAGCCAAGCGTGAGTTTTTGGGAATTCCATTATTGTATTTTCCGGTTAATAAACCAGAAGCAAGCGGACTCCAAATCGTAGTTCCAAGACCTACAAAATCATAAATCGGCAAAAATTCTTTCTCCACTTTATACCTTTCAAATAAATTGTATTGTGGCTGTTCCATTGTTGGTCCTATCAGTTTAAACTCCTGCGCCACGCGATGTGCTTCCATTATTTCTACCCCTTTCCATTCACTGGTTCCCCAATACAAAATTTTTCCCTGCTGAATTAATGTGTTCATCGCCCAAACGGTTTCTTCTATCGGAGTATTGATATCAGCGCGATGACAAAAATAAAGATCTAAATATTCTAGCTGCAATCTATGTAAAGCTGCGTCACACGCTTCTATCACATGTTTGCGGCTCAGACCTTTTTGATTAGGCTTATTTTCTTTTCCATGAATTCCAAAAAAAACCTTCGAAGAAACAGTAAACGAAGTTCTATCCCAGTTTTTCATTTTCAATACACGTCCCATCATTTTTTCACTTTCTCCACCAGCATATCCTTCTGCATTATCAAAAAAATTGATGCCATTATCATAAGCAATTCCCATCAATTCATCTGCGGTTTTATCTTCAATCTGATTTTGAAAACTTACCCAGCTTCCAAAACTTAGAATGCTTAATTGTAAACCTGATTTTCCAAGACGTCTGTATTCCATAACAGATCATTTTTTTGTTGAAGGTATGAAGAAGAATTTATATTGATTTTCTACAGCTTGCGATAAATTGATTGTTTCATTGCTGTACAAACTCTGCTGATTCTGCTCCTATTTTATTTTTCACAAAACTCAGGTCTCTCTTTTCTTTACTTTTGCTGCTTTCAATTAATACTATGTCAGAAAAAAAACGATTAAAGGGGTTTGGTTCTACTGCTATTCATGCAGGACACGAAACTGAAGGAAATTATTCTCATCTCACGCCCATTTATGCAAGCAGCACTTATGTTTTTGATACTGCAGAGCAGGGAATGCGGCGTTTTAGCGGCGATGAAAGCGGTTATATCTACAGCCGATGGGGAAATCCTAGCATGAAAGAGGCTGAAGATAAAATAGCAGCACTGGAAAGCTTTCATATAGAAGAAAATGGAAAACCTTTGCAACTTAAAGCGCGTTTGCATGCCAGCGGAATGGCGGCAATCAGCACTTTAATGATTGGAAATTTAAAAAGCGGCGATAAAATTTTATCGCATTATTCTTTATATGGAGGCACCCAGGAACTGATGAATCGCGTTCTTCCGGAATTGGGAATTGAAGCGATTATAGTTGATCTGAGGGATTTGAATAAGGCAGAAGAAACATTTAAACAACATCCGGAGATAAAAATGCTTTATCTCGAAACACCTGCTAATCCAACAATTCAGTGCGTAGACATTGATGCGTTGGCGAAACTGGCTAAACAAAAAAATCTTCTCGTTGCTGTCGATAATACTTTTGCTACTCCTTATTTACAACAACCTTTCAAATATGGGATCGATTTTGTAGTTCATTCTACTACCAAATTTTTAAACGGGCATGGCACTGCTATAGGTGGGGCTTTGGTTGGAAAAGATATTGAGAAAATGGACACGAGAATGGAAAAAGTACATCGTTTGCTTGGTGGAAACAGCAATTCGTTTGATGCATTTTTACTGACCCAGGGAATGAAAACTTTGGAAGTAAGAATGGAAAAACATTGCGCGAATGCGATGAAAGTAGCGCAGTTTCTTGAAAAAAATGCTGCCATCAGGAAAGTAAATTATTTGGGCTTGGCTTCGCATCCGGATTATGAAACTGCAAAAAAACAAATGCGCCATCCGGGGCCAATGTTGAGTTTTGAAATGAAAGGCGGCCTGGAAGCGGGGAAAAAATTCATAGATAAATTGCAAATGTGTGTTCGCGCTGTTTCACTGGGAACAACAGATACTTTGTTGTCTCATCCTGCATCTATGACTCATTACGGAGTTCCGAAGGCCGACAGGGAAAAATATGGGATCACAGATGGATTGATCCGTATGAGTGTAGGGATTGAAGATGTCGAAGATATTTTGACTGATTTGGAACAGGCTGCTCAGTAAATGGACAAATAATCAATAATTAATAATTATTTTCAAGATTCAAGCATTGAACATTCAAATAAGAAGAGCCAAAAAAGAAGATTGCAAAGCAATGATGCAATTGATTCATGAGCTTGCGTTGTATGAAAAAGCGCCGGAAGAAGTAACCGTTGATTTTGATCATTTTGTAGAAAGTGGTTTTGGCGAAAAGCCGGTCTGGTGGGCTTTTGTAGCAGAAGTCAACGGAAGTGTTGTCGGGTTTGCCTTATATTATATTCGTTATTCAACCTGGAAAGGACAACGGCTCTACCTGGAAGATATTTTGGTAAATGAGCCATGGCGCGGGAAAGGAATTGGAAAATTATTATTTGATCAATTGATCAAAGAAACCAAAGAAAAAAAATTATCAGGAATGGTTTGGCAAGTGTTGGAATGGAATGAACCCGCCATTAATTTTTACAAAAAATATGAAGGCGTGAATTTTGATAATGAATGGGTGAATTGTAGTTTGGAATAGAAACAGCAATGATTTCACAAATTAAAATTGAGACACTTCAACGCGAATAATTCTTCCTGCAATACTTGTAAATCTGTGAGAAAACATACGTGAAATTTCGTGTAGTTAGTGGCTAAAATAAATATTATGGCAGAGAAAATTTTAATGGGAAAAAACGGAAAATTAATTGTGCCCGATCAGCCGACAATTCCATTTATAGAAGGGGATGGAATTGGGCCGGATATCTGGCGTGCAAGTGTTCGTGTATTTGATGCCGCAGTCGAAAAAGCATATCACGGTAAAAAGAAAATTAACTGGTCGAAAGTATTGGCTGGTGAAGAAGCTTTCAATAAAACGGGGGAATGGATGCCAGAAGAAACCATGGATGCTTTTAAAGATTATTTGGTCGCAATCAAAGGGCCACTTACAACTCCTGTGGGCGGCGGGATCCGAAGCTTGAATGTAATGCTTCGGCAGGATCTGGATTTATATGTCTGCCTCAGACCGATAAGATATTTCGAAGGAGTTCCTTCACCAATGTGGCAGCCTGAAAAAGTGGATATGGTTATTTTCAGGGAAAATACCGAAGATATTTATGCCGGAATTGAATATATGACCGGAACTCCCGAGGCAAAAAAGCTATTGGATTTTTTGCAAAATGAATTGCAGGTAAAAAAGATCCGTTTTCCAGAAACCACTTCTTTTGGAATAAAGGTAGTGAGCAAAGAAGGCTCTGAAAGATTGATCCGTGCGGCGATAGAATATGCGATTGTGAATAAATGTCCTTCAGTAACGCTGGTTCATAAAGGCAACATTATGAAATTTACCGAGGGTGCTTTTAAAAACTGGGGATATCAATTGGCAGAAACGGAGTTTAAAAATGAAACTTATACATGGAATGAATGGGAGCGAACCAAAAAAGAAAGAGGAGAAGCGGTTGCCAATGAAGATATGCGAATTGCTGCGATTGGCGGAAAAGTGATTATCAAAGACGCCATTGCGGATAATTTTTTACAACAGGCTTTGCTGGCGCCACAGGATTATTCAATCATTGCCACTTTGAATTTGAACGGTGATTATATTAGTGATGCTCTGGCGGCTCAGGTTGGCGGGATCGGAATTGCTCCGGGTGCAAATATTAATTATGAAAAAGGAAACGCAGTTTTTGAGGCGACTCATGGCACAGCGCCAAGGTTTGCCAACACCAACAGTATGAATCCTTCTTCATTAATTTTGAGCGGCGTGATGATGTTCGAATATATGGGCTGGCGCGATGCAGCGGAAATGATCACGAACGCGGTTGGAAAAACAATTCGAAATAAAACTGTTACCATAGATTTTTATAACCTGATGAAAGGAGGAACACTTCTGACAACGAGTGAATTTGGCGATGCGATCATTAAAAATTTATAAAAGAAAGGCAAGCGATAAAATTTTAAAGAATTTCCTCTATTTAAAATATTCCTAATGATTTATTAGTAATAAACAGAACCAGAATGACAAAGATTTTGATAATATTGCAAAACATACTTCACTAAAAATTTATAAAAATTAATGACAAAAATTAAAGTTGAAAACCCTGTAGTAGAAATTGACGGGGACGAAATGACAAGAGTAATCTGGAAAGTTATTAAAGAAAAACTCATTCTTCCTTATGTAGATGTAGATATAAAATATTTTGATTTAGGGATTCAAAACCGTGATGCAACGGACGATAAAGTAACTGTGGAGGCTGCTAACGCTATAAAAAAATATGGTGTTGGTATTAAATGCGCTACCATTACTCCAGACGAAGCACGGGTAAAAGAATTTGGTTTAAAACATATGTGGAAAAGCCCGAATGGAACGATCAGGAATATTCTTGACGGAACCGTTTTTCGTGAACCGATCGTGATACAAAATATTCCACGACTTGTTCCAAACTGGACGGCGCCTATCATTATTGGCCGTCATGCTTTCGGGGACCAATATCGCGCCACTGATACGGTAATAAAAGGAAAAGGAAAATTGACTATGACTTTTACTCCCGAAGATGGAAGTGAAGCAACTATTTATGATGTATATGATTTTAAAGGTGATGGAGTAGCACTTTGTATGTATAACGTGGACGAAAGCATCGAAGGCTTTGCCAGAAGTTGTTTCAATATGGCTTTGAACAAAAAATGGCCTTTATATCTTTCTACAAAAAATACGATTCTGAAAAAATATGACGGACGTTTTAAAGATATTTTTCAAACGATTTATGAAAGTGAATTTAAAACCCAATTTGAGGAAGCAAGCATCACTTACGAACATCGCCTGATTGATGATATGGTAGCCTGCGCTTTAAAATGGCATGGCAATTTTATCTGGGCTTGTAAAAATTATGATGGCGACGTTCAAAGCGATACGCTTGCCCAGGGTTTCGGATCTTTAGGTTTAATGACATCAGTTTTAATCACTCCTGATGGAAAAACTTTGGAAGCAGAAGCAGCTCATGGAACGGTAACGAGGCATTTTCGGGAACACGAGAAGGGAAATCCTACCTCAACAAACCCCATTGCTTCCATATTTGCATGGACAAGAGGAATGGCGTTCAGAGGAAAACTTGATAATAATCAACAATTAATTGACTTCGCTAATGCGCTTGAAGAAGTATGTATAGAAACGGTTGAAAGAGGAAAAATGACAAAGGATCTTGCCGTGTGTATCAGTGGGAATAAGGTTTCGCACGGGAAGGACTATTTATATACCGAAGAGTTTTTGCAGGCTATCAATGACAATCTTGAGAAAAAACTAAAAGAAATTGGTGGTTAAGTTTCGGTTTCACATTTTGTTTTTAAAATTCGGAACAAAGTTTGAGGGTCAGAAACGACGAATTGCATAAACAACTTCTTAGAAATACTTCTTTTTTTGTTGTTCTTTGCTTTATAGGTTTTTATTGATGAAAATTGAAGATTTAAGAAAAAGAAGGTTCCGTATTTTTCCTCAATTGGTGAATAAAGGATTCCCACCAATTTGGCTGCCGCAAAATTTTTGCTTCGGATCAAGTGGTTCTTTTTTAAAAATCAAAACTGAGATTTCGGTATGCTGAATCATCATTAAAAAATTGTTAGATGAAAGTAGAAAACCAGGAATGGAGATATCTATAAATAAAATCTTCATTCCTGGTTTTATAGAATAATTATTGATATGTAGAAGATTTCCTGTATCATTCTCAATTTTAAAAACTAATAAATCAGGAAAGTGTAAATCAAAATGATTAAAAACAAACAAAATTCACTGTTCAAATTCCTGTTTTTAAAAACCAGGTTAAACGTAAATAATGTCCAAAATTCTAGTCGTTGATGATGATGTAGATATTTTATCCGTAATGGAGATTTTATTATCTATGAAAGGGTTTGATGTAGAGGTTACATCAAAAGGTGAAAATACTTTTCCTAAGATAGAAACTTTTAAACCCGACCTTATTTTACTCGATGTGCTTATTTCCGGCCATGATGGAAGAGCCATATGCAAACAATTAAAATCAAATCCCCATACAAGTCACATTCCTGTAATTATGTTCTCTGCTCATCCCGGAGCCGCTGCTACCATTACCGATTATGGTGCTGATGATTTTATTGCAAAGCCATTTGATGTAAATAATCTGATGAAAAAAATAAATACACAACTGGGAATTACAACAGTATAATTCTTCCATGAATACTTTTTTCTCTTTTGCAGTGAACAAAAAAACAATGGGAATTTTCTTTTGTAAGATCTTTCGGGTATACCTGGCTGTTATATTGAAAAATATAAATTTCAAAATATAACAGAGCCGGTTCTTTTTATTTGTTCTTATCTTTAATTACATTAATCATTTTCAAAATTCTTTTTATGAAAATTGCTTTTCATGGCGCAGCCCGCACAGTTACTGGTTCTAAACATCTTCTTACTCTTTCTAACGGCAAAAAATATTTATTGGATTGTGGAATGTACCAGGGAATGGGAAAAGAAACTGACGATTTGAATCGCGACTTTGGTTTTAATCCTGCAGAAGTAGATTATATGATCCTTTCGCATGCTCATATTGATCATTGCGGGTTGATTCCGAAATTAATTAAGGATGGATATAATGGAAAAGTTTATGCAACACCAGCAACAAAGGAACTCGCATCAATCTTGATGGCAGATAGCGCCGGAATCCAGGAAAGTGATTTAAAATTTTTGAACAAAACCCGTGCTGCACAAGGGAAACCATACATTTCTCCACTATATGGAATGGAAGATGCGCAGCGGGCCGTTGATCATTTTGTGACGGTTGATTATGGACAATGGTTTACAATAGATGAAAACGTTCAGTTTATGTATCTTGATGCCGGACACATTATCGGAAGTGCAACAGTTCATTTGAAAATCACAGAAAACGGGAAAGAAACACATCTTACTTTTTCAGGTGATGTCGGAAGATATCGCGATGTTATTTTAAAATCACCACAGGAATTTCCCCAGGCTGATTTCATCATCATGGAATCTACCTATGGAAATAAATTGCATGAAGAAATTACCGGAACCGCTGATAAACTTTTGGAATGGATCACCAGGACATGTCTTCAAAAAAAAGGAAAATTAATTATCCCTGCATTTAGTGTT
>DATNFV010000059.1:0-11463 GCA_035606215.1 Hanamia sp.
AAACATGTATCAGATAACTTATACTCTTCCGGAATCAAAACACACAAAAACAAGGCTTCTAAAAATGGACAATGAACAGGCGGAATTATATGAAATTATTGTAAAAAACTTTTAGGGTGTCCCAACGCTTAAAACAGGAAAGGTCGGTGAAGGAGAAATAATATTGTTGTTTTTTAAAAATCGAATTTCTGAAAAAGAAATATTTTCATAAATCCGCTATCAGCAAATCCTCCATCATAAATCCACCAATAAATGAGTTTTGATTTTCTTTTCTTTATGCACATACTTTTCACCTCATTTGTTAATTCACGAATAAAATGCAATTTTATGAAACAGTAGAAGTTATTTGTAGAAGCAAGTATTTTAATTTTGTTTTTTTAAAGCTGGCATTTGGAAAAATTTTTGCAATAAGATCCAATTGTAAAAATTAAATCTTTGTCAACCTAAAAATACACTATCCACAAAATCTATGAATTTAAAACCATCTGAGCATCTGTCTCAGCGACAAATCACCAATGGACTAAACCTGGTAATTAAAGAAGGCATGGTAACTGAAGCCATGACTGCATTAACAGGTGGAACTTTCCTGGTGGCGCTGGCTCTTTTGTTAGGCGCTACGAATGTCCAAATCGGTGTGTTGGCCGCTTTACCAAGTTTTTCAAGTATTTTTCAATTAGTTGCCATTCGTCTTTTACAGAAGTACAACAACCGACGTGGAATAGCCGTCATTTGTACCATTTGTGCCAGGATTCCATTACTCGTTATCGGTCTTTTACCTTTGATATTTTCAAAAGGCACCAGCATACAGGTGCTGATCTTTCTTTTGTTCTTTTACTATTTTTTTGGCTCAGTTTCTGGTGCCAACTGGAATTCATGGATGAAAGACCTCGTTCCGGAAAAAAAATTGGGCACTTATTTCTCCCACCGGACCAGGCTTACACAAACTTTAAATGTGGTTTTGAGCCTTTTGATCGCGGTTGGTCTCGATTATATTAAACGGGTTCATCCTGCTATGCAGCTTCCGGCATATTCTCTTATGTTTATCGGAGGTGGTATCATTGGCTTGTCTGCCGCATACCTGCTTGCACGAACCCCGGAACCCAGGAGCTATCTTCCTAAAGGAAATATGTTCAAGCTGTTTAAGAAACCACTGACTGATAAAAACTATACGAAGTTATTATTCTTCAATTCTTTCTGGTCGTTCTCTTTAAATATTGCTACTCCGTTTTTTACCGTTTTCATGTTGAAAACGTTGAATCTTCCTCTTTCTTACATTATTGCTTTTGCAATTATGGGACAGGTTGCAGGAATTTTTGCCATAAAGATATGGGGAAAACATTCTGATAAATACAGTAATAAAACAATCATTAAAATTGCCGCGCCTCTTTATATTTTATGTATTCTTTCGTGGCCGTTTGCCGCGATGGCACCTTCATTTATTTTTGTCGCCCTGATTGTTGCCATTATTAATATTATGAGTGGAGTTGCTACTTCAGGTATCAACCTTTCTATCGGTAACATTGGTTTGAAACTGGCATCAAAAGATGAAGCGATCGTTTACCTGACGGTGAAAAATATGGTGGTGGCTTGCTTTGCTTCCCTGGGGCCAATAGTTGGTGGCTTCCTGGCAGATTATTTTTCCAACAGAAGCTTTGTATGGAATTTTCAATGGCAAGGGCCACATGGTGTTTCCGTGATTCCTCTTCTTCAATTGCACAATCTTGGGTTTTTGTTTGTCATCGGAGGTGTACTTGCTTTTATCGCTTTAAAAAGTGTGAGTTACATTGCTGAAGAAGGAGAGATCTCGAAAGACCAGGCCGTCTCTGAGATGCGAAGTGGTTTCAGACACGAATTCAAAAACAGGCTGAAAAGAGAATCTATTCTCTCATTACTTTATTCACCGGTTCATTTTCATAACCTCGTACAGAAAAGAATCAGAGCTCGTATCGAAAACCGCCTTGTAAACATGCGCAAATGGCGGAATACACTGGCACAAAAAAGAACAGCATGATTTCATTTACTTCATAAACCTTCCGTATTTTTAAACCGGAAGGTTTTTAATAAATGAAGCTGAATCTGTACACTTCATTTTTCCGTTGTTTTTGCGCTTCCCGAAAAAAGAAAAAGAGCTGTGGTAAAAGCTGCTGTAACCAGCCATTTGGTACAGGAGCGAAAAAGTTTGTTTGGGTAAATGAATCAACACTTTTTTTTTATTCTTCAGTACTGAGGATAATTAAAACCAGTTGAATAGCTAAATCCCTTTCTGATTTTGAGAAGTCACCTGTTTTTTGAAAAAAAAAGACCCCCTGATCAGAAAAAAAGAAAATAAGCATAAATATTGCTTTACTCTTTTTATGGAAGAAGAAACACCAAAATTTGTAGTTGTTATTGGCACTTCAGCCGGTGGTTTTTTTGCTCTTGCAGAGCTCGTCAGTCAGTTGGATGACGAAATGGATGCTGCTTTTTTCGTAGTGATGCATTTATCCAAAAAAGGAATTGGTAGTTACCTCGTAAATCAGATGCAGGAATATACCCCACTGTTTTGCCAGGAAGCTGAAGATAACATGCCGATCAGGAAAGGCAATATTTATTTTTCACAGCCCAACAAACATCTCATTATAAAAGATAAAATCGTAAAACTTGGTTGCGGACCGGCCGAAAACCGGTGGCGGCCAGCAATTGACGTAATGTTTCGTTCTGCAGCAGCTGCATACGATGGTCATACGATCGGAATTATTCTTACCGGAATGCTGGATGATGGAGCAGCAGGAATGGTGGCAATAAAGAGATGTGGCGGCACTTGCATTGTCCAGGACCCGAATGAAGCGGAATATCCGGATATGCCGCTTTCTGTACTCGAAGAAATTGATGTTGATTATTGTATTCCTTTATCAAAAATGGGCGGCACTATTTTAAAGATCATTACTGCAAAAGAACCTGCTAAAACAAAAATTCCTGCTGATATTATCAAAGAAGTAAAAATTTCTGAAGAAGGCATTGGAAGTATTGATGATCTGCAGGCATTGGGAGCATGTACTTATTATTGCTGTCCTGATTGTGGCGGCGTTCTGTTTGAATTAAAAAATGATTCTCATTTAAGATACAGATGTCACATTGGCCATACTTTTTCTGTAAATGATCTTTTATCGAAACAAAATAAAAGTATAGAATCTTCTATGTGGGTAACTCTGAGAGCAATGGAAGAAAGAAAAAAGCTTTTATCGCAGCTTATTGAAAACAACCATGAGTTGAAAAAATCCGGCCAGGATTATCACGAAAAAGTTGAGGAGCTTCAACATCATGTAGACACGCTGAAAACAGTTTTGCTTGATGTCATCAATGAAGAAAAAGCTACGGAGCCGGTAAATAAATAATAAACATTCTTATTTACCCAGGTATTACTCTTCACAAATCAGCATTGTTCCAGTGCCTGCAATAAATCAGCTTTAATGTCTTCTATGTTTTCAAGTCCAACAGAAATTCTGATCAATCCGGGCGTAATTCCTACTGCCAGCTGCTCTTCAGCAGCTAATTTGCCGTGAGTGGTTGATGCAGGATGAGAAGCGATACTTCTTGTGTCGCCAAGGTTGGAAGTTAATTTCAGCATCTTTAAGGCATCGAGAAATTTGATGCCGCTTTCCAAACCACCTTTCAAATCAAAAGTGATCAGGCCGCCACCTCTTTTCATTTGTTTTTTGGCCGTTTCATACATCGGATGTGAAGGATGAAAAGGATACTTGATGTTGTTTAATTTAGGATGTCCTTCCAACGCCTTTACCAAAGCTTCTGCATTATCACAATGCCTTTGAATGCGCACATCTAAAGTTTCAAGGCTTTTGCTCAAGAGCCACGCATTGAATGGAGAAATAGCAGGGCCCGTGTTTCTGCAAAAAAGATATATTTCATGGATCAGTTCCTTTTTTCCCAAAACAACTCCACCCAGAACGCGTCCTTGTCCATCAAGCCATTTGGTAGCAGAATGCAAAACAAGATCGGCTCCATAATCAGCAGGAGTTTGTAAGATCGGAGTTGCAAAACAATTATCAACTACCCATAATACATTATGTTTTTTAGCTAATTTTCCCAGCCACTCGAGGTCAATAATATCCAACCCCGGGTTAGTCGGAGTTTCTATAAAAATCATTTTAGTGTTGGGTTGAATCAATGATTCCCACGAATCCGGATCTTTCAGATCGGCATAAGTGTATCCGATATTCCATCTTTTCAGGTATTTTGTAATGATGGTATGTGTGGAACCAAACACGGAACTGCAACTCAGCAAATGATCGCCGGAATTTAAAAAGGTCATGAAGCAGCCAAAGATGGCGCTCATTCCGGAAGCAGTAGCAAAGCCAGCCTCAGTGCCTTCGAATGCACACATTTTATCAATAAATTCCTGAACATTCGGGTTTTCAAAACGGGTGTAAATATTGTTTTCCAGTTCGCCGGCGAAAGTGGCACGCATTTCTTCTGCATCATTAAAACAAAAACTGGAAGTTAGAAATAACGGAGAACTGTGTTCCATTTCATTGGTACGGGGAATTTGAATACGCACTGCCTGCGTATTGGGATGTTGCTTCATCTGTAAAATTTAGAAATTAGATCTTATTGCCTGAAAAGGCTTCATTTAAAAATTAAATGGAGTGCGAAGATAAGAAGCATGAGTTTTATGAGGGATAGAAATTTTGTGAAAGATGTAAGATTTCTGATTTGATGATTTATAATGTCTGATTTCTTATGCAAGAATTAAGAATTAATGTTCAATATTTAATATTCAATGTTCAAATAAACAACAATAATTAAGTAATTTAATAATTTAATAATTGAAAACAGTTGCACGAATAAAAAAAGGAATTGCGTTGCCACAATTCCTTTTTAAAAAGAAGATCATCTCTTTTATGAATTCATTTTGATGGCTTTACCGCTGCCAAAAGTTTTTGTAGTGATGTTGGTAGCCGTGCCTTTATAAAATACATTGCCGCTGCCACTGATGTTGGCGTTAATGCTTTTGCTGGCAGTTACTCGTACGTTGCCGCTGCCGCTGATCTTCGCATCTACATCATCTGTTGAAACATTGCTGCAGTCAATGTTTCCGCTGCCACTGATTGAAGCGGTGATATTGTCGGCTGTACCGCCTTTTACGTCAATATTTCCGCTGCCTGAAACAAATAAACTGAGATCATTAAAAGAACCGGAACTTAATTTAATATTTCCCGAGCCTGAAAGCATCAGGGTTGTTTTGCCATCACTTTCAAATTGACCATCACCGGTGATATTGCCGCTGCCACTGAGTTGTAATGAATTTATTTTTGTCATCGAAACATATACGGTCATTTTGGAATCGGATTTTAAATTCATATTGCTTTTTGGTTTGATCACTAATTTTCCATTCTCAACAGTTGTTTCAATATATTGAAGCAAATTTTCATCCGCCTCAACTTCAATGCTGTTTGAATTTCCGTAGGCTATTTTTACATCAACCGGTCCTCTCGAAGACACCGATGTGAAATCTGTTAACTGACGGGTTTCTTTTTTGACAGTTCCATCACCCTGAACGGTTTTCCACGGTTGGGCAAATATGTTGAGACTGATCAACATCAAAAAGGGAATCAATAATTTTTTCATGGTAATAATTTTAATTTTTTTGTGTGTAACGATCAGGTCTTATAAAAGTTACAGCTCTTTTTGCAAAGATCGAATTTTTCTCTGCACATTCTTTTTGAAATTATTTTCTCCTTTCTAAAAAACTTTTGACTTTTCTGTAAAAAAATCCTTTAAATTTATTCATAAAAATTTTGGCTCTTTTATTTTTTCTTCATTGTTTCTTTTTAAAATTTATCTGACTTTTTTCTTCATAAAATTTATCAAACATGCAAAAGAAAAAGACTGCCTCTTCGAGAAGGAATTTCCTTAAACAACTGACCGGAACTACTTTGGCGCTTGCAGCGTCTCCGCTTGCTTCACTTGCTGAGAAGCAGAAAATGGAAGAACGAATTCTTCAATATCAAAAAAGAATTTCTGCAAACGACCGTATCAACATTGCGGTGATTGGAATGGGAATTATGGGAAACAGTAATGCCAATTCTTCTTTAAAAGTGCCGGGTGTAGAATTGGTAGCAGCGTGCGATCTTTTTGCACCGAGACTGGAACGGGCTAAAGAACTTCATGGCAAAGATCTTTTTGTTACAAATGATTATCGGAAAATTCTTGACAGAAAAAATATTGATGCTGTGATCATTGCTACGGCCGATCTCTGGCATTCGCGCATCAGCATAGATGCGCTGAAAAGCGGAAAGCATGTGTATTGCGAAAAGCCAATGGTGCATTATATCAGCGAAGGGCATGGCGTAATAGAAGCGCAGAAAGCAAGTAAAAAAGTAATGCAGATTGGAAGCCAGGGGGTAAGCAGCATTCTTTATGCAAAAGCAAAGGAATTATTTAAATCGGGAGAAATTGGAAAATTAAATATGGTGAATGCAGTGTATGACCGGCAGGATGCAATCGGGGCGTGGGAATATACAATGCCACCGAATGCATCTTCAGAAATTGTTGATTGGGACAGGTACATTGCAGGAATGGGAAAGATTCCGTACGATCCGAAAAAGTTTTTCTGGTGGAGAAATTATCGGGAGTTTGGAACCGGAGTCGCCGGCGATCTGTTTGTTCATCTGATCACCGACACACATTTTATCACAGATTCCAAAGGGCCTGATACCATTTTCGCTTCCGGGGAATTAGCCCATTGGAAAGACGGCCGCAATGTTCCTGATATCATGACCGGAATTATGAATTATCCTGAAACAGCCGAGCATCCACAATTCCAGCTTTCATTGCGCGTGAATTTTGTAAGTGGAACCGGAGGTTCTCAACTGGTGCAGTTTGTAGGCGATGAAGGGGTGATGAATATTGATTATAATGGATTAACCGTTCATCACAGCATCATGTCTAAAGCCCCCGGAATAGGAGGATGGGATGCATTGGAAACTTACCCGGAAGCGATGCAAAAAACCTTACTTGCCCAATATAATTCCAAATATTCTGCCGCTGATCAGAAAAGGCCTGAGAAGCCTGATATTGTTTATAAAACTCCTGAAAATTATGATGAAGACGTAGAGCATCATCTAAGCTTTTTTGACGCTATCAGAACCGGAAAACCTGTTGTAGAAGATGCTGTATTTGGATTCAGGGCAGCGGCCCCGTCTCTTGCCTGCAACGAAAGTTATTTCAAAAAGAAAATTATCTATTGGGATCCGCAGAACATGAAGCTGAAAGAAAGTTAGTAATCAAAATCAATTCCTATTCCATCAATAAAATCAATCCTCATGCATTTATCAAGAAGAAAATTTTTAGTAAATAGTTCGCTTACTCTTGCAGGAAGCCTGTTGTTGTCCAATGAAATTTTTGCAGGCAAAAAAAGAAAAGATATTATCCTTGGCATTCAGCTTTATTCAGTAAGAGATGACATGAAAAAAGATCCTTTGGGTACGCTGAAACAACTTGCCGCGATGGGTTATAAAAATGTAGAGCATGCCAATTATGTTGATAGAAAGTTTTATGGATATTCTCCAAAAGATTTTAAAAAAGTATTGGACGATCTTGGATTAAAAATGCCGAGCGGACACACTGTGATGTCAGGAAAAGACTGGGATGCCCAGGCAAATGATTTTACAGATGTTTGGAAACAAACCGTAGATGATGCGGCAACTGTTGGAGAAATGTATGTGATCAGTCCATGGCTGGATGAGAGTCTGCGAAAGAATTATGATGACCTTTTGAAATTCCTCGATGTATTTAATAAATCCGGTGAGCTTTGTAAAAAATCAGGGTTAAAATTTGGCTATCATAATCATGATTTTGAATTTAAATATTCACTGAATGGAAAGAAGATATACGATATTATTTTGGAACACACTGACCCAAAATTGGTATTGCAGCAAATTGATATTGGCAACATGTATGGCGCTGGTGGCAGGGCTTTGGAGATTTTGAAAAAGCATCCGGGAAGATTCCAAAGCATGCATGTAAAGGATGAGATCAAGGCAAAAAATGGCGACGAAATGAATGATGAATATGAAAGTACTGTTTTAGGGAAAGGAATTTTGCCGGTAAAAGAAATCGTGGATCTATTCAGGGAAAAGGGTGGCACTACAGAATTTATTATTGAGCAGGAATCTTACCAGGGAATATCGCCACTTGACTGTTGTAAAGAAGATTTAAAGGTTATGAAAGGCTGGGGCTATTGATAACATTTCTAATTTTTAAAAACTTTTTTTTGACTGAATATACAAGGAGCCAATTCAAAAAGTTACTGCTTTTTACTTTTTGCTTTCTCTTTATTTCTTTTCAAATTGTTGCCCAGAAAAAGAATGCTTCTTATCAGTTGCATATTCATCGCACGTCTCAGCCGGTAAAGGTTGATGGTTTGATGGATGACGAAGCATGGATAAAGGCAGATTCGGCCACCAATTTTTTTATGGTGTTGCCAATGGACACGTCCTTTGCAAAAGTGAAAACGGAAGTAAGAATGTGTTATGATGATCATGCTTTTTATATGCTTGTGGTTTGTCACAAACTAATCCCCGGACGTTATTTTGTAGAATCTTTGAGAAGGGATTTTGTGTTTGGGAAAAATGATAATTTCCTTGTTTTCATAGATCCGTTCAACGACCAGACCAATGGCTTTTCTTTTGGTGCGAATGCGGCAGGAGCACAGTGGGATGGAAGCATGTATAATGGCGGACAAGTGGATTTGAACTGGGATAACAAATGGGTATCTAAAGTGAAAAATTATCCCGATAAATGGGTTTTGGAAATGGCAATTCCCTTTACAAGCATCAGGTATAAAAATGGAGTGAAGGTTTGGGGAATTAATTTTAGCCGTAATGATCTTCGGACATCTGAGAAAAGTTCATGGGCTCCGATGCCCCGCCAGTTTCCTACCGCTTCTTTAGCTTATGCAGGCAATCTTATCTGGGATGAAGCGCCACCTCAATCGGGCGCTAATATTTCTTTGATACCTTATGTGTTGACCGGCATTAGCAAGGATCAGGAAAATAAAACTCCAATAAATTATAAGAAGAATGTTGGAGTGGATGCGAAAATCGCTATCAACTCTGCACTCAATTTAGACCTTACCGTAAATCCTGATTTTTCGCAGGTGGAAATTGATCAGCAGGTAACAAATCTGGATCGCTACGAATTATTTTTCCCTGAAAAAAGACAATTCTTTTTAGAGAACGGTGACATCTTTGCCAACTTTGGCTATCCTGATATCAGGCCTTTTTTTTCAAGAAGGATCGGACTCGGTGTTCCGATTAATTTTGGTGCAAGATTAAGTGGAAGATTAGATAAAAACTGGAGAATTGGCGCAATGGATATGCAAACTGCACCTGTTGATTCTATTGGTTTACCGGCTCAGAATTTTATTGCTGCTTCAGTTCAAAGACGCGTTTTTTCAAGGTCGAACATCGGGTTTATTTTTATCAATAAAGAATCACTGAATTATCTGCATCGTTTTGATTCAGGCAAACAGGTTTTTTCTGATTATAATCGCAATATTGGACTGGAATACAATCTTGCTTCTCCAGATAATGTGTGGACAGGGAAAGCGCTTTTTTTAAAATCTTTTTCACCCGGAAAAAATGGCGATGATTTTGTTCATTCCGCAAACCTTCAATACAATAGCCGTAAATGGCTGCTTTATGGAGAGTATGATTACGTAGGAAAAAATTATAACGCAGAAGTCGGCTATGTTCCAAGGAACGGATATTTCAAAATAAATCCGCAGGCAGGATACCTGTTTTTCCCGAAAGGAGGAATCGTTTTATCCCATGGGCCAAAATTATTTTATACACTGTATACAAATGAATCATTAAAACGAACGGACGATGAATGGTATTTCGGATATGGAATTAATTTTCGCGATCAAAGCACCTTGGTTCCCTGGTTTTCTCATGATTTTGTAGAACTGCAACAAGCATTTGATCCTACCAATTTTAAAAAAGATTCACTCGCTTCGGGAACACTGCATAACTGGTATGCAACCGGCTTTGATTATGTTTCAAAGCCTGAAAGCCTTGTCACTTATGGACTTTCCACACGCTTCGGTGGCTATTATGCCAATGGAAGCAGGTCTGATATCACCGCAAATATTGGCTATCGTTTTCAGCCTTATGTAAGCATCATTGTCAATGCCAGCTATGATCATATCAGTTTACCCTCTCCATGGAACATTACTAAGTTTTGGCTGATTGGCCCGAAAATAGATGTAACTATGACGAACAAATTATTTTTTACAACCTTTGTCCAATACAATGAACAACTCGATAATATCAATGTGAACGCCAGGTTTCAATGGCGCTACAAACCTGCTTCTGATCTTTTTATTGTTTACACAGATAATTATTTGCCGGCACCATTTTCTGTGAGAAACAGGGCATTAATGCTGAAACTTACTTATTGGTGGAATGCAAATGTCAGGAAGAAGAGAAGTGTGGAGTGAAGAGAAAAGGGAACATCAGATTAAGTAAAATTATCATTCACAAAATAAATATTCCGTTATGCCAGCACAACAACCTGACGACATTATCCTTTCCAATCTTATCCAGCTTTTAAACAAAGGAAATGCACATGTTTCTTTAGATGAAAGTCTTGAAAATATTCCTTTTGATTTGTTAGGAAAAAAGCCTTCAAGGCTGCCTTACAGTATTTGGCAAATTGCCGGGCACATCCGCATTACTCAATCTGATATTCTTCAATTTTCAAAAAGCTCCAAATATCAATCCCCAAAATGGCCGGAAGGGTACTGGTCTTCTGTAACAAAGCCAAACTCAGAAGAGGAATGGCAAAACTGTATCCTGCAAATAAAAAAAGACCGTAAAGCCTTCATTGCTTTATTAAAAAAATCGGAAGATTTGTACCAGCCATTTGCTTATGGGGAAGGTCAAACTCTTTTTCGTGAAGCACTGGTTTTAGCAGATCACAATAGTTATCATACAGGCGAAATAATTGTGATAAGAAGACTGCTTAATATCTGGAAATAAGAATACAGCTTTTCAAACATCTAAGCTTCCCGGATTATAAAATGTTACTCTCTATTGTTTTTCTAAATTCAGAAATATCAAACGGCTTTTTCAAATATGCAGTTGCATCGATCCTTTTACTGATTGTTTCTATTTCGTCATTTGCTGAAAAAAGAATTACAGGAACATGTTTGGTTTCCTCATTTTCATGCATCAGCTTAATGGCATTTTCACCACCAATTTTTGGAATCCACAGATCCATTAAAATGATATCCGGTTTTAAGTTTTTGATGTCGTTGATAATATTGTCGCAGTTAGCCAATGTTTCTACGTGGTAATTTTCATAGTCCAGAATAGCTTTGCAAACAGTTAGTATTTCGAGATCGTCATCGTAAATTAGTATAGTTTTTTGCATTCCTGGTGTTGTGGTTTTCAATAGATT
>DATNFV010000060.1:0-52094 GCA_035606215.1 Hanamia sp.
GATTAAATCTTAGCTGGCGTTTTGGAAAGATGGATGTTTCCTTATTCAAACGTAAGAACATGAATGACCAGGGTAATCAATCGGATATGCCACCTGCAGGGATGCAACAATAATTTTAGTAAAAACAATTTTGAAAAGCCGGTAGTCGCCGGCTTTTTTTTATAAATCAAAATAGAGTAATCAAACAAATACAGTAATTTCTTTTTTAATGAATTTGTGTTTTTAATTGCAAATAGCTCCACAATGTAAACGGCAGCAGAATCAGTAATAGTAAGGAATACATATTTCCTGTCGAAAGAAAAAAAATAAGGGTAATTGAGACAACAATTAAAGGATATAACAAAAATAAAATCGCTGTCATCACAGAATCATAATGATCTTTTGCGATATTTTTTATCACAAGATGAATGATAAAATACAAAGGTGCGTGAAGAATAAAACCAAGGATAGCAGGAATAAATAAGAGAATTTTTTTTGCAAAAGATTGCCTGACAAAAAAATAATTCTTGAGCCTTTGATGATCATTTTTATCAATTTCAAAAACGAGTTCACTTAATTGTTCATTTAATTTTTCATTGAAACGATTGATAGATCTTGCAACGGAATCTTCACTAAAATCTTTATATGAAATAATACTTCCAAAATTGAGAAATACATTTTTACCAAAAAAGCGAAAAGAACTATAATTAATTCCCAGCGGCAAAACTTTTAGCGGAATATTTTTCCCCCATGCACTAAAAGCCAGTCGCGCCGTTCCTTTTTTTAAAGGACGAAGATGCCATTCGTTGATACATCTTCCCTCACTAAAAATTAAAACAATTTTATTTTCTTCAAATAGTTTTTGACACAGTTGAAAAGTGGTATAATTATGTTCCAGGTTTTCCACGCCTTCACTAACGCGATAAACGGGAAGCATATTAAACGAAGAAAGGATCTTTGTAACAAATTTTCCTGCAAATGCATCACCGCGCGCCAGGGAATAAACTGGCGATTTAAAAAGAGAGCCAACAATAATGGCATCCAGAAAAGAATTAGGATGATTCGCTGCAATAAGCAATGGACCCCCATTTTTGAGCATTGCTTTATTATTGATGATAATTTTGCGGCAATAAAAATGCAATGCTATTCTTGAGGGGAATAATAATAATTTATAAAGCAATCGTTTTTGGTAAAAATAAGTAAACTAATGATTTATGTAGAAGCTACTTCCTGTTTTGGAAAATGGCTTTTTTTCAATTTGTTCTTTGGATGTTTTCTGGAATGTTTCTTTTCTTTTTTATCATTTCCAGAAAGAACCAAGTAAGTACTAACGCAAAGGATTGCAAACAATATCCATAGTTTCTTCATAACAATTTTTTCTTCCAATTGTAACAAGAACTTTGCCACCATCCATTAGTTCAATTGCGGGTCTATCGGATAATTAATGAGCATTTTATAGTCTCCCCCAAGATAATTCAAAGATTCTTTCCAGGTTTCTGTGGCGCTGGTATCAAAAATTAATTTTCGCGTAGCCTTCACCGTTAGCCAGCTATCTTCTTTCATTTCATCATCAAGCTGGCCTTCTGTCCAGCCACTGTAACCAATAAAAAAACGAATCTTATCACTGCTGATGTCATTGTTTTTCAAATGGATCTGCAGACTTTCGAAATTGCCGCCCCAGTAAACTCCATCAAAAACTTCTTCACCGCCACTGATCAATTCAGGATATTGGTGCAAAAAATGTAAGGAATCAGGCTGAACAGGACCTCCTAAAAATACAGGAAAATCCGGCATCTCCAGATCAGGAATCAGTTCATTCAATGTTTTTGGAAATTGTTTATTTAATACAAAACCAAAAGTTCCTTCCGGCATATTTTCACAAATAAAAATAACAGTGCGGCTAAAGTTTGGATCCTTCAAAAACGGGTTGGCGATTAATAAAGTTCCTTTTGCTGGTGAAATCATAATTCTAAATTAATTTTATTTGCTCAAAAAAAATAAAAACGTGTCTCTTTGTCTGATCAATAAAAGATAAGAGATAGTTAAAAAAACAAATCTTAACTCGCTGCTTTGGCTAATTAGCGGCATTGAAGTTTAAATTTGCGCGCATGAAAAAAATTTTCCCAATTATTACTGTTCTTGTGTTTGTCTCCTTGTTGGGAATTATTTTTTTTCAGATCGTTTGGATCAAACAGGCTTTGCAGGATAAAGAATTACAGTTTGAAGAAACGATAAAAATGGTCACGATCCAATCTGCCAAAGATCTTATAAACGAGAGAGCAAAAATCTCTCCGTTTGATAACAGAAAAAATGCGGATCTTTTATTTCCTCTGAATGTTTTCCCCTCTACCATCGCTCACAATTTTTCAAGGCATGAGATCAGAACGATGATCAATAAAGAGTTTGAGAAGAATCATATCAATGATCTTGAGTTTGAATTCGCAATCACCACTACTTCTATGATTGGCGACGATCTTCAATCAAAAAATTTTTATTCCGCTTACAGTGATACTATAAACAATCTTTCCTTCGTTTATCCGCTTGACCCGCCGGGTGGAAGTTTATCGGAAGGGCTGGCTCCGCAGGAACTTTTAGTGGTGGTTGTTCCTCACATTAAAAACGTGGTGTGGAAACAAATGGTCTGGATGTTGATTGGAGCGGTCATATTTACATTCGTAATTTTTGCTGCTTTCTTTATTACAATTAGAGCTTTATTAAATCAGAAAAAATTAAGCGAGATAAAAACCGATTTTATCAATAACATGACGCATGAATTTAAAACTCCACTTGCCACCATTTCTCTCGCAGTGGACGCTTTAAAAAATGAAAAAGTAGTGAATGATAAAACAAAAATGGATTATTTCTCCGGCATCATTAAAGATGAGAACAAGAGAATGAACAAGCAGGTGGAAACCATACTGCAAGCGGCACTAATGGATAAACAAGCGCTCCAATTGAACCTGATTCCACTTCATGCTACTGATCTTATCAAAGCTGCCATTAATAATATTGAGCTTCCTTTAAAAGAAAAAAATGGAATTTTAGAAACACATTTTAATGCTTCGAATGACCTTGTTTTAGCTGATGAAGTTCATTTTACCAACATCATTAATAATTTGCTGGATAACGCTGTAAAATATTCAAAAGAAAATCTGAAGATAAAAGTTTCTACTTCCAATTTTAACAGTCATATCCGTATTAAAATCGAAGACAACGGAATCGGCATGAACAAAGAAACACTGAACCGGGTTTTTGAAAAATTCTATCGGGCTCATACAGGCAATATTCATAACATCAAAGGATTTGGTCTGGGTCTTAGTTATGTAAAATCTGTAGTAGATGCTCATCATGGAAAAATAAAAGCTGAGAGTACGCCGGGAAAAGGGAGTTGCTTTACCCTTGAGTTTGCTGTGATT
Organism: Hanamia sp.; assembly: GCA_035606215.1. GTDB lineage: Bacteria > Bacteroidota > Bacteroidia > Chitinophagales > Chitinophagaceae > Ginsengibacter. The sequence continues at coordinate 3,396 of DATNFV010000060.1, forward strand.
AAAAAACCTGCTTAAAACTTCGTTTTACTTTTTCAATTTCTGTTTATATCAAGAGAACCTGCAAATGTCATAAAAAAGGTGAGAAATCATTTCTACTATTTTGCAAAAAGAGCTGAATAAGATCGCTTTAATTTCGTAGATTTTCTTTTTCTGTTGTTCGTGTTTTTACGATTCATGCAGTAAATCTAATAATGACAAAAATCAGCAATATCGCGCTTGCTGGAAGATACGACTGTATATATTTTTGTGTCAGAAGTTGATTGATGTTCAACAAACATTGATCTGAATCCAAATCCCTTGAAAGCAAATATTCTTTATCCTAAAAACCTAAAATCTGATATCATTCAACTTCTTTTTTTTACTAATCCTTATCCTGATAAAAGCCGTAACCTGGTGAAAAACTAACCCTTTAATGTTCTTAAAATTTAAGCCTGAAAAACCTTGAAACCCCAGGATTAAATTACTAAAAAACTTCCCTCTGAACCGGGAAGTTTTTTATTTTCAGTACCTTAATTTTTGGGAATCATTTGAAGACAAACAGGTCTGGGAATCGTAATTTCTTTTCCTGTTTTGGTTAACAAACCAGTTTGGGGATTTCTTTTAAAAATAACGATGTTTCTGGAATCCTGGTTAGCGACCAACATAAACTTTCCGGTTGGATCAATAATGAAATTTCTTGGTCCCTTTCCAAAAGTGGATTGATATCCTTTCTGAGTTAATTTTCCTGAAACAGGATCAATTGAAAAAATGGTTATTGAATTCAGATCACCTCTTTCAGAAACGTACAAGAATTTGCCATCAGGAGAAATCATAATTTCTGCACCATCCTTTCGTCCTTCAAAATCTTTAGGAAAAGCAGGAAGATCCTGAACTTGTGTCAATTTCCCACTATTATATTTATAGAAAGTTACGTTTCCTCCCATCTCATGCATGAGGTAAACCCATTTTTTATTTGGATGAAAAACAAGATGTCGCGGGCCAGTTCCATTTGCGGATTGAGCAAAAGTTTTTGTTGATAAAATAAGTGGTTTTGTTATTGACTCATTAAACTTGTAAACGATCACTTTGTCTAAACCTAAATCGGGAGTTAATAAAAATTTCTGATCAGGCGAAAAAACAGTTTCATGAACATGAGGAGTTGCAGTTTCTCCAGTATTTTTATAAGCAGAATCATTGATCAATTGTGAATAGGGTTCTACAGTACCATTTGTATTAATGGTAAAAACCGTTGCCGTACCACTAGTGTAATTGGCAACTGTTAGCCATTTGTTATCAGATGTTGTAGCAATATAACATGGATCCTCACCTCCCGAAGCTGTTGTGTTTAAAAAATGTAAAGTGCCATTTTTTTTATCAAACGAATAGGCGGTTACTCTTCCGGGATTAGTACCATTTGTTTCGTTCACTGCATAGACAAATTTTTCATTTTTTGAAATGGTAAGATACGATGGATTGGTTACGCTATCGGTGTTGCTGATCCATTTGAAGTCGCCATTGGCAGAATTAAAATCGTAAATATAAATGCCTTTACTATCCGTATTCGTGTAGGTTCCAACAAATAAATAGAATTTCTGTGCAGAACAATAAGTGGAAAAAAAGAGGAAAAATAAAGCGAATGGAATGGTTGAAAAAATCTTTTTCATGTTCATTTTATGAATGTGTTTAAGTAAAAAAACAATTGAATTATTTATAGAAATAGATTAATAGTTTCTGATAATTTTAAATTTTTCAAAAGAAGTTTCTGGTTGTTTAGAAACAATTACCTGTGTTACTTCTGCTCTTTCAGGCCCTGTATGGCACCAGTTAATAAAATCATTTACATCATTTTCATCGCCACTGATCACTGCTTCCACTTTTTCATCATTCCTGTTTCTGATCCAGCCTTTTAGATTTAATTTTTCAGCCAGCTTCCTTGCTGATTCCCTGAAAAAAACACCCTGCACTTTTCCGCTTATTAGTAAATGAACCGTCTTCATCTCTCAAAGATAATATGTCAAAAGGAAAATAGATTTTCAATTTAGTGATCCGGCGATGATTTATTAGAAATGATTTTTTGCCCATGATCAACTCATTTCTGGACCTTCAGACTTTTTTATAAATGAGATCCCAACATATTGCCCGTTTGTGTTTAAAAATCATTATTTGATGCACAAAATAAAAGTCCAATTGTTCAGGAATGTACGTTTTATTCTTTGGTTCAATCGTTGTGCCTTTTGTATATTGATCTTCATGCACATCACCTTTTATCGAAAATTGCGAGTTTAATTGCCGTCGGGATTTTTGTTTCAATTTGCAGCAATATTTAATTAAACTACTACTTTCGTTTAGTATATGCAGTTATGTTGTGAAGAAAAGTACAATTAATTGTATTGCTTGTTACTGCATTTGAAATAAAGTTCAAAAATAATATGGCCTGAATGTAATCTTATTCTTCTTAAGTTCTAACACAGGAATTGGTATCCGGAAAATATTTATCCATGATGGAAATGGTATCGTTGCTGGTTTTGTAAAAGCACCATCTATTCCAAAAAACATTTTTCTGTTTCGCTCAAATGATGGAATAATTTTTCCATTTACTTCTTTAGGATTAATAACTGCTCCCGTCATTCCATCTGCTCCATAGCCAAAATCAGCGTTCATCCACCTTGGGAAATTGTTTTGGGTGTTAAGAAAAGAATGAATATTAAATGAAAGCCAATAAGTTTGCCCATTATAATCTTTAATCAGCCTCTGAGGAAAGCTTTCTCCTAATTCATCAGGATTAAATTTTGCAAAAATACTTTTATGAAATAAAATCGCATCTGTATTCTTTGCTGGCTCCATGTAGCCTGCTGCGCTGTGAACAAGGCAGCACCAGATATATTAGCCAACATATCACCTTTAGAAAATCCCCATTCTGCAGAAAACCCGTCCATGATTTCTATCAAACTTAAATAAGCTAAACCTGTTAATCCACCAATCAATACAGAAACATGTGAGTTTATTCCACTCCAGCGCATCAGATTGTATTGAACCGAAGAAATATTGTACACAGTTGTTGCATGTCTTATCTTATCCATTTGAAGCCATTCATTATTATCATTAAAAAAATGAAATTTGCTCTTTGGATATTTCTTGTACCACAAATACTGTAAACCTACGTGTAGCAATTGTTGCTAATGCTGATTCACTTACAACAACAGTAACAAAGCGGAACTTGTTAAACTTTTCAGATGAATTTAAGAATCCGGATTCATCTTTTATTTGTGCAACTGAATTTAATGCCGATGATAGCATCAGTGGTAAAATAAAAACGTATAATCTTCTGCGCATTTTTTATTTGCCATTATGAGTTATTCCTTCTGCCATGCCAGTTGCAGAATCAGGAATGAATAAAAATTCACTCTTTATGATGCTTCTGTTTCATTTCCAGTATTTTCTTTTAGGTGTTGTGTATCAAATTTTCTATATGCTTTTTCAAAAAAGAGCGGAAAGATCCATATCGAAAAAAACATGGCGCACAAAACACCTCCGATGATCACTCGCGCCAGCGGTCTTGAGCTTTCTGAACCGATCCCGGTTGAAATTGCTGCCGGAAACAAACCTATCGCGTCCATAAAGGCAGTCATCATTACCGGTCGCACTCTTGAATGTACTCCCGATCTGATTGCTCCTAATAAGCTTTGATGATGCCCTTTTTTCGGTGTTTCAAGATTATGTTTTATTTCTGTAATTATCAGTACACCAAATAGGATACAAATTCCAAACAAAGCAATAAAGCCAATGCCTGCAGAGATGCTGAAATTAGTTCCCGTAATATAAAGCGCCGCGATACCACCAACAATAGCAAATGGCACATTCAAAAAAACCAGCAGGGCATCCTTGAAATTTCCAAACATCGTAAACAACAAAAGAAATATGAGTAATAAGCTGATTGGCACAACTTCCTGTAATCGTTTTGTTGCGCGTTGCTCATTTTCAAAATCTCCCTGCCATACTAATGAATACCCGTTTTCCAATTTTACAGTATTCCTCATTTTTTCCTGCGCTTCCTGGATTGCGCTTCCCATGTCTCTGCCGCGAACAGAAAATTTTACTGCAGAGTATCGTTCGTTGTCATCTCTGAAAATAAGGCAGGGACCCGTTTTTACAGTGATATTAGCAATTTCTTTTACCGGCACTTTTGCGCCGCTTTGTGTAGGCACCATTAGGTTTCCGATATCTGTTTCAGATTTCCGGTACTCTTCAGGAATGCGCAATCTTATATCAAATTTGCGGATTCCCTCGTATAATTGAGTAGCTGCTTTTCCACCTATTGCCATCTCTATCACCGCGTTGGCATCAGCTGTGGCTACACCGTATAAAGCCATTTTTTGCTGATCAAGATCAATGTTCAATTCGGGCTGACCAATATTTCTAATCACACCAAGATCGGTAATACCTTTGACCTGCGACAAGACATTATATACTTCGTCAGCTTTGCTTTCCATATAATTGAGCGAATCGCCATAGATCTTTACACAAATTGATCCTTTTACTCCGGATACTGCTTCTTCAATATTATCCGAAATCGGTTGTGAGAAATTGAGGTCAGCGCCAGGAATTACAGAAAGTTTCTTGTTCATACTATCTATTAATTCTTCTTTCGAAATTCGCGGTTTCCAGGATTTTTCCGGATAAAGGATAACGTCAAATTCGTTGTTGTAAAATCCTGTTACATCTGTACCATCATCTGGTCGTCCTGTTTGTGAAACAATATTTTTTACCTGTGGAAAGGCAATCATTTTTTCGCGAACCTGTTTGGCAACATCAACTGATTTTTCCAGGGAAATACTATAAGGTAATTGTACACGAAGCCAAATTGAGCCTTCGTCCAATTCAGGTAAAAACTCAGTACCCAGAAATTTGAATGAATACAAGCCAACAATAATGATCAATATCGATGAGATGATTGCGGCCTTTTTATGCTTTACACTAAAATCAAATCCCTTCAGCATCCATACATTCATTTTGTGAACGATTGGATTGTGTTTTTCACGAACATTTTTTCGTAATAACACACTGATAAGAACCGGCACCAAAGTAAGCGTAAGAATTAAACCACCAAGTAAAGCAAAACCGAGAGTATAGGCAAGGGGAGAAAAAAGCTTTCCCTCTACTTTCTGAAAAGCAAAGATTGGAACAAGGGCTGCAATGATGATCAGTTTTGCAAAGAAGATCGCTTTGCCTAATTCGGCGCCGCTGTTTTTTATCAACCCAAGTTTCGTCAGTTTATTAAAACGCTCCATGCCAACATCCTTTGCTCTTTTATCCAAAATCACAAAAATTCCTTCTACCATCACTACAGATCCATCTATAATAATCCCAAAATCTATCGCTCCGAGAGAAAGTAAATTTGCAGACATGTTCATCAGTTGCAAACAAATAAAAGCAAACAAAAGTGAAAGAGGAATTACAATGGAAACGATCAACGTAGTTCGCCAGTTAAACATGAATAAAGACACAATTAAAGTCACCAGCAGAATCCCTTCTACAAGGTTATGCAGGACAGTTCCGGTTGCATAATTGATCAAATCTTCCCGATTGTAATAGGGAACAATTTTCGTATCAACAGGTAAAATCTCTTTATTTACCTTCTCTACTTTTTCTTTCAATGCGGTGATCACGTTACTTGGATTTTCCCCTTTTCGCATCAATACAATTGCCTCTACCACATCATCTTCGTTAGCTATTGTTCGCTTTCCTGCTGAATCAACAATCGCATCTGTTCTTCCAACATGTCCTAAACGCGGAAGATTGGAAATTTTTACATCTGCAATATCTTTTATCAAAACAGGAACGCCATTTACATTCTGTACAATGATGTTTTTTATTTCATTAATATCATTCAGCAATCCGATTCCGCGCACTACGTAAGCCTGGTTATTTTTGTTGATAATATCACCGCCAATATTGATATTACTTTTCGTAACCGCGTTGTAAACATCCAAAGAACTAATTCCAAGTGTGGTTAATTTCCCAGGATCCACCTGTATTTCATAAGACTTGGTCTCGCCACCAAAACTAACTACATCAGCTACACCTGGCACTGATCTCAATTGACGATCAACCACCCAATCCTGTAATGTTTTCAATTCTCTTACATCCCGTACTTTACTTCTGAGTGAATACCGGTAAATCTCACCTGTAGGGCCTGTTGGCGGTTGTACGGACGGCGAAATTCCGGGAGGAAGATCTGCGTTCGCTAATAAATTATTTACCTGGATCCTTGCTTCTTCATAAGTTACATTATCCTCAAAAATTAATTTTACATAAGACAAACCAAAGACACTTGTGGAACGTAAGCTTGTCTTTTTTTGCACAGGATTCATCGAAATTTCAATGGGGATTGTAATGAATTTTTCTATTTCCTCAGCGCTTCTTCCAGGCCATTGTGTGATAATGGTGATCTCCGTATTGGTCACATCTGGAAATGCTTCTATGGGCATATTCCTATACGTGATGATGCCGCCAATCAATAAAACCACAGTGGCAAATAAGATAAAATATTTTCGCTTTAATGAAAACGCGATAATTGATTTCAGAATCTTTAACATGAATATTTTTTTACGTTTTAAGAATTTATTGCGTTATAAATTAATACCGTATTTGAGCCGATTATTTTATCTCCTTCCTTTATCACACCTGATATATAGCTCTGATTTCCATTACTGCTTATTATCTGCACAGGTATGATTTTTACATCGGACTGGCTTTTATACACAAGGACAAAATATTGGCTGTTTTCAAAAATTAATGAGCTTGACGGAACGCAAAGTGATTCCTGGTCAGTCTTGTTTACGATTCTGACACTCGCAAACATTTCAGGTTTCAATGCATAATCTGGATTTGGCAAAACAATTCTTACTTTCATCACTTTGTTTGTCGGATCAAGCACATTTAAAATTTTATCTACTTTCCCATGAAATATTCTTCCAGGATATGAAAGTGTGGAAACATCTACATTGTCGCCAAGGTGCACTTGTCCTATGTTTGATTCATAAACGTTGGCCATTACCCAAACATCTTTTAAGTCTGAAACAGTGAAAAGATCATTGGTATTATCAGGCCTTATCGCCATATCATTATTGATTTGTTTTTCAACAATAAAACCGCTTATTGGCGAACGCACCACAAATTCACCCTGTGTATTTCCGCCATTGATTTGCAGCACTTCATTCGACCTGTTTAACTGGGATTGTGCCTGTTTATACATCTGCTGAGAAGTAATAAAATCCTTTTGAGAAATCAACCCGCTTTTATACATATCTTCAGCAGCATCAAGATTTTTTTGAGCTATCAGGAGATTTGTTTTTGCAGTTACAAGATCATTACCGTAACCCGCCATTTCACCACTTCTTATTACTCCAAGCTTCTGGCCTTTGTTTACGTAATCTCCCAATTGTGCAGTTACTCCAGTGATATTACCGCTAACCATTGGAAATATCCTTGCTACTTTGTCTTCATTGAACGTTACTTTTCCGGTAAGTGTAAGTGCGTTTACCATTGGACATGTTATTACACTATCTATTTGAATCGTTTTCAATAACGAATCTGAGATCACAAATTTTTGCTTCTGATCAGTAGTTTTCGGATCTGTTTTACAACTTGAAAAAATGATAATTCCAATTAGTAAAAATGAAAGGAAATTTATTTTCGACATTGTATGGTATTTAGAAATTATTGATTAAAAATTATTTTTCCGACAGAAAAATTAAGTTGTTCCAAGGCGTTCATTTTATTAAAACGTAATTGATTTATTTGCAAAACATTTTGTTTATAAGAATCATAGTAATCGAGAAATTCGAGCATCGAAATATTCTTTTTTTGAAAATTGATAGTTACCTGAGCGATGATAACTTTCATATTTTCTTCAAACTTTGGATCAAAACCAAGCAATAATTTTTCAGCCCGCAAAGCTGTGATATAATTTGTCGTTATCTCACCTTTAATCTTGTCTAATCCGCTCTCATAAAGAGTTTTATTAACTTCCGTTTGAATTTTAGCGTTTCGGATATTGCCTTGATTTCTGTTGAACAAGGGCAACGGAAGTGAGATTCCTATGCCATTATAATCCTGGACATAACTTCCCAGCCGATCATAGTTTGCACTAATTGTTATGTCAGGTTTTGCATAAGCTTTTTGTAATCTTAAATTGTAATTACTGAAAACAATGTTTGCATTCAATGCTTTTAAATCAGGGCGATTTGCAATTGCTGAATCAATCAAAGATTGATAATCACTTTGAGAAACAACTTGATTATTTACATCAGAAATTGTTGCAACAGGAAGAAAATATGCAGAAGGGTTTGCACGAATTAAAACTTTTAATTCGCTCTGAATATTATCAATAGTTGTTTGCAGATTATCATATTCTGCCTGTAAAGTATAAAGCTGTGATTGTATTCTCAAAACGTCCACAGGCGCCATGAATCCTTTTTTCACCTGGTCTTGAAAAGCCGGAACAATTTTCTGCAGAGATGAAATTTCAAGTTGATATAATTTGGAAGATTGTTCTAAAAAATAAATGTTATAAAAGTCATTTCTTAACACAAACCTCAATGTTCTAAGCAAATCATAAAACTGATATTGCGCCACATCAATTCCGGATTTTGCAAGGTCAATAGATTTGTTTCTCTTTCCTGCTAGCCTGATCAGTTGCGAAATCTGCAAACTCATTTCAGGATCAAAAAAATGGCGAGTGCTTGCATTATAGAAAGCATTCGAATAAGAAAAATCAGGGTTGTCGTAAAGCCTGGCAGTGATTACTGTTGCCTTTGCAGAATCAATGCTGTATTTCTGTGCAATGAGATCTAGATTTTTATTCAAAAAAATCGTTTCAGCTTCGCCGATGGTTAGTTTCAATGTATCTTGTTCAATGCCTGTTGGATTCTGTGCGAATGAATGACTCAAACACAGAATGAAAAGCATGAATAGAATATTCTTCTTCATTTCATTTTGTTTAAAAAGAATCAATATTGCTTCTGAAGAAACCGGATTATATCTATAACCGTTTCATCAGAATCTCAATAAAATTTTGGAATAAAGTATAAAGCAGCAGTGCTTTTTAGAGGATTATGCTTTTGGTGGAGGAACAATAATATCGTAAGAAATGGAAGGAATTTTTTGTTCATGATGTTCAGAAAAATGATCAGATTCTTTTAAAACAAATTCATGTTTTATTTCTTCTAAAAATTGTTCGAAAGTATATTCGGAATGAGGAACATGAAAATTTTGCCCGCTGTCATCATTTTCATCATCAGCATGATGATCGTAGCCTAATTTAACACGAACTAATTCAACAATGCTGGTAATATCATCCAACTGATTTCCATTTGCATCATATACATCCTGCTCCGGAGTCTGGGGCAGAAACATGGAAGTGTTCATGTGTGACAGCAATAATATAAATGCAAGAAACCTTCTCATTGGCCGCAAAGGTATTGCAGCTTGTTAAATCAGTTTTATTAAAAATTCGCCAAAATATTTTGTTAACTGAGGAATGCCGGTTTTAAGAGAATAAAGGAAATAAAATGTCTTTCTTTTAGGTTAACGAGAATTAAGTAAGCAATTCTCTTTTTAAAATCTGTGAAAAAAATAATCATAGCTCTTTTTTTGCTGAGTTGGTTATCAGATCATCTACTGCTGATTCTATTGAGGGAAATAAAAAAGTAAATCCCGTGGCTTTTATTTTTTTGTTGCTCACCGTTGTGCTTTTTAAAAGTTCGATACTTCGTTTTCCAAAAATTAATTTTAAGATAAAGGAAGGAACATAAACAGGGATAAAAAATTTATTACGCATTCGTTGTCCTAAAGTAAGTATAAGTTCTTTTTGAGACACCGGGTCGGGTGCAACAGCATTATAACACCCGCGCAAATAAAGATCTTCAATTGCTGTGCAATACATTCTGCACAGATCATCAATATGAATCCAGCTAACTATTTGTTTTCCGCTTCCTAAAATTGTTGCAAAGCCAAAATTCAAAGGTGCTTTGTACTCCTTAAAAGCGCCCCCTTTATTACTTAAAGTAATTCCGGTGCGCAGTTTTACCAAACGGATTCCTTCCGCTGAGACTGGCTCTGTGCTTGATTCCCATAGCAGACAAGTTTCGCCCAAGAAATCATTTGACGGCAAATCAGTTTCAATAAATCCATCTTTTCTTTCCAACGATTTTGCATCTTGTCCATACCAACCTATGGCTGATGCCGAAACAAATGTTTTTACACGATGATTATTTTCTTTCAAACAACTTATAATCAGTTCCGCACTCTTTGTCCGGCTTTCAAGAATCTTTTTTTTGTAATCGTCAGTCCATTTTTTATCCATTACTCCCGCTCCTGCAAGATGAATAATATGATCTGCCTTCTTTACAACGTCAGCATCAATAATCTTTTCAGAAACATTCCAATAAGAGTAATTAATTTTTGGATTGAAGGAAGAGAGGTTTTTTTTTCTTGATAAAATAACAATGTCATAATCTCTTTCAATTAAATGATGTGTCAGAGCAGTACCAATAAGTCCAGTACCGCCAGAGATTAAAACAACAGCCATAACTTTTTTTTCTTAAATTCAATTTTCAAAATTAGATCATTTAATGTGAAGCTCCGGGCTTCGCGATAATTTTATATTCCATCAAGAGGAATGCAGGTAAGTAAACCTAACTTATAATTCCATTCGTTCCACAAAAGCTATCTTTATTTTCGAAAGATCGTTTATTGAAAAGAACCTGGTAAATCTCTTGTTAAAAATCAATAAGAAGAAAGTTTTTGTAAAATATTGACTTTTCATAAATGCTTAGTTTTCATAAATTAGTATAGCTTTATTCCTTTATTTATTATCAGGGATTTTAGCAAAAGACAAAACAGAAAACATTAAGAGTATCATGAAAAACCTTTTTTTATTTTTAATTTCAACGATATTTTATTCTGCGGTTTTTTCGCAGCAAATAAATTATACTGAGCCTGAATCGCAGGATTCACGCCAGCTTAACTTTGAAATCATTGGAAAAATTCACGACAATTTTTTGATCTATAAAAATATCAGGAACAATTATGCTGTTTGTTCTTACGATAATTCCATGCGTTTGTTAAATCGTGTTGATCTGAAGTTTATGCCAGACAATACGCTAAATGTTGATTTTGTTACTTACCCTGATTTTGCAATGCTTATATATCAATTTCAGAAAAGGAGCACAATCTATTGTATGGCCATAAAAATAAATGCTGATGGAAAATTACTTTCGGATCCTGTTGAACTCGATACTACACACATCAATTTTTTTGCGAACAATAAAATTTATAGCACCGTAAGCAGTGAGGATAAATCGAAGATCATGATCTATAAGATCCAGCGGAAAAATGGAAAATTTAATTTCACTACTTTGTTATTCAACGACAGTTTGCAACTTCTGCATAAATCAAGCATACCAACTTTCTTCGACGATCGAAAAGATATGTTCAGTGATTTTTTCGTTGATAACAATGGCAATTTTGTTTTTACGAAAGGAAACAAATCCAGCACAAAAGATTTTATAGAAGATCTTTCTTTAATTACAAAACAACCTGAAGTAGATAGTTTCAGTATGAATCAATTGGACCTGAAGGGAAATTATCTTGATGCCATCAAATTAAAAATAGATAATGTCAACAAGCATTATGTGATCAATTCCTTATTTTATGAAAAGAAACGGGGTAATGTTGAAGGGATTTTCACTGCTGTTTGGGATATTGATCAAAAAAATATCATTACCCAACAATTTCAAAATCTGGGAGATTCTATCCGGGCAATTGCGAAAACAAACGGGAATAATAAAACCGCTTTGAATGATTATTTCATCCGCGATATTGTATTGAAAAAAGATGGAGGATTTATTTTAACGGCTGAGGATTTTTATTCTCAATCCCGCAGTGGTCCATGGAACCGTTATGATTATTTGTATGGTTATCCTATGTTTTCGCCATACAATTATTACATGTTTTCTCCTTACTCTTACGGCTATGGACGTAATCCATACTATTATTCTCGCGGACAGGATAGATATTATTATAACAATATTCTTGTTCTTAATATGGATATGAGTGGAAAGATAGACTGGGCAAGCGTCATCAACAAAAGTCAATACGATGATGAGACTGATAACTTTCTTTCCTACGCAACCATGCTGACTGGCGGACAACTACATTTTTTATTCAATTCACTGGAAAGACGGTCCTTACTTTTGGTTGATCAAAGTGTTTCAGGTTCAGGAAAAGTCACCCGGAATCCGCCATTAAAAAGCCTTGACAGAGGTTATCAATTTATGCCAAGATATGGAAAACAGGTAAGTGCCAATGATATTATCATTCCATGTGTTTACCGCAATTATATTTGCTTTGCAAAAATTGAATTTTAACCCAGGAATTGCCCGAACAAATTCAGATTTATTAAAAGGACGAAATTGGCTTGAATTACACGAATTAATTAAAGTTGCTTTTCTGATTCGTGTAATTCTTTTAATTTTTTATTTTTGCTGCTTAATTAATTTTCTATTGTGACAGGAATTTTCCGTGCCAATAACCCACTAAATACTTTCCTGCTTTTCGTGTATGGAATACTTTTAAAATTTGTATTCCTATTTCACCCGCAAATTCCAGTAGTTGAAAAGAAAGATGGATTTTTATTTGTAGATATTATTAATGGAATCAAACCTTTTCTTGATACCTATCCAACAATCTATTTTATAATAACTTATTTATTGCTTTATACCCAGGCAGTGAGTTTTAATCAGATTTTGATTGGAAGACGATTAATGCAAAAACCAAATTACTTACCTGCGATGAGCTATTTGCTGATCACTTCTTTTTTCAGTGAATGGAATATTTTAAGCGGCCCTTTGATCATTAATACAATTTTGATTTGGATATGGTCTAAATTAAGTAATCTGAACAATAATCAACATGCAAAATCAACTCTTTTTAATGTCGGAATCGCCACAGGAATTTGTACATTTTTTTACCTCCCTGCTTTTGCATTTGCAATACTTCTTATTTTTTCATTGATCATCACACGACCACTGCGGCTTGCAGAATGGCTCATAACTTTAATCGGAATCCTTACTCCATGGTACTTCCTGGCCTCATGGCTTTTTTTTACTAATAATTTATACTCATTCCGTTTATCAGGATTTGGAATTTCAAAACCTTTTTATCACGCGTTTACTCCTGAACTTGCAGGAATTTGCCTCTTACTTTTAATGATTATTATCGGCGCTTTTTATGTTCGCTCTTTTATGACAAAACAAATTTTGCAGGTAAGAAAAAACTGGGTAACAATGTTGATCTACCTGGTCGTTGCGCTGGCAATTCCATTTATCAATCTGAGTTTTAATATTGGCAACTGGATGATGGCTTTGATTCCAGCTTCCGCGTTTATCGCCTGTGCTTTTTATTATCCGCAAAAGAGATGGATTCCAATGGTTTTGCAATGGATCATGGCTGGTTTCGTAATTTATATGGAGTATTTCGTGCGATAATTTTGGTATAGTTTATCTTTGACAACAATTAAAAAAATTATAAAATGAAATTTGGTGTAGTGATTTTTCCTGGCTCTAACTGTGATGCAGATATGATAAATGCGCTACAATATGATTTAGGTCAGGAAGTGATTTCATTATGGCACAAAGACAAAGATCTTTCCATGTTCAATGCTTCAGATTGTATTGTTCTTCCAGGGGGATTTAGTTTTGGCGATTACTTGAGATGCGGTGCTATTGCCCGTTTCAGCCCAATGATGCAAAGTGTTATTGAATTTGCCAAAAAAGGAGGGAAAGTATTTGGAGTTTGCAATGGTTTTCAAATTCTATGTGAAAGTGGCTTACTTCCTGGTGTCTTATTGCAAAATGCACACATGCAATTTGCCTGCAAAAATGTTTTTTTAACAGGACCTGAAAGAAATTATAACGAGGTTTATAGAATTCCTGTTGCTCATGGAGAAGGAAGATATTTTGCAAGAGAAAATGAGTTAGAAGAAATTATTAAAAATAATCAGGTGCTTTATAGTTATTGCAATGAGAAAGGGGAAATAGATATTGAATATTCTCCAAATGGTTCTATTAACAGCATTGCCGGTATCAGCAATAAAGAAAGGAATGTTTTTGGAATGATGCCTCATCCCGAAAGAGCATGCGATCCTACACTTGGTAATACCGATGGTAAAAAGATATTTGAAGATTTGTTTTCAATCAATTAATATTTATGAAATCAGTAAGTGAATAAATAGTATTGATTTTTATTTTTTAAATTAAAACTGGTTGGAACAAGGTTCAAAAAGTCGACTCAATTATTCTGAGGACTTATTATTTTTCCTTCAGCAGAATTTTCTTCTTCAACACGATCTTCATTGTATTCGATAATGAAATTATTGGTGCCACTTCCGGTGATCATTGTCATATATTTCAATTGTACCAATTCAAGAATATTTAGGAAAAGAAATATTGCATGAATCCGATCATTGCAAACATCAAAGATCTTTTCAAACGACATTGACCGCTCAGTCTTAATAAGGTCAAGCATATATTTGCGCGTACTTTCCATTGTGTAATTATAACTGATAACTGTATGGACCGGACGGTTTTTCTTATCAGCCAGACGTTGCGCGACTTTTTCAAAAGCCTTCATCAGCTTGAATAAAGTAACTGTTTGAATTTCTGTTCCTTCCCCGGCCTCTTCACCAATCAGTGAAAGCTCTTCGTGGATATTTCCGCGCTTTACCATCATCATTCTCACTGCTTCCATCTCACTCATTTTTTGAGAAGCCTCTTTAAATCTTTTGTATTCAAGAATCTTATCAATGAGTTCCTGCCGTGGATCAATTTCATTCCCCTGCGGATCTAATTCTTTTCGTGGTATCAGCATCTTTGCTTTGATGCGCATCAAGGTGCTGATGAACAAAATAAATTCACTGCTTAGTTCAATATTCAACGATTCACTTTCATAAATGTAGGCAAGAAAATCGTTCGTGATTTTTGTGATTGGAATATTATAAATATCAAGTTCGTCACGTTCGATAAAAAATAAAAGAAGATCAAACGGGCCTTCAAACTGAGGTAATTTTATTTGATAAATTTCGGTGTTCATTCAAAAATATTTAAAACAACTTCTTGTTTTGTTTCTTCAAGATAAAAAAAATCCCGATAAAAAATTATCGGGACTGCAAATTTATTGAATAAAATTACCTTTTCCTCAGTTCATCCCTTATTTCAGCTAATAAAATATCAGTAGAAGAAGGTCCGGCTGGTGCTGCTTCTTCTTTCTTTTGAAACCTGGCGATCGCACGAACCATTAAGAAAATGACAAGAGCAATAATTAGAAAATTAAGTACAGCAGCCAGAAATTTTCCGTATGTGACGGCGCCCCACTTCAGTTCCGCAATATCTTTCAATCCAAATTTGTCTAAAACAGGCGTCAATATTAACGGAGTGATTATATCCGTTACCAATGAAGAAACAATGGCGGTAAATGCTGCACCGATAATTACGGCTACTGCCAGATCCATAACATTGCCTTTCATAGCAAACGCCCTGAAGTCTTTAATAAAGCTCATAGTTTTAATGTTTAATAGTGAGAAAATGTGAGTGAAGAAGTTTTTTAAATTTATCTTTCTCTATAAAGAAAGATAAATTTTTATAAATATAAAAAAAATGTTGTGAGTTCAAAGCTTCCAGTATCACTTTTATGACTTAGAGCTCTCGGAGTACAGTAATTCTTTTCGTAATTGCCGCGCAGTTTTTGTACTGCCGTCATGACTCCAGCCCGGCGGCATGACCAGGTATTTTAATTTTAAAGAAAGTGGAATTTTTTTATGAAGATCATGGACAATATTTTTCCACTCATGAAAAATAATATTGATGAGATGATAAGGCTGTTCCGGTTGTTTTGTCAATCCATATTTTATCGGATCTTCTTTTAATTCTTCCTGGAAAGTTCCAAAAAATTTATCCCAGATAATCAGCACCATTCCCATATTTCTATCAAGATATCGAATGTTGCTTGCATGATGAACTCTGTGATGAGCAGGACTTACAAAAACGGCTTCAAACCATCTGGGCATTTTGTGGATGTATTGGGTATGGACAAGGATGCCATAGATCTGTGTGAGTGAATACATAAACACAATATCCAATGGTTTAAATCCGACAAGAACTAAAGGAATAAAATAAATAAAACGATAAAGCGGTTGTAAAACAGAAGAACGAAATCCTGTTGTTAAATTAAATTCCTCTGATGAATGATGTGTAACATGAACAGCCCAGAATATTCTGCAAAAATGATCCACGCGATGTTCCAAATAAAAAGCAAGATCTTCAAAAACAAACAACAGAAACCAATACAATATCGGGTGGAAAGAAAAACTGATAAAATGAAACTGATAAAAAATTATAAGGATGAGCAGGTAAACTGCTCTGAACAAAAGATCAATTCCTCCATTTAAAATACATAGATACATATTCATCAATGTATCTTTCAACGTGTAATATTTTTTTAAATGAAGATTACTTAAAAAAATTTCAAGTCCAATTACTAACACATAAACCGGTGCGGTTATTAATATCAATAATTGTTCTTTCAACATAAAATGAAAATTTAAACAGACATAATTTCTTTTTCTTTTGCAGCCAGATGCTTTTCAATTCGCGAAATAAAATTATTGGTGATATCCTGCATCTCCGCTTCACGATCTTTTGCAGCATCTTCGCTCAATCCCTCTTTCTGTGCCTTTTTGATTTGTTCAATTGCATCACGACGAATATTTCTGACCGCAATTTTTGCCTGCTCTCCTTCTCCATTACTTCTTTTCACCAATTCTTTTCTTCTTTCTTCTGTTAACGGAGGCAGAAATAAACGAATAATATTCCCATCATTTTGTGGATTGATTCCAATGTTGGCTGCAATAATTGCACGCTCAATTGGCTGAAGCATGTTTTTTTCCCATGGCTGAATGGTTAACGTTCTTGCATCCATTGCGCTTAAATTTCCAATCTGGTTGATAGGAGTTGGATTTCCATAATAGTCAACAGTAATTCCATCAAGCATAGTTGGGTTGGCTTTACCAGCGCGGATCTTTACCAGTTCAGCTTCAAAATGATCCATTGCTTTTTGCATTGAAACCGTAGCTCCATCTATAATTTCTGTTGTTTCGTCAGTCATATTCGCAGGTTTTATAAATACTGTTTAAATGCCTTTTTAAAAGTGCACAAATTTATGAAATGGAATTGAGAAAAAATTAAAATGAGAATTGATTAACGGTTCGTTTTTGTTGAAACTCCCTTTGGTACACCCGCATAAACAAGGTTTCCTCCTTCATCTCCGGCTTCGGGACCAAGGTCAATGATCCAATCTGCAGATTTTATCACATCATTATTATGCTCGATTACAATGATTGAATGTCCCTGCTCGATCAATGCATTAAATGAGCCCAATAATTTTTTAATATCATGAAAATGAAGTCCGGTAGTTGGTTCATCAAAGATAAAAAGAATATTTCCCTGGCCCTTTCCTTTTCCTAAGAACGAAGCAAGCTTTACACGTTGCGCTTCGCCCCCGGAAAGCGTATCAGAAGATTGTCCCAGCTTGATATATCCTAAACCGACATCACTCAGCGGGCGAAGTCTTTTGGCGATTTCTTCTCCGGCAATTTCGTTTTTCTTTGAAAATTTTTCTTTTGAAAAAAAATCTATTGCTTCATCCACGCTCATTTCAAGTATGTCATAAATATTTTTGTCATTGTATTTTATTTCCAGAATTTCTTCTTTGAATTTTTTTCCATGACAAACATCACAAACCAAATGTACATCCGCGAGAAACTGCATTTCAACTACCTGTTCGCCTTCGCCTTTGCAGGCATCACACCTTCCTCCATCGACATTAAAAGAAAAATGTTTTGGCTGATAGCCACGAATCTTACTCAATGGTTGTTTGCTGAATAATTCGCGGATTTCATCGTAAGCTTTTATATAGGTGACAGGATTGCTTCGCGAAGATTTCCCGATCGGGTTTTGATCAATCATTTCAACCTGAGAAATCAAATCAACATCGCCGGAGAGCCCTTTGCTTAAACCAACTTTCTCTGCAAATTCGCCTTTCAATTTTTTCAGTGCAGGATATAAAATTTGTTTTACTAAAGTTGTTTTCCCACTCCCGCTGACGCCCGTTATCAAACACAAGACATTCAATGGAAAAATGACATCGATATTTTTCAAATTATTTTGTCTTGCGCCTTCAACTTTGATAGAACGGTTCCATTTTCGAACATTTTTAGGCGGATCTATCGTTAATTCACCTTTCAAATATTTGCCGGTAAGGCTTTCAGGGTTTTTAATAATTTCATTATAATTTCCCTGAGCAATTATTTCTCCTCCAAGATGACTTGCCAGCGGTCCCATATCAATAATATGATCTGCTTCACGCATCATCATTTCATCATGCTCGACAACCACAACACTGTTTCCAAGCGCCTGTAAATTTTTTAAAACTTTGATCAGATTTGCAGTATCTCTTGAATGCAAACCAATAGATGGTTCATCCAAAATGTATAACGAATCAGTAAGATTACTTCCGAGGCTTCGGGTAAGTTGAATTCGCTGGCTTTCGCCTCCGCTCAATGTATTTGCCAAACGATTTAGCGTAAGATATCCGAGGCCCACGTCTTTCAGAATCTTCAATCGCGTATTTATTTCAATCAAAATTCTTTTGGCTACCGATCTGTCAAACTCTGATAATTCAATCTCTTCAAACCATTTTACCAGGTCTTTTACCGGCATCTCACAAAGTTCACCGATGTGTTTATGAGCCACCTGAATATACAATGCTTCTTTTCTTAAACGATAACCATTGCATTCCGGGCAGATAGTTTTTCCACGATAGCGACTGAGCAAAACACGGTATTGAATTTTATATAAATTCTGTTGAACTTCTTTGAAAAAATCATCTATACCCTCAAAATATTCGTTTCCCGTCCAGAGCAAATTATATTGAGCGGTCGTAAGATCAATAATTGGTTTATGAATCGGAAAATCAAAATGTCTTGCCGACTGAATCAGCTTCTTCTGGTATAAACCGGATTTTTCTCCGCGCCATGGAGCAATCGCATTTTCATAAACACTTAATCTTTTATCAGGAAAAACAAGATCAGGATCGATCCCAAGCACTAAAGAAAAACCACCACAAACAGGGCACGCACCATAAGGATTATTGAAAGAAAATAAATTGGGGACAGGCTCTTCAAATTTGAGTCCGTCCAATTCATATTTATTTGAAAAATGCAAATGTTCGCTGCCATTTATTTCAAGAATCACTTCGCCTTCACCTTCATAAAAAGCAGTGTTTACAGAATCAGCGATACGATGATTGTCGTCTTCATCAAAATCTTTGATTACAAGGCGATCTATTAAAATATAAATGGTTTTATGTTTAAAAAATGAATCAAGTTCTTTTTGTTCCTGCAAATCTTCTATTCTGACGATTTCGCTATCAATGTATAATCTTGAAAATCCTTTCTGCATCAAAATATGTAACTCTTCTTTTACATCCCTGTGATGCATTTGCTTGAAAGGCACTAGCAGCAATACTTTATCGCCCTTTTTTAAAAGATTAATCGCTTTTACAACATCAGTAACATCATCTTTTTTTACTTCCCTTCCTGAAACCGGTGAAATCGTTTTACCGATTCTTGCAAACAGAAGGCGCAGATAATCATAAATTTCTGTCATGCTGCCAACAGTAGATCTCGGTGTTCTGGTAATAACTTTTTGTTCGATCGCAATGGCCGGGCACAGCCCTTTGATATAATCAACATCAGGTTTGTTCATACGCGCCATAAACTGTCTCGCGTATGCGCTCATGCTTTCCGCATAACGGCGTTGTCCTTCGGCAAACAAAGTATCAATGGTTAATGAAGATTTTCCGGAACCTGAAACTCCTGTTACAACAGTGAATTTATTTCTTGGAATTTCTACATCAATATTTTTAAGATTATGGACGCGTGCACCTTTTATGAAAATATTATTTTCTGTAACCTGCTTTGTTTTTTTGGAAGAAATTTTTGTTGTATTCATTTGTAAACAGCAAATTTAATCAATAGTAATTTTACGGAATACTTTTAAAAGTGATATTCCTCTATTTTTCAATATTTTAAAAAAAAGTTGGCAATTCATTTGGCAGGATCGATTTATTCTCTAATTTTATCCTTCCAATTTTCCTGAAAAATGAAGAACCTTCTGCCTTCCGCACAAAGTTGCCTCATCCTTTTCTCTTAACTTGGAACTTACACAATATCCTAAACCTAAAATCGTAACCAGGTTATGAAAACCATGAACAGTTTATCCGACCAGCAATTGATTCACCTTTATGGTGAGGGAAATTGCGAAGCCCTTTCCACTCTTGTAGAACGCTACAAAGACAAAATCTACACTTCCATCTTCTTATTAGTTAAGGACAAATATCTTGCAGAAGATCTTTTCCAGGACTGCTTCATTAAAGTAATTGATACTATTAATGGAGGCCGCTATAATGAAGAGGGAAAATTTTTACCATGGGTAATGCGTATTGCCCATAATTTATGTATTGATCATTTTAGAAAGGTAAAACGTAGCCCTTCTATTAAAACAAGTGATGATCACGACATTTTTGAACTCCTTAATTTTTCTGATCCCGGTATTGATGAGAAAATGATGCAGGGACAAAGCCATGCAAGAGTAAGAAAAATGCTTGACATGCTTCCTGAAGATCAGAAAGAAGTTATTGTAATGCGCCATTTCGCAGAACTTAGTTTTAAAGAGATCTCTAAAATTACCGGATGCAGCATTAATACTGCACTTGGTCGTATGCGTTACGGATTGCTCAACCTAAGAAAAATGATGATCGAAAAGCAAATTGCTTTGTAGATCTGCTTCTGAAACCACAACAAATCCCTTTTCTTTAATGCCGAAAAGGGATTTTTTATTTTTGATAAATATGAACTAACACTAAAAGAAGTTTACTTAAATTACCTGTAAATTCTTGCAGCCCATCCGCCACCAGGCGCCAGGTGAATCACAAGTTTATCATTTTTCGTAATTGTTTTTTCTATTTTTTTATAATCAATCCCATTTCTATCCGCATTTATTCCATCCTGAAAATAAGAAATATGAAAAGTCCCTTCAGGAAGAAATGAAAAATCAATGTTAATATCACGAGGTTTCCAATTGGTCATTGAAGCGGCAAAATACTCGTTTCCTTTTCTTCGCGCAATCGTCACATACTCCCCTACTTTTCCATCCAGAGGAATTGTTTCATCCCATGTTGTTGGTACACTTGTTATAAAATCCAATGATTCTTTTTCTTTTTCATAAGTTGTTGGATTATCAGCAAGCATTTGCAATGGCGCATCAAAAATTACATACATGGCCAATTGTTGACACCTGGTTCCAAGGCTCATCGGGTTATCATTAATTGGTGCAAAATCTTTGTGCTGTGCATTACGCATTGCACCGGGAGTATAATCCATGGGGCCTGCAAACATTCTTGTATATGGCAGTGTAACCGCCATCCATGGCGTTGTAAGAGAATCGGTCCATTTATCTTGCTCAAGTCCCGGAACTCCCTCAAAATTGACAACATTCGGATACGTTCTCTGAAGCCCTGCAGGTTTATGCGCACCATGATAATCAACCAGTAAATGATGATCTGCAGCAGCTTTTGCACAACGCCAATAAAAATTTACAACAGCTTGGTCATCACGATCCATAAAATCAACTTTAATTCCTTTAACACCCCATTGCTCAAAAAGATCCATGGCTTCTTTCATTTGATTGTCGAGCGTTCGCCAAACGCACCAAAGAATTACGTCAACGTTTTTTTGTTTTCCATAATCTGCAATTTCTTTTACATCCACATCCGGAACCCGCTCAGTCATGTTTCCTAATTTATACCAGCCTTCATCCATAATGATATACGGAATATGATTTCGCGAAGCAAAATCAATATAGTATTTATAGGTTTGAGTATTTACACCGGCACGAAAATCAACGCCCGTTACGTTCCAGTTGTTCCACCAATCCCATGCTACTTGTCCGGGTTTGATCCAATCCGTATTTTTGATTTCGGTTGGCGCAGCCAGTCTATAAACGATTTGATTATTGAGCAACTGCTCATCGCGATTGGCTACTGCAAAAATTCTCCAGGGAAAAGTTCTGGTGCCTTTTGTATGAGCAATGTAATCATAAACTGTTGCAGGAATAAAAGTTCGATCCCATCCCCAGTTTTTTGTCGAATCGTTTTTTTGTTCTGTTTTTACAGTAGGCGGAAAAACAGATTGCAATTCATTGCTGTTGTTTCCCGTAAAATACAAACCGGGATAATCATATAAATCACTTTCCGTAATTAGCAATTTTCCATTTTCATTTAGATCAATTAACAAAGGCAACTGAGCCGTCTTATTTTTATTTACAGAATCAATTGGTTGTTTCTGATAAATATGTTCATAACTGTTCATCCAACGATGGGCAAAAGCAAACCATGCTGAAGAATTTTCAGGAAGTGAAATATTGGAATGTTCATTTATCACGGTTATAGAATCCGGGAAACTTGTTTCGAAGCGATAAGCAACCGCATCATTATATGCTCTGAATTCAACACTGAAATGATTTTTATACTGTAAAAGAATAGAATTATAATTATCGTTGATAACGGAACTTTTGATCGCAACTATAGGATGAATAACCGTACTTATTTGTTGCTTTACTGTTTTAGTAACTTTCTCATTTTTTGAAGGAATTATTTCTTTGTCAAGCTGCATCGCTATTTCCACTGACCTCACAATTGTTTGACCATTTTTCATTAAAGAAAAATGCAATGATGGATCATTGTTGATTTGAAGAGTAAGATGTCCATCCGGAGAAACGATTTTATATTGTTGAGCAAAAATTTCTCTTGAAATAAAAAAGGTCAAAATCAGCAAGCTGAAGGAAAGTTTTTTCATAAAAAATAAGTTTTTGAAACAAAGGATGAAATAAATAGGAGGATTAAAAATAAACAAAAGTCGCAAAAGAAATATTATTTAAAATAATCATAATAATTTATGGAGATGAAGCGTTAACAGAATGCAAAGATGAATTTCAAAAAAAAGATATCACCCATAAGAATTTCAACACATGCCATTGAAAGAGCACGTGAACGTTTTCAATGGAGTTCGGGCACAGTCGAAGTAATGGCGGAAAAGGCCTTCAAATCCGGATTAAAAAGACATCATATCAATGGAACGCTTAAAAAATATGTAGATTCCAAAACAAAAGATTTTACGGGAAAAAATATAGTGTTGTACAATGGATCTATCTATATTTTTTCGGACAATTATAAATTGATAACCATTTGGCCACTAAAAAGTTTTTATCGCTCTCTCGCCAATCTTTTTCAAAAATTCTGCAAATTGGATTGTTTGATTCTCTCCTCTAATTTTCTTTTTGATTTTTTTGTATAAGAAATTAACTCAATGTTTTTTCCTGCAAAAAAAGTTCCTCTTCTTTTCTTAAAGATTTGTCCAAAACAAAAGTTCCAAATGGAAGCAATGCAGCAAAAAATGCAATGAATGTTCTTTTAAAATTCCATTCCATACTTATTTTCACAGTGATTAAAGCAAGAATGAAAAGCATAAAGAGCAAACCGTGAACCCATCCAACATACCAAACCACTCCGGGATATCCGGCCATATATTTTATAGGCATTGCAATAAATAACAATACTACATAAGAGGTTCCTTCAGCAATTCCTGCCATTCTTAGTCTTCCAATGGCAGTATTAGAAAATTGTAAGCTCATTTTATTTAATATCCCGTAATCCTTGGGGTTTTGATGCGAAAGTAAGCAGTGATCTTTTTAAATCAAAAACTAAAATCGTGTCTTTTGCCTTTACCATTCAAATAGAATTTTAAACCATTCATGGAGGAAATATGCTTATTCATGTACTATGTTTTGCATAGTACCTATTCTTAACCATATCTTTGTTATGTAATTCAATCGAAAACAATTAAAAAAACAATCATGAAAACAATAATCAGCAATAAATCAGGAGAAGCCCTTGAAATTGCAAAAAGCATTTTTTATTCAATCCAGGTTTTAGGAATCGGTTTATTTATTCCATTTATGTTTTTCTTTGGAATCAGCTACAATGTTCCTAAAGAAGTTCAACATGAAAGTGAGGTACAGAGTAGCAAACCTGCTCAGTTAATTTGGGAAAATACTACAGTTAATTATGCAAAATTTTTATCTGATCAAAACAGTTGATCCTTTCATAAAAACTTGCTTTCCAGTATCGCGAAGAATGTATTTTAAAGTCCATACAAATATGCCGGCATCCTGTGGTTCGCCTTTTACAGTTCCATCCCATTTTTGAGTCCAGTCATTCGTTTGAAAAACCAATTGGCCTAAGCGATTATAAACCTTAAATTCCAGGTGATCAGCTTTATAGGCGTTTAACGGATAAAGAAAATCGTTTAGGCCGTCGCCATTTGGAGTGAAGGCATTAGGAACGGCGATATAACAGGTAAGGAGCACGCGAATATTATTTATGCTAGTATCAAAACATCCTAAATCATTTTCCACAACTAATGAAACAGGATAGTTTTTTTCCAACGTAAATTGAGGATATTTTTGAGGAAAAGGATTTTGATCATGACTGGTATTTCCGTTTTGAAAATTCCAATCATAAGAAATAATATTACCAACACTGGTGTTTTTAAAAACAGCAGAATCTTCAGGACAAAGAATATTATTTGTTTCAAAAGATGCTTTTAATTCATTGTCTAAAAAAATTTTCCTGCTAACAGTATCGCTACAAAAACCATTTGAAACATGCAAAATAATTTGCTTTTCTCCAAACGTATTAAAATACGTAACCGGATTTTGCGAAGTATTTGTTCCATTATAATCCATTTGCCAAAACCATTGATTTACCTGGTTTTTTCCATCATGTAAGAATTGAACGGTATCAATTTTGCAACCTTTATTAATCTGGTAAGTAAAGTCTGCGGATACGGTATCTTTCACCGTAAAACTCAACACAGAACCGGCCGGAGTTTCCTGAGCACATTCATCCAACAATGTATTTCCATCGTTGCCGGCTTTCAATTTGATTTGATACGTTCCTGCATTTACAATTGCAGAAGATAAATTTACAGTAATTGTTTTTGTTCCTGAATTGACACAATTTGTAACTGCGTTAACTACATTTACTTGTGATGGCCCTGTCACAACAAAATCACTTCCATCTGAAGCCACAGAGTTACAAAGAATATTTTTTCTAAAAACCAATTGCAAAGATTGTGGTGCGCATTTTACTGCTACCAAACTATCCATGGGTGTCGGAGCAATAGGAATAATTGTCAATGGCAAGGAATTTCCAACAGGAATATTGGTTCCGCAATTATCAATAAGTGTGTTTCCATCAGTTCCATTTTTTACAGAGAGCGTATAATTTCCCGGTTGCAAAGGTGTGTCTAACTGGAGCACAACAGAGTCCATATCGAAACCACTACAATTAGAAGTTGCCGAAGTAATTTTGGTCACTGCAGGTGAAAGTGCAAAATCACTCCCATTGACAGCAAGGCTGCTGCACTTCATTTTTTTATTGAGCTTGAGTATTAATTTTGTTGCATCACATGAATAATCGATTCTTTTAAGTGCGGGTTGAACTGTATCTGTAATACTTGCAGTGCCACCTCCAAAGCTAAGCGTATAGCCTTTTTGAGAAGGAGTATATTTTGTAAAATGGCTGACTAATAAAAGATAATCATGGTTGAGTTTTAAAGTTGGCATCGAGCTGAAAGTAGGATAAGTTGGGCCGGCACAATTGACCAAAGATCTTCCTGCTGCTGATGCTCCTGTAAGCCCGGTATTACCAGACCAGTTACAGGCAACAAACAAAGATTTGTCGGTATAAATATCATTTGGATCGCGTCCGGTAATATCAAATAATTGCCAGTCATAATCATCACCCAGGTCAGCAGGAGTAATTAAAAAACCTAATGTTCCTGCAGAGAAGCAGGTGAATTTATACCAGAAAGGATTAGTGTCCGTAAGGCTGTCAGTTTTTGTACATGGACCAGGAACCGTTCTTCCACCGCAGTAAGGAACTGTAGTTTGAGAAAATACACTTGTGCCACATACCGGAAAAGCAGTAGAAGGGTTTTGCCCAAGCGTAGTACAGGTTTGAGCGCGGGCAAATTCAAAAAAGATCAATAAAAATGATAGAAAAATTATGGATCTCACGAACATAATTTTGATTGACCAACAAAAATATCTTTTCGCTGCAATCAAAAGAAATATTTAGAATCATTATGATTTCTTTATGAAAACTTATTCGGTAGTCAATGAAGAAATAAATTGTTTTTTATTTTTTTTTGCAAAAGCGATCCTATCCAAAACTATCACCGTTTTTAAAAGATTTTAAAATTCATATCAAAAAATAATTATCACATTTTGATTTAAATATTCCTTTTAAAAGAATTAATTTCTTCAAAAAAATTATTCGCTTTTATGAGTGATGTCCATTCAGTCGAATTGAACAAAATTTTAAACCACTTTTTATGAATATTTTTTATGGAAATACTTTTAAAAAGCCAGATTGAAGCAAATGTAAAAATCAACGCAATCGGGAAAGAAATGAACCAAAATGATTTAGGGCTATTTTCAATGAAATTAAAACTCCACCAAAATGTACAATAGAAAGGCGCTTGCAAAAAAAGGAAGCGGGTTATATTTAAAGTAGATAATTTCAATTGAGCCAGCTTTTCCTGTGCTTCCAATACGCTTTCAGTGTTATTGATTTTATGGATCATGATAATTTGATGCATGTAAATGACAATGGCTATAAAAGTAAACACAATGATTGCAGCAACAGAAACAAGAAAAAATATTTTTTGTATTTCCATTGAATAAAAAAGCAAATAACCTAAAAATAAAAACCATAAAATTCCTAAGATCACTGCAACGATCTTAAAATTCATCAATGATCTTAATTTCGATTTTGATTTTTGCTTTTGTAGCGCTTCAAAACATTGCAAGTTCAAAACCCACGACTGAAGATTTAAAACTTTGGCTTCTTCCAGCTTTTGATTATAAGTTTTCAAAAGATCCTGTAATTCTGTCTCGTCCATTTTTTATTGATTAATTTCTGAAAATTTTTGTTTCAAGCTATTTTTAATCCTGTTGATCTTTGTCGCCACATTCGTTTCTGTAATTCCTAATATCTCTGAGATTTCCTTATAACTTCTCGTCTCGAGATAAAGAATCATCAATGCTTTATCCAGTTCTTTTAATTCATTTATAAATCCTTGCAGAATACTGATATTATCTTCCAGTTCAACAGAATGATCATTGTAATCTTGTCTGTCTGATCGACTTTCCGCAAACGGGATCAGTTCCTTTGTTTTATTTTTTCTATAAAATGAAATCGCTACATTTAAAGCAACCCGATACATCCAGGTAGAAAATTTATATTGTTCGTTAAATGAGTGAGCCGATTTTAAAAGCTGGTAAATAATTTCCTGCGCCAGATCTTCGCGTTCATTTTTATTATGGCAATAAGAATTACAAATTTTAAAAATGATTCCCTGGTTCTGATTGATCATTTGCAATAATTTCTCCTGCTCTTTTCGGTTACTCATTTATTTTAGAAATGCTTTTATTATGATTCGCAGAGAAGAAACAAAAATCACAATTTTGTTGCAGTTATTTTTTAAAATAGACATTAAACTGATATATATTCCCAACTTCTATTTTCTTCCGTAGTGCGTCTTTACTAATTCTTATAATAAAAATTCGTTTACTTCGTGGTGAAATTGAAAAAAAAATTTCAAGCAGTCTAATCTATGATAAAAAACTATTCAGAAAGAGCTTCAACTGTTAATCAAAGAATCAATGAACTTGCCTTACTAAGTGGTGATGAACAAAGCGTTACAAGAATTTTCGGAACAAAATTTTTTTTAGAAGCAGGAAACAAAATCGCAGAATGGATGCAACAGGGAGGGCTCGAAACTTACATTGACAACATTGGAAATATCAGGGGAAAATTAAAAAGTAAAAATCCAGATGCAAAAACTTTTGCCATTGGCTCTCATTTTGATTCAGTAAATCACGCAGGAAAATATGAAGGAGTTTTAGGGATTTTAGCTGGGCTGGATGTTATAGAAAATATTATTTCGAAAAACATTTCTCTTCCTTTTCATGTTGAGCTAATTGCTTTCAGCGAGCATGAAGGTGTTCGTTTTAACTATTCTTATCTCGGCAGTCATGTAGTTTCAGGAACCTTTCAAAACAAATTGCTTGAAATAAAAGATGATGAGGGAAATACATTATCCGATGTTTTGCAATCGTTGAATTATGATCCTGCAAAATTAGAGGAGGACGCGTTCAGCAGTGAAAATCTGTTGGGATATTATGAAATTCATATCGAGCAGGGAAATATTCTTTATGAAAAAAATATTCCTGTTGGGATTGTAAGTACAATTCATGGACAAAAAAGAATTGAGATCAAATTTACAGGAAAAGCTGGCCACGCCGGCACTGTAGCCATGCCGCTGCGAAAAGATGCATTGGCAGGTGCCGCAAAATTTATTTTAGCAGTAGAAAAATATGCTGTGAAAGAAAAAGGAAATTTGTTAGCGACGATTGGAAAAGTAACTATTCCGGATGCGGCAAGCAACGTTATTGCTGGAACCGTTTTTTGTACACTTGATATAAGAAGTGACAGCGCAAAATTATTATCAGATGCCTACGAGTTTATTTATTCTGAATGTGAAAACATTTGTGATAAAAGAAATATTTATTTTGAATGGAAGCTGATCCAGGAAACGGATCCAGCGGATTGTAATAAAAAATTAAACCGCATTTTAAGTAATTGCATTCTTGAAGAAAAGGTTCCATTGATTGAAATGGAAAGCGGTGCCGGACATGATGCATCAATTATGTCTTCTGTAACCCCGGTTACAATGTTGTTTGTGAAATGTTTTAAAAACATTGGCGAAAATCCGCCGGAAGTTGTAGAAATAAATGATATCGCAAAGACATTGGAGATTTCTGATCACTTTATTCAACAACTTATTTCTCCTTCAGAAAAATTGATCCGAAAAAAAGAAAAACAATAAAAAATGACGATTGCAGAATTTGACCAGATGCCGGTAAAAGAAAAAAGAGAATTGCTTGGAAATTGTTGTGGTTCACAGGCATGGATAACAAAGATGCTTGGCATTTTTCCTGTTCAAAATCTGGTTGATCTTTTAGAATATGCTGAGGACGAATGGTATGATTGCAATCCTGAAGCTTGGCTGGAAGCTTTTGAAAAACATACAGGATTTAGCGACTTGAAAACTATTCGAGAAAAGGACTCTGACAATTCTGAATGGGCATTTGAAAAAGAATGGAGAATACTCAATTTTTCTACTGATATGATCGGCAAATTTTTAGAAGCAACCAAATTGTACGAGGAAACTTTTGGATATCATTTTATTATTGCTGCTCGTGAAAAATCTACCAACGAAGTTTTGGAAATTCTGCTGCAGCGATTAAAAAACAATCCTGAGGAAGAATTAAGGATAGCTGCAGCAGAACAAAACAAAATCACACAAATAAAATTGAAGAATTTATTTGGCGAATAAGAAAGTCGATTTATTTCTTTTCTTACTACTCCAATTTAAAATCCGCTTCTTTCACATCTCTGCTATTAGTACCGATAAATACTTTAAAAGCTCCCAGCTCGTAAACATATTTTAAATCATTGTTGTAAAATTTCAAATCATTTACAGAAATTGGGAAAGAAACTTTTTTTGATTCTCCCGGCGCTAAGGTAATTTGCTGAAATCCTTTTAATTCTTTTATAGGCCGCACAATACTCCCCACCATATCCCTGATGTATAATTGCACAGTTTCTTTTCCTGCAACTGTTCCTGTGTTGGTAACAGTGACCGTTGCAGTTATTTTTCCATTTGGATTTAAGGTTTTATTGCTTAAAGAAATATCACTGTACGAAAATGTAGTGTAACTGAGTCCATAACCAAACGGATATAAAGGATCATTACTTACATCAAGATAATCTGATTTGAATTTTGGAGAATCACCTGGATGAAAAGGCCTGCCGGTATTGAAATGATTATAATAAATGGGAATCTGCCCAACATTTCGCGGAAAAGTTGCCGTTATTTTTCCGGAAGGATTGTAATTGCCAAACAATACATCTGCAACAGCATTACCCGCTTCTGTTCCGCCAAACCATACATCCAGAATTCCATTCACATGCGCATCTTCCCATGTTAATGTCATCGGCCTTCCGTTCATCAAAACCAACACAACAGGTTTTCCTGTTTTTACCAATGCTTTTAATAAATTTTCCTGGCTTTGCTGCAAACCAATGTGGCTCATGCTGGATGATTCGCCGGTCATATCCGCTGCTTCACCAAGTACGGCCACTACCACATCTGCTTTGCCGGCAGTTTCTACCGCTTCGTTGATCATCTCTTCCGGCGATCTTTTATCAACCGTAATTTCTTCTCCAAAAACATTTACTCTTTTAATAAATTCAGAATCATCACTGATATTAGCGCCTTTGGCAAATAAAATATTTACATTATTCCCAGCCACATTTTTAATGCCTTGCATAATGGTAACACTTTTTTCAGGATCGCCGGAAACACTCCAGGTACCGAGCATATTTCTTTTGCTATCAGCCAATGGGCCAATTAAAGCAATCGTTCCGGATTTTTTTAATGGCAATACCTGGTTATCATTTTTGAGCAACACAAAAGAACGTGCAGCAATTTCACGCGCAGCTTTTAAATTAGGATCACTCATCAGTTCGGTTTTTGCTCTTTCGTCATTGCAATAACGGTAAGGATCATCAAACAAACCGAGTTTATATTTTGCTTCTAAAATTCTTCTGCATGCATCGTCAATTGTTTTGACAGATACTTTTCCTTCTTTTACCAATTGTGCCGCATATTTTAAAATATCTTCACTCACCATATCCATATCCACTCCAGCATTCAGCGCCAGTTCTGCCACTTTTTTATCATCACCCATTCCGTGATTTACCATTTCGCTGATGGAAGTATAATCTGTAACAACAAATCCTTTAAATCCCCATTGCTTCCCAAGCAGATCTGTCAAAAGCCATTTGTTAGCAGTGGCAGGCACGCCATTAATGGTGTTGAATGAAGTCATGATACTTCCAACACCTGCATCAACAGCAGCTTTGTAAGGCAGAAGATATTCATTGTACATTTTTACTTTGCTCATGTCAACTGTATTATAATCTCTGCCAGCTTCTGCCGCGCCATACAATGCAAAATGTTTTACACATGCCATTACCGTAGAATCTTTTGATAAATCATTGCCCTGGTAACCTTCCACCATCACTTTTGCAATTTGTGAACCAAGGAAAGGATCTTCACCGCTGCCTTCTGCAATCCTTCCCCAGCGTGGATCACGGGCAATGTCAACCATCGGGGAATATACCCAGTTCAATCCATCGGCAGTTGCTTCATTTGCCGCAATCCGTGCACTCCATTTTATCATGGCAGTATCCCAGCTTGAAGATAATCCGAGCGGAATGGGGAAAATTGTTCTATGTCCGTGAATCACATCCAGGCCAAATAATAAAGGAATATGCAAACGCGAATTAGTAACTGCAATTTCCTGTGCCCTACGAATTTTATCCGGCCCTGTGATTCCAAACAAACCACCAACCTGTCCTTTTCGAATTTTTTCATCAACATCTTTACTTACAACCGCACCGGTAACAGCGCCGCCGGGAGTTACCAGATTTAATTGTCCAATCTTTTCATCCAGCGTCATTTTCTTCATCAGGTTATTGATGAAATCATTCATTTTATTGGACTGGGCATTTGCAGTAAACGAACAAATAACAAACAAAACAAAAAGACTTGAGTTTAATTTTTTCATGTTGAAATTTTATTTTTTCAATAAATATGGTTGAATAATTTTTTTCCAAATGTCGTATCCTTTCGCATTCATGTGTAGTTCGTCTTCAATAAAAAGACTTTTGTTTGGAGTACCATCTTTGTTGAGCATTGCATGGTAAACATCAATGAAAGCAGCATTTTTTTGATGACTTAAAAACTTTTTTATCATTGAATTCGCTTCCTGCATTTCAGGCATTAATTTTTCCCTGCTGGGACTTGGTTTTATAGAAACAAAAGCGATGGAAGTATTGGGAAGATGTTTTCTTATCAATGAAAATAATTTTTCAAAACGATTCAAAACTGAATCAGCGGTTATCTTATCTGATGATGCCAGGTCATTATCACCTTCGTAAATCACCACCTGTTTTGGTTCATAAGGAAAAACAATATCATCTAAATAATAAATCGCATCAGGAATCGTAGAGCCGCCAAACCCGCGGTTGATGATCGTATAATTGGGAAAATATTTTTGTACATCTTCCCATTTTCTGAATGAAGAACTGCCTAGAAATAGTATAGCATGTTTTGGCGGAAAATGAATACTATCTTCTGTTTTAAAATGTTGTATGTCTGAATAGAATGGAGCATTTTGAGCATTTACAAAACCAAAACCAAACAAGAAAGCAAGAATGAATGTCAAAGATTTTAAAAAAAAGTTTTTCATTTTCTTCTTAATTAAATTTCTTTTTTATTATTAAAAAGCGAAACACAAAATAAGAAGAAAAGACGAATGAGGGAATAAGAATTATTGACTGCGGGAGCTATATTCTCCGAGAAACTTTTTCCCCGCTTCAGTAACGTAGATGCACATTATTTTTTTGCCATTGATAACTTCCATTTTAGTACCGATAAATCCTCTTTTATATAATCCTGAAAGAGAAGACTTCATATCCTCCGGTAAACATGGAACCCTCGGGCCCTGGGAAGATTCTTTTTCCCAGCATTCTTTTAACTTCTCAATCATCCTTTTTGTTGGTGGACGAAAAAATGTTTCCATTAAGTATCTGTTTTAAAAGCACTTAAACTTTTTTCATAAATATTTACAATAAAAGAATGTGCCGAAAAGTGTGAAACAGCGTATGGTCATGACTTTTTAAGCGCAAGTAATTTTTTGATCATGGTATCAGTTTCTAAAAGAACCTTTTCAAAGTGAGGATGTTTTGTCCAATCAATAACAGCATGGATTTTCCTGTCAAGGGGAGCCCATCTGTTAGGTTCGCCGTCCATACTAATAATAACAGAAGGTGTGTCAAATGCGTCAGCAATATGAGAAACCCCTGTACAATTGCAAATAATAGCAAATGCATTTTTTATTAAAACTGCAATCGCTCCCAGAGTGGTTTGACCGGTAAGATCAATGGGATTATGATGCATGCATTTTATAACTTCTGTAGTAATATCACTTTCTTCTTTAGTGCCTGTAATTACAACTGTAAATCCTTGTTCGATACAATGATCACCGATCAAAGCAAAAAACTGCGGAGGCCATTGCCGCCATCTTCCACGAGATCCGGGATGGATGCAAATATAATTTTGAGGATAAACCGGAAGCAGTAATTCATCAAAATCTTTTTCATCCTGTTTGGTTAACGGAAATTCGAGGTGTTCACCCTGCGAAGGAATTTGCAAATGCTGCATCAGCGAAATATGCCTTCTTACTTCGGCTCCATGATTGGGATAAGGAATAAAATAAGGAGAGTCAACAAAACTTTTATCATTATAAAACCCTGCAACATACTTGGCCCCGAATTGAAACATTAAAGGATTTACAATTGTGCCATTTCCCTGCATTTGCAATACAAGATCAAATTTTTCTTTTCTTACTTCTTTTAAAAAACTTTCAAACTGTTTTTCCCTGAAAGGTTGTTCCGGCAAACCCGGATATCCGGGAAAATGAATGAACTTATCAAAATATTCATTGAATCTTTCTACCAGGTTTTTTGCCCATGGCAAACCTAATAAAGTAATTTTTGCGGAAGGATATTCATGGCGTAATGCCTTGATAGCGGGGATTGCACAAAGCATGTCGCCTAATTGTAAAGCGCGAAAAACTGCGATCTTTTTGATATGTGCCAGCTCCCTTATCATAATCGCAATGCCTTAAATTTAATAGCGCCATACAAATTCCAAAAAACAGAAACAAACGGAATCAACAGCGAAGTAGCGACCATCTCTGTAACATGCTTAAAGGAAAGAGAAGCATTAGATAACCTTTTTAAAATAAAAGAAACAGTCAGGTAAAGCCATGATGCAAAACAAATGAGTGCGATAATTCTCTCATGCTGATACCATTCAGAAAATGCACTCAGCAATAAAATGATCATAAGATAATAATTGCGTAATGCCGGCGAACCGATTTTCTCTTTATATAATTGCGGATGCTTTTTAAATAATAAAGCATTAAACATGGATTTTCTTTGCTCCTTCAAACTCACACCCCACGGTGCTTTGCGTGCCGGATGAACCACTACTGCCTCCTCAATTTTTTTAATTGGAATATCTTCTTTCAAAAATTTAAATTCAAGATCGCTGTCTTCACGCCATGCCATTGTAAAAGCTTCATCAAAACCGTTTACCAGTTCAAGAGATGACTTGGTGCATGCACAATTGGCTGTAACAAATTCTGCAGTTTCCAGGTTGGCGGTATTCAATTCAAAATCTGTAGGGTCTGCAGATAATGGCACTACTACTTTTCCTGTCAATGCAATTGCTGATTGTCCGTAAAATTCAAAAGCATTGTAAAGGTTTTTTATCCAGTTGAATGATGGAATACAATCATCGTCAGTAAATAAAATCAAATGCCCTTTTGCAATGCGCCAGCCTGCGTTTCTCGCAGCAGCCGGCCCTTTTTTAAATGGCAGGGAATAACAAAAAATGTTAGGGAAGAAATCGAGCAACGCTGATTGCGAAAGCATATTATTTGTTTCTTCATCAAGCCCGTCTGTAACAATGATAATTTCAAAGTCGTCCTCCGGGAAATCCTGTGAAATCAAAGCTTCAATGCATCTCTTCAATAAAGCGGGACGTTTGTAAGTAGGAATAATTATTGAAACTTTTACTGCCATAAATAAAATCTTATTTTTT
Organism: Hanamia sp.; assembly: GCA_035606215.1. GTDB lineage: Bacteria > Bacteroidota > Bacteroidia > Chitinophagales > Chitinophagaceae > Ginsengibacter. Next base: position 38,479 of record DATNFV010000060.1, read on the forward strand.
CTTTTTAATTTTTTTCTAACAAAAATGAATTAATTACCAATGCATCAAAAGGTGATGTCCAGAAACATTCTATCGCATCGCGTGGCGTACAAACAATTGGTTCTCCACGTGTGTTAAAAGAAGTATTTACCAACACCGGCACGCCGGTTATTTTTTTAAATTCTTTTAATAAAGAATAATATTGCGGATGCTGATCTTCATTCACTGTTTGAATTCTTGCAGTACCGTCTACATGGCGAACAGCCGGAATTTTATCAGCTTTATCTGATTGCACACAATAAACAAACAACATAAACGGAGAAGCGCCGGCATTCTCAAACCATTCACTCGCGTCGCTTTCAAGAACAACTGGCGCAACCGGACGAAAATCTTCACGATCTTTTATTTCATTCAGCTTCGTTTGCATTTCTGCATGAATTGGCGAAGCAAGAATAGATCTGCTTCCTAAAGCGCGTGGGCCAAATTCCATTCTTCCCTGGAACCATCCGATGATCTTATCCTGTGCTAAAATTTCAGCAGTTTCTTTTGCCACGTTTTCTAATTTTCTATAGGAAACTTTTGTCCATTTCAGGAATTTTTCAACTTCCTCGTCAGTGTATTCAGGTCCCCAATAACAATGATTCATTTGAAAAGATTGGCTATCATCTTTTCTTAATTGCACATCAACCCATAACGCTGCACCAAGCGCTGTACCTGCATCTCCCGATGCAGGCTGTACCCAGATTTTTTTAAAATTACTATAGTCACGAATCACTGCATTTAACACACAATTCAATGCTACACCACCGGCCATGCATAAGTTTTCTTCACCGGTTTCTTTTTGAAACCAATTAACCAATTGCAATACAGTTTCTTCCAGAACTTTTTGTAATGAATAAGCAATATCAAAATGATGTGGCAAAAAAGGTTCATCTCTTTTTCGCGCTTTGCCAAAACGCTCTTCGAGTTTCAGATCACCGATGGTATATTTTCCATTTTCACCCACACGGATCATTGATCGGAATTCATTTAAATAAACAGGTTTGCCATAAGAAGCAAGCGCCATTACTTTATACTCATCAGATGAATGCAGAAAACCAAGATAACTAGTTACCTCTTCATACAGCAAGCCCAACGAATGAGGCATAAAAACTTCTGAAATTTTTGTCAGTTCTTTTCCTTTGCCAAGGTAATAACTGGTAGTAGTTTTTTCTCCTCTCCCATCAATGGTTAGCACCGCGGCATGAGAAAATGGCGATGGGAAAAAAGCGCTTGCAGCATGAGCAATGTGATGTTCAACATAATGCCATTTTTGAACCGAAGCTTTTGCTCCCTCAAATCTTTTTTGTAAATGATGCGGATATCCATCTGCTAATTGTCGTGGTGCATTTACGATAAAAGATAAAAACAATGGATCCCATTCAGATTGTCCTTCTTCACATTGGCTTTCTCTGATTGGCGAAAATGGAATTAAAATCTCGGGATCATCCAAATTTTCAGAAAGAATTTTCGGATCAAAAGAATATGCAATCTCATCCACATCTTTCAAATGAATTCCCGCAACGCTCAAACAATAATCTATTGCATGATAAGGTAATTGATAAGTTGAAAAAGGGATTGGTCTCTTGCCGTGTTTGATATGAGTAAAACGTTCTTCCTCAGCCGCTGCTAATAAATTTCCATCTTGTAAAATACAAGCAGATGAATCATGAAATACTGCATTGATGCCTAAAATATACATGCGTTTATTTTCCTTTGAAAGAAAGTTTTTATCACAAATACAAAATTCAAATACTGCACCAACAGTGATTTGGGTCAGAAATAAAAATTGATTTGGGCAAAAATTTGGGCAAAAATTTTAACACAGCGTCAGAATAATAAAGATTGTTTTTCGTGTGTTTCTCTCACATTTTATATTTAAACTGTGTGAAAATCGCGATTCAAAAAATATCTGAATTTTTTGAATGCACAACTCAATTTTTTTTTACTGAAGTATGTAGAAACAGTTCTACATGGCATTTCATTTTAGTACTATTTATTTCACAAAATCTTTTTTTTTAGTTCAATTCTTGTTGGCATATTTTTTATCTTCTAAAACTCAGTACTAACCTTGTTTTGTTAATCTATAGCGGAAAAAATGAAAAATTTAAAACACCCTATCTCAGTATTTACATGGCATATACACGGTAGTTACCTATATTATTTGTCACAGGGAAATTATCAGATCTGTATTCCCGTAACGAAAGAAAAACAAGAAGGTTACTATGGGAAAGGCAATACTTTTCCTTTTGGTGATAATATAATAGAGGTGCCGGCTGAGGAAGTAAAGAACCTGCAATTCGATTGTATTTTATTTCAATCAAATAAAAACTGGCTGGTAGATCAATACCAGATTTTAACAGAGAAGCAAAGACATTTGCCAAAGATTTACCTGGAGCATGACCCTCCAAAACATTCGCGTACAGACTCGAAACATATTGTGAATGACCGTGATGTAATTATTGTCCATGTTACCAATTTTAATAAGTTGATGTGGAACAATCAAAAGAGCGATGTTGTAAAAGTGATTGACCATGGAGCAATAATTCCGGAAGTAAAGTATAAAGGTGATTTGGAAAAAGGAGTTGTTGTCGTTAACAATTTATTTCAGCGCGGCAGAAGATTAGGCGCTGATATTTTTGCTGAAGTAAGCAAAAGAATTCCTCTGGATCTTGTTGGAATGGGAACGAAAGAATATGGCGGTCTGGGAGAAATCACTCATCAGGATCTTCCTGAATTTTTAAGTCATTATCGCTTTTTCTTTAACCCTATAAGATATACCAGTCTTGGGCTTGCCGTCATAGAAGCTATGATGATTGGCATGCCCGTAGTTGCACTTGCTACCACAGAATATGTTACCGCTATTAAAAATTATGAGACGGGATTTATCAGTACCGACGTGGATTACCTGATCCATAAAATGGAATTACTTCTGTCAAACAAACCATGGGCAACAGCAATCGGAGTGAAAGGAAAATGCTATGCCGATGATCGCTTTGATATCAATCGTTTTACAGAAGAATGGGAAAATATTTTTGAATCAGCAATTGCAAAAAAAGAAAACTATGAAAAAGAGAATAGCATTTATCAGTGAGCACGCGTCGCCACTTGCGACGCTTGGAGGAGTGGATAGCGGAGGCCAAAATGTTTATGTGGCAGAGCTTCCGAAACAATTAGTAAAACTTGGTTACAACGTAGATATTTACACCAGGAAAGAAAGTAACATCGACGAAATCATTAACTGGCTTCCGGGTATCAGGGTTATCAATGTAAAAGCAGGACCGGCAAAAATTGTAGCTAAAGAAACCCTGCTTTACCTGATGGAAGAATTTGCAAACAACATGATCGCTTTTATTCGCAAAGAAGAAGTGTGTTACGAATTGGTTCATGCAAATTTTTTCATGTCTGCATTAGTCGCATCAAGAATAAAAAAAGTTTTTAATATTCCATACGTTGTCACTTTTCATGCATTAGGCCTTGTAAGAAAAATTCATCAGAAAGAGATGGATCAGTTTCCTCCCGAACGAATAGAAATAGAACGACACATCCTTAAAAATGCGGATCACATTATCGCGGAATGCCCTCAGGATAAAGAAGATATGATACGGCTTTATCATGCGCCGCCCGAGAATATTTCGATCGTGCCATGCGGATTTAGTTCAAAAGAATTTTTCCCAATCGACAAAAAGAAAGCACGAAATATTTTAAAATTTCCGCAGAATGAAAACATTATTTTGCAATTAGGCAGAATGGTTCCACGCAAAGGAGTTGACAATGTAATTCAGGCTTTGGGTGAAATAAAAAAACATGAAAAATCTCTACGATTAGTAATTGTTGGCGGCGAACATGATACTCCCGATCCATCATTGTGTCCGGAGCTTGCGAGACTGCAAAAAATTGCAAAGCAGGAAGACGTCGAAGATTTAGTTGTTTTTACCGGCAGAAAACAAAGAGATGCATTGAAATTTTATTACGCTGCCGCAGATATTTTTATTACTACTCCATGGTACGAGCCTTTTGGAATTACACCGTTGGAAGCGATGGCATGCGGCACTCCGGTAATAGGCTCAAATGTAGGCGGTATCAAGTTTACAGTGGAGGAAGGGAAAACAGGATTTCTGGTTCCGCCACATCAGCCAAAAGCATTGGCAGAATCAATTGAGACATTAGTAGCGGATGAAAAATTATTAGGGGCGATGCACCACAATGCGTTGAAAAGAGTCAATAAATATTTTACATGGCGATCTGTAGCTGCCTCATGTCATCATTTGTATGAAAAAATAATAACAGCCCAGCACAAAGCAAGACGTTCAAGACTGATCAGCATTGATAATTTCAATTTAAAAAACGCCGGATATTTATTAGATCCATTTTATTTATCACCCAATTTACCGGCAGTAAATGAATAAAGCAATTTTTATTGATAAAGACGGCACATTGATTCATGATGTGCCGTACAATGTAGATCCGGCACTTATCAAATTCGAAGATCATGCTTTTGAAAGTCTGTATATGCTTCAGCAAAAAGGATATTATCTGGTAGTGGTATCTAACCAGCCAGGCATTTCAAAAGGATATTTTAAAGAAGAAGATCTAAAAGTTGTTGAAGAGAAGATAAAAAAATCTCTCTTTGAAAACAAGGTCATGTTGCAGGGATTTTATTATTGTCCACATGCAGAGGAAGAGCATTGCAACTGTCGGAAACCAAAGCCAGGACTTATTTTTAATGCAGCACGCGATCTTGAAATTGATCTTTCACGTTCATGGATGATCGGTGATATTCTCAATGATGTTGAAGCAGGAAAAAGATCGAACTGTAAAACTATTTTGATTGATAATGGAAATGAAACCGAATGGATCTGGGAAAAACAAAGGGTGCCGCATTATTTGGCGAATGATTTAAAAGCTGCGGCAGAGATCATTCTGCATAATCCTTCATAATTTTTTTATGAGCAATTGGAAAGATTGTAAAAATATTTTGTGCATTCGTGCAGACAACATGGGCGATCTGTTGATGTCATCACCTGCAATTCGTGCACTAAAAGAAACTTTCCATTGTCATATTACACTGCTAACATCAGCAATGGGAAATCTGATCGCCCCATTTATTCAGGATATTGATGAAATCATCGTTGCAGATCTCCCATGGATAAAAACAAAACGTCCGATTGACCAAAATGAATTTTCAAAACTTGTAGAACGATTAAAAAAAGAAGATTTTGATGCAGCAGTTATTTTCACAGTTTATAGCCAGAATCCTTTACCAGCAGCGATGTTAGCATATTTGGCAGGTATTCCAAACAGGCTTGCATATTGTCGCGAAAATCCTTATCATCTTCTTACAGATTGGATGGTTGAGAAGGAGCCCTATTTATTCATTCAGCACCAGGTAAAGAGAGATTTGAATCTTGTTAAAATAGTTGATGCCTCAACAGAAGATCAAAAGATAAGAATTGAATTTTCAGAAACAGCAAGGAAAAATGCATTGAAGAAAATTGCGCATGCAGGAATTGATCTGCAAAAAAAATGGTTGATCATACATCCGTGTGTTAGCGAAACAAAAAGAGAATATCCGCAAACACTATGGATAGAAACCGGAAAATTATTAAAGAATCAACTGGATTATCAGGTTATCATAACCGGGTCAGAAAGTGAAAAAGGAATCTGTGAAAATATTCACCGTGGAATTGGAGAAAAATCATTCTCAATGGCTGGTATTTTTTCTATTGAAGAACTGATAGCCATCATTAGCGAATCACCACTGCTCATTTCTGTAAATACAGGAACAGCACACATTGCAGCAGCTACACAAACACCCGTCATTGTTTTATACGCACTTACTAACCCTCAACATACACCGTGGCAGGTGCTATCCACAGTTTTATTTTTTTCGGTAAAAGAGGATCTAAGAAGCAAAAATGAAGTAGTGAATTATGTTAGCCAGCATTTGATGGACAAGGCTTTAGATTATCCTGCTCCTTCTAAAATTTTACAGGAAGCAAAAAAGTTATTACATCCTGTGGAGCACCTGTCGCGTTTTTAAAATGGAGTAAATGAAGAAGTAATTCCAATTAAAGATTTTCGTTTGTGCATGTCTGTTGGAATTACAAAACAAATACTTCCATTTCAATTGTCGGGAATAAGAAAAGAAATCAATGGATTATTTCTGTTTGCATTTCTCTTTGTCAACGCAATAAGGTATGCAATTTGTAACACTTCAAACTTTAAGCATTGCTACATTTAAACTCGAAAAAACATCAGTAAAGAATTATGAAATCACCACAAATCTTAGGCATCAACAGAACTCAGGATGGAAGTATTTCAATCTTTGAAGGAGGCAATCACATTATGTCCATCCATAAAGAACGGTTGTCAAAACGAAAGCATCATTGGGGACGTCTTGGTGATATTGGCTTATATAAAAAGCATATTCCTGCTTTTAGCCGCCCTTATGATCTGATCGTCGAATGCTGGAGCGCTGATGATGAAATTTCGAAAAAAGAACAGTATCATGAAGAACTGAAAAAGGAATTACCATTAAATAAAAATATGCGCATCATTGAAATTCCACACCATCTTTCCCATTTGTATAGCGCATGGCCACCTTCGGGATTTGATACCTGCGCTGTGATGATCATTGATTCTGTTGGTAGTCCGGCAGAGCATATTTTTTATGATTATCCGGGAAAGAACGGGCAAAAGAATGTTTTTGAAGTAGCTTCCTATTATTATTGTAAAGACGGAGAAATTACCTGTATAAAAAAACAATTTCACGATCGAAATCCTGAAGAGCCTCATGGTCTTGGAAACTTTTATTACAGGCTCACTGAATGTTTGTTTAAGGGAGAAGGAAATGAAGGAAAAGTGATGGGATTGGCTGCTTATGGAAATCCTAAAACATTAGATCTACCTGATTTGATCGTAAACGAAGGCGAGGTTTTGATTCCGGAAGAATGGCATGCGATTTTTAAGAATACCGATTTTGAATACAAAGACGAAAAGAAAACCTTCAAGGAAAAGGCTGATTTTGCGGCAAAAGGACAAGAGGCTTTTGAAAAAGCTTTGATTGAAATTGCTGATTGGCTAACCGAAACAACGGGCACAAAAAACATTGCTTATGCCGGTGGTTGCGCATTAAATTGTGTCGCTAATTCCAAAGTATTAGAGCAGGGATATAATCTTTTTATTCCACCCGCACCGCATGATGGTGGTACTTCTGTTGGTTGTGCAATTTTTGGAGCTATGGAATGTTATAAGATCAAAAATAAATTTTTATGGAACCAGGATTATCTCGGCCCGAGTGTAAATATTGAAGAGATAAAAGATGTTATAAAAAATTACCCTGAGCTTACTATTCATGAGTCTGAAAATATCATTGAAGAATGTGCTGATCATTTATTTTGGGGAAAGATATTATGTATATTTCAAAGTCAGAGCGAGTTTGGCCCTAGGGCGCTTGGTAACAGAAGTATTGTTGCTGATACAAGATACGGAGTGAACAAGTTTTGGATCAATGCTTTTATTAAAGGACGTGAATGGTTTCGTCCGATTGCACCTTTTGTGTTGGAAGAAGATGTCAATGAATATTTTGATTTTCAGCAAAGAACTCCCTTCATGTTGTTTACTGCATTTTTAAGAGAAAAATATAAAGATCAGTTTCCAACAATAGAACATATTGATCACAGTGCAAGAATTCAAACAGTAAGCAAAGAAGATAACGCTTTCATTTATGATCTGATAAAAAAATTCAAAGAAAAAACCGGAGTTGGAATTATTGCGAATACTTCCTTCAATGGAAAAAATGAAACAATGGTAGAAACATTAACGGATGCAATAAAATGTTTTATCAATCACCCGATTCATTATTTGGTTGTGCCGCCTTATATTATTTCGAAAAAAATTCCTGTTAGCAATCCTATGCAATTGTCAGGCTACAAGGTTTGATAAAGATATTCTGCAAAAGCCGATCTGATGAAAATTAATATTCTATCACCGCATATTGATGATGCAGCATATTGCCTGGCGCTCACAATTTCTCAATGCGTCAATAGTCGGATTTCTGTCACAATCATTAATTGTTTTACCGTTACAAAATGGACCATATTTTATGTTCCGGGAGATGTAAATGAAATCACTTCATTAAGAAAAAAAGAGGATGCAGAATTTTATAAATGCTATGATACTCCGATTCATATCATCAACCTTGATCTGCAGGATGCTCCTTTAAGAAATGGCTATATTTTCCAATTCAAGCCGCTTGAGCCGGACGAGTGGCAAGTGGTTAATGAGATCAAAAATTATTTATCAAAAAATCTTGATGGCATTTTGTTTTGTCCTTTAGCCATCGGTAATCATGTAGACCATGCGATCTGCAGAGAAGCGGTAATTCAACTTTATCATCAGATCCCGGTTATTTTTTTTGAAGACCTGCCGTATGCAAGCCGGATAACTGAAAGTGAAGTTTTAGCAGAAATAAAAAGCCTTGAAGAAAGATTACAGGTAGAACTGATTAATGAGATTCAAAGTCTTCGAAATTGTACAATCAATAAGGAGCAAAATATTCGTTTGTATAGAACACAAATAACCGATGAAATTTGTTCAGAAATTATTACGCACATGAAAAATCTTTCCGGAGAAAGATTGTGGGGAGAACCGAAGCTGATTGATCAATTAAAGAAATCATTGATCTGCACTTAAAATCTTACATACCTCTTTTAAAGAAAAATAGATATGGTTTCTGTTTACATAAAACAAAAAAACCGTTCGAAAATCGAACGGTTGGAAAATTATGTCCTTAAAAAATTACTACTGATTAGGGTTTTGCAAAGTTACCGGTTGTAAACGGTAAGCATTTACCTGACGCCCGTTTTGCTGTGCCGGAGTCCAGTTTGGACCATTTCTGATCGCGTTTACAGCAATTTCTGCAAGTTTGGTTCCTTTCATTGTTGTTGCCTGCACATCACTTACTTTACCAGTTTTATCAACAATAAATCTTACTACACAAGTTCCGTAATCCGCATCAGTAAATTCATCCAATTGTGCCTGGATAGCTCTTGTTACGTAACGTTGCCATGCTGCTGGTCCGCCCGGAAACTGTGCATCAATTTCCACTTTGGTGAAGACCTTATCAGGATCTTCTTTCTTTTCAGGCGGAGCTGCCACAACTTGAGTTCCTACTTCATTACTAGGCGGAGCTATGATACCAAGATCTTTTGTTCCTTCCACAGTCTTTACATCCACTTTTGCTTTTTCAACTTCCTTAATTTCTGGTGGTGGTTTAATTACTTCTTCATCTTTTACCACTTTAGGAGGTGTAAACTGAATTGTCGCAACCGGAGGCGGTGGTGGCAATTTTGGTGGTGGTGGCGGTGGCGGTGGCGGCGGCTCTTTGGGTTTGAGCTGCTGCAATGTTGTTTCTGAGACTTTAATCGGATTTAAAGACTCATCCCTTTTAAGTTTATTGGCGATTGCTGAGCCAATTAATATTAATAAAATCAGCACGATTGTCCCTATCAATGCCTTAGCGATCCTTTTATTGTACGTCTTACGCAGATCATAGGCACCGTAATCTTTATTCCTTCCTTCGAAGAGAATATCGAGCAGGTCTGATTTTAATATTTGTTTAGCGTCCATGTTTTAATTTTTTTTAGATGTTTTCCTCATTGGTGAAACTATTTAACTCCACCTGCTTGCTCTGTTTTCTGAATTAATGAATATTCATCAGGCGTTGGGTCTACCATCGCATATTTTCCTATATCATTGATGTCCATCTCATCAAGAATATCAACTGCATTCTTATAAGTAGCATCTTTGTCAGGTTTAATAATAATGAATAAATCTGCTGCCGGAGTCGATTGCTTCTTTTTCAGAATGATATTCCTTACATCCTTATAGCCCGTAGTTTGCATTTTGGTAGGATCGCTTCCATAATAATAATAGATCACATTTCCTTTACCAAGCATCAGTGTCAGTGAACCTGATTCCTTTACCTTCATATCATTCTTTTGATCTTTGGTATCCTTCGGCATATTCAGGTTCATTGCAGTAGGCTGCTGCACTGTTGTTGTAAAAATGAAGAAGGTTATCAGCAAAAATCCAAGATCAACCATGGGAGTAAGGTCAACGCGGGTAGAGTGCTTTTTACTTTTTTTGACACCCGGCCCTTTTTTCTTACTCTCTTTAACTTCCATTTCTGCCATAGTGATAAATTTTTTGTGTTAATAATTTTATTGGCCGGCCTTTTTATTCCGGTTTACCGTGATTCTTTTTATACAACTCACTTCCTTCAGGAATTGCTTTGGAATTGGTTACCAAATTATATTTGTATTGATCATTCGCCTTGAAAGCATCAACCACTGCTTTAAAAGTTGGATATTTTGTCGCGTCATCACCTTTGATCAGGAAGTTTAATGTTTCTCCCATTCTTGCATTGATAGCAGCGGATATCCATGTTTTTAATTGATTATTGGTACTGTCAACAGGAATGCCAGGCAAAGAAGCAGCTTCGGCTTTAACCTGTTCAGGCCTTAGGGCGATAAACTGCTTTAATTGGTCAAATGGAACTCCAACGAAATCTGAATTTACAAAGTTCTTTTTGTCCTGTGCTGAAAAACTCATATTCGTTTCTTTTCCTAATTCATCAAGCACATCTGCTTTAATTGCGGGATCCATAATCAGGAACACCTTGTTGTCTTTAGTGATCGTAACGTTCAGAAAATTCTTTTCAGGTGCTACTTTATTGGAAACCGAACTTGGAGGAGTTACATTAACCGCCTCAGTAGGTTTAAATTGTGCAGCAAGGATGAAAAAGGTTAACAAAAGGAACGCAACATCACACATCGGAGTCATATCAACACTAGTGCTTCCACGTTTTATTTTTGCTCTTGCCATTAGTTGTTTGTTTTAATAATAATTAGATTCAATCTTTCAAAAATTCCACAAAATTATTTGTAGAGAGAAGCAAAACTTTGTGTTAAAGTGAATCCTGATTCATCGATGCCATAAGTGATCGCATCAATTTTTGTTGTGAAAATGTTATAAGTGATAATTGCGAAAGCAGAAGTACCAATTCCTAATGCAGTATTATACAATGCTTCAGCAATACCGATAGATAAAGTACGTGCTGCATCACCACCACCAGATTCACCTAATGCTCCGAAGGCACGGATCATACCAACAACTGTTCCTAACAATCCGATCAATGTTGATACAGATGCAAGTGTAGATAGAAACACAAGGTTTTTTTCAAGCATTGGTAATTCAAGAGCCGTAGCCTCCTCAATTTCTTTTTGAATCGCAAGCACTTTTTGATCAGTATCCAACTCAGTGTCGGTGATCATTTGTTTGTATTTGCGCAAACCAGCTTTCATTACATTTCCTACAGATCCTTTTTGTTTATCACATTCTGCGATAGCAGCATCTACTTTTTTATCAGCAAGGAAAAACTGTACTTTTCTGATAAACTCAGCATTGGAAGTTTTTCCGGCTGCTTTAGAAACAGTTAATGCTCTTTCAATTACAAAAGTGAATACAATTAAAAAACATCCGATAAGGATAGGCACAATAATTCCACCTTCATACATTCTGGGGAAACTACCTTTTGGACCTTCCTGTTTTGGCCAGAAACCACCGTTCGGATCAGGGTTTGTAAAATTACTATCAGCACCAATAACGAATCGCCAAATGATATAACCAGCGATAATACATATAATAGGCGCTAATAAAGAAATAATGTTATTGGACTTTTTTGCCTGCACGGATGTGGTAGCATTTACTGGTGCGTTTGCAGGAGTCTTTAAATCTGCCATGTTGTTTTAGTTTTTAAATGTTTAAGTTTTACTGATTTTTGTTTGTAGAATTTGATTGTGCAAGTGTAACGAAAAAAAAAATTAAAATTCTTATTTCCTATAAAAATATTTTAGTGGCACAAGTTAGTAAAATATTTGAAAGTTGGTTAAAGCTTTGCCAATATTTTAAAAATAATTCCCGCAGTCATTATTTAATAAGAGATGAACAATTACAAAAGGAAGAAAACTTTGAAGGAAGAAAGGTACTTTTAAAAGTAATTATTTAAGAGTAATGGTGATTATTCATAACGGAGCGCAACAATAGGATCCATTCGAGCGGCTTTTACCGCCGGATATAAACCTGCGAAAAGCCCTACAGCAGAGCAAACGACAATCCCTGTAACAACCCAGCCCCAAGGAACCACAAAACCAGTATGAAGAAATATACCAACAACATTTCCAACAATTACTCCAAGAATAATTCCAAGCACCGCTCCGATAAGACTGATAAAAATAGATTCAAAAAGAAATTGGGCGCGAATACTTTTACTCTTTCCTCCAATTGCTTTTATCAAACCAATCTCGCGTGTCCGCTCATTTACAGCCACCAACATGATATTCATCAAACCAATTGCCGCACCTATTAATGTGATCAATCCAATAAATGCAGCAGCAGTAGTTATCGCGCCAAGACTGCTTTTAAATACTTCAGCAATGCTGTCGCTTTTATCAATGTAAAAATTATTCTCTTCATCAATTGCCAGCTTTCTTATCGGCCTGAAAGTTCCTTTCGCTTCTGAAATGGCGGCGTCCATCTGCGTGATATCGTTTACCATCACACCAATTTGGTAGCTTATACCATCGGTTGGAAAAAGACGACGAATATTATTGTAGGTCGTCAGCACAATATTATCAGCATTAAAAAAAGCGCTGGAACCTTTATCTTTCAAAACGCCTATCACCCGATATTTAATACCATCTGCCTTGATCACCTGGTCCAATGCACGCAATGTATTATCGCCATATAATTTTTTGGCAACACTGTTTCCTAAAATACAAATGCTTCTGCCACTTTCAACATCCAGTTTATTAAAATCCCTTCCTCCTGCCAATGAATAACCATTCAATATCAGATAATTTTCATCACTGCCTGTCATCGAAATATTGGGATTGGTTTTTACTTCGTCATTCATAACAATAACACTCTGCGGCCCGTCTACAGAAATACTAACGCGGCCTGGAAATTTATATCGTTCTTTAAAAAGTTTCGCTTCCTGGTAAGTAATGATCTTTCTTTCATTTGATTTTTTGGCTTTCAATGCATTCGTGCTTGTTTTTTTCACTTGCCTTCCGCCATTACCAACTCTTATCATCAAATCCCTGTATTGAATACTGAAAGAATTAGCACCCATCGTGGCAAAACTTTCAGAAAGACTTTGATTCATAGATGCAATAGCGGTTATAATTCCAATTAACGCCATGATTCCAAAAGCAATGATCGCAACGGTAATTCCTGTGCGAAGTTTGTTACTCTTAATAGTACGAAAAGCCAGGGAAAGAGAATCCTTTAATTGCATGCTTTCAGAATATTTATTGATTCAGTTTTTAAAATTTAGCGTGGTGAAGTTACTATAATGACACATCTTTTATTTACCATTCCTGTATAATTTTCCGAAGCGTATAACATGTAAGATAAGGATCATGATAATTGATACAATATAAATAAACAAGAGGCCGTCTCAAAATAAAAACTGAGACGGCTTTTTTAATTTTACTAATCCTTTAGAAAGTTAGTTTTTTAAAAAATTAGAT